>CANQSB010000022.1 GCA_947626435.1 uncultured Lachnospiraceae bacterium | reverse complement strand
TGTTTCCCCTAGCGGTAATAAACATTTCAAGCAATCCCTTTTTCTTGCCGTGTCTACCTTATAGGGTACATTATATTGTGGATTTCTTTTATGAGCGGGCTTTTTGCCTGTGCCGCAAAGTCGTCTGTTGTATTTTCCACATAAGAAAGAAATTCCTGCATTTCCGAATCGACACCCTGCATATTGCCTTTTGTGTTCAGAAAAATCTTTGTGGTTTCATCTCCAAGTTTAAGGGAAGGGATTTCAATGCACCTGTTTTCAAAGGTGTACATATGTCGCTGCTCCCCAAAAGGGTCAAAGGTGCATATGAATATGACAAAAGATTTTTTCAGCTCCCTGTAATCTTCACCCGCAGAAATGATGTCAAGGTCGATATTTCCCTGATAGTATCTTGACCTTTTGGGAAGTATGGCTTTTTTGTGCCGGCCGCGCTCCATTTCTACATTGTATACCGTTCCCTCGTCGTCATTAAGATATACGTCAAGACGAATTCCTTTGCCATCATACAGCATATTTATTGTCTTCTGTGTAGCAGGAATGGAAACCTCCCGTATGGAAACACCAAGTATTTTTTCTAAAACTTTTCTACATATTTCCGTATCGCTCATTACCTTTGCGAAAAGAAAATCGTCCTCAAGATTTAACTGTTTAATGCTTTTTACTGTGTTTGACATAAATTCACCTCTTTTAAATTATAGCATAGTTCTGCCGCTTTGTCAGTTGTGATTTTAAATTGTTTGCGCGTCAGTTGAAATTTGCAGCTTGACAAAATAAGTTCTATATAGTACCATATTTGCAGGAGGAGACGTCCTCTTGATACTGTACAGTAAAAAATGCCGCTTCACCCCTGAGAAGCGGTCAGTCAGGGAGATGTGAAATAAATTTGGAAACACGGACAGGTTTTTTGATTTCTCATATTAAACAGATTCAAGGGAGAATTTTTGACAGGCTTTTGCAGTCATGCGGCGTAGAGGAATTTAACGGGCCGCAGGGACATATTCTTTATGTGCTGTGGAAAAGCGAGGGTATACCTATCGTGGAGCTTGCGCAAAAAACGGGATTGGCGAAAAACACGCTTACCGCTATGCTTGGCAGAATGGAAGAAAAAGGCTTGATATGCCGCGGGGCTTCACCCACCGACAGGCGCCAAAGCCTTATCAGCCTTACCCCCAAGGCACATGCACTAAAAGAGCGATATGATCAGATTTCCCAACAGATGAATGTTTTATTTTTTCAGGATTTTGAGGAAAAAGAAATCAAAGAACTGGAACAATATCTTGACCGTATCGTTTCCAACCTGGAACGGACGGAGCAGGCATTAAAAAAAGGAAAGGATGTATATGATGGCAAAGGTAAAAACTAATATTGGCAATGATTTCTGCCCACAGGCGTTGTTTCTTTACGGTACAAAGCAGGAGGACGGCCAGCCGCATTTTGGGCTGTTTTGTTGGTTTGGATATTTCGATTCTCCGGAAGGGCTTGGAGTGATGGCGTGTATAGGCGAGGAAAAGCAGACCAAGGACTTGATACGCAAAAATGGCGTGTTTTCGGCAAATCTTGTATCAGAGGAGCTCTTGCCGCTGGCAGACTATTACGGCTGTACATACGGAAGGAATGTATCTGACAAGATGAAGCGACTGCCGAAAGTAGAATGGGGCGAGGTGCTTGATGTGCCGACTATTTCTGACAGCCCTGTCAGTTTTGAATTGGAGGTAAAAAAGACAATTCCGATGGGCGGCGGTTCAGATATTTTCCTATGTCTGATTCGCAATGTGACAAAGGATGAAAGACTGCTGGATACCTCTGTTCCATTTGCGGAAAGGCTTCTGCAGGCGGCACCCGTACTTGCTTCGGGCGAGGAAACATATTCTTCTGTTGACGGGAGATATCTGGGTAAATGGGGCGAACCTATGAAAAGCCTGCCTGATGCTAAGGAATAAACGGCATAAATATATGAGGAGGGCAGGTATGAAGAAGCATTTTCCAAAATGCGGAATACCGGCATTGATTGCGGCGCTCTGTTTTTTAAACGCATGCGGAGCGTCAAAACCGGAACCGGAAATTGAAACAGAAAAAGAAATCCGTCAGGAAATTGAAACAGAAAAAGAAAACCAGCATGAAACGGAGGAAGCTGCGATGAAGGCAGACGAGGAAATGATTGCCGAGGCGATTCGGCAGGAAACGGCAAAGGTTGAGGAGACGGTGGGTGCGGAAGAGGCGTCGGAGGAGCAGACGGAGGCACTTAGGGAGCCGACTGCCGAAATAGGAGACAGTATTCCGTCAAAGTACATAAGATATCAGCTTGAAGAATCGGGAACAATCGAAAAAATCACATATACAACTAAAGATTATTTTGGAAACGGTGATGAGATTACCAAGAATGCGAATGTCTATCTGCCTTACGGCTACAGTGAGGATAAGCAGTACAATGTGCTGTACCTGATGCATGGCATTGGCGGCGACGAGAATGAATGGGGCATGAATACGGCAAGCTCCAAGGTAAAGCTCATCATGGATAACCTGATTTACAACGGCGACATTGAACCGTTCATTGTAGTAACGCCCAACGGACGCTCAAGCAGCAATCACGCGGCAAACGGTTCTGATTATAATTCTTTTTATGTGTTTGGGCAGGAGCTGAGAAACGATTTGATTCCGTATATCGAGGCGACATATTCTACCTACGGGGATGGCGATGCCGCCGATTATGACCCTGCTTCCGCAAGGGAGCACCGCGCGATGGCAGGGCTTTCCATGGGCGGTATGCAGACTATCAATATCGGCATTGGCGAATGTCTGGACTTGTTTGGATATTTCGGCGCGTTTTCCGCCGCGCCGACAAGCAATCCGGCTTCCAAAACGGCGGAAATTCTTGCGGATAGCCCATATGAGGTATATTATTTTTACAATATCTGCGGGACGGATGACACGATTGCCTACGCAAGCGCCTCCGCGGCGGCGAAATCTCTGCCTGATGTCTGTGATAAACTTGAAGACGGAAAAAACTTCATGTGGCAGGAATTGAGAGGCGGACATGATTTCAATATCTGGTACTTAGGCTTCTATAACTTCGCGCAGATTGCGTTTGATTTTGCGCAGGATTAAAACGGTCATAATTAATGTAGTATAATAAAGAAAGAATTGAAAAACATGTGGAAAATAACGCGGATATTTGACGGTGATTATGGCTGTGAGGAATTAATGCCCGGCGAAAAGCCCAAAGTCACTGTGACATTGGAAGACGAAAACGGCGCGCGCCGATATTTGAGCGTAGATGACAACTTTCTGGTAAAAAATGGGCTTGACATCGGTTCTGTCTGGACTGAGGACGGGAATTTGTCAGCGGAATAAAGGAGACGGCATTATGGGATATTTAATAAGCGAGACTACAAAGGAAGAACGAGAGAAAATCATATCGGAATCGCTTGGAAACATCAGCGCAAACTGCGACGGCTGTATGGCTGGGCTCGCGGAAATGTATCAGGATTACATAGACGGCAGAAAAGAGCTTCGTGAGATTAATATGGAATTTAACTCTCGGTATATAAAGGCTGATAACAGGCCGGAACGAAGCGGCTGCGGTTATGCTTAATAATGTTCATGCAAAATGAATAATACGGTCTAAATCAATACCCGAGCATAGTGCTGCGGGGCATTGTATTTAGACCGCGTTTCAATTAATGTGAAAATTGAGCATTGCGGCGGCTGTGCTTTTCACCGCCTTCACCGTCCTTGCCGCCAAAGCCTCCGCCCATCCCCATATTTCCCATAGCGGAGATGTCAAGCCCTGATGTGTCTACAGCGGAGGTGTCGCCCGAAAGCTGTCTGCTTACGGCCTCAGCCCTAAGCGTCACAAAAGTTTCAAGAGCCTGTACGCCGTCGTCAAATTCCTCTGTTGTGCAGAATTTTGTCGGGTCTTTTTCAACATAAGGTCTTATAAGCGCCTGTGTGTCCTCAATCATCCGCGCAAGCTGTCCGTTGGAGAACCATCGCTCGACAAATTCGGAAAAAAGCTCATGGTATTCCTGCGTATATTTTTCATCGGAAAATATCCACCCAACCATCGGACGGTCGTCCGCGCTGCCTCCCGAAACGGGATTGTCAATGTCCGCATTTACCGAGCTGTCGGCGTTGCCGCCTTGGAAAGAGCCAAAGGCGAGGTTGTAGTCCCATGGAATCATAGCAAGCTGTCCATCCTGCTCATGCAGATAATAGTTGTGAATCATTGAGCCTGTATAGCTGTCGCCGTTGCACACGAAATTGTGTACTACAAAATAGCGGATTACCTCGTCGATATCTACAGTATTTTCAAGGTCTGTGTATTCGCTGAGGTTTTTGAGGGACGAGATTAGGCGCATTTTGTCGGCAGATGTAATATCCGTTTTGGCGTTGTCAAAAATATTGCTGTAGCTTTCAGCGTTATCGTCGATATATTTCAGTTTTACATCATCGCTTCCTCTGGCGCCGCCGTTCATTCCGCCACCATTTGGCATTCTGCCGCCGTTTGGCATTCCACCGCCGCCTGGCATCTCACTGTCATTTGGCATTTCGCCATCGTTTGGCATCCCATTGCCATTTGGCATTCCACCACCATCTGACATTTCAGCGTCGCTTGGCATCTCATCATCATTTGGCATTTCATCGCCATTTGGCATTTCACCGCCAAAGCCATTTCCTCTTTCCCCAAAGGTGTCGTTGTCACCATCCTGCTCTTGCCCGGTTCCGCTCTGTCCGTCTGGCGGTGCGGGAAAATCGCTGTCTTGGTTATCCGGAGGTGCGGGGAAGTCTTCGCCCGCCATTTCATCATTCAAGTCTTTTTGCGGCACATTCTGTGAATTTGTATCATCATCAAAATCAAAGTCATCAAAATTAAAGTCCTTGCCGTTGCCGCGCCCGCCGCCAAAGCTCATGCTGTCAGGCTTATACAGATTTCCGCTGTTATTTCCATAATTTCTCTGCAAAAAGCTGTCCTCCACGCTTTCGACAGCAAGATATAGCCCCCAGTTCTCGCCGTTGACCGTAATATAGGCGTAGCTGCAAAGCGGCGCGTCCACTCCGAAATCGCCCATCATTTGATAGACAAGGTAATCTTTCATCATTGTGTTGTCCTGGATTAAATTGTTCAGGCACAGCTTGTCAAGCCCATGGTAGGTTTTTCCGTCCTCGTAATGGTCAAATTCAAGCTTAAAGCTGTAGCGCGTGCTGTCCATAGAGCGGACTGAGCTAAGCGATGTATTTCCCTTTGCGCGTATGCCTATATTTTTATAGCTTTCGCCGTCAATAACGACCGCGCAGGGGCTGTACTCCTCACTTTCACAGGTTTCAATAAATTCATCCCAGTCGTTCATCACGATGTCGATAGTATGTACAGAAGCTGTGTCAAAAATCATGTCCTCATAGCCCATTGTCCTGCCTTCCGCGGAGGAGTTAAGGGCTGCGCCGCATAAAATAAAAATGGTAAGCGCGAGTGATATTATAATGGCGGTAATGCAGATTTTGCCCATATGTCTGCTGGTTGACATTGTTCTGCCCCCTATCCCATGTAGTCGCCGTTGTAGCTTACAAGCACTGCGCTTTTTATGCCCTGCATTTCAGAAAGCTCATTGATAAAGTCCGTATTATCGTCTTTCAGTCGGATTTCAAAATTGACCTCCACCATGCCTTTTTGCGCGCTCTTGCTTTTGACTGTGCAGCGCTTTGTCATTTTGCTAAGGTATTCCTTTGCCGCCTTTTCGCTTTCGCTGCCATCGCAAGACAGGACTGCGATATATGGATTGCAGTGAGATTTCTTGTTTACAAAAATGAGAAGAATCACGCCGATAATAACGCTGCCGATAACGGCAAGGGGGATAAAGCCCGCCGCAAGTACTATTCCTACAGCAATCGACCAGAACAGAAACGCGATGTCAAGAGGCTCCTTGATTGCGGTGCGGAAGCGGACGATAGACAGCGCGCCGACCATGCCGAGGGACAAAATCACATTGGAGGTAACGGCGAGGATTACGACGGTCGTAATCATAGTCATAGCAATGAGTGTCACGCCAAAGCTTGATGAATACATCACGCCTTGGTATGTCTTTTGGTATACCATAAAAATAAACAGTCCTATGCAGAAAGCCAAAACCAGAGCGATAGCCATATCAAGAAGGCTTACTGCAGTTACATTTTCCATAAAGCTTGATTTGAAGATGTCGTTGAAATTCATAGTTTTTAATCTCCTTTTAGTTGTTAGTATTATTTAGGTAATTGTGAAATGTGTTCTAAACCGTCCGAATTTAGTCAAAATATATAAAAATCGCGTCAATGTACTGTATCACAGATAAAGTACATGGGCGCTCCGCGAAACGCCGCTTATTTTATGTATTTTGACTAAATTTTATGTTGTCGAATAGAGCTTTGCATTTTTTATGTAAACATAAATTTAGCCGTATATACGGCATTGTGCATATTTTGAAAAAGCGCCTGCGCGTCTGCCGGGAAGCTGTACTGCGTCGCGGATTATGTCGGGAAGAAAATTGTCCCACTTTACTTCCATAATAATCGGAGCATCGCCCGCGGGAATCGTGATACAGTCCCAATTTAAAAAGTCTGTACAGCTAAGCCCTGTGCGTATGTTATAGTCAAAGGTGACGCGGACATTTCCGGGGGCATATACGAAGGGCTCCCGCGTGTAATCCACGATTGTTTTTGGGCACAGTCCTGTTGTCTGCATTTTTGCGTACAATTCGCGGACAAGTCCATGGGGGTGCTCCTTCAGCCAGTCAAGGTTTCCGTCAACAATCGCCTGCGCCTCTTTAGCTGTAATTGTGGCGGATTGCTTATTGCCGAGGCTGTTCAGCTTGCTTTTTTTCTCCAGATGAATATCCTGAATATTTCCGTTGTAGTAGCGTATGCGGAATTTTTCGCGGACACTTACGCCGTCCAGCTTTTCACGCAGTGCGGTGTCTGACGGCGTATCAAAGTAGAGGCTGCGTATAGTATATTTTCCGTCAATGGCATAGGGGTCACACTGCATAATGCTCCGCAGCCGCAGCCGCAGCGTCAGCAAGTCCGCATTATTGATTTCGTGCTTCAGTTCATGCCGATAAACCACTTTCTGATTCTCCTTTCCGCCACGCGGATAAAGTAACCGCGGACAAGCATAAAGACAGGCTGTATTGCAGCTTTTTAAGCTGTTTTAGCTGTCAC
The DNA here is from genome assembly GCA_947626435.1 of uncultured Lachnospiraceae bacterium. Lineage (GTDB taxonomy): Bacteria > Bacillota > Clostridia > Lachnospirales > Lachnospiraceae > COE1. Next base: position 42,973 of record CANQSB010000022.1, on the reverse strand, counting down.
TATTGAGATTATAAGAGCGCAACCTTAAATGGACTTAAAGAAAAAGAATAAAAAAGAATTTTCGACCATTGAAATAATAGCGTAGTCATCCCATGTTGTAAAATAAATTTTGGGAGCGAGGTTGCATTTTTCAAATATTTCTGAGAAAATGTGCGTTTCCATTTTTTACAGTTGATATTCTGGTTATTTTGAGTATAATAAAAGTAGGGAAATCCCTACTTTTTTTGTCGAGCAATAAGGAGGTATGAGAAATGTCAGCAAAAGCCTTTGTTGATAATGCAAAAGTCATGGCAAAGGGGCAGGTCACTATTCCAAAAGATGTTCGGGAAGTGCTTGGTGTGGCAAGCGGAGACCGTATTTCCTTTATTGTTGAGGGAAATTCTGTCCGCATTGTAAATTCTGCAATTTACGCCATGCAGGTATTGCAAAGCGAGATGGCGGGAGAAGCAGAGAAGGCAGGACTTACTTCTGATGATGACATAATGGCGCTTGTCAAAGAATTGCGAAATGAGGATGATGGTGAGTGAGGGTACTGATTGACACCAATGTTCTCATATCCGCAGCATTGAATTACCACAATCAAATTAAATAGCAACACAGTGCAAGGGGGTTATGAACGCGAAGTTTGTAGCCGTCTTTTTTTGTAAAGGGAAAAAGCACCATAGCGGACAGTGAGCAGTTTGCTTCTTAACTCGTAGAGATAGACGGCAGAAAACTCAACGATATCCATTATAAATTCATGGGGCATTGGAAACCCTTGAATAATGGATAACTTCTAAGTCGCCTATTCCAACTATCTATCCAACAAATGTCGCAGTGATGAGGAAGGTGTCATTATCGGAAGCGGCGGCGCTGATTTTGCCTTTGTGCGCGGACACTATTGCCTGTGCTATGGATAAACCTATGCCATGTCCGCCGGTTTCGGAATTGCGTGAGGCGTCTGCCCTGTAAAATCGGTCAAAAATATGGCGCAGATTTTCATTGGAAAGCTCTGTGACGGAGGTGTTGCTTACGGTCAGCACGAGCTTTTTGCCTTGCTTTTTAAAATTCAATAGAATACGGCTGCCTTTCGGGGAGTATTTGAGTGCATTGTCCAAAAGCAGGGACACGAGCTGGGAAATTGCCTTATCATTTCCGCACATGGAGAGCATGGGCTGCACTTGGCATGAAAGCTCCTTGCCTTGCGTCTGTGCGAGTGTCTGGAAGGGAGCGGCGGTGTCGTGTATGATGTCGGAGACGGGGAATTCTATCATTTGCATGGGATTTTTTGTTTCTTCCATGCGCGCAAGATACACGAGCTCGTTTGTAAGGCTTGTGAGTCTTTTTGTCTGCTGCTGTATATCTTCCAGACATTCGTTGTCGCCTATATCCATTTTCAGGACATCGGCATTGGCGTTGATGATTGTGAGCGGGGTTTTGATTTCGTGCCCTGCGTCGGTGATGAAGCGCTTTTGTTTTTCATAGCTTTCTGCGATTGGTTGGATAAATTTTCCGACGAAGAAGCAGACTGCTATGGCGATAAGTGCGTATCCCAAAAGTGATATGGCAATGCTGGACAGTGCAAAGTCGCGGCACAAATCGAGTTTGCGGCCGCAGTCAAGAAAGGTGATGCGTGTGCCGTTTGTTTCGGTGGTGAGGATGTAACGGAAGTTTTGGGTAAAGCCATGTGGGGTGTCTTTTTCGAGGACTGTTTCTGCATATTGTGCCGCTGCTGAATCGTCTACGGTGAATATATGTCTGGTGTCTGTGTGGATAATTTCGCCGGATTCGTTTACGAATACGGAAAAAAATCTGCTTTCAAAGGGGATTTCTGGCGACATGTCGGGTGGGAGGTCATTGGGTCTGCCTTTTTCAAGGTTTGGGAATATGCCTTTATTGCGCGACATTAAAGAAAGTGTTTCGTCAGCTTCGGCGATGACGGACTTATAATTAAGAAGATTCATGCCGACGACGATAACGGCAAGTAAAACAAACAGTGCGGTTAGTGCAAGTGCGGTAAATTTAATTCGTAGTTTCTTAATCATAAAGGGCCTCCATTTTCTGAATAATCTAGGTGTTAGTATAGGTGTTCTAAGTCGTCCGAATTTAGTCAAAATATATAAAAACGCGGCTAGGTGCTACGCAAGACGCCGCTTATTTTATATATTTTGACTAAATTCTATGTTGTCGAATGTAATATCGTAAATGCGTCTTGAAATTATTATGTGATTGTGGAAAGTGTTCTCAACCGTCCGAGTTTGTGTGAAATATACAAAACTGCGACTTGGTGCGCGATGCGAATCGTCGTTTGTTTTGTATATTTCCCACAAACTCTATGTTATCGAATAGAGCTTCACCATAGATGTAGAAAGCACCAAGAAAACGCCGCCCTTGCGTTTTCCAAACATATAGAAAACCATAAGCGATGTCTTTCATCGCCATAGGCTTTCAGCAAAAATGTTAGTGAGAAGCACCAAGAAAAACGCCGTCCTTGCGTTTTTCTAAACATTTAGAAAGTCTTAGGCGATGTCTTTTATCGCCTTAGACTTTCTTAATGTTTTGTTCTAAAGAGTAACCTGCATTACGCGACGCCTTTATGCAAATGTCCGCGTTTAGCGCCGCGAGCTTTTTGCGCAGGTATGAGATATACACCCATACGACATTAATCTCGGCTTCTGAGTCCAAGCCCCATATTTTTTCCATAAAATGCTCGGAGGAAATGATGCTGTGCGGGTTTGACATAAGAAATTCCATCATCTGAAATTCCTTGTTGGCGAGCTGAAAGCTTCCTGTGGGCGAGGAAAGCTCGAAGGTCGAGCGGTCGAGCGAAATGTTTCCCATGCGCAGCTTTGTGTCCGCCGATATATGGCTTCGCGTGATGGCGCGCAGCCGCGCGAGCAGTTCTTTGGTGTCAAAGGGCTTGGGCAGGTAGTCGTTGGCGCCGCTGTCAAGTCCTAAAACTTTGTCGTCAACCTCGCCTTTTGCTGTGAGCATCAAAATCGGAATTTGGTTTCCTGACAGGCGTGTCTTTTTTAAGACGGTTATCCCGTCCATCTTGGGCATCATAATGTCAAGCACCGCCGCGTCATAGTTTCCTGACTGGAGGTAGCTTAACGCTTCCTCGCCGTCATATACGGCATCGACGGAATAATTGTTTTTTTGGAATATCGTGACTAATACACGCGAGAGCGAGCGCTCGTCTTCGGCAAGAAGTATGCGCATATCTTGGTCCCTCCTTTAACGGTTCTTTATGTTCGGACGCCATATATTTTTGTCGTCTGCATAGATTATAAATGCCGAAAATAAAATGTAGTTAAAATTTGAAAAACAAAAATATTTTCTGTGCCGTTTCCCAATATTTTATATATTCACTATATTCCATAAACCGATACCTTTTCAAGCGCTCAATGCCATTTAATATGATAATTTGCAATAATGACAGCTTTGTGGTATAACATATTATAACTGTAAATTGCAGCCGGCAATACAAGCTGGAACCACACGCAGCCCGGAGAGGAGAACGCAGCAAATGCAAGGGAAAAAACTGATAGAATTTCGCAATATAGTAAAAAGCTTTGACAATCAGATTATTCTGAAGGGTGTAAGTCTTGATATTTATGAAAATGAATTTGTGACGCTTTTGGGTCCCAGTGGATGCGGCAAGACGACTTTGCTCCGCATTCTCGGGGGATTTTTGAATGCTGACGAGGGACAGGTGATTTTTGACGGACAGGAGATAAATGACATACCGCCTTACAAAAGGGAGGTAAATACGGTATTTCAGAAGTATGCTCTGTTTCCGCATTTAAATGTGTACGAAAATATCGCGTTCGGCCTCAAAATCAAAAAGATGGGTAAGGACGTCATTGAGCAAAAGGTAATGAAAATGCTTAAGCTTATCGGTCTTGAGGGGTATGAAAACAAAAACACGACGCTCCTGTCCGGCGGACAGCAGCAGAGGGTCGCTATCGCTCGCGCCCTTGTAAATGAGCCGAAGGTGCTGCTTTTGGACGAGCCTTTGGCGGCGTTGGATTTGAAGCTTCGCAAGGAAATGCAGTACGAGCTCAAGCGTATTCAGCAGGAGGTAGGCATTACCTTTATTTTCGTCACGCATGACCAGGAAGAGGCGCTGACTATGTCTGACAAGATTGTTGTGATACGCGGCGGCGAAATCCAGCAGATAGGGACACCGCAGGAGATTTACAATGAGCCTGCCAACCGCTATGTCGCGAATTTTATCGGTGAGAGCAATATCATTCAGGGAACGATGGTGGAAGACTATAAGGTGCGTTTTGACGATATTACGTTTGACTGTGTGGATTATGGCTTTAAGCCCAATGAACCTGTGGATGTGGTCATACGCCCGGAGGATATTGACATCGTTGACGTAAAGGACGGCAAGCTGACAGGGGAAGTCCTGAGCGTGTTGTTTAAGGGCGTTCACTATGAGATTATGGTGGAAACGGTTGCCGGTACTAAGGTGACGGTAAATATGCACGTGACTAAAAACAGGGATGCGGTCAGCGACGACGGAAAAGAAAAGATGAGCGCGACGGATTTCTATGTAGACATCGAGGACGTTAAGGGTCTTAACGATAAGGAAATTATCGCCCGCTCAAACGCGCAGGCATGGAATCCTGTAAGCGACGAATATGTTTCCATTGCCAAAATCGAGTACGAGCTTGAGGAAAAAGAAGGCGATTATCCCGTAAAGTTTTCTACGTCAAACGGTCTGAGTATAGAGCGCACCATACATGTAGTCAATCAGCCCTTTGTCAGAAATGAAAAGGCAAACGAAGGCGTGATGGCGTTTAACTTTATGACGACGGTTGATGAGATTAAAGAGTCGCAGGCGCTTGACATAGACATCAAAACATGGGCAAATGCGCAGGCATGGAAGCTGAGCGATGAGAACGAGAGCGTGGATATTACTGTAGATTATGATTTTGAGCCGGACAATATTACGGAGGGAATATATCCGATTACGTTTTGGACACAGGGACGCGAATTTAAGATACATACGACGGACTATACGGAGGAGGGGGAGAAGGTCGGCCTGACATTCTTCCCGGAGGATATTCATGTAATGTCGATAACAAAACATTAAGGCGGTATGGGGGATAAAAATGAAAAAATTTTCGCAGCTTGCAATACCATATATTATATGGGCGGTGATTATGCTGGTGCTTCCGATGGCGCTTATCGCGTTTTATTCGATTACGCAGCCCGGAAACAGCATTTTCTCTTTTTCAGTCACATTGGAGCATTATGTCACATTTTTCACTGACCCGGATTTCCTGAAAATTTTGTGGCGTTCATTGTGGATTGCGGTTAAGACGACAATTATATGCCTTTTGCTTGGATATCCGGCGGCATATTTTATTTCACGATGCGAAGAAGGCCTACAGAGCAAGTTGATACTCTGTATCACGATTCCTATGTGGATAAATATGCTGGTCAGGACATATGCCTGGATTGGCCTTCTTACGGAGGGCGGATTGCTTCAGCGCATAGTGTCCCTTTTTATGCCGGGAGAAAAAGAGCTTTTATATACGGAAGGCGCGGTGCTTCTGGGAATGGTGTACAATTTCCTGCCGTTTATGATTTTGCAGATTAATACCTCGTTGTGCAAAATGGACGGTGCGCTCCTTGAGGCGGGGTCGGACTTGGGGGCAAATCCCATGCAGACCTTTGCGCGCGTCACGCTTCCGCTGTCGCTCCCGGGTGTAGTAAACGGCATTACGCTGGTATTTTTGCCCGCGGTCAGCTCTTTCTTTATACCTAAGCTTCTCGGCGGGGGACAGTATTTCCTTATTGGAAATATGATTGAAAACCAGTTCATTACTGTAGGCGAATGGAATTTTGGCAGCGCGGTTTCTATGATTATGGCATTTATCATGATGCTGCTTATGGCTGTCGTGCGTAAGCTGGAAAATAGAAATCAGGGCGGACAGGAGGAAAAAAACTTATGAAAAAAGGCAGACGCCCTATCGGGAAAATTCTTATGGCTTTTATTATTGCGTTTTTCTATCTGCCAATCATATATATGATAGTGTTTTCTTTCAATGACGGAAGGTCGCTGACAAGCTTCACAGGCTTCTCGCTGCGCTGGTATAAGCGGATGCTGGAATCGCGGACTATGATGGAGGCTCTGTACACGACATTTTCAGTTGCATTGATAGCGACGCTCGTTTCAACGGCGGCAGGCACAATTTCAGCCATAGGATTGAGCAAATCAAACAAGGTGCTGCGCAATATCATGGAGCAGGTGGACAATCTGCCGATGATGAATCCGGAGATTGTGACGGCTATCGGATTTATGCTGCTGTTTATCACCTTTCGGGTGGACAAGGGATACCTGACGATGCTGCTTGCCCATATCGCGTTTTGCATACCGTATGTCATACTGTCGGTAATGCCGAAAATCCGCTCTCTTGACCCGAATATTGCGGATGCGGCGATGGATTTGGGCGCGACGCCATGGCAGGCTATGACGAAGGTTATCATACCGCAGATTGCGCCGGGAATCGTAGCGGGCGCGCTGATTGCGTTCACTATGTCTGTAGACGATTTTATTATATCGTATTTTGCTACGGGGGGCGGCGTGAAAAATTTGAGCATGGTGGTCTACACTATGAGCAAGCGCGTCAATCCCAGCATAAATGCGGCATCTACGCTGATGGTGGTCATCATCACCTTTGTGCTGGTGCTAGTGAATATAATACCTGTCGTGGCGGCAAAGCGTAAGACATCGGACGAGATTAAAAAGCGAAAGGTCTTCGTGCCTGTGGCGGCGGTCGTGGCTGCTGCGGCTGTGCTTGTGCTCTGCCTGCGTGCAGGAGGCGGCTCAAAGGAGCGTCCTTTTGAAGGACAGACATTGCACATATATACATGGGGTGAGTACACAGGAGAGAATATAATCGGAGATTTTGAGGAAGCGACAGGCGCGAAGGTGATTTTGGAAACCTTTGATTCAAACGAGCAGATGTACATAAAGGTGGCAAACGGCGAGTCATTTGACATACTTGTTCCTAGTGATTACATGATACAGAGGCTGATTATGGAAGGATATCTGCAAAAGCTTGATGCTTCCAAAATAAGCGGCTTAGACAACCTTACGGCATCCGTAAAAAATCTGCCGTATGACCCCGGCAACGAATATTCAGTGCCGTATTTCTGGGGGACTGTCGGTATTGTGTACGATACGACGAAGGTTGACATAGCGGATTTGGAGCGGGAGGGCTTCAATATTTTCCTGGATGAAAAATATCGAGGTGACATTTATTTGTACGATTCGGAGCGCGACAGCTTTATGATGGCTCTAAAAGCGCTCGGTTACTCTATGAATACGGAGGATGAAAGCGAGCTTCAGGAGGCGTATGACTGGCTTGTGAAATGCGTGCAGACGATGGAGCCCGAGATTGTGACAGATGAGATTATCGACAATATGGCACAGGGGCGTAAGGCTTTGGGGCTGATTTATTCGGGAGATGCCACATATGTGATGTCCGAAAATGAAGATATGGGCTTTTATCTGCCTCAGACGGGCACAAATATCTGGTCTGATGCCATGGTTATTCCCGCCAATGCCAAAAATCCCGCGCTCGCCCACGCATTCATCAATTATGCTTGCGATTACGAAGGGGCATATGATAATTCAAGCTATGTAGGCTATACCTCGGCAAATGAAGAGGTCATGGAGGTGCTATCAGGCGAAGGCGGCGAATTCGAGGGAATAGATGCCTATATTCCAAGGACGGACAACGATATGGACGAGGTATTTGAATACAACGAAAAGACGAGAAAGACAATCAGCAACCTGTGGAGCCGCGTGAAGATTGCCGCAAGCAATGCGGATTAAGGTGCGGGGCATAAAATAATTGACACGCTCAATTGAGCTATAGTAAAATAACGCTATAAAAGCCGGCGTTAGGGCAGTAAGAACGGCATATGCCCTGTGGTGGGCAAAAACATACGGAGAAAGGGAAAAATTTATGTTTAAGGATGATTTTGTATGGGGCGTGGCGACAAGCGCATATCAGATAGAAGGGCGCGACGCGGACGACGGCGCGGGCGTGTGCATATGGGATGAGTTTGCAAAGAGCGGCAGAGTGTACGAGGGACACGACGGGAGCGTCGCTTGCGACCACATTCACAGGTACAAGGAGGACTACGCCTTGATGCGTCTGCTTGGCGTAAAGGCGTACCGTTTTTCGATAAGCTGGGCGCGGGTTATGCCGACAGGCACAGATGAGGTAAATGAAAAGGCGATAGCTCTCTATCGTGATATGATGAAAGAAATGATAAAAAACGGCATAACGCCCTACATAACAATGTACCACTGGGAATTGCCGCAGGCGCTTCAAAACAAGGGTGGATGGCTGAACGAGGATTTGATAGGCTATTTTGGCGAGTATGCAAGGGTAGTGGCGGAGAATTTCTCTGATTTGTCGGAGCATATTATTACCTTTAACGAACCCCAGTGCTTTATCGGTCTTGGCTATCTCACAGGAGGGCACGCTCCGGGGCTGAAGCTTTCTCCAAAGGATGTTTTTCAGATAACGCACAATGTGCTGCGCGCGCATGGGACGGCAGTGAAGCAGCTTAGGAAATATGCGAAGCGTCCGATAAAAATCGGCTTTGCGCCTACATGCGGAGTAGCATATCCATATACGGACAGCAAGGAGGACATCGAAGCCGCAAGGAGCATATACTTTGGCTTTGACCAGCCTATAAACAACTGGACATGGAATGTACCATGGTTTTCTGACCCTGTATTTCTTGGAAAATATCCCGAGGAGGGGCTGGAAAAGTATAAGGACTATCTTCCCGAGATAACAAAGGAGGATATGGAGCTCATCTATCAGCCGATAGATTTTATGGGACAAAATATTTACAACGGTTATTTCGTGCGGTGCGGCAAGGACGGAAAGCCTGAGTATGTGGGCAGGCCCGAGGGCTTCCCCAAGACCGCCACAAACTGGCCTGTGACGCCGGATGCGCTTTACTGGGGGGCAAAATTCCTGTACGAGCGCTACAAAATTCCGCTTTACATTACGGAAAACGGAATGTCGGCGCACGATTGGGTTTCAGAGGACGGGCGCGTACATGATTACAATAGAATAGATTTTCTGGACAAATACCTTTCAAGCCTACAGCGAGCAAGCGATGACGGCGTTGATTTGAGGGGATATTTTCTCTGGTCATTCCTTGACAATTTTGAGTGGGAGAAAGGCTACAGCGACCGTTTCGGCATAGTTTATGTAGATTTTGCCACGCAGAAAAGGATTGCCAAGGACTCCGCGTATTGGTACAAGGAGGTCATGGAGACAAACGGAAAGAATTTGAGTATAAACGGCACAAGGACGAAGGGTGAAATCCTGTTTGTAAATCCCGTGTCCAAGCAAGAGGCAGACGACAGAAACAATCGCAGCGCTTCCGAGCAGGCAGACGGCAGTAATGGGGCGGCAGTCGGCTGGCATAGCGGATGCATTGTAAAAGAAGGGCGCTGTGCAGGCAAAAGCCTCGGCGCGTTGTGGACGGAAAAGCCGGAGCTTTTTGGCAACTCTGACAATTCGATTGGCAGCGCTTTCCCGCATCCTGACGACGGGCGGTATAAGCAGTGGACGCTTGAAATTGACGGTTCTGCCAAAATTGAGCAGGAATATCCGTTCCTTATTATGAATGTCATAGAAGGCGACGGACTAATCAACGGGCAGTATATTAAGAAAGGCGACTGCTTCATACTTCCAAACGGCTTTGGAACGGCAGAATTTACAGGCAGCCTAAAAATAACGGTGTCGAGCGTCTTATTCGGTTAAATGAAACATTGGAGATGGAGAACGGAATGGATATAAGTATGGCAAGGACAGTAGGAATAGGCATACAGAATTTTGAAACGATTATATCAAACAACTACTTTTATGTGGATAAAACCGTTTTTATAAAGGAATGGTGGGAAAGCGGCGACAGTGTCACACTCATCACGCGTCCAAGGCGCTTTGGCAAGACGCTTACCATGAGCATGGTGGAAAGCTTCTTTTCGGTAGATTATGCAAACCGCAGTGATCTGTTTGATAAACTCTCCATTTGGAAGGATGAGAAATACCAGAAGCTGCAGGGGACTTATCCTGTTATCTTTTTGAGTTTTGCCGATATAAAGGAAAAAAGCTGCAAATCCGCCATAGAAAAGATTTACCAGCTAATAGTAAGCCTCTATCGAAAATATTCGTTCATAAAGGAAAGTCCGTCATTAGAGGAGATGGATAGGAAACTTTTTGACATGGTGTCTTCCGATATGAGTGAAAGTGTTGCCACTATGGCGATAAAGCAGCTTTCGGAATTTCTTTTCAGATATTATGGAAAAAAAGTCATAATCCTCCTCGACGAGTACGATACTCCAATGCAAGAGGCATATGTTGACGGCTACTGGGATGAGTTCGTCTCATTCACGCGCAGCATGTTCAATTCCACATTCAAGACAAATCCATGGCTTGAACGAGGCATAATGACAGGCATTACTAGGGTGAGCAAGGAATCAATTTTTTCAGACTTAAATAATTTAGAGGTAGTTACAACGACATCCGACAAATATGCCGATATCTTCGGTTTTACGGAGCAGGAAGTTTTCGGCGCGATGGACGAACTTGGGCTGACGGACAAAAGTGGAGTAAAGTGGTGGTATGATGGCTTTACTTTTGGTAATGTGACGGATATTTACAATCCTTGGTCCATACTTAATTACCTTGGCAAGGAAAAATTTACCTCTTATTGGGCAGATACCAGTGCCAACAGCCTTATAAACAAGCTTGTGCGTGAGGCGAATGCTGATATCAAGAAACACTTCGAGACGCTGCTCGACGGTGGTGTTATCAAGACTGATATAGACGAGCAGCTTGTATACAACCAGCTTGATGGCAGCGCGGAAACGCTTTGGAGCCTTATGCTTGCATCAGGCTATTTGCGTGTTAATAAGTATACCGGTTATAAAGAAGGCGCGGTAGAGAGCAGTCAGGAATATGAGCTTGCGCTTACAAACTACGAAGTCCACATAATGTTCGAGAAGATGATAAAAGGGTGGTTTAGAACGACTTCCGATTATGGTGAGTTTGTTGGAGCACTGCTTTCCGGAGATACGGATGCAATGAATGAATATATAAACAGCATATCGGAGGAAATATTCAGCAGCTTTGACACAGGCGGAAAGGCTTCGGGGCGCACGCAGCCGGAGCGCTTTTATCATGGTCTTATCTTGGGGCTTATAGTGGAGCTTAAAGACAAGTATGTGATAACATCAAACCGCGAAAGCGGTTTCGGCAGGTATGATGTGATGCTCAAGCCACAGAGTAACCAAGACGACGCTATCATAATAGAATTTAAAGTTTTCAATAAACGCCGCGATAAATCCCTTGACGACACTTTAAATGAAGCACTGAAACAGATAGAAGAAAAAAAGTATGCTTCATCTCTTACGGCGGAAGGTATTCCCGCAGAGAGAATACGAAAATACGGCTTTGCCTTCAAGGGCAAGGAGGTGCTTATTGGCGAAGAATGACCTCAATATCTTTTACTGATTTTTATCCCTTACAGTGCGCTGATATCGGTATAAAATAAATTGAATGTTGAATGGCACAAAACAGGAGGTTTTCCATGAAAAAATCGTACAGAAAATTAACGGCTCTATTTACCGTATCCGCTCTTTGCATGTCTCTGATATCAGCCTGCGGCGGCACAGGTGACAAAACGGCAGCGGAAACAGAGCCGCAGGAGCAGTCACAGACGGCGGAAACGCAGATACAGACAGACGAGCAGTCACAGGAACAGGAAGCCACAAAAACGGAAGCCGCAGTCGAATTAAACACAATGTTTCCTCTCCCTAACGCTTCGGAGGAATCAGACATCTTTGTAGAGCCGATTCCTGACATCTCCGATAATTTTATCCGAGGAATGGATGTTTCGTCGGCGCTTGCGGAGGAGCGCAGCGGAGTAACCTATTACAATTACGAGGGCGAGGAGCAGGACATATTTATGACGCTTGCTCAGTCGGGCATAAACTATATACGCCTGCGCGTGTGGAATAATCCATATGACGCGGACGGCAATGGCTACGGCGGCGGCAACAACGATGTGGCGACAGCCATAGAGCTTGGCAAGCGCGCTACAGAGTATGGAATGAAAGTATGCATCGACTTCCACTATTCAGATTTTTGGGCAGACCCGAAAAAGCAGTTTGCGCCGAAAGCATGGGAGGAAATGAGCGCAGATGAAAAATGCGACGCGCTCTATAATTATACCAAGGAAAGCCTCGCCCAACTGCTTGACGCGGGCGTAGACATAGGCATGGTGCAGATTGGTAACGAAATCAACAATGGGCTGGCAGGCGAAACGCTTATGCCAAGTGTTATGAACCTACTAAGCGCAGGTAGCAAAGCGGTGCGCGAAGTATCGCAGCAATACGGTAAAGACATTCAAATTGTTGTTCATTATACAAACATAGAGCAGGCAGACAATATAAAAAAAATCGCCCTAAACCTTTTAAGCTATGGCATTGATTACGATATTTTCGGCATGTCCTATTACCCATTTTGGCATGGCACTATGGAAAATATGCAGGAAGTAGCAAAAAACATACAAGACACCTACGGCAAAAAAGTCGCCATCATGGAAACCTCATATTGCTATACCTCTGAGGACGGCGACGGCTCGGGCAACAGCGTATCAGGCGAAGGAGATCTGGTTGACGGCTACGCCGCAAGCGTGCAGAGTCAGGCGACAATGATTAGGGACATATGCGCCGCCGCAAATGAGGCAGGCGTAATGGGCGTATTCTACTGGGAGGGTGCATGGATACCCGTCGGCAAAGCAGACGCGGACAACTCCCCCATATGGGAAAAATACGGCAGCGGATGGGCGAGCAGCTATTCCGCCGATTATGACCCAAATGACGCAGGATTGTATTACGGCGGCAGTTCATGGGACAATCAGGCAATGTTTGATTTTGAAGGACACCCGCTCGCGTCGCTGAACGTATTCAAATACCTAAAATACGGCTCAACAGCCCCGCTTGCAATTGACTATATACCCGACACCTACATCACGGCGGACGTAGGCGGCGCGCTCACTTTGCCCGAAAAAATAGACGTAGTATATAACAACCGCGCATCAAATGAACAAGCCGCCGTAAAATGGGACGAAGCGCAGCTTGCTGCAATCGACACAGGCGCAAGCGGCAGCTACGAGATAGAAGGCACCCTCGAAGACGGCACAAAAACCACCTGCCACGTCAAGGTGGAAATGCTAAACCATATAAAAAATCCAAGCTTTGAGGAAACAGACACCTCCATGTGGAAAGTAACCTACGAAGGCGCAGACAACCCCACAGACTTTCAGAAAAAGACGGACGACGCGCACTCAGGCGACATAGCCTTCCACTTTTGGTCGGAGGCTTCCATGGAATTTTCAATCGAGCAGGAGCTTACAGGCTTAGAGCCAGGCACTTACCAGCTCATAGCCTACGCCCAGGGCGGCGACGTCACCCCAGACGCGGAAATGGAGCTTTACGCCATCACAGGCGAAGGCGAACAGACAACGCCATTTGCACTGTCAGGCTACGCCAACTGGCAGGAGCCGACAATCCCCGAAATAAAAGTCACCGATGGCATCCTCACAATCGGCGTGCGCATAAAAAGCAATCCCAAAAGCTGGGGAACAGTAGACGACTTTACATTAAACAGAATTTCAGACTAAAATCCAGCCAATAAATGCCCCATTGCAGCCTAAGAATATCAGGCTTGCAATGGGGCATTTATTTGAAAAATTTTTTTGTTGAATTATGTCAAAAAATACGATATAATGCACATACGGGAAAACCACAGAGCAAGGCGGCTGCCCTCTTACAGGAGGGAGCGTTATTCCCTCTGGACGAAAGAAAGGAGGGATAGCAATGATAACATACTCGGATTTTATTCAGACTGGAATATTCATTGTAGCCCTTGTAGGATTGTGCTACACAATCTTTCAGGGTAAAAAATAAGCCGCCGCTACCGCAAATAGTGACGGCTTATGCCTTTAGGCAGTCGCCATATTTATAATAGGGTAGCCGCTTCTGTGGCAATCCCATTATAAGTTCAATATATCACACACCTTGCGAAATTGCAATGTTTTTTTCTAAATATCCTCCGCCCCCTCCACAAACCTCTTTCTCTGAAAATTCCAATACACAGCTAACGACAAAGCCACCGTCAAAATATCCGCCGTAACCTGCGCCCAAACAATTCCCTGCATACCAATAATCCAATTAAGCAGAAACAACATCGGAATATTAAACCCAAGCCACCTTGTAACACCAAGAAACAGCGCGTATCCGCCCTTCCCAAACCCATTAAACAAATACACATGGAAAAAGCTCAAAAACATAAGCGGAGTGGCAAGTACCCTCACCCTCAAAAAACCAGTCCCAAGCGCCACAGTCTGCGCATCATCAATAAACACATTCATAATCTGCCCCGCAAAAATCTGATACAAGGCAATGCTCACAGCCGCGCAGACAAGCCCCAGCTTCAGCGAGTAAAGCCTTGTCTCATTCATACGCTTGAAATTCCCCGCCGAATAATTATACGCAATAATCGGCATCATACCCTGACAGATGCCAATTCCCACATTAAGCGGCAGCCTTTCCGCCTTAAGCACAATCCCGATAGCCGCCAGCGCAATATCACTGTACTCCGACATCAAACGGTCTATCACGATATAATCCATATCAAAAAGCAGTGTCGAAATCGCCGAAGGCACACCCACAGAAAATACAGCCAGAAGATTTTTCCTCATAGGCAGATTGGACGGAGCGCAAAGCCTTAATACAGAATTGCCCTTCATTCTAATCAGCGTCACAATAAAATAACCGCACGCAATACAGTTTGAAAGACAAGTTGCAATCCCCGCTCCAAAAATTTCCATGCCGTCAGGCAGCAGGACAAACATAAACAGAGGGTCAAGCGCGATATTGATAAGCCCGCCCATAGTAATGCCAAAGCCTGCCTTCTTGGACTCGCCCACGCTCCTAATCAGGTTGGCAAGTATGTTTGAAAGCACAGTAGGCACGCCGCCACAGACAATTACCATAAAGGCGTATCCGCTCGCATAAGCATATGTATCAGCCCCCGCGCCGAGAAATCCCATCAGCGGACGCATAAACGCAAAAACAAGCACAGCAAACAGCGCCGCCGAAAAAATTCCCAGATATACGCAGAAACTGTAAACCTTCCTTGCCTCGTCAGCTCGCTTTTCACCAAGCAGCCGCGATATAAGCGCGCCGCCGCCTATGCCCGCAAGCCCCGACAGCGAAAGCGTAATGTTAAAAAGCGGCAGTATAAGCGACGCGCCCGCCACCATATGCGGATTATTCGTGCGCCCTATGAAAAACGTATCGGCAATATTGTAAATCAGCACAATGAGCTGGCTTATAATAGTAGGCACAGCCATTGTCATGACCGCCTTCGGGACAGGCAGCCTTTCAAAAACTTCGATATTATTGTTTTTACCGTCAGATTTAACTAATGAGCCCATTTTCAGTCTAACCCCTGACAGCCGCTTCCAGAAGCTTTACAGACAAATCAATCCCAAGTTTTCCGCTGTCAATGCATATTTCAAAATAATCAGGGCTGCCCCACTCCCAGTTCGTGACTGAATTAAAGAACCCCTTCCTTCGCTTGTCCACCTTTTTCATCGTGCTTTCAGCCGTAGCGCGGTCAAGCTTTTCATGCTGTATGCCGCGCTGTATTCTATGCTCCTTTTCCGCATTCACAAAGACGCGCAGGCAGTCCTCCCTGTCCCTCAGTATATAGCTTGCCGCACGCCCTACAATCACGCAGCCGCCCTCGTCAGCCGCCTGCTCGATAATGCGCCTCTCCTCCGCAAAAAGCTTTTCGGCAAGCGGACGCGAGTTCTCGTCAGTGTCATTTCTCTTGTATGCCTTAGAGAGATTAAAGATAACGCCTCCCGAGCTTGTTTCCTCAAGATTCTCAATATAAATCGGAGAAATATTAAGGTTTTTCGCCGCCTCAATAAGAATATTCCTGTCAAACAGCTTATACCCAAGAGCCTTCGCCAACTTCTCGCCAATCTCATTCCCGCCGCTGGCATACGAGCGTTCAATCGCAACAATATGATACATACTAATCTCTCCCTTCCATTTGTGCATATTCAATAAAATTTCCTGCTTACAAAGCCTTGCTTTGTCTAATATTATTATATTCAATTACCATATCCATTGCAAGATTTTTTTCACACCACACACATTCTCCTAAATGCATTTCTTTCATCAAAATATTCCTAAGTAATTGCGAAATGTGTTCTACATTGTCGAATAGAGTTTCGCACATGCCTAAAATATTCCCATTTCATTCCTACCACTTTCTCTCATCCTTAACATGATGCAGTCAAAGCCAACACAATAGCCGAGGCAGGAGCATACACCCCATGAAGACCGTTGGAAAGCGTCGGTACTTAGCGAGGCAAGCTGTAAAAGCGCAGTTCCTTTTACAGCGCCGCCGAGCTTAGTACCGCTACGCTTTCCACTGAGCGCAAGCGAGTCTGAATGGGGTGTATGCTCCTGCCTCGGCGCCAGTTGCCAAATTGTCTAGTTGCCCCCATAAAAGCGCCATTGACTTTACCACAAATAGTATTATATAATTAACACATACTGCAAAAAATCATATGTGTAAAAGGCCCCCCATGAGGTGAAAAGGAATGGAAAAAAAGACATCAAAAATCCTGATAGGCAGCTTCGCATTTGTATTTGCCTTCTGCTTTTTCGTATTTGTCTTTCTGCTAAGCTCAACATCAAAAATAAACGAACGCACAGTAAACAAAGTCGGCGACTTCTATATGACAAGAGTCAGCGTCCAGATAAAAAGACACTTCCAGACGGCAATGGATGTAAAACTGTCACAAGTAAACACCCTAATCGACAGGACGCCGCCCGACGGCAGCATACAGGGCGACGCGCTTGTTGACGAAATGACCCAAAGCGGAAAGACACGCGGCTTTGACGGCCTAGCGTTTTTGACGGACGATGAACAGCTTCACATGATATACGGCGACCAGTTCGTGCCGATCGACCTGACAAACTTCATGGCGTCAATCAGGGCAGGTGAAAAAAAGCTCACGCTTGTGCGGAACGAAAACAGCAATGCGCTGGAGGTATTGATAGGCGTACCCTGCGAATACCAGCTCTCAAATGGGGAAAAGAGCCTGGCAATCGCAGCGGGAGTAAGCATAGACTACATCAAGGAAACGCTCGCGGCAAGCAACGAAGAGGAAGATACCTATTCGTATATAATGATGAAAAACGGCACTCTGTTGATGAAGACAGAAGAAACGGCGGAAGACAATTTCTTTGACCGCCTTGAAAATATTGTCATCGAGTATGACGGCAAAGATGCCGAATATTTCTGCAGCGGGCTTAGCGCCGCGATGGAAAAAGGAGAAATATTCAACGACACCCTAAAGACCCAGGAGTGCCTCAAAAGCATATACGCCACGCCGCTTGCGTATTCTGAATGGTATCTGGTAACCATTATGGAATACACGACGCTGGATGACATAGTCAGCAGCGGGGAGGGAATGCGTACCTTCTATTATACATTGACAATGGCTTTAGTGTTTGTCATTTTTCTCCTGCTCTTTATATTCTATTATAACTTTACGAAAAAGCAGTTTGTGCTGCTGAACGAAGCGCGCGACGAGGCAGTCAACGCGAACAAGGCAAAGAGCGAGTTCCTGTCAAACATGAGCCACGACATCAGGACGCCAATGAACGCGATAGTCGGCATGACGGCGATTGCGACGGCAAATATAGACGACAAGCAGCAGCTTATGAACTGCCTGAAAAAGATTACGCTATCAAGCCGCCACCTGCTTGGGCTTATCAATGACATTCTTGACATGTCAAAGATAGAAAGCGGCAAGATGACGCTGAATGTAGAGCTCATCTCCCTGCGCGAGACGATGGAAAGCATAGTGAGCATCATACAGCCCCAGATAAAGCTAAAAAACCAACAGTTTGACATTTTTATTTCCAATATAATATCGGAGGATGTATATTGCGACAGCGTCCGCCTGAACCAAGTGCTGATTAACTTCCTCTCAAACGCGTTTAAGTTTACGCCCGAGGGCGGCAGGATTCATATGTCAGTCAGCCAGGCGCCGTCGTCGAAAGGCGATAATTATGTGCAGGTGCGCTTTAGCGTAAAGGACAGCGGCATCGGCATGACAGCCGAGTTTAAGGAAAAAATCTTCGAGGCGTTTGTGCGCGAGGACAATCTGCGCGTCCACAAGACCGAGGGCACAGGACTTGGCATGGCAATCACCAAACACATAATTGACGCTATGGGCGGCACGATTGATATAAACAGCGAGCCCAACAAAGGCACAGAGTTTGTTGTCACGCTTGATTTGGAAAAGGCTATGGTAAAGGAAGCCGACATGGTGCTTCCCGAGTGGAATATGCTCTTGGTTGACGATGACGAGCAGCTCTGCAGGGATACGGCGGCAAGCCTCAGGGAGATGACGGTCAAGTGCGACTGGGCGCTCAGCGGCAGGCAGGCAATCAAAATGGTAGGCGAGCATTATGAGAAGCACAATGACTACCAGATAGTGCTGCTTGACTGGCAGATGGGCGACATGGACGGCATAGCGACTGCGCGTGAACTGCGCCGCACATACGGCAGCGAACTTCCCATCCTGCTGATATCCGCATATGATTGGAGTGATATCGAGGAGGAGGCGCGCGAGGCTGGAATAAGCGGCTTCATCTCAAAACCGCTGTTCAAATCGACGCTTTTCCATGGACTCATACAGTTTATGGACCCGATACAGTACAAGGAAGAAGAAAAAAAGGCAAAGCAGAGGGACTTTACAGGCGTAAAAGTGCTGCTTGCGGAAGACAATGACTTGAATTACGAGATTGCAAACGACCTGTTATCCGAAATAGGCATACAGACAGAGTGGGCGGAAAACGGACAGATATGCGTCGATATGTTTGAAAAGTCCGAACCGGGCTACTATGATGTCATACTAATGGACATCCGTATGCCTGAAATGTCGGGCTACGAGGCGACGGAAAAAATACGCGCCATGACGGACAGGTCAGATGTGCATATCCCCATTATAGCGATGACGGCGGACGCATTCTCGGAGGATGTAAAGAAGTGCCTAGAATGTGGAATGGACGCGCATATTTCAAAGCCAATAGATATGTCAATCGTGACAAAAATGCTTGCAAGATTCCTGTTTGATAAGGATAAGGCTTGATTTGCGTCATCGGATAGCTAAGTCTGATTAAAAATAACGACAAAAAAGCAGTTGAATAGGCAGGGAGAAAACATGAAAAGAATACTAAAGGCAAGCCTGACTGCCGCCATTTTAGCGTCACTCGTCTTAATGTCGGCATTGGCAGCCCTCGCGTCACCAAACCTGAAATCACATACGGTAAACGCCTCCGAGAGTACCGATTACTCACAGGCATTAATCCTCGCTTCACAGGAAAAGACAAATTTGGATGACGGAATATATACAATAGAAGCCGTACTAAGCGGCGGCAGCGGCAGAGCCTCACTAAATTCAGCCCGCATAGCGGTTCTTGACGGCGCGGCAATGGCTGTCATAGAGTGGAGCAGCCCCAATTATGACTATATGATAGTAAACGGAGCAAAATACCTTCCAATAAACGACACAGGAAATTCCAAATTTCTGATACCGGTATGCGCGTTTGACAAAGAGTTTGCCGTTATAGCGGACACATTGGCGATGAGCAAACCACACGAGGTAGAGTACACGATTACCTTCCAAACCGATACGGCAAAAAAGCTTGAAAACGGCAGAGGCTTGTCAATACAGACGGCAGCGCTTATCATGACGGCGATAATAGCGGTAATCATAGCTGCCATCTCTGTGACACTGTTTATAAAGCGTTCTAAAAAATAAGTAATTACCTATTTTGCCAAACCTGAAAGGAACACGAAGCATAAATTATGGAAAAAACTCAAAAGCCGATTCTGATTGCCGCGGCAGTAAGCCTTTTAATTATTTTTTTCATGTCTGCCTGTGGCGGCACAGGGTCAGATGACAAAAAAATGACACTAATGTCACAAATACCCCAGAACATAAGTCCCGACCTCACCTATAAATCTCGTGATGCCATTACCTACGCGCAAGAATTTGCAATCGACCGCTATCAGGAAGGCTACACCCTGATAACGATTTCAGACGGCAGCCGTTTCCTTATAGTGCCCGATGGCAAGCCGACTCCGACACAGCTTCAAAATGACATAACTGTCATAAATCAGCCTCTGGATGGCATATATCTGGCAGCGAGTGCCGTTATGGACATATTCCGGGCGCTGGACGGCATGGACAGCATACACTTCTCGGGTACAAAAGCCGACGATTGGTATATAACGGAGGCGCGCATCGCAATGGAAGCAGGCAATATTCTCTACGCAGGCAAATACAGCGAGCCCGACTATGAGTTTATCTTGTCCCAAGGCTGCCGTCTTGCAGTGGAAAACGGCATGATAACCCATTCCCCCGAAGTAGGAGAAAAGCTAAAAACTCTTGGAATCCCCGTTCTCATAGATCACTCAAGCTATGAAGCGCATCCGCTGGGGCGCGTAGAGTGGATAAAGGTGTACGGCGCGCTTCTTGGAAAGGATGAGCTTGCGCAGCAGCTTTTTGATGAACAACAGTCGGCATTAAATAAGCTTGCGCAGAATACAGATGACGGCAATGCCAAAACTGTCGCCTTTTTTTATATCACTGCCAATGGCGCGGTCAATGTGCGTAAATCAGCCGACTACATTCCCAAGCTGATAGAGCTTGCGGGTGGAAAATATATATTTGATAAGCTGGGCGATGAAGAAGGCAGCTCTTTTTCAATGACAATGCAGATGGAGGAATTTTATGCGGCCGCAAAGGACGCCGATTATCTTATATACAACAGCAGCATTGACGGAGAGCTTGACTCGATAGACGCATTGCTGCAAAAAAGTCCGCTGCTGGGTGACTTCAAGGCAGTACAGGAGGGTAGAGTCTGGTGTACGACAAAAAATCTGTATCAGGAGCTGATGTCAGTCGGGGGCATGATAACGGATGTAAACGCAATGCTCACGCAGGACAAGGCGGCGGAAACACAATATATGTATCTGTTGGATTAAGCTTTGTCATTTTGGGCGTATTGCTTATTGTGTTGCTCATGCTCAATATATGCGTAGGCAGCGTACACATTACAATCCCGGAGGTAATCGGAAGCTTCACAGGAGCGGACATATCCGATACGGCAAGAAATATCCTCTGGCAGATACGCATGCCTCGGGCGCTTGCGGCGGCGATACTCGGCGGCGCACTCGCACTTTCCGGATACCTTCTGCAGACCTTTTTCCACAATCCGATAGCGGGACCGTTTGTGCTTGGCATATCCTCAGGTTCAAAGCTTGCCGTAGCCCTGGTGATGGTATTCCTTTCAGAAAAGCTTGCACACATCAGTTCATTTATGCTCATAGCGGCGGCATTTGTCGGAGCTGCGGCGGCAATGGGCTTTGTCCTGCTGATGTCAAAAGCTGTGGATAAAATGTCCATGCTTATCGTAGGAGGAGTGATGATAGGCTACATATGCTCCGCGATAACTGACATAGTTGTCACATTTGCTCAGGACGCGGACATAGTAAATCTCCACAACTGGTCAAAAGGCAGCTTTTCAGGCATCTCATGGGAAAATGTGACAGTAATGTCATTTACAGTATTCATCACATCAATCATAGTTTTTGGCATGTCCAAGCCCATAAGCGCCTATCAGCTCGGAGAGGCATACGCGAAAAGCATGGGCGTTGATATAAGGCTGTTTCGTATGCTGCTTGTCCTGCTTTCAAGCGTTCTTGCGGCATCAGTCACAGCGTTTGCGGGTCCCGTTTCATTTGTCGGGATAGCCGTTCCACATCTGGCAAAGCGCCTGCTAAAAACCGCAAAGCCAATACTGATGATACCCGCAAGCTTTTTGGGCGGCGCGGTCTTCTGCCTGTTCTGCGATTTGCTGGCAAGAAACCTGTTTGCGCCGACAGAGATGAGCATAAGCACAGTTACGGCGGTATTCGGCGCGCCTGTAGTCATAGCGGTTTTGATACAGCGGAAAAGAGGTAAATAATGTACTTTTTCAGCACAGAAAAAATGTCAGTGGGCTATGACAAAAAGCCGATTCTCGAAAATATAGAGATAGGCGTGGAGCGCGGCGAAATCCTCACGCTCATAGGTCCCAACGGCGCGGGAAAGTCCACGATTTTGAAAAGCATAGCAAAGCAGCTTGACCTAGTCGCAGGGACAGCCTATCTTGACGGCAAAAGCCTGAGCGATATTTCAAGAAATGAGCTTCCGCGCAGACAGGCGCAGGTTTTTACGGGCAGGCTGAACACAGAGCTTATGACCTGTCGTGATGTCGTTGCGATGGGGCGGTATCCGTATACAGGAAAATTTGGAATACTTTCCGCGGAGGACCACAGGACGGTTGACGAGGCAATGGAGCTTGTGCGCATAACCGAGCTTGCTCATACGGATTTTAACAAAATAAGCGACGGACAGCGCCAGCGCGTTATGATGGCGCGGGCATTGTGCCAAAAGCCTGAGCTTATCCTTCTCGACGAGCCTGTGACATACCTCGATATAAAGCACAAGCTTGAATTTCTCTCACTCCTGCAGGAAATGACGCGCAAAAAAAATATCACAGTGATTATGTCACTTCACGAGCTTGACTTGGCAAGGAAAATCTCAGACAAAATATTGTGCATAGGTGAAAACGGGGCGGAGCGGTACGGCGCACCCGAAGAAATATTTAAAGACGGCTATATAACGAGCCTGTTCCGTATAGATATAGGAAGCTATGAAGAAAGCGGCGACGCGCTTGAACTGGAGCCGCCAAAGGGAGAGCCAAGGACTTTCGTGCTTGCGGGAATGGGCACAGGAATGGACACCTTCAGGAAACTTCAGCGTCAGGGAGTGCCATTCGTCACAGGAATCATCTACGAAAATGACCTCGACTATCCGATAGCAAAAGCATTGGCGGCTCATATTATATGTGAAGCGCCGTTTAGCCGCATAAGCGATGAAAAGCTTGAAGAAGCCAAATGCTGGCTCAAACGGTGCAATAATATAATATGCTGCCGCGACC
Source organism: uncultured Lachnospiraceae bacterium (assembly GCA_947626435.1). Classification (GTDB taxonomy): domain Bacteria; phylum Bacillota; class Clostridia; order Lachnospirales; family Lachnospiraceae; genus COE1. The sequence goes on along the minus strand of CANQSB010000022.1, from coordinate 19,782 downwards.
GCTTTGGTGACTGGGAAAGCGGAAACCAAAAGCTGTATAATATACTTACTAATATGCGCCCTTAGTTCATTGCCCCCTTAATGGCAGACATAAGCTCGTCATATGTTTCATACGCTGGAATTTCGGGATTGTCAGCCTTGATTTTGTCAGTGCTTTTGAATAAAAAGCCCGCCTTGCTCGCCTTAATCATTCCAAGGTCATTGTAGCTGTCGCCGCTCGCTATAGTGTCATAACCGATAGACTGCAGCGCTTTAACCGTCGCAAGCTTAGAATTTTCAATGCGCATTTTAAAGCCCGTAATCTCGCCGTCTTTAGCCACTTCAAGCGAATTGCAGAAAATAGTGGGCCAGCCAAGCTTTTTCATGAGCGGCGTCGCAAACTGCGTAAAAGTATCACTTATAATAATCACCTGAGAAAAAGAACGAAGCTCATCAAGAAACTCCCTCGCGCCGTCCATCGGCTCAATCTTTGCGATTGTTTCCTGAATTTCCTTCAAGCCGAGCCCATGCTCTTTCAATATCCCTATGCGCCATTTCATAAGTTTGTTATAATCAGGCTCGTCGCGCGTCGTGCGCCTAAGCTCGGGAATACCGCTCGCCTCGGCAAAAGCAATCCAAATTTCGGGTACGAGTACGCCCTCCAAATCCAAACATGTTATATACATAATTTCCTCCATCTGCTCACGTCTTTTTGTATAATAATATGTAAGGTTAAAAGCTTGGACGTGTGCATGCAAGCCTAACCGCGCCGCGATTACCTCATCGCTTCTCCGCTATTATATCATACTTTGCGCGCAGGATAAAGAAAATATTTTAGCGCGCGCTAGTCGCGGAACTGCAGAAGCTTGTACGCATCAATTCCCAACGCGTCCGCAAGGTTAAACAGCAAATCAAGCGATACGGGACGCACGATATTAGGCGCCTCAATCGCCCCAAGGTGCTGTCTGCTTATGTTCACCCGCTCCGCGAGCTCCTCCTGCGTCAGCTTTGCGTGTTTTCGATAGTAAGCTATATTATATCCAAGCTCCACGAATTTTTTAGAATTATCAAATTGATTTTCAATGTTTCCCATTGTTTTCCCCCCTCTATAATGAAAAAAATTATTCTTACAAATATATTTTAGTGAAAAATTTAAAAACCTAAATCATTTGTCAAACAACATATGATATGCATTAAATAACAGAACAAATTTTTGGTATTTGGGAATATTGAAAATCTTTTTTGACTACTTCATAATAAGCTTATAGGAAACAATCTGTGTTTCTGATAAGTTTATTGAATTGCTGTTTTACAGAAATTTTAATGTGGAGGTAGAAGCACAATGAAAGTAAAATGCAAATACGAAAAACTCAGGCTAAGTCGTATTACCATTTATGAGTGCGAGGCATATTCAAGGGCAAGCGTCATCGCATATGTAAATGAAAAAGCGGCGGAGGCCGGGAGAAGAACGGAGGATAAGTCCATAGAGATTTACGCGGACAATGGCGAAAAGCTGTTTGAGGGAATGATTGAGCAGGATATGACCGCCATGGATGGGAAAGGCTGCAGGCTGATAATAAATGCCGCGACAGGGATTGACCTTGCCCTCAAAAATATAAGCCCGGATAATTCCGGGACGGGAAAAATTGTTGATTTAAGCGGCTGCCGCGTCATAGAAAACAAAAATAACGCGGAATTTAAAGGCTATGACATAGTAGGCGCCGATTATGTAAGAGTGGGCGATATAGTGAGCTTCAGAGGAGAAAGCTTCCGCGTGACAAGAATGTGCGCTCTCTATGACGCGGACAGCGGCGATGGTGACGAAAGGCTTTCATGTGACTGCAGAATAGAACCGATATAAAAATAAATAAAATAGGTATTTAACAGCAATTTGATAAAATCGACGAGGTATGAATCGACAAAATAAGCAAACACAAAATAAAATGAGCTGCCGCGCATAGCCTTGTTATTGCTGCGGCAGCTTGTTTTATTTGCGTTTCCCAATTTTAGCGTTTTTCTGCTATAATCTATAATGAAATGGCAAAAATATAGGTAAAAAACAGCTAGGCAATTAGCGCATATAAAAAATGCAACATTTTAGATAAAATGTTGCATTTTTAGCGATGTTTTTGTTCTTACACTCTGTATATCGGTTATTGTTTAAAATACTTTACCCCTTATTTGAAAAAATTTTTTTAAATTTAAGGCAAATAACTTTTAAGTACATTATGAATGACCAGAAATTGCGTGAAAAAAGGCATAGTTATGCCATAAGACGTTTAAAATCAAAAAAGTATTATATTTGAATATCCGGAATTATGCGGCTGAAGCTGCCTGAGCTAAAGCGCAATCTTCATGAACACCTCATCACACTCATCCTGGTCTATCCCCAGATAGCGTCTTGTTATCGGAAATGATGAATGGTTGTAGATATGCATGAGCAATACAGAGGAAATGCCGCTCCTCGCCGCAAAGTAGCCAAAGGTTTTCCTAAGCGAATGGCAGCCAATATTTCCCTCTATTTTAAGTGCTTTGGCAGCGCCGTTTATAATGCGGTATGCCTGTGAGCGGCTCAGCGGCTTGTTCCTGTTTTTTCCGCCTGTGAATATAAAATCATCTCCGTTTATCGGCGTATGGCTTCTGTTACAGTATGCGAGCAGCCTTTTTAACGCGTTAATTACCCCCTTGTTTAAAAGTATTTCGTTATTTTTCTTTGTTTTCTGTTCTTTAATCTTCAAGTGCTTTTTAAATGAATGGCTGTCAAAGTCATACACATCTTTCCAGCGCAGCTTTAAAATATCGCTTATGCGCAGTGCGGTATTAATTCCGACGCAGAACAGCGCATAATTTCTTATCTCGTTTTTCTTCAAAAAATATTTTTTCATAGCTTCCAGCTCTTTTTTGTCCTTTATAGGCGACATTGTACTCATAATTATTCCCTTCTCTAAACGTTTCCTTTCGTCAGATTTCCTTTCTTTAATAATAAATTGTTTTGCGACAAATATCAAATGCAACATTTTATCTAAAAAGTTGCATTTGGAAGAAATTAGAGAATAAGCCAGGGAGTGCAGAACTCCGCCAAGGCGCAAAAGCTGTAAATAAAACAAGGAGGTTTTTATATGCTAATGCTTACAGTACCCAAGGAAGAGTATCTGATGATAGGAAAGGATGTCAGGATTACATTCCTCGGCGGCAACAACAACCAGCTTCGCGTAATGATAGACGCCCCCAGAGACGTGAATATAGCAAGAGGCAGAGCTATTCAGAAGCGTGCAATAAAAAGGGCTGCAAAAGCCGCAGCGGAGGCAGAGCAGGCAGCAGCAGAAAAAGCTGCAGGCGAGGCAGTACCGTCAAATCATACACAGGAATTGCGATAAATGTAAATTTTGAAAAGGTTAATAACCGCGGCTGTCTGTAAAAGCAGGCGCGCCGATATATGGGCAGCTTCGGATATTATAAATTAAAAACTGAATAAGGAACAAAAAACAAACGGTGGGAAACGGAATTTTCCACGGCACAGCCAAAGCGCAGATAGGCAGATGCATGATTTGCAAATATAAAATTTGCAGGTTTAATGCAAATGTAAATAAAATCAGGCGCATAAGGCAAAACAAGGAGGTAAGATTATGGTAATACAGCACAATTTACAGGCAATGAACTCTAACAGGCTTTTAGGCATCACACAGGGAACATTATCAAACTCTACAGAGAAGCTTTCTTCAGGCTACAAGATCAACCGCGCGGCTGATAATGCAGCAGGTTTGGCTATATCTGAAAAAATGAGAAAACAAATTAGAGGACTTACTCAAGCTTCTGCAAACGCTGAGGACGGTATCTCATCTGTACAGACAGCAGAAGGCGCTCTACAGGAAGTACACGATATGCTTCAGAGAATGAATGAGCTTGCAGTACAGTCAGCAAATGGTACAAACTCTACTACAGACCGCCAGTATATTCAGGACGAGATTGATCAGCTTGTAACAGAGATAGACCGTGTAGCAGAGACAAGTAAGTTCAATGAGACATATCTGTTAAAGGGTAAGCCGGATGGAAGCGGCAAGACTGTATATACAGAGAGCTACACAGTTACATACACAAAGAACCTTGGAAGCAATCAGAAAACAGTTAAATCTAAGTTTAACTATAATGACACAAAAGCTCTTATAATTACATCATCAACTATCAAAAGTGTAAGCAATGAAGGAAAGGCTGTATCAAACTCTATAAGTAAGGGTGAGGACGTTACCAAGTATTTAGCATCGGGGGTAAATGGCGCTAAGGAAGCAGGAATAGATACGACTAAATACACAGCGTTTACAACTGCAACAACATCAATAAATAATCAGCAGTTAACTATAGATGCTGATAATGGAAATATTACAAGAAATGGTGATACTTATATTTGGGACAAAGAAAACAATCAAGTAATTAAGATTGCTAAAGGTAAGGATTTGTCTAAATACTTGCAGAACGTTGAAGTTGATAAAGCAAATAGTGGGAAGACAAAATATCAGGAAATGAAGGATGGCTATGTGCTTCTTGACGAGATGACAGGTGATAAGGTAAATAAGTTAAAGGTAGAAACTGATATATCAGAGTACCAGCTTTATGACGCAGAAGGCAATAAGGTATCAGGCGTTAAGCTTAGAGAGTATTTCAACGAGTTTGGCATATACAAGGGCGGTCTCTATGATGACAATCAAGGTAATAAAGCAATAGCAGTTAATAGTACGACGATAAGTAAATATGTCAATAAGTCAAGTTCAATGGTTGCAGACGATTTGACATTCAGCCTTCATGTAGGCGCAGACTCTACAGCTACAAACAAGATTACGACAAGAATCCAGTCTATGTCAGCAACAAGCCTCGGCATTAACGTGCTTAAGAGCTCAGAGGCAGGAATGGTAGACGATTCAGGCGCTAAGGCTACAGACGCTATTGATGTTATTGCAGAGGCATTACAGAAAGTATCTACGCAGCGTTCAGCTCTCGGTGCAGTCCAGAACAGACTTGAGCATACAATCAAGAACTTGGATAACATTGTAGAGAACACGACATCTGCAGAGTCAGCAATCCGTGACACAGACATGGCTGATGAAATGGTTAGATACTCTAACAACAACATCCTTTCACAGGCAGGTCAGTCAATGCTTGCACAGGCTAACCAGTCAAATCAGGGTGTACTTTCATTACTCGGCTAATCAGGTTTGCAGTTATAGGGCGGCAGTTTCATCTGCCGCTCTTTTGTCATAGTGGAATGAGCATCGAAAAGGAGAATTGCCATACGGAAGTATATCAATTCAGTATTTAAAAATATTGCAATGCTTATTGCAGCGGTAATGATTGTGTTAACGGTTTTTCCGTCAAGCGTTATAGAGGCGGATGCAGCAGACCTGTATGTTGACAGAAAAGCGGACGTCGTTTTTGTGATAGATGCGGCAGCCTTTTTAGTCAATTAAATTTTTAATCAAAAAAATCACCCTTAAAGCCTCTCTTCTTCATCATGTCAAGACAGAGCAGCTGCAAGGCTATTATACTATTAATTACCTGTTTATAAGATAATTTTATTTCCACCAACAGCAGCTTGACTTCATATTAAAATTTGTGTATAATTTTGTTACTATCCAAGCAGGAGGTGGTTTTATGCCAGCGATTAGATCAAGCGCTGATTTAAGGAATAATTACAATGAAATATCTACATTCTGCCACAATTATCCTGAACCGGTTTTTATTACGAAGAATGGAAAAGGCGACCTTGCTGTTATGAGTATTGAAGCCTATGAAGAATTAATCGGTCGATTTGATTTATACAGCCAGCTTAAAGAAGGACTAGATGATATTGCATCAGGCAATACCAGACCATTTTCTGAAGCCATGGCAGACATTAGGAGCCATCGCCAAAAATGAGCTGCCAAATTCATATCACTTTCATGGCAGAACGCGACATTATACACGCCGCAGATTATATAGAATTTACCCTCAAAAATCCCAGTGCCGCAAATAATCTGTTGGATGCCGTAACTGAGCAAATCAATTCCCTGTCTGACATGCCGCAAAGGTTTCATCTCGTGGATGATCCTGTTTTAGCTGGTTGGGGAATTCGTTTTATAACGGTAAGTAATTATCTTGCTTTTTACACAGTTGATGAGGATAAACAGACAGTAATTGTAGTACGTTTTTTCTATCAAAAATGTAACTGGACTTCCATTCTTCGACAGGGTTTTTCTATTATATGATAAATATAAGGAATCTGTTTTTGACAGATTCCTTCAGGTTGTCACATTCATGCGGCAGCCTTTTTAGCATTTCATACTCCAATCAACACTTCCTTACCACAAAACGCAAACCCATACTTGCGTATATTTTCAGCAGAAATACCGCTTTCAAGGAGCGCCTGCTCATATTTCTTATCCGCTATCTGCTGCAATGCCGACCTAACAGTGTCCTCAAGTGAGGCATCACGTCTTGCATTATATATCTTAAACTCAATGATTACAGCGATATCAGATGAATTTTTTGGCTCAAGCATGATATCATACCGCCCAAAGCCGCTTTCGCGGTTTGATGTGACCTTGTATTTTTCCCGCAGCTCCACCAGAAGACCAAGCACAAAGCCATGATAAAAACGCTCGGGTTCAGGCGAATCACTTTTCGGCACATCAAAAAAGCTGAACACCGCCCGCGTCATTCTGCCCATGTATTCATTCATGGCTTCAATGTCTCCAACAAACATTGCCTTTATAAAGCGGCTGTACGAGGATGCCGCAGGAGCAAACCAGTTTTTAATCATATTTTCAAACATACAGCGCACTTCAAAGTTTGTGAGCGCCAGCTCATAGCGCGGTTGCTTCCATTCCTCAAAGCCGATTTCCTCAAAGTCCTCCACATTCAATATTTTCAGATACCCGCTTGCAAGCAGGAAGCTCCAAATGCTGTCCCTTGTACTGTCAAGCTGGTTATATACAATCTGCTCATCAATCTCACTCACCACAGACTTACCCAACAGCAGCCCATTAAACTCCTCTTTGATTTCAGCCTCGGCGCTCTGTAGCAGCTTTGAAACAAGACTGTTTGAGCTGGTATTTGCCCAGTAGGTGTTAAATTTTTGGGTATCCAGATAATTTATTATTGACCAAGGATTATATATATCGTGCGTATTCCCAAAGGTAAAACCGTCATACCAAAATTTGACATTTTCCTTCTTATCAAGCCCATATTCATCCATTGCCGCAAATACTTCGCCTTCCGTAAACCCAAATGCGCCAGCGTATTCATTTGAGGTAGTGGTTACAACCTTTAGATTGTTCAAATCCGAAAATACTGACTCCTTACTAACTCTGGTTATGCCGGTCATAATGCCGCGCTCAAGCCATTGATTGGTTTTAAAGGTGGAGTTGAACAAACTTCTGGTAAAAGCGACAAGCTCATTCCAAAATCCGCCGACATATGCCTCCTGCATAGGCGTATCATACTCGTCAAGCAGGATTATAACATTTTTTCCATAATATCTGTGCAAAAAATCACACAACTGGTTGATTGCCGTAGGTGCGTCAAGCTCCGTCATTTCTCCCGTCATTCTTTCGTAGTATTCCTTTTCCTGCCTTGACAAAAGTGGGCAGTCAAGAAGAAACCGATTTTGCTCGAAAAGCTTTTTTAGCAGTTCGCATATACGGTAAACTGTATTTGGATATGAAACCTCCTTGACATTGGCAAAACTCAGGCTGATAACAGGATAAGCGCCCTGTAGCTCGCGGTATTTTTGTTCATTCCATATGGAAAGCCCCTCAAACAAATCGCCCCGTCCCACATATTTTATGGAAAAAAACTTTTCAAGCATACTTATAGTAAGCGTCTTGCCAAAACGCCTCGGGCGCGTGATAAGTGTAACGTTGTCGCAGCCCTCCCACCATTCCTTTATAAAAGCAGTCTTATCAATATAAAAGCAGTTGCTCTTGATAATCGTCTCAAAATCCTGAATACCGATTCCGACAGTCCTTGCCATAAAGGTACCTCCACAAATATCATTTATACACCTAGTTTAACACATCCTACGGCTTATTGTCATTACTATTTGCATTTCTTTATCCTCAACCTTCTTGCAATGCCGCAGTAATAATGATATATTAAAGTACGAAGGAATTTAATGGAAAAGCGAAATTAAAAAATCATATTCTGTCAAAAATATAAAATAGAAAACACGCTACACCGCTGTAAGCACTACCTCAAAGATTCAGCACAGACATATGAATCTCCCTAAAAACAAAGAGAGGACTCCCACCAAAATGAAAAGCTTGCTCAAATATATAAAAGACTATAAAAAAGAAAGCGTACTCGCGCCGTTATTCAAAATGCTTGAGGCATCTTTCGAGCTTATGGTGCCCCTCGTAATGGCAGCAATAATCGACAAAGGCATAGCAAACAGCGCCCCCCCATATATTTTCAAAATGGGCGCGATTTTACTTCTTTTGGCAGCAGTAGGGCTTATTAGCTCCGTCACAGCGCAGTATTTCAGTGCCAAAGCTGCAGTCGGCTTTGCAACAAAGCTCAGGAACGCACTATTTTCACACATACAGGAGCTGTCCTACACCGAGCTTGACACAATCGGCACCAACACGCTCATCACGCGCATGACAAGCGACGTCAACCAGCTCCAAAACGGCGTAAACCTCACGCTCCGCCTGCTTTTGCGCTCACCCTTCATAGTCTTCGGCGCGATGATAATGGCATTCACAGTAGACACAAAAGCCGCCCTGATATTCGCAGTAACAATACCGCTCCTTGCCATAGTCGTGTTCGGCATCATGATAGCAAGCATACCCCTCTACAAAAAGGTACAGTCCGCGCTCGACAGGATACTCGGCAGGACACGCGAAAACCTCTCGGGAGTCCGCGTAATCCGCGCCTTCTGCAATGAGGACAAGGAAATAGCCTCGTTTACGGAGGAAAATCAAACCCTGTTGGATTTACAGGTATTTGTGGGAAAAATATCTGCGGCAATGAACCCGGTGACATATATAATCGTAAACATAGCCCTTGTCGTACTCCTTCAGACAGGAGCCATAAGAGTTGACGGCGGCATAATCACACAGGGGGAAGTAGTCGCCCTCGTAAACTATATGTCGCAGATATTGGTGGAGCTCGTCAAGCTTGCAAACCTCATAATACAGCTCACCAAGGCGCTTGCCTGCGCAAAACGCGTCGAGGGAGTATTTGCAATAACACCAAGCATGTCAGACGGCACTCAAAAGCCTCTAAAAAATGACACAAATGTCACAAATCAGCCCGAAACCGACATAATAAAATTTGAACACACAGGACTTGCCTACAGCCAAAGCAGTGAGGAATCGCTCACGGACATAGACTTTTCAATAAAAAAAGGCGAAACAGTAGGAATAATAGGTGGCACAGGCTCAGGCAAAACATCGCTTGTAAACCTCATTCCGCGCTTTTACGACGCGACATCAGGCAGCGTCCTTATAAATGGCAAAAATATAAAAGAATACGACACGCATGCGCTAAGACAAAAGATTGGCGTAGTCCCCCAAAAGGCAGTGTTGTTTAAAGGCACGATAAAGGAAAATCTCCTATGGGGCAATGAAAACGCCTCGCCGGACGATATTGAAAATGCCCTCGACATCTCGCAGTCAAAGGAATTTGTGGACGAAAAAGAAGGCAGGCTTGATTTTATGATAACGCAGGGCGGCAAAAACCTTTCAGGCGGTCAGCGCCAGCGCCTCACGATAGCGCGCGCGATAGTGCGCAACCCCGACATACTGATACTTGACGACAGCGCTTCGGCATTGGACTGCGCCACGGATGCAAGGTTAAGGGCGGCGCTTCGCCAAATGCGCGACGACCTGACAATAATAATCGTATCACAGCGTACATCATCAATACAGCATGCCGACAAAATAGTAGTGATGGACGACGGACATGTTGCAGGAATCGGCACGCACGATGAGCTGTTGGCAGATAATGAGATATATCAGGAAATTTATTATTCTCAATACAAGGACGCAAAGCCCGGACAAAACCGACAGTAAGACATTGAATTTCTAAACGGTACAATGAAAAATTCCAATGACGGCATTTCTCATAATGATTTGAGGTTTCGCCAAGCGGAATCATGGAGGGAAATAATGCAGAAAACGGGAATAAAAAATATTAATCAAGGCACAGGCATGAATAAAAACATAATAAAAACCGTATTATTTCATATAGGGAAATACAAATTTTACCTGTTGTTTTCGATTTTAATGGCAGCGGCTTCCGTAGTGCTGACTTTATATATTCCTATACTGACGGGCAGGGCGGTAGACTGCATAGTTGGCGCGGGCAAAGTCAACTTTACGGAATTATTTGCAATCCTTAAAACAATGGCGATAGTAATCCTTATAACGGCGATTGTCCAGTGGCTCATGAATACCAGCAACAACAAAATCGCATATCAGGTCGTGCGTGACGTGCGCCAGGAAGCATTTGAGAAGCTCGAAATCCTTCCGCTGAAATACATTGACAGCCATTCGCATGGAGATATAGTAAGCCGCATAATAGCGGACGTGGACCAGTTCTCCGACGGTCTGCTCATGGGCTTTACACAGCTATTTACAGGAGTAGCCACTATAGTCGGCACCTTGCTGTTTATGCTTTCAATCAATGTTTCCACTACAATAGTCGTAGTAATACTGACACCACTGTCATTTTTTATAGCAGGCTTTATCGCCAAAAGAACCTTCAACATGTCAAAGCTCCAGTCTGAGATAAGAGGCGAGCAGACATCGCTCATCAATGAAATAATAGACAATCAAAAAGTAGTAAAGGCGTTTGGACGCGAAAAGAAGATAATCGGGCAGTTTGACGAAATCAACGGACGGCTCCAAAATGCAAGCGTAAAAGCGATATTTTTTTCATCACTCACCAATCCCTGTACGCGCTTTGTCAACAGCCTTGTTTATGCGGGAGTAGGCGTAATGGGCGCGTTTTTTGCGATAACGGGGCGCATAAGCGTAGGACAGCTCACAAGCTTTTTGAGCTACGCCAACCAGTATACGAAGCCATTCAACGAAATATCCGGAGTAATCACCGAGCTCCAGACCGCGCTTGCGTGCGCAGGCAGAGTATTTGAATTTATAGAAGAGGAGCCTCAAATCTCCGACAGTCCCGATGCCGTTATCCTGACCGACACGCAGGGCGCGGTAAATATGGACAATGTTAGCTTCTCATACAACCCCGAGCAGAAGCTTATACAAAGCTTTAACCTCAATGTGAAAAAAGGGCAGCGCGTGGCAATCGTAGGACCTACAGGCTGCGGCAAAACCACGGTCATAAATCTCCTGATGCGTTTTTACGACGTAAATGACGGCAGCATCAAAATAGACGGCACGGACATAAGAAGCATTACCCGCAAGAGCCTCCGCGACAGCTTCGGCATGGTTTTGCAGGAAACATGGCTGCACGCAGGCACAATCCGCGAAAATATAGTAATGGGCAAGCCCGACGCCACCGACGACGAAGTGATAGCCGCCGCTCGCGCCGCGCACGCCCACAGCTTCATAAAGCGTCTGCCAATGGGCTATGACACCGTAATCACAGAAGACGGCGGCAGCCTTTCACAGGGACAAAAGCAGCTCCTGTGCATCACGCGCGTAATGCTCTGCCTTCCTCCCATGCTGATACTCGACGAAGCGACCTCATCAATAGACACGCGCACCGAAATAAAAATCTCCCAAGCCTTTAACACCATGATGAAAGGGAGAACAAGCTTCATAGTGGCCCACAGACTTTCCACCATAAGGGAAGCCGACATAATCCTCGTCATGAAAGACGGCAACATCATAGAACAGGGCAGCCACGACGAACTCATCTCAAAAGAAAACGGCTTCTACGCAAACCTGTACCAAAGCCAGTTTTAGCCCGTTTCGTAATTACCCATAAAATAAAAGGAGAGTGATGAAATGATTAATAATTATCTAACTGTTTCAGATTACAGCATATTAGGCTTTCTGGGAGTAGCTTTCGCATATGTTGCCACCTGCCTGCTGCTTGGCACAGGCATAAACAAGCTCCCGCGCGACCATGGACGCGCCTATGCCCACGACGGCATCCTTTCAGCAGGCAAACCGCGCGGGGCGGGTTTCATATTCATCCTGGTATTTGTCGCCGCGACACTGATATTCGGCAATCTTGAAAGAGAAATAATCATATACCTCATACTCACCGTAGCCGCAATGATGACGGGATTTCTCGACGATTGCGCAAAGGTTTCCTGGGGCGAGCTGCGCAAAGGTCTCCTCGACCTGGTAATTGCCATAATGACAGCCATCACGGTAGTCAACTTCAATGGCAGCGACGTATATATAGCTCTCACAGGAGCCACAATCCACCTGCACCCGTTAGTTTACGGAGCGCTCGCGGTAATTCTCGTATGGGCGTCAATAAACGTGACAAACTGCGCCGACGGCGTAGACGGGCTTTCAGGTACGCTTGCGACAATCACCCTCGCGACGATATACTTAATAATGACCTCTTGGGACACGGCATCGGATTTTTCCTATCTTATCCTACTGTTTATAGCATGCATACTGGGATATCTGTGGTTTAACGCCACGCCAAGCTGCCTTATGATGGGTGACGCGGGCTCGCGCGCGATAGGCTTGTTCATAGCGATAGCCATTATGAAGACGGGAAGCCCGTTCCTCTATGTGCTCGTAGCCTTTGTGCTCATGGTGGACGGTGGCATAGGGCTTGTAAAGGTAGCCCTCCTTCGCTTCCTAAAAATAAAAATACTCACCAAAGTAAGAACTCCTCTCCACGACCATGTCCGTAAAAACCGTAAATGGTCAAACGCGCAGACAGTATTCAAGTTCGCGATAATCCAGATAATGATTTCAGCGGCGGTGGTTTGGTTCGTGATAAGCTGAAAACAGACACAGCCTCTAAACTCGGCAAAAATCCGTATGACAATGATTTTCGCCGGATTAGAGGCTGATTTAATCTCTCATCAGGATAAATTCCCCATAGCTTTGCAGTGGGGAGTTTCATTTGCTAGCGCTTCCTCAAAAGTATCAGCCATTTTCCATTAAGAGCCCATCATATGAGTACCGATTCGAGGCATTCCACAATATCCATTCCTCATATCCCGCGTCATACACGGCATTTATCTGTTCCCTTATCGCGTCGCCGTCATAGGTTATATGCCCGTCAACCCAAGTCGCCGTAAACGCCTGCAGCCATGGCCGCACGACAGCGCGCTCCAGCAAAGGTATATCCGCCAATTCACTGTTCGAGCCATTCAAAGCGGCAAGCACTGTTTCGTAGGGATGCGCGTCAGGCACATCAAATCCGAATACCCCCGCCGCGTAATGAGAAGGATAAATCATCGGGCTTAAAATATCCACAGTTTTCCCAAGCGTATGGTAATTCTGTCCCACCTGTTCAGCGTCAACCTTGCTGCCGATAATAGTGCCAAACACATCCGCTCCGAGCATTATGTCTGAATCGCGCAGACGCTCTGAGGCATACTCGAGAAAGTCCGTTATCGCCTGCTCCTTTGTATAGTCCGATATATCCACACCATATTCAGCGTCAGCCGCCTCCCTCCCCACAGGAAAACGCACATAATCAAACTGTATTTCATCAAACCCCAATTCGACAGCCTCCTGCGCCACATCGGCGATATATTCCCAAACCTCGCGGTTATAAGGATTGACAAAGGCAGCGCCGTTTGCGTCAGTAACAGGCGAGCCGTCAGATTTTTTCAGCGCATATTCAGGCACGGATGCAAGAAAAGAATCCTTAAAGCACACAATCCGCGCAATAGTGTAAACATTGTGCTCCTTAAGCCTGTCCATAAGCCCCTCTATATCGGGAATATAGCGCACGCACGCGCCAAGCTCGCAAGCCTTGTCAATTTCAGCGTCATATGTAATAATTCCCTCGTCATTTTTGACATCGATAACCATGGCGTTAAGCTCCGTTTCGTCAACAAGCTCAATCAGCCTATCCATAGAAGCGCTCCCCGCAATCGGACCTGTCACATAAATCCCGCGCACCTTGGTATGCTCCGCCCTTCGCGCATATTCCGCAATGTCCGCGACTTTTTCCCGCGCATATTTTTCATACGCCCATTGTACCGTCTTATCAAAAGGCGCCGCCGCGGACTTCATTGAAAAAGCCTCCCTGCCTGCCCCGCAGGCGCATATAGCCACCGCAGCCGCTAACACAGCCGCCCAAAGCCCTAAACATTTTTTCATAAGCGCATTAATCCCCCTATCACTTGTATATCAAGCTTCTGTATACAGAAGCCACTCCCGCCCGCCTTTACTGTATTATACTCCACTATTCTCAGCTCAACAAGTCATTCTGCAATAAGCGGCAAACAAATATATCATCTTGCAAAAGTGCCTAATTAGAAAAAGCTTAAAGAAATCCATGCTACAATATAAAAATATACATTACATCCCCGCTTTAAAAACAAGCACACTTATGATAAAATATAAAAATAGCTAGTTGCCTCGTAATTCGGACTTGTTAGGCAGATTTTCGCAAATACTTGATATAAAAAGACATTTTAGTGCAAATTTGGAGCGCTTAGACCACGCTCTGCCATTATCTATATAAAAAATCAAGAAAGGTTAAATTTTTATGATGAAAAAAACAGCCAAAACCCTTACATTAATCAGTCTGATAGTAAGCACGCTATGCTACTGCGGCGTTCGTCTGGAGGACAACCAAACTCTGCCGCAAATTCAAACTAATCCCACTCAATCAGACTCAGAATCAGACGATGCCACAGCGACCGAACGCCAAGAATCCACTCAAACAGAAGCCCAAGACCTATACCAAACATCATTTACTTACAGCTCAACCGTAGACATCAGAAACACAAACGTCAATCCCGGCATAACACCCTACACGGTAGAGCCGGATCTGAGCAATATCGACAATCTGTGGCAGTTTGAATACCTCGACGATAAACAAAAGGAGCTGCTTGCCAAAAACAGCTTTATGGTATGCAATCAAAGCAGCGAATTTTTTGAGGTATACGAATACAACCGCTATGACCAAATTGCAAGCTTTATAACAGTCGATTCCTTAATGCACACATACCACTTATATTTCAGCTACTTGATGAAAAACACAGAAAAAAATTACCTCGCAGACAGCTTAAAGCAATTAAGCAGCCAAATGCTTGACAACAGCATAAAAGCCTGCGAAAAGCTAAAAGACACCCAATGGGAAAACGCCGCACAAAAGGACGCCGCCTTTTTCAACGTCGCGCTGAAACTCCTCGACGACAGCGCGGAGATATACGAGGGAGCGCAGGACATAGTCACAGCCGAGCTTGACAGCATAAATGCGCACGAGGGCATAAAAGAATCCCGCATAACAGGCGATTTTGAGGACTACACGCAATACATTCCGCGCGGCTATTACGAGGGCGACAGGCAGCTTGAACAATATTTCAAGGCAATGATGTGGTACGGCAGAATACATTTCAGGCAGGAAGACGAAGAAATGGACAAATGCGCCTGCCTGACAGTGCTGATGCTTTCAGAGGACAGGGCATCATACGATTTGTGGAAGGCCATTTATGAAACCACCTCATTTTTTGCAGGAGCAAGCGACGATTTAGGCGTAAATGAATATATGCAGGCACTGGAGGACGCATATGGCAAAGACGCCACAGTAGACACGCTCATTTCAGACGACAAGGCATTTGAGCGTTTCCACAAACAAACCGCAACCCTTCCGCTTCCGCATATAAATTCAATACCAATAGGGCAAGGCGAAGACAACACAATCCGAGGCTTCCGCTTTATGGGACAGCGTTTCACAATCGACGCGGCGATTATGCAGCGTCTCATATACAGCGAAGTAGCAGAAAACAGCCAAGGCGAAAAGCGGATGTTTCCCGACACTCTTGACGTGCCCGCCGCTCTTGGCAGCAGCACAGCGCTCAATATCCTGAATGAAAATGGAGCCGCCGACTATCAAAATTATTCTGAGAATATGGACAAGCTTAAAACATACTTTGCAGGCGACAACACAGCACTATGGTCGGCAAGCCTTTATTCTTGCTGGCTTGACACCCTGCGCCCGCTGCTCGAGCCAAAGGGCGAAGGCTATCCAATGTTTATGCAAAGCGAGGAATGGCTGAAAAAGGATTTGGAGTGCTTCGCAGGCAGCTTTGCCGAGCTAAAACACGATACAGTCCTGTATTCAAAGCAGATAATAGCCGAAATGGGCGGCGGCGGATGGCAGCAGGAGCCTGACGACAGAGGCTATGTCGAGCCCGAGCCTTTGGTTTACGCCCGCTTTGCCGAGCTCTCCGACAAAACCCTGTCGGGGTTAAAAGCATACAATATTTTGTCCCAGACTGACGAAGAAAATCTGACACTACTGTCACAAATGGCTGACATGCTCCTTGAAATTTCCAAAAAAGAGCTTCAGGAGGAGAACCTTACAGACGACGAGTATGAATTTATCAAGTCATACGGCGGCAGCATAGAGCACTTCTGGACAGAAACCGTAAAAGACCAGACTGGCGGAGAATACGTGTACACACAGGAATGTCCCGCCGCGATAGTAGTGGATATTGCGACAAACCCTGGCAGTGGAGAAGTCCTTGAAGTCGCCACAGACAACCCTTCATATATATATGTAATAGTGAAGGTAGACGGCAAGCTCAAAATCGCCAGAGGCAGCGTGTACTCCTTCTATCAGTTTGCATGGCCTATGGACGACAGACTGACAGACGCAAAATGGCGTCAGATGATGGGAATAAATCCCGGGGAAGACGGCAGCTATTCAATTGACTCGTCAATTCAAAAGCCCAGCTGGACAGAAAGCTACAGATTAAAATATGAATGGTAATAAACGCAAGAAAATAATATCAGCCTCAATAACACTGGTTATAACAGCAGTCGCCGTTTCAGGAATATTATACCTGCTCTGGAACGGCGGCTGCCTTCTGCCGCGCTGGATTAATTGGGAAAATTCAGCATTATCAGACACGTCACACGAATACAAAGCAACGTTAAAGCGCAAAAAGGTCACACTGAATTATGACACAAATGTCATATGGACCTCGCCCTTAAACATAAAAGTACAGTCAGCCGCTTTTGCCGACATAGACAAAGACGGCAGTGACGAGCTGATACTTCTCTGCTGGAAAGTAGGGCGTTTTGGCGAAAACAAACCGTTTTGGATAAAAAAAGACGAAAAGCAGTGGTCACAGCACATATTTATCTATTCCCTAAATGCGGGCAAAATCAAGCCAAAATGGATGTCATCATATATCGGACAGAACGTATCAGCCATGATAGTAACTGACCGCTTGTTTTTAACCGATTTATCAGGAAACATAAGCTGCTGGATTTGGAACTCATGGGGATTCACAAAAGTCACAAAAGACACCTCCAAAACAGGTTGAATTATCCGCCAAGCCTTGCTATAATAAAAAACAATCAGACAAAAAGGAGCATCAAAGACGTGGCAAAACAAAAGGAAATCAAAACAAACGCAATGCGCATACTGGACACACAGAAAATCCCATATATAACCCACACCTACGAATGTGACGAATTTATAGACGGCATACAGATTGCGGACATGCTGGGGCTTCCCCACGAAAAAGTGTACAAGACGCTCGTAACACAGGGCAGCAGCAGAAATTATTACGTCTTTGTAATCCCCATAGCCGAAGAACTTGACCTGAAAAAAGCCGCGAAATCCGTCTCCGAAAAATCAGTCTCAATGCTTCACGTAAAGGACATAAACGCCGTCACAGGCTATATCAGAGGCGGTTGCACAGCCATAGGAATGAAAAAGTCCTATCCCACCCGCATAGAGCAAAGCGCTCGGTTCTTGGAAAAAATAATAGTAAGCGGCGGCAGAATAGGCACTCAGCTTGAGCTTTCCCCGCAGGATTTGGCAAAAGCCGCGCAGGCAGAGTTCGCCGATATAATAATGTCAAAATAACGAAAGGACAAAATAAATGAGAACCATAAACGTCGCAGAAATTACAAAAAACATAAAGGAAATGTGCATAGAGGCAAACCATTACCTTACATCCGATATGGAAGACGCCTTAAAAAAGGCAACAGACACAGAAAAAAGCCCCCTCGGTAGGCAAATCCTCTGCCAGCTTCAGGAGAATCTTAAAATAGCAGGCGAGGACATGATTCCAATCTGCCAGGACACAGGAATGGCAGTGATTTTTATGGAAGTAGGACAGGACGTGCATTTTGAAGGCGGCAGCCTTTTCGACGCAATAAACGAAGGAGTCCGTCAGGGCTACACAGAAGGGTATCTTCGCAAATCAGTAGTAAAAGATCCTCTGCTGCGTGAAAATACCAAGGATAACACCCCCGCCATTGTTCATTACGACATAACAGAAGGCGACAAAGTAAAAATAACCGCAGCTCCCAAAGGTTTTGGAAGTGAAAATATGAGCCGCGTATTCATGCTAAAGCCCGCCGATGGCATAGAAGGCGTAAAAAACGCTGTCATCACAGCCGTAAAAGACGCAGGTCCCAACGCCTGCCCCCCAATGGTAGTAGGAGTAGGCATAGGCGGCACCTTTGAAAAATGCGCGCTAATTGCAAAACAAGCCCTCACCCGCCCCATAAACGAACATTCTCCCATACCATATATAAAAGAAATGGAAGAAGAACTCCTCGACAAAATAAATCATTCAGGCATAGGTCCGGGAGGCTTGGGAGGCGTTACTACAGCATTAGCCGTAAACATAAACACATACCCTACCCATATAGCAGGGCTTCCCGTAGCCGTAAACATATGCTGCCACGTAAACCGCCACGCCGTTAGGATAATATAAAGGGCAATATAAAGCGTACTGCCAGAAGCAGATACATCATTAGGCATTTGCGAAACTCTACGCAACAATGTAGAATTTAGGCAAAATATATAAAATAAGCGGCGTCTCGCGAAGCGCCTAGCCGCGTTTTTATATATTTTGCCTAAATTCGGACGGTTGAGAACACATTTCGCAGTTACCTAAATACACCAAAATAAAAAGGAGAAGCAAAAATGGATAAGCACATAAAAGCTCCGCTCACAGATGAAACCATAAACGATCTAAAAGCAGGAGATTACGTATACATATCAGGCACAATATACACAGCGCGGGACGCCGCCCACCTCAGAATGGACGAAGCACTCGGCAGAAATGAAGAACTTCCTATACCAATACGCCAAAATATTATATATTACATGGGCCCGTCTCCGGCAAGAGAAGGACGTCCAATCGGCTCCGCAGGTCCTACAACCGCAAGCCGCATGGACAAGTATGCGCCAAAACTCCTCGACTTGGGCTTAAAGGGAATGATAGGCAAAGGAAAACGAAATCAGAATGTAAAAGACGCAATTGTGCGAAACAAAGCCGTATATTTCGCAGCCATAGGAGGGGCAGGAGCGCTTCTGTCAAAGTCAATAATCGCGTCAGAGGTAGTAGCCTACGACGACCTTGGCACAGAGGCAATCCGAAAGCTTGAAGTAAAGGATTTTCCCGCGATAGTAGTCATTGATTCCAAAGGAAATGACCTGTACGAAACATCAGTAAAAGAAATA
The DNA here is from genome assembly GCA_947626435.1 of uncultured Lachnospiraceae bacterium. Lineage (GTDB taxonomy): Bacteria > Bacillota > Clostridia > Lachnospirales > Lachnospiraceae > COE1. The sequence goes on along the minus strand of CANQSB010000022.1, from coordinate 211 downwards.
ATTGACTAACCCGAAAATATTTAAAAAGTTTTTGAAAAAAGGGATTGACAATCATTTGCCTGTTATGTATAATAATTTTTGCGTCAAGTCAAACGGCGCACCATTGAAATATTGGTAGAGGATCAATACAGTACCGAGGAGAAGTACTCAAGAGGCTGTAAGAGGCGCCCCTGCTAAGGGTGTAGGTCGGGCGACCGGCGCGAGGGTTCGA
>CANQSB010000021.1 GCA_947626435.1 uncultured Lachnospiraceae bacterium | reverse complement strand
CAGGTCTGCATTACTGTTTATTTGTCAAGGTGCTGCTGTGCTTTATCTGCGACAGCTTTATTAGATTATCACAGCCATAATCGTTTGTCAAGCGTATTTTTTAAATTTTTTTGTATTTTTTCGCATTCGCATTTTTATATCGATTAAAAATACTTCTTTAACAGAATTACCAAATAATTTGTATTATATATTAATGAAAGCAATTTACTTTGTGACACCTGAGCTTTTACCCATGTATTTATGCCGTATATGTCAACGCTTCCTATGATGATGAACGCTATCCATATTACAAGCAGCGCTTCAAGCAAGCCGAGTGCGGCGCCTGCAAGCTTGTCTACAAGCTTTCCCGCGGGGAGGGCTCTTACAAGCCTCAGAGAATCTAGTACCAGCTTTATAACCTTGTGGATAATTCTTATGGCTGCAAGCAGGATTATCGCCATAATTACGCTTAAAAAACTGCCTTGTATGAAGCTGCCTATTCCTTTTGCCAGTATTATGAGCACCACTATCCCTAAAATACAGGATACTATATGCACTACGCTTTCCAAAATGCCATTGTGGAAGCCTCCTATAGCGCCCGCCGCAAAAGCTATGACTACTATTATAAAAAGAATATTTATTTCCAAGTCTATATCCTCCAACCTACAATGTTGATGTAATGTATTAGTATAGCTGTATTTGCTGTATAGAGTCGTCTGTCACAAGCGTGTACTTTGCTATATTGCCCATGGGTATAAGGCAGGTAATGTGCTCCTTGAACGCGCCCTCATACTTAAGTCTGCCCTGCCAGTCGTAAATAATACATTCGTTGTCGCTGCGCACTATCAGCCCCGTAGAATCAAATACTATATCCGTATATTCAATGTCAAAGCATAATTCACTTACTTTTTTGGCATTTGTGTCGTATACATCCAATCTATAAGCTGTCTCGCCTGTCGAATTGTAAAACACAAGTCCTATGTAATTCTCATCGTAAAATATGCCTTGTATTTCTTCGGAAATAAGGATTTCTGAAAGGCTCTCCGGTTTCTGCCTGCCGCGGTAAAACATAATGCGGTTGTCAGCAATTGCGACAACTGTGTCATTTTCCATAAAGTTCACTATCGGGACGATCGCGTCCGCATATCCGTAGCCGCTGACAAGATTGTCCGTCACCTGCTGCCCTACTGCCGAGAAGTTGTAAAAGCCTATGCTTGATGAAACAGTTCCATTCTCTGCCTTTAAGTATGAAACGGCTACTTTAGTACCGTCGTCAGAAATATCAATCGCTATCGGATAGCCCGACTCGCTCATGGTGGTCTTGAAATATGCAAGCTCCTGTCCTGCGGTGCTGTAGAGGTAAATCGCCGTAACTGTAGAATCGTCCAGCACTGCGGCAACTATGCCGTTTAACGATACGCAGAAATCGCGTATCGGCATTGTGGTGTTTATTGTTCCCAGACTTCCCTGCGTATCGGAAACATATATGCTCCTGCCATTGTAATCGCCCACCGCTATCGTCTTTTTGCAGGTCCTGATTATGGGATTCTGCATTTCGTAGGTCTGATTCCAGACTACATTGCCGCGAGTGTCCGTACAGCTCATGCCGTCGTTGCTGTAGGTAAAAAGCAAACCGCTGAGGTTCATGCATTTTGCTTCGCCGGCGCGCACCCAATTGACCTGCTGCTGTACCTCATAGTCTGTATAAACTATATTTTTCCAATGGAAATAGGCACCTATCAGGAATGCTCCTGCCAGTGCCACTATGCTAATTGCCGTATAAATTTTTAGCTGCCTGTGACGGGCGACCAGGCTGTCAGCGGATTTGCTCCGATACCCGTCGCCGTCGTCGGCATTTGTTTTCTTGTCTATGCCCTTTAAAAGGTATTGGTTTCGCTTAAAGTCCTTTATTTCTGCCATTAGCATACCTCATCTTTTAATCGTTACTAAATAGTATACCATTATTTTTCCGGAAGTAAAAGCCTTTGTCCGTAAAGAATGTTGTCCGGATTTTCAATTTTGTTCCATTCGCATATTGCGTCCACCATATTATAGGTTCCATAGACATCATAGCTGATGGTCCTAAGTGTGTCGCCCTGCTGCACAATATAATACTGGGAGGACGCTTCGTCTATGTTTATCTGAGGCACTTCCGGGTCAAGGCGGACTAGCGCTTCTGTCACTGTCTGGCTCTGTGCTGTCTGGTCTATGGCCTCTGTCCCACTGTCGGCGGTCTCCTGCGGAGCATACGCGGATGCCTCATCGGTTGTGGATGGCTGAGCGGCTCCTGTGTCAGATGACTGTGCAGGCGTGGACGGTTGGACTGCTTCTGTGTCAGATGGCTGGGCGGCGTTAGATAGCTGCTCTGCTTCTGTGCCGGATGACTGCGCCGTCTTAGATGGCTGTTTTGCCTCTGTATCAGACGCCGACGCTGTCTCGGACTGACGCGCGGTATTTTCTTCTTGAGCGGTGCTTCCTGTCAGGCGTTCATATTTACTTTCATCTATAGCAACCGATGTCGGCGCTTTGTACTCATTATTTAGCTGTAGGTTGTCTGTGATAAGCGCAAGGCAGTAATCTATGGTTTTTTCCATATTTTTCATTTTGTTATAATTGTTTATCGAAATAATGCCATAAACCATTATACACAACACCAGACCTAAACACAATATGTTCATCACATTCCATATAAAGCTCACTTTTGCCTCCTCGCGGCTGTATGCCTGCGCAAGCCTGCTGTAGCGCGCTGTGTCCTCCGAAGCGGTGCGGATATTCGCCGCGTTTTTGTGTGACGCGTGTCCGGCATTGTCATTCTGCAAAAAGGCGTGGTTTGCGTTCCACTCTATAAGATAATTCTGCATTTCATCATTTTGGTCATAATATATATAGAAATCGTCCAATACAATATTGGTATTTTTAATTGAAATATCAAGCCTTAGCCCTGAGTCCTTGTTTGCCTCTATTTTGGCATTGCCGATGAAAGAACAGCTTGGAAAAATGAGCCGTCCACGCTCCTCGGAAAACGGGTTTTGGGCTGCGCCTGATATTACGAGAAGGCTTCTGCCATCCTCATCAAAACGCTTCCCGTACAGAGCTACTTCATAGGTTCTGCCATTTCCCGCGTTGATTTTTTCCGCGAGAAGCTTATTCATAAGCGTATGTACATAGTCCTCAAGGTAGAGTATGTATATGCCGCTCGGTTTGCCTACTGTCCTTGTGTTTACTGGAATTTGCGTGCTGCTCGTCTGTCTGTCCATTTTAATCCTCCATTCCGCCTTTAGGCAGTTCATATAGTAGCCAAAAACGCTTGCCCCCTTGGCGCTTTTCGATGTGAGCTTTAGGAATTCTTATGTGAATTGGTCGGGGCCTCTCTTCACATTATCATAGCACAGAGGATATAAATAATTTGTCGAAATCAGCATGTCGAAATAAATTTTAAAAAAATCAGCCCGCACTGCCAATCGGCAATATCGGGCTGATTTTAAAGGCTTCAGATTACCATGAAAATTTATAGATTGTAGTAGTTTTGTATTCTCTGTCGGGACCGTATACGGCACTGGGGAACTGAGATTGGTTTATCGCATCGGGAACATTCTGCGTCTCGAGGCATAAACCGCTGCGCTTTTCATATGATGCGCCATTTTTGCCTGTCTGTGGCTTTATGCAATTGCCTGCGTAAAACTGAATTGCGGGCTGGTCTGTGTATACTTCCATTTTCCTGCCGGTCGTAGGCTCCTGAACCTCGGCTACCTTTTGGATAGTGCCGTCATAGCCGTCTATCATAAAGTTGTGGTCGTAGCCTTGCCCGTATTTGAGCTGGATATCGTCAGCATTTATGTCTTTGCCAATCTCCTTCATCTGCCTGAAATCAAACAGTGTGCCCTCTACAGGGACTAAATCGCCTGTCGGTATGAGGCGCTCGTATACCGGGGTATAATAGAAAGCCTTCAAATAAAGCTTGTGTCCTTCGATGCTTCCTGAGTCATGCCCTGCAAGGTTGAAATATGTGTGGTTTGTCATATTTACAAGTGTGCGCTTGTCGCTTGTCACATGATAATCTATTTTCAACTCATTTTCGTTTGTAAGCGTGTATGTGACCTGTACCTTTTTGTTGCCAGGGAAGCCCATGGTTGCATTGTCTTCAAGCGAAAATATGACACTATTGTCAGTTGTCTTTGCGTCCCATAATCTTTTATGGTAGCCAATATTATCGTCGCTGTGAAGATTGTTTGTGCCGTCGTTTACGGCAAGCTGATATTTTACGCCGTCGATTTCAAAGCTTGCGTTGTCTATGCGGTTTGCGCTTGGTCCTATTGTAGAGCCGAAAAACTCGCCGTTTACATAGTAGCCCTCTATGGTATCGTGTCCGAGCACTATATCTTGATTAGCGCCGTTTTTTTGGGGCACATAAAGTCTTACGAGAATAGCGCCGAAATTTGTCACTTCTGCTGCCACTCCGTTGTCATTTTTGATGGTGTAAAGCGTCGCTTCCTTTCCATCAGGCGTTTTGCCAAAGCCGTTTGTTACAATTTCCATTTCTTCCTCTCTTTCCGCCGCTTTAGCGGCACTTAAAATGATTATATTTTGCGTCCTTTGCTTTTTAAAGCTCTCTCCTGCCTTCCAGCGCCCTTAAGAGTGTCATCTCATCTATGCACTCCAGGTCGCCGCCGACGGGTACGCCGCTTGCTATGCGCGTGACTTTTATGCCTGTGGGCTTAATCAGCTTTGATATGTACATAGCCGTCGTTTCTCCTTCAAGGCTTGAGTTTGTCGCAATAATTACTTCCGCAACATCACCTTCGAGGCGCTTTATGAGCTCCTTTAGCCTTATGTCGTTTGGACCCATGCCAAGCATTGGGGAAATAGCTCCATGCAGTACATGGTAAACTCCTTCGTATTTGTTTGTCTTTTCGTATGCTGCCAAATCGCGGATATTTTCCACTACCATAATGGTGCTGTGGTCTCGGCTCGGATTGGAGCATATTGGGCATATTTCCTTGTCCGTAAGCGTACAGCACTCTTCGCAGTAGTGTATATTTTTGCGCGCCTCCACCATTATCTGCGCAAAACGCTCCACATGCTCGGGCGGCATATTGATTACATGCAGGGCAAGCCTTTGTGCCGATTTACTGCCTATGCCGGGCAGCTTTTCAAACTGTTCTATAAGTTTGTTGATGTATCCGCTGTAAAGTTCCATCAGAAAGGCAATCCTCCGCCAAGTCCACCCGTCATCTTGCCCATGAGCTCGTTATTTGCCTCATCCGCCTGACGCAGTGCCTCATTCGTCGCCGCGACTATCATATCCTGCAGAGTCTCAATATCCTCAGGGTCTACTGCTTCCTCGGAAAGCGTCACTTTAATTACTTCCTTCTTGCCTGAAACCGTCACCTCTACGGCGCCGCCTCCTGCTTTTGCAGAAAATTCTTTTGCTTCAAGCTCTTTTTGTCCTTCTTCTATCTGGCGCTGCATACGCTGTGCCTGCTTCATCAGGTTGTTCATGTTGCCGGGCATGCCCATGCCGCCCGGAAAGCCTCCTCTTTTTGCCATTGGATTATTTTCCTCCTCTTAATTTTGTTAGTTTTTGCAATCGCGAAGCATAGAGAATTCGCAACCGCTTATTGCCGGATTCAAGGTTATTCTATTTCAATTTCCATATTGATGAGCTTTGAAAGGTCGATGTAGTTTTCATCAAAAGCTTGGCCGTCATCGGTATTTTTTATTTCTACCAAAACTTCTTTTTGTATGAAATTTGAAAGCATGTTTTCAAGCTGTTTGTGATTTTCGGGCTTGCTCATATAATCATAGCATATGCCGTCGCTAAATACTACCTCTAAGCGTCCTTTATCGTCTATGCTCAGTCTCGCATTTTTCAGGTAGCTATGAAGGGGCTGTGACGACTGGGAAATTATCCCCGTCCACCCGCTGACTATCTCCTTTATGTCGTCAGGGATTGCTTTGGGCAGCTCGCGTTTGGGGGGCGGTGTCTGACCCTGTGCCTTGTCTGCGAGCTGCGGCATATGCTGGGAGGACACTGCTATTCCATTTTCTATATTTTTTTCTATCGCCTTGACACGCGCGGCAAGTGCGTCCGGCGAATCCTCCATCGCGGGACGGCACAGCTTTATGAGCGTCATTTCTATAAGTATGCGCTTTTGAGTGGCATATTTTATTTGCCCTGACAGCTCTGAAAATATTCTGATATAGCGCATTATGTCGCCAAGCTCAATCTGCCCTGCCTCGCCTTTGAGGCGCGTGAGATTGTCACTGGACATATCTATCATATCCTCCAATCCGCTGTCGGAGGTCTTGGCGAGCATAAGGTTTCTCAAATACCATGTAAACTCTGTGACGAACTGGGTAAGCTCACGCCCCTGCATTACGACCTCTTCCAAAAGCGAAATGCATCCCATTGCGTCATATTCCCGCAGCATTTCCAACAGGCGGGCAAATACCGAGGTGTCAACAGCGCCTAACACATCGAGCACCTTGTCATAGGTAAGCGTTTCGCCGAAATGAAAGGCTATGCACTGGTCCAGGAGGCTTAGCGCGTCACGCATTGAACCGTCGGCTGTCTTGGCTATATATCTTAACGCCCTTTCCTCCACCGAAACCTGCTCTTTTTCCATAAGCTCGCTCAGCCTGTCTGCGATGGTATCTATGGAAATGCGCCTGAAATCGTATCTTTGGCAGCGCGAAAGTATGGTGATAGGCAGCTTATGCACCTCTGTCGTCGCAAGGATAAATATGACATATGAAGGCGGCTCCTCAAGCGTCTTTAAGAGAGCGTTGAACGCTCCTATGGAGAGCATATGCACTTCGTCTATGATGTAAACCTTGTATCTGCCTTCTACGGGGGAGTATGATACCTCGTCCACTATCTCGCGGATATTGTCCACGCCGTTGTTTGACGCTGCGTCTATCTCTATTACATTTACGCTTGCGCCCGCGCTTATTGTCTGACAGCTACGGCACTTGCCGCAGGGGCTGCCGTCTATTGGATTCTCACAATTTACCGCTTTGGCAAAGAGCTTGGCTATGGTGGTCTTGCCTGTGCCGCGCGTGCCTGTGAAAAGGTAGGCGTGGCCTATGCGGTCTGCTTTTATTTGATTCCTGAGTGTGGTGACTATATGCTCCTGTCCTTTTACATCTTCGAATATATCGGGACGGAACTTTCTGTAAAGCGCTGTGTATGACATTCTATTCTCCGTATTAAATGTAATATTATTGGGCATTTGCAAATGGGTTTGACAATTGCCTAAGTTGCCTAAATTGCCTAAAATGTAATGTTTAAATTTATTATGCTTTTATATTTTGTTTGTTAGCCGCATTTTGTTTATGGCATTTTGCTTACAGTCTTATGCCGCGGTTTTGCGCCGCGGCATAGTATTTTGGATTAATCGCCAAAGCTTATTCCTAAGAGCTTTGCTTCCTGAATTATCGTCGATTCGGGGTCTACCATTTTGAGCTTTCCTGCTACTTCCTCGAGCGGCACTTTTACTACTTCCCTGTTTCTGTAGCCTACCATGTAGCCGTACTCGCCTTCGAGGATAAGGCGCGCCGCTTCTGCGCCAAGTCTGCTGGCGAATACTCTGTCGTAGGAGTCGGGACTGCCGCCACGCTGTGTGTGACCGGGTACAGTGACTCTTACCTCCATGCCGCTCTTCTTGGTAATCTGCTCTGCTATTTCGTATGACACGCTGGGATATTTATAGTCCTGCATGTATTTTTTGTATTCTTTCTTAGAAAGCTTTGCCAAATCCTTTGAAATAGCGCCTTCCGCTACTGCAAGGATTGTGAAGCGGCTGCCTCTTTCGGCGCGTTTTTTGATTGCCTCTATAATTTTGTCTATATCGTATGGAATTTCGGGGATAAGGATTATATCGGCACCACCCGCGATGCCTGCGTTGAGGGTGAGGTAGCCTACTTTATGTCCCATAACTTCTACTATGAATACGCGTCCATGTGATGCGGCTGTGGTGTGTATCTGGTCGATGCACTGTGTCGCTATGTCTACCGCGCTCTGGAAGCCAAAAGTCATGTCTGTGCCCCAGAGGTCGTTGTCTATGGTTTTGGGAAGCGTCACTATATTCAGTCCTTCTTCGCGGAGGAGGTTTGCTGTCTTATGTGTGCCGTTGCCGCCGAGGATTACTAAGCAGGTGAGGTTGAGTTTATAGTAGTTATGCTTCATGGCTTCTACTTTGTCAAGTCCGTTTTCGTCCGGGTCGCGCATGGTTTTGAACGGCATGCGGGAGCTGCCCAGGATTGTGCCGCCTTTGGTGAGGATGCCTGAGAAGTCGGAGAATTGGAGCATTTTGTAGTTGCCGTAGATTAGTCCTTTGTAGCCGTCGATGAAGCCGAAGAGTTCTACATCCTTATGGGAGTTGAAAAGTCCTTTGGCTACGCCGCGCATTGCCGCGTTGAGGGCTTGGCAGTCGCCGCCGCTTGTTAATAAACCGATTCTTATCATTTTTTGTGAGCCTCCTTTTTTATTGAATATTAAAATATAAGTTTTTTCCTATATTTGCTGTTAGTATTTATTATAGCTTATTTTGGAGTAGGGAACAACTTTATTTTGGAAATTATTTTGGAAATTATTTTTTTGTGAAGATAGGGCGCCCAGAGACAGCTATATACACCATTCAGACAAACGGAATTTAGATTTTCTTAAGTGTTGTCTTTTAACACCTTAGAAAATCTTTCCGTTTTGATTGCGCTCAGTTGGGGATGGATGGAAACAGGACGCCCAGAGGCAGATATATGCACCATTCAGACATCGCTTGCGCTCAGTTGGGAGCGTAGCGGACACTAAGCTCAATGGCGCGTTAAAAGGAGCTACGCTTTTAACGCTTATTTCGCTAAGTGCCGACGCTCCCAAAGGTCTTCATGGTGCATATATCTGCCTCTGGGCTTGGTTATTGTATGACATTTTTGTTACTGGATTTTTTCGCTGAATTTTCTTTTGCTGGATTTTCACTGGGGTTTTACTGATTTTTTATTGATGGATTTTTTGAATGTTTTTACGGGAAAATAAGGGATAGAAAAAAGCGCATAGCTTGGGGCTATACGCTTTGGGTGGTTATGCTTCGTCGGCTATGGCGGCGGTGGATACTACGGTGGCGGCTACGGTGACTACCACTGTAATGATGATGAGGAGCATGCCGCCCATGAGGAGAAGGACTGCGCTGCCGGCGTTGTCGGAGTCGGCGTTTGATGATGTGGGAGCGGCTTCTTCCTTGATTACTTTTTGCTGTGTGCTTTCTGCGGCGTTGACTTTGTAGGCGTTTAGGGAGAAGGCGGAGATGAATATGCCTAGTGTCAGCGCGAACAGGAATTTTATTATTTTATAGCTTTTTTTCATTTATTATCACCCTTTATTTTAGATTGCGCTTGTGCGCTAATGGTATTTTAACACATATATGTCTAAAAGTGAATAATTTTTGTTAAATTTTTGCTATTTTTTGTGGTTATTGCACTATAGTGTGGCGAGGGTACCGCCTTTTACTTCTACAAATTCGTTGTCGTCTATGCAGAGCCAGAGGCTTTGGGCGCTGGGATTGTAGACGAAGGAGTTGTCTGCGGCAAATTGAGCCTGTCTGGCTGTGTCGAAGTAGTCTACTATTTCTATGTTTGTGGCATACCAGATGTCGTCTTGCCCGCCTACGAGTTGGCAGAAGTCTTCCATAATGTTCCAGTTGTCGCTTTGGGTGAACTCGTAGCTGTGTCCCCAGACATACATCATGTAGAGGTACTGTTTTTTCTTGAGGTTTACAAACTGCTCGCCGAGCTCCAGAAGCTTGTGGTTGTGGTGGCAGGTGGCTTTCCAGCGCATGAAGTCCGAGGGGATTTCAAAGCTTTCGGAGTTGCCGACTATTCTGCCGTAGCGTATGCCGAGTGCGGGGAGCAGGCTGCATATTTCGTCGGAGTATGAGCCGTTGGGGTATGCTAGTCCTCTGACGGGGTAGCCCATGATTGCCTCGAGCCTCTTTCTGTCCTCAAGCACCTCATCTGCTACGCTGGCAAGCGGGCAGCGTGATATGGTGGGGTGGGAGAGCGTGTGGCAGGCTACTTCGTGTCCTTTGTAGAGCTCCTTGTATTCTGACTGAGGGATGCGGTTAGGGTCGTCTTTTAAACCGCTGTTTAGGTTGAATGTGCCTTTTATGCCGTTTTTGTTGAAGATTTCTACCAGGCGCCTGTCCTCGTACTTGCCGTCGTCATAGCTCATGGTGAGTACCTTATGCTTCCATTGTGGAAAGCATATGTATACTTTTTTTATGTCGGTTTTCATTGTCTTGGATTTGCCCCTTTCTATGTATTATGAAGTAGGTAATGCGAAATGTATTATAACTGTCCAAATTTAGTCAAAATATATATATATACGCGGCTAGACGCTTCGCGGGACGCCGCTTATTTTATTATTTCGTTTCTTGTATTTTTTTCAAAACGGGCGACGAGCTGTCTTGCAGTTTGTTCGTCGGAGGTTTCGAGAGCCTCTATAAATTCCTTTAAAGGCTGTCTGGTTGCCTCGTCGGCAAGCTCCATTGAATTTTTAAGGCTTGCGGCGTAGTCGGATATGCACTCGCTGAATTCGAGCGACATTCTCTTGTCTGACAGGAGGGTGATGCGCAGGGTGTAGGCTGTGTTTGTCCATGTGACCTTCTGGGTGATGGCACAGAGGTCTTTTGCTTTTTTGAGGAAGTTTATGCCTGCGGGCGTGCGCTCGAGTATGTCGTCGGGAGTGACGCCGAAGAAGTCGAAGTCGTCTTCTGATACTATACATTCTACCTTTAGGTCAGATTTTTTTGCGTATTCCATTAAAAAGCGTCACCTCGGTTTCTACGGATTATGTTTTTTGCTATTTTATTATAGTATTATATTTTGCGGAGCGCAAGAGGTAAGCTGAAATTAAAAGCAACAAAAAGACAGCCTGTTTTTAGACTGCCTTTATAATGTCTTAATAAAGTATTCTTCATGAAATGGGTTAATACCGATATTTTACCAGCACTTACTGCATTTTGTATATCCTGCATTTTCTGCCTGCTCCAGTGAAACTTGTCTGGCTTTATTGGGATTCATTCTTCCGCAATTATTTATGCTGTGATATTTACTGCCTGTAGCCGGCAGCCATACCATTTGGGTATCTGCCTGTTTCGTCTGCTCCGGGACAAGTGTTGTTTCAGCAGTATTTGTGGTTTGTTCAGAGCTCCCGGAAGCTGCAAGATTGGCATTGCGCATTGCGGTAGACGCTTGCGGAGTTATGAAATACTCACCCTCAACATCTACAACAGTGCCTTCAGCCAAACATTGGTCAAGCAAGGCAGTATCAGAAGTTACGAACGGCGTGTATGATGTTACTATTTGATACAGCCCATCTGTGTCGTCAGGCGCAATCGCGCCTGTTGGATTGATGCAAATTCCATTTGCGTCAAATAAAAACCATAAACCATTAACCTCAACCCACGCAGATGTAACATATGTACCGTCATCATTCAGATAATGGATGCCTGCGGCATCTTGGGTAAATCCGGCAGCCAACACATTAATTGATACCATCAGGCTAAATAATAATGTTAATAATGCTGTTTTTAAAAATCTTTTCCTCATAGAAATGCCTCCTTGTGCTTTATAATAATCAATAATTGCGAAATATTTTCAAGGAGCCAACATTCAAAAAACAAATAAAAATTTCGCAAATATCTTCACTTTTCATTATATCCATGCTTCTATCTATCTGTCAATAATTGGATTATTTCTTTAGCACGTTTAAAAATTCTTAAAAGGATAACATCAACGCAAAACGCTAGGATTTACCTTTTCTAATCTTTCTTTTTATGGGTCAGCATATTTTCCATTCAGAGGGGTAGGCTGTTTTAAAGGACAAGCGTTTTTTGCTCTGAGGGTGGACAAATTCGATATAATCCTCTATCAGGGCGACGGAGGTTATGCCTGCCTGTGCGGATATTTTTTGTGATTGGGCAGAGCCGTATTTTGTGTCGCCAAGCAGCGGGTAGCCTGCGTTTGACATTTGCACGCGTATCTGGTGGTGGCGTCCTGTGAAAAGCTCTATTTCCACGAGGGAGTATGCGCTTGCCGCTGTGGAAAAGCTTTTGATTAATTTCCAGCTAAGCTTGGCGGACTTTGCGCCTTTGGCTGTGCTTGGCACTACAGCGGAGAGATTAGTGCGGGCATCTTTTTGAAGATAGTCCGTGAGCGTGCCCTGTTGCTCGGAGGGCTTGCCGCATATAAGGGCAGAGTATTTTTTGACGAGGGTTTTGTCCGAAAGCTCGGCGCTCAATCGCTTTGCCGCCTCTGGGGTTTTTGCAAAGACCAGCAAGCCCTCAACGGGCTGGTCCAAGCGGTGGATTACGCCAATATAGGTGTCCTCGTTTTTGCTTTTTCTGTAGTTTTTCAGCTCGGAAACCAGGTCGGGCTGTCCAAAGTGCGCGGTCTGTGTGGCTAGTCCTGCGGGTTTATGGACTACCAGCAGGGCAGCGTCTTCGTGGATTATCGTGCTTTTCATAATTACAGCTTGAAACGGTAGCCGACGCCCCAGATGGTCTCTATATACTGGGGCTTTGAGGTGTCGGTCTCGATTTTTTCACGGATTTTTTTGATGTGGACTGTCACTGTGGCTATGTCGCCGATGGAGTCCATATCCCATATTTCGCGGAAGATTTCTTCCTTGGTGAATACGTGGTTTGGATTTTCGGCGAGGAAGGTGAGGAGGTCAAACTCCTTGGTGGTGAAGGTTTTTTCCACGCCGTCAACGAATACGCGCCTTGCGGTCTTGTCTATGCGTATGCCGCGTATTTCCACTATGTCGTTTTCCTTGGCGTGGCTGCCGACAAGGCGATTGTAGCGCGACATATGCGCCTTAACGCGCGCCACTAGCTCGCTGGGGCTGAATGGCTTGGTGAGGTAGTCGTCGGCGCCGAGACCTAAGCCCCTTATCTTGTCGATATCGTCTTTTTTGGCGGATACCATTAGTATCGGCACGTCTTTTTCCTCGCGGATTTTTTTGCAAATCTCAAATCCGTCCATTCCAGGGAGCATAAGGTCAAGTATTATCAGGTCGAAACTTTCCGCGAGTGCTGTCGCAAGCCCTTTGTCACCGCTGTTTTCGATTACTACCTTGAAATCGTTCAGCTCCAGATAGTCTTTTTCAAGCTCTGCTATCGCTTCCTCGTCCTCAACTATTAAAATTCTGCTCATTTTGTTTGTCCTCCATTTTTTCATAAATTCCTATGAATTTCTCACACTATTACATCATCTTTGATTTCAACATATTTGCGGATTACGAAGTGCATGCAGGTGCCTTCGCCTTCTTTGCTTGTCGCCCAGACGTAGCCGCCGTGATCCTCGATTATTTTTTTGACTATACTGAGCCCTATGCCGCTGCCGCCCTGCATTGAGTTGCGTGAGGCATCTGTCCTGAAAAACCGCTCAAATATATTGCCGATGTCCTTGGCGGCTATGCCTTTGCCGTCGTCTTCTATCTCAACCTTGACGGATTCGCCCTCGTCGAGTATTCGGATATCTATGCAGCCGTTGTCGTGTCCCATGTATTTGACGCTGTTGCTGATTATGTTGTTTATCACTTTTTTGAGCTGCTCTGGGTCTGCGACTATGCTTGTGTCCGCGGGGACTAGATTGGTGTAGTTCAGGCGTATGTTTTTCTGCTCGAGGTCAAGTCCTACTTCCTCCACGCAATCGGAAAAATAATCGGAGACATTTATAATATGGAAGTTATACGGTATTTTGTTGGAGTCTATGCCTGAGTAGGTGGTAAGCTCGTTTATCAGCCTGTCCATGTCGTTTGCCTTGTTGTAGATGGTTTTGATGTATTTGTCCATCTTTTCGGGGGTGTCGGCGACTCCGTCCATTATGCCCTCGACGTAGCCTTTGATGGAGGTTATGGGGGTTTTGAGGTCGTGCGATATGTTGCTTACAAGCTCTTTTGACTTTTGCTCATTTTGGCGGGTTTCCTCAGCGTTTTCCTTTAGTTTGAGGCGCATCTGCTCGTAGTTGCTGTAGAGCTGTCCTACCTCGCCTGTGGCTGTGTTGGAAATCCTGTAGTCAAAGTCGCCCTCCGCGATATGCTCCATTGCGCGGTTTAAGCCTTTTATCGGCTTGTATATGTCGCTGTTTATCCAAGCTGTGATGAGGGCGCTTGTCAGTATCAGTATGATTACCATGGAAAGGGTGAAGTAGCTCATAAAGCGTTTGTTTATGAGCGCTTCTATCATTATGTCCTCTTTGGTGAGTTCGTGGAAAAGGTTTATGTTTTCGTGGTAGCCAAAGCCCAGAAATGCCGCCGCGCCGAAGCATAGGGGGACTAGGATTATGGCTAGAAACAGGACCATCATTTTGGTTTTTAGTTTCATTTTGGGTGTTCGCCTTCTTTTATTATTTAAGCATGTGCAAAGCGTCGGATAATGGGCTACTTATGCTTAACTGCTTATTTAAGTGTAAAAAATGAGCGGGGTTTAGTTTATTATATCATAGGAATTTTTTTAATATAGTGGATTTGGTGCGAATTAATTTATTTTTTATGGAATTAATTTTATGGAAATATTTTTTTGCCTTTTACTTTTGCCTGCTTTTGGAAAAATGCTATTCCGTAGCAGAAAATCTGCTCGTAGCCGTACAATCCCTCGGCGTATTTTTGAGTGGTGATTTGTTTGAGGGCTTCGAGGCAGAGTTTATCCATGTCGGATTCTTTGGGGGATTTTTTGGATTCTATGATGAGGGCGCGGCGGTTCTTTTTATCTTTCAATAATATGTCCGGTCCGCCAAGCCCGCTCTCTTTGTTTGACTCTACGCTGTAGCCCCTGCCGACAAAAATCCCTGTAAGAAAAGCATGATAATAGTCCTCATGGTAATCATTGTAGCTTATCGTATTCCACAGGCAATCTGACAGCAGCCTGCCCGCTTCTGCCTCGTCGCTTTCCCAAAACGCGTTTATAAGGGACATTACTGTTTCCGTATCTGCAGTGTCACTGAAATAAGAAATTACTGTTTCCTTAAATATGGCAGCTATTTCCTTATTTGGTATTTTGAGTGAAACTGTTTCACCTTCCTCGTCCGCATCCGCTTTTGTGATATAGCCTGTCATTAAAAGAACACTCCAAAGGTTGTCTTCTGAAGAATGTAATGTATCATATGTGGGCGCATCCGAAATAGTCTGAATTACCGTTCCGCCGTTTAAAAGTGTTTCAAACTTGCCTGTCACATCAAAATCCGTGCGCTTGACAAAGCTTAAAAGTATTCCGTTATGGCTTGTATTTTTCCAATAGCATTTCGGAGCTGCGTCTTTTCGCCTTTTGAGCGCGGAAAGGTAGTTTACCACATCCCAAGGGCAGTAGACATGGCTGCTGCCGAATATATATCCGTTGTACCACTCCCTGATAGTTGCCGCTTTTTCCTGCCTGTCGGCGGCAGCTAGGATTGCCTCTATCTCGCTTTCCGTAAAGCCGAAATAATCGGAAAAGTCCTCGTCAAGCACTGAATAGGACACGAAATTATTTGTTCCCGTAAATATGCTTTCCTTGGCAATTCTAAGGCAGCCTGTAATTACGGCGAATTTCAGAAATTCGTTGTCTTTTAGCGCTGTGCTCATAATGCCTCGGATTACGTTCAGCATCTTGGAATAATACTTGTTATCCGCTGTGTTTTTTTCGCTTGCGTATGCCAGAGGGACATCATACTCGTCTATCAAAAGTATGGTCTGCTTTTTGTGGGCGGCATTCATCATGCGCATTATTGTTTTGAGGGAATTTTGAACATCGCTTTCTGTCCCATTCTGTGTTATTAATCTTTCAAAGGTCTGCTTATCTGCATTATTTACTGCTTCCGAATCGGTTATATAAGAAATTTTTTTGCATATGTCCGCGATTATGGTTTTCAGCATTTGATATGCGCCGTCAAATTCTTCTGCCGCGACATCTTTGAATGAAACAAACAACACAGGATATTTATTCTGCCATTCTTCACAGAGTTCCTGATGCTTTGATATTTCAAGACCATCGAAAATTTCCCTGCTGTCCTTCATGATATTGAAAAAATTTTCCATCATGCTCATCATAAGCGTCTTGCCGAATCTGCGCGGTCTGGTGAAAAGTGTGACTGCATTGTCTGTATTGTTTACAAGCTCATATATGATGCTTGTCTTGTCAACATAATAATTATGTGCCTTTCTAAGCTCTGCAAAGTCTGATTTTCCTACGCCAACTTTAAATTCCATACGCCTTCCTCCTGATACTGCCCTTTATATTATCTGTCTGATACGCTTAAAATTATAACACAGCGCCGCGAGCCATACAAGCCACGGGAATTATTTCAAATGGGATTTTACAGAAAATTCTTTCTTTTTAGTTGACAAGCGGAAATTGTCTAAATATAATAGTATTAATCACCGCCGTGGGAGAATTTTTGTGATATTTTACATAGCTTGCGGTGGAATTTAGGATTTTATTTAAAAGGAGGAATTTACAATGAAATATGTATGCAGCGTATGCGGTTATGTTCACGAGGGCGATACGCCGCCTGAGAAGTGTCCTCAGTGTGGAGTGCCTGCTGAAAAGTTTGTAGCGCAGGGCGAGGGGCTTACTTGGGCTGCCGAGCATGTGGTAGGCGTGGCTAAGGGCGCACCCGAGGATATCATCAATGATTTGAGGGCTAATTTCAACGGCGAGTGTTCTGAGGTCGGCATGTATCTTGCTATGGCGAGAGTGGCTCACAGGGAGGGTTATCCTGAGATTGGGCTTTACTGGGAAAAGGCAGCGTATGAGGAGGCTGAGCATGCGGCTAAGTTTGCGGAGCTGCTGGGCGAGGTTGTTACTGATTCCACAAAGAAGAACCTTGAGATGCGCGTAGAGGCTGAGAACGGCGCTACCGCCGGAAAGACTGACCTTGCTAAACGCGCTAAGGCTTTGAATCTTGACGCTATTCACGATACTGTGCATGAGATGGCTAGGGACGAGGCTAGACATGGGAAAGCGTTTGAAGGGCTGTTAAAAAGGTATTTTAGTTAATATGTAATATGTTAAAAATCCCCATCTGATGTTTTAGATGGGGATTTTTTATGCTGTTTTATCCTGAAATCACTCTACAGCGCTTCTTGTAGCATGCAATTCCATATTTATGGATTGTTGTTATGCCGTCGTCGATCAGTCTTTCCTCGTAGTCGCGTTCATTAATTTGCTTTAATGCCTCCTGACATGCCGTGTCAAACGCTGCCTGCTCTGCATATTTCAATTCTATGATGATGCCTATCTCCCGCCCCTCTATCTCTATGCTGATGTCGCTGTAACCGTAGCCGGACTCAGCATTAGACCGGACATCCCAACCATCCATGTTTGCAAAGAGTCCAAGCAGGATGCCGTGGTAAAAGTTTTCCTTCATTTCTTTTCTGACGCTTGTGTCACGTATGCTGATTGTCTTTTTCAGATAGGCGTTAAAGCCTTCCTCGATTGCGGCAATGTCGTTTTCCTCAAATGCTCTGCAGAAGCTTTCAAGCTTTTCTATATTTTTTCGAGTTTCGCTTTTGAACCATTCTCGGATTTGACGGATATAAATCCACTGTACCTCCTTATTAGGGATTACAAGCTCTGTCATGTCGCCCGACTGTGCGCTGCGCTGTGTCAAATAACCTGTCGTAAAGAGGATGCTCCATAGGTTATCGGGGTCGGAATCGAGGTCTCTGTAGGTCAGTTCCTGGTGTATTATCTTTTTGATGCTGCCGCCGTTAATTAGCTGCTCAACGTCGTTTCTGTCGGATGTTTTTGCCTTGCTTAGAAAACTTCTGATGATGTCGTTGCTGCTTGTGTTTACCCAGTAATTTTGCGGTTCTGTGGATGGCTGCATTTTCAGGGCGTGGCAGTAGCTTATCACATCCCATGGGCAGTAAACCTCCAGCTCTCCAAAACGGTATCCGTCGTACCATTCTTTTATGGCGTCGTATTTTTCCATAAATCCATAATATTCAAGAAGTTTCCGCACTTCCATATCAGAAAAGCCAAAGGCTTCATTGTACTGTTTGTCCTTTATTGTATATACATTAAAATTATTCAGCCCTGTAAAGATGCTTTCCTTTGATATTCTAAGACACCCTGTAAGGATTGCAAACTGCAGGCTGTCATTTGTTTTGAATGCATTGCCAAAAAGAACTCTAATCAGTTCTACCATTGATTCATAATATCCTGACCGATATGCTTTATCAAGCGGTACGTCATATTCGTCAATAAGCATGATGACGTTCTGATTATAATGCTTCTGCAAAAGCTGTGATAATGTCTGCAAACTGTCCTTTAAAAGTTCGTCGGACATTGTAAACGCGCCTGTTTTATCCATGTCAATAATCGCCTTGTACTGATTGCGGTCTGCTTCTGACAGTTTGTCGCTCTGCAGCAAAAACTGGAAGCGTAAGGCTTCTTTGCAGATAATTCTTCGAAGCATGGTTTTTGCTTCTATGAAGTTTTCTCCTGTTGCGCTTTTTAGTGTGATGGATATTACAGGGAATTTCCCCATGTATTTTTCACATAGCTCTTTTTCCTTTGAAATTTCAAGCCCGTCAAAGATTGCGCCGTCGCTGCCTATTTCAAAAAAATATCTCAGCATACTCATAGTCAGTGTCTTGCCAAATCGCCGCGGGCGTGTGAATAGATTTACTTTTCCCAGATTTTCTAACAAACTCCTAATAAGTCCTGTTTTATCGACGTAATAAAATTCTCCCTTGCGTATCTCCCTAAAATTCTCAATCCCCATAGGAAGCTTTACTTTTTCCGTCATACCATACCTCTTTTCCATGAAAGCTGCTTTGTTTTTTACAGTATAGCACATCTTTAAGGCAAATCACATCTTAATTTCAAAAAACGCTTGAAAACTTTCGCGCAACTTATCCCTACAAATGGAATAAATGACATACCCCTATTATGGCAAAAACCTGTGGACTTTTTCCGCAATCCGTGCTATGATTTAGCAAAAGATTATTCATAAACTCTTTTTGGAAAGGAAGTGAGAATGGCAATCCCGATGTTTCGGGCGGGCAGAGGGGGAGCGCCCTGTGTCTTGTAGACAGCAGCGATGGGAAGCCGTGTTTCGGCGTGAGAGGAAGCAATTGAGCTTCGACCGACCTTTATTCAAGAGGACGCCGCTGTTATCGCCGTTCTCAATTTATTTCAAAAGGAGAGAGAAAAATGAAAAAAGTGAATACTAAAAAACTATGTGTTTCTGGAATTTTGTGCGCTGTCGCCGTGGCGGGGAGCCTGATTTCGTTTCCTGTATTTGGGAGCAAGTGCGCGCCTGTGCAGCATATGATTAACATTCTGTGCGCCGTGGCGCTCGGTCCTTGGTACGGCGTGGCTGTGGCGTTTATTGCAAGCCTGTTGCGCAATCTTTTCGGGCTTGGAAGCCTTATGGCGTTCCCAGGCAGTATGTTTGGCGCTTTGCTGTGCGGGATTGTTTTCTGGAGGACTAAGAATATCGCGCTCACGCTTTTGGGCGAGGTATTCGGCACGGCTGTGCTTGGCGGGCTGTGCGCTTACCCTGTGGCGATTTTCCTTATGGGGCAGAGTGCGGGGGATATAGCTTTTTATGCTTATATTGTGCCGTTTCTTATTTCTACCGCGTGCGGCGCGGTTATATCGGCGCTTTTGATAAAGCCGCTTAGAAAGACAGGAGTTTTTAATTATCTAAATGAGTAAACAAAAATCCGCCGACAGTGCATATGCGCTGTCGGCGGGTTTTATTTATGTGCCCACACTATCCTACTTTGATGCACTCATACCGCTCTGAATTGATTACCTGCCACATCATTTCCGTAGGGGTGCTGCCTACGCAGGATATGAGCTGCTTAAATACCGTGGCTGACTGGCCGCTGCAGAGCTGTACGCCGCGGCGGTTTTTGTCGGCGTGGAATATGTTGTGGCGGCTGTTTACGTTCCAAAATACTATGTTCGGGATTTCGTAGCCGTAAGCGCGGTATCTTTTTGCCATCTTGTCGTAAAATGTCCACTCGCCTTTGTGGGCGTCGCAGCTGTCTATTTCCATATCCGAGATGACTATTATTGATTTTGGCATTTCGTCCTGCGAGGCATGGCTTTTGCAGGCTATCTGCAAAATCTTGTCAAATGCCGCCCGAAGGTTTGTGCTCATTCCCCACTCGGACTTCTGCACCTGCGATATCTTCTGCTGCAACGTCTCGCCTTTTAGCTCTACTATCTGCGGATCTGCGCTGAAGGTCATAAACAGGTTGTGGTACGCACCTGTGTTTCTTTCCGCAAAATATATGGCAAGCCCTACGGAGGTTGACAACGGTATGCCGCCGCATGCGGTCATTGAGCCCGATACGTCAGCCATTACTATGGCATTTATGTCCTGCCCAATGTAATTTGGAAGCTGACGCCACTGCGCCTCAAGCACGTCTGAGCTTTCGCCCATGCGTATTTTATGTACAATATCATATGGATAGAGCGCAGCGGAATTAATCTTTTCCTCGCCTGCTGCCGCCCTGTTTATAAACGCATTGAAGCGCTGCAAGTCGTGACGCGCAAATGCTTTTCTGTAAATCATCATCGCGCGGCTTGGAACTTCCGAATACTTTATTTCGTCCCAGCGTCCCGCCGACATCAGACATTCAACTACGTTTATCTGTTTTCTCATTCTGCGCACGATTCTTTTGAAGTCATAGACGCTATAGCCAAGCTTTTGCGCGGTTAAAATGCCAAGCCTGCGTGTGCTGCTTGCGCTTGCGTCGGCGGTCTTTATCCATTTTGCAAGAAGTGAGACGGCGTTGTCCTTTTCGAGATTTTCCAAGTCCTCCTCAAACTGCTTTTTCATGGCAGACCACATCTCGTCTTCAAGCCGCGTACCTATCAGCGCATAAAGGTCGTCATATCTGCCATATACGCCTACGAGGTCAAGGTTTTGGCAAAGCGCCTCTGGGTGATTGTCCGCCATATATCTCAAAAGCGTGCGGAAAACGCGCCTTTCGCCTAAGCCCTCTCTGATGTCCCTTGCGTAAAATGCGATTTTTGTGGCAAAAAGCGGATTTTCGGCGTATGCCTCGGCAAATAGCGTGTTTATCCTGATTTCGTCAGCGCTGCGCAAAGCGCCTGCCGTGCTGAACAAATCAAGACAGGCATCGCCCGTGGTGTTCAGCGCCTGTGCGCCGTTTTCTGTGTATGTATGTGTTGCCTCTTTTTTAAAGATGTTTATAAAATTCATGGTATCATTCCTTTCTTCATTATGGTTTTTAGGTAATTGTGAAATGTGTTCGCGACTGTCTATTATGGTTTTATGGGCATTTGCAAAAACAGGACCTCTTGCGGAGTTGAACCGCATCTTTACGCTTCTGGCGATAAATTAACCTTAATTTGCTGCATAGGTCCCAAAATAAAGCGAAATGCTTATGCAGGCGGCGGCAGGCTTCTAACCTGCAATGGATTCCCCATAAATATCTGCTGTCTGTGAAACGACCATTTCACTGCCTCGCCGCCTTAGTCAGGAGGAGCGGACTCGAACCGCCAACAGCTGCCATACAGTTTGGGTGTATTTTGCTGTTAAAGCCACGGTCATGACTTATTTTTTTTCAGTGCTCTCCCAGTTGAGCTACCTCCTGAAGGGTTATGTAATTTATAGGACTGTCAATGCGGAAGGGGTTGTGCTTTCGCTTGACTTGGGTTTATATTAACAGGAAATGGAAGGGAAATCATTTAAAAAAAGTTGCGAACCAAGAATATCTTCACATTAAATTGACAGAATGTTTAAAATTTCTTATAATAATACCAGATAAGATAAACAAGCAAAAAGTGATTAACAGCCGCTAATCGGAGATAATATGACAGAAAGCATATATGAATTAGAGCAAGCCAAAAAGCGAGACCGAAAAGTATATATCACGGATATTGCCATAGACAAAGTTCCTTTTATTAAGTATGACGGTTTCTCAGAAAGCCGCAACAAAATTATGCAGGAATTGGCAAAAGACGTACTTCTTCTTTCAAAGGAAAAAAATAACAGCAACGAAGTTGCCATTACCTGCGATTTGGGAGCTGAAAACCCCCTTGAATGTTTCGGCGTGTCATTGGGAACAGAGCACGAAGTAGACATACTTGCAGATACGCTATCCAATCATATTATTGTATCAAAAGAATCCGTCGCGGTGGTAGTGCTGCACAATCACCCGTCAACACAAACATTTTCATTGCAGGATATTCATTTTTTTATATGCCACCCGATGATTGAGGTAATTGTAGTAGTATCAAACCAAGGCACAGTACATTATTTAAAACGTGATGAAGGATATGATTACAAATCCGCATTCTTGTTATTTAAAGAATGTATTGAAGGCTTAAATACAGATTCTCCAGCAGCAGAAATGTATTTGGCATCTTTGTCTTTTTTGGCAAAATGCAGTGAAGCAGGATTGTTTTATAGATAAGATTAGGAGGCGCATTATGGGAAAAACAGCTTTAAATGATGTGATTTATAATTTTGAACCGTTGGAATTGTGCATGCCTGAGCCCGATTATAAGGTAGATGAAAAAGAATTGCAAAAGAGCATACAAAAAAGCATGGAATTTATATCCTTCATACAGGATTATAAGAAAAACAGAAATATACAACAGCAAAATCCCGTCGAATATTCATAGCTTCGACGGGATTCTTTAATTTTATCAGAATGTAGGCAGCCCTGCCTTGCAGCTAAGAAATTTTTTGTTGAAACGCTTGTTTTACTATAGTAATATTAAATAGTGATATTAATATATATGAAAAATTTTTCTAAACACAAAACTTCATAAACGGCTAAAAGGTTACGGCGATTCGGAATTAATGCCGTAAAAGATGATTGGTATATCGGGAGGTGAAATCGTGTCCGAATTTAGCGAGCTTGTTAAATCCATAGCCAAAAGCCGCGAGTATGTGCGGGATTTTTACATTTACGGCTTTAAGTCGCGCGAGGACTTTGACCGCAAAAGCGCCCGCACCTACGACAATGAGCGCAGACGGCTTGAAAGCTGGCTTGCGCCATATGTGAAAAGCGACTACAACGGCGCGGTCAAAAATGTCTATCTTTCCATAAATACCAATATGCTCCCGTATAATCCGCTTTACCGTGTGTTTGAGGCGAAAAGCTTTACGGACAATGATATTATGCTTCACTTTTACCTGATTGATATTCTGAGCGGCGGCGGACAGATGACGGCAGACGAGCTTGCCGATGAAATTGCCAAAAGATACGAAGCGGAAATCGAGATACAGCTTGTGCGCAAAAAAGCAAATGAATACGTCAGCGAGGGCATTTTTGGCTCTGAAAAGGCGGGGCGGCGAATGTACTATTTTCTCCTGCCTGATAAAAAACTTACTGGCGGGACAGCGCGGCAGCTTGACACGGCTGTCAGTTTTTTCCAGCTTGATGCGCCGCTTGGCTTTATCGGGTACAGCATTATGAAAAGCCGCGGATTTTCCAATGACTGGTTTTTGATGAAGCACGGGTATTTTGCGCATGCGCTTGAAGACGAGATTTTACTCCTGCTGCTTACCGCCATAAACGGGCATAATATTGTCAGGCTGAAAACGCAGAGCAATAAAGGCGCTGTAAGCCATACGCCCCAAAATGTCGAGATTTTCCCGCTTAAAATTTTTGTGAGCACGCGCACGGGGCGGCGTTTTTTATGCGTGTATTATCCAAACGCAAAGCGTCTTTCCACTATCAGGCTCGACCATATCAAAGAAGTGACACTGATGTCAGAAACCTTTGACTATGATAAATATAATGCTGTCCTGCGCAGGAATATTTCCAAGTGCTTTGGGCTTTCATTCAGCGGAAGGGAGCGCGAGGACACTATTAAGCTCACGCTCCGCATTAATGAGCCGTATGAACTGTTTGTCTTAAAGCGGCTTGAAACCGAAGGGCGCGACGGCAGGATTACGCGCGTCGCGGACAATACATACACATATGAGATTACCGTGTTTGACGGCAATGAGATGATGCCTTGGATAAAGACGTTTATGGGGCGGATCATCTCGTTTGAGAGCAGCAGCGAATATCTTCGTAAAAAATTTTACCGCGATATTGAGCTGATGGCGAAAATGTATGGGATTTGTGAAGGATAACTGATGGATTATTTTTCGGAAATTTATGGGTGTTATTACAGGGTTGTGGCGGCTGCGCTTGAACGCGCAAAGGGCGGCGGCATTTCAAGGGAAGAAATTGTAAGGCTCACTGATGAGCTTGGCTTTGGGGAAAGCGCGCTTACTATTCCCGATAAACTGTGCTTTGGCGATTGGCGGCTGCTGGAGCGGGGGGACAGCGGCAGATTTTATCCGTGTGTCGATTATGCCCAAATGCCGCTGACGCTGCTGCAAAAACGGTGGATCAAATCAATACTTTCTGACAGGCGTGTCAGTCTTTTCCTTGATGATTGGGCGCTCGCGGAGGCAAAAAAGGCGCTTGCAGATATTGAGCCTTTATGGAAAGAGGAACAGTTTTATTATTATGACAGATTTGAAAACGGGGACAATTTTGAAAGCGACGTGTACAGAGAAAATTTTAAGGCTGTCATGTCGGCGGTGCGCGAAAGGAAAGTGATAGACTTTGATTATACCTCGTCTAAGGGAAAGTACACGCGCAAGAGATGTCTTGCGTTAAAGCTTGAGTATTCGCCAAAAAACGACCGTTTCAGGCTGATTGGACTTCGCTGGCCATTTGGGAAAAAATATATTATTGACCATTACCGCCTTGACGGCATGACAAATGCCGCTGTTTCAGATTTGCATGAGGACACGGAAATTACAGAAAAGGCTGCCAATACATCGCTTGGAGCGCTTATGCGCCAAAGCTATGATACAGAGCCTGTACGCCTGATTATTGAGGACAAGCGCAACGCTCTGGAAAGGGCGATGCTGCATTTTGCCAATTATGACAAGGACACTAAGCGCCTTGAAGACGGCACTTGGGAATGTTGCATCTACTACAACTCGTCAATGCAGACGGAGCTGCTGATTGAGATTTTGTCGTTTGGTCCTGTGGTGAAGGTGGTATCGCCTGACAGCTTTATCGCCTTAATTAAGGAACGGCTGGAAAAACAGCTTGCCCTCCAAAAGCCGCTGCATTAAAAGAAATTACAACAATTCCTTATAAACCTTTAACACATTTTTATATAAAATATTTTCTATTTCTTCACTAGTAAAATGATTTCCCTCAAACGCCTGCACAAGCTTATATATCTGCGAGGCGTCTTTTATTTCCATATCGCCGTCTATCCCGTCAAAGTCAGATCCCAAGCCGAGGCACTCTCGTCCTCCTGTGTTTATGATGTGGCGGGCGTGGCGGGCAATTTTTTCCGCGCTTGAAAAATGCGGGCTTTTGTCGTCAAGGAATTTGCCGTAATAGTTTAAGCCTATCACTCCGCCGCGCTCGGCTATGGCGCGTATCATATCATCTGTGAGATTTCTTGGATGGCGGCAGAGCGCTCTTGCGTTTGAATGGCTTGCCACAAATGGTTTTTTGGTATTGTTAAATATATCCCAAAAGCCCGCGTCGGATAAGTGCGACACGTCTATTATTATGCCAAGCTGCTCCATTCGCTCTATAAATTCAAAGCCCTTGGGCGCAAGTCCTTTTGAGCCGTCAAATGTGAATGTGTCTGATATGCCGTACTCTGCCGAATCATATAAATTTGGGAAACCAAGCTCATTTGGGTAATTCCATGTGAGCGTCATCATTCTCGCACCAAGCTGATACAGCTGTTCAAGCTTGTCAATGCTGCCCTTGCAGCAGCCGCCTTCCTCTATTGTAAGCAGGGCGGATATTTTTCCCTGCTTTTCGTTTTCGGCAATTTCACCATAGCGTTTTATGACACTTATGTCATTTTTATTTTTTTCTATCTCTCCATAAAAAACATCTATGAGCGACAGCGTGTGTTCAAACGCGTCTTCGCACTCTTTTAGGTTCGTAAACATTGCGAAATTCTGCAGAAGATATCCTGATTTTTTCAGCTTTTGCATATCTACATGAAACTCATTTTGGACAAGCTGCGCGTCTTTCCCCGCCCGCCTTGACTTCCATATCTCGGAAATTGTGTCACAGTGCATATCCGCTATTTTCATGAAAATTCTCCTCCATTCGCGTTATCAGGCATTTAAACTGTTCTCCGCTAATGCAGAATCAGTGTGCCGATATTTATTTCTATATAAATAATATGCCAAAAAAGCAGCTTTGTACAATTTTTTACATTTCAGACGCTATTTTTGCCCAAACTCTTGCCAAACGCGAGCAGGAATGGTGTAGTACGTTTTAACGAAACAAATCAATTTATCTTTAAAGTGTCTTTAGTTTAAAAGTTCTTTAGTTTCCGATTGATTTCCTTATCACAGAAAATTACGGGGTTTCCAAAGAAGCCGTCATAGAGAAAATATGCCAAATACCCGACGGAAATAGGCAATAATAAAAATCCTGCAGTAGAACCCGCTGCCCTCATTATTTCCCATGCGCACTCCCCAATGGTGTAATGACGCTATCTGCTTTACAAGCCTTATTCCAAGTCCATGCTCAGAAAGCTTTTGTGGTCGGGCGTGGGCGCGGAGGTTTTTTAGCTTTTCCCATTCTATGCCGACGCCGTTGTCTGACACTGTCATTTCATAATAGCGCAGCGCCAAAAGTCTTTTAGTGGCAAGGCTTACTGTGACTGTGCAGCCCTGTGGGTTGTGGCGCACCGCGTTGTTTACAAGGTTTTCGATAAGTCTTTTTGTAAGCTCTGTGTCGCAGTAAATGCAAAGCTTTTCAAGGCTATCGGGTATGTCTGTGACAAATTCAAAGCCCTCGTCAGTCGTGCAGTTTGCTATGCCGCATACTGTCTCGCGTATCAGCGCCGCAAGCAGACAGCGCTCTTTTTTCCAGTTTCCCATGCCGTAGGTGAGCTTGTTCTGGGTGTTTAGGTTTGTCACAAGCATTTTAAGGCGGAGTGCCTGATTTTCTATTACCTGCGCTTTCTGCGCAATTTTGGCATCGCCGCTTTCCTGCTTTATCGCGTCGGCATACCCCAGCACAAGCGACAAAGGCGTGCGTATATCGTGCGATACGCCCGCTATCCATGTCGTCCGCTCGCGCTCACGCCGCCTTGCGTCACGCCGTATGATTATCGACGGCACAACCAGCAGCACGAAAATGTTTGAAATAAATATGAGCGGAAACAGATAGACATACGCCTCAAATGTACTCATATCGTAAATGATTTCCTTTTTCCATATAGTGTCTTTTTCATAACCGACTACGACTATCCCGCCGTCGTCTGCGGTATATGTGTACACCGGATAGTCCTGAAGATACCAGCGTGTAAAAGACGCAACCTGCGCTATCGTGTAATGGCGTGGAAGCTCCTCGGGCAGATTGTGCTCCCACACCACATCGCCGTTTTTATCTATCGCCATGGCAAAAATCCACCTGCCCTTCAACGCTTCAAGCTCATCACCTGACGCGCGGCTTTCGGCAAGCGGTATGATTTTTTCCCGCGGCATTGACGGTACAATGCTCATGCTGCCTGTTTTGTATGATATTATCATTATTATAAAGAAATCCGCCACTAATAATATGATAAACATAAACAGCATCAATATGACATATTTTATAAAATTTTCTATTCTACGCACAAGAAACGCTCCTTAACCAATCACTATACGACGAACCAATTCCAAAATATAAAATTTCCGTATAACACACAATTCTGGCCTTGACGGAAAGCGTTTAACAATTCCCCTCAAACATCCGAAAACTACTTTATCTCCGTCAGAAGTCTTCACCTTTTGTCTCAAATGGGCATCGCAATCACCCACCGAATCCACTTTGCTTTCACATCATCCCATATCGTTAGCCTTGTCCTTCATTTTCAAGTTTTGATTTTAAATTTTCGGACAGCCTCCCCTATATACAATCTATTAAACCAGCTTATACCCCAACCCTCTTGCAGTCAAAAGGTGCTCAGGCTTAGACGGATTTTTTTCAAGCTTTTCACGCAGACGCCTGATATGCACCATCAGCGAATTTTCATAACCATAGCTGCCATCGGGCCAAAGCGTATCGCACAGCGTATTTATCGACAAAATCCTCCCCCTGTTCTCACACAATTTTTTGAGCAAGGCATATTCTTTAGCGGTAAGAAGATATTCGCTGTCAGGTGTCTGTATCGTGCCTGCGCTCCAATTGATTACGGCATCACCCACAACATCATTCTTTGCCACATCCTCCATATGATAAGTGCGCCTCAACACCGCCCTAATCCTAAGCAAAAGCTCCTGCGGCAAAAACGGCTTCGTTATATAATCGTCCGCGCCAAGCCCCAAACCTTTAAGACGCGCCGTATCCTCATCTCTCGCCGATAAAAATATAACCGGAACCTCCGCGACACGCCTTATCTCGTCAAAAAGCATAAATCCGTCGCCATCAGGAAGCATTACATCAAGAAGCACCATATGATATTCAACCGCACAAAACAGCTCTTTCGCCGTCCGACAGTCCGAAGCCAAGTCCACATGAACATACCCCTCCTTTTTCAGCAGCTCTCCCACCATCCGCAAAAGAGCAGGCTCATCATCGACAAGCAAAATTTTACTTTCATAAAAGTTCATCTTTCCTCACATTCCTTTTATTCCTATGCAATTGCTAAATGTGTTTTCAACCGCCCGAATAGAATTTCGCAAACACCTACTTTTATTCCAACAGCTACTATTCCATCAAATAATTGAAAAATTTCATCTATATCTTAGTATATCTTATTTTTTATGCATTGTGGTAATTTAAGCCGATTTTTTAAGGTAAATGTAAGGTTCTCGTCATTTTTATTTAAGGTAATCCTGTTATATTAAAACTGTTGTTTACAAATGTTTGTGGGGTGCTATTCAATAACCTAGAATTTAGTCAAAATATATAAAATCAGCGACGATTCGCATCGCGCACCAAGTCGCGATTTTATATATTTTGACTAAATTCGGACGGCTTAGAAAACTTTCGCAATTGCCATATGTCATTCTAAGCTATATTAGACAACATAGAATTTGGGTGAAATATACAAAATAAGCAGTGCCTTGCGAAGGCACCGCACTGCGTTTTTGTATATTTCACCCAAATTCGAACGGCTGCAAATCCCCTCACAAACACCAACCCACTATCCCCCCGGAAAGGAGACACAAAATGACCTACATCATCGAAACAAAAAATCTAACCAAAGGCACAGACAACCACATCCGCGTAAAAAACATCGCCCTAAAAGTCCCCGAAGGCTGCGTCTACGGCTTCCTCGGCCCCAACGGCGCTGGCAAAACCACCACCCTAAAGCTCTTACTCGGACTACTAAAACCAACCGAAGGAACCATCTCATTTTTCGGAGAACAAATGACAGACAAAAACCGCCTCTCCATACTAAAAAACACAGGCAGCCTAATCGAAAGCCCAAGCTTCTACGGACATCTGACAGGACTGGAAAACATGCAAATCATCGCCAAACTAAAAAATACGCCCGCCCCGGAAATCGAGCGTGTACTCGACACCGTCCGCCTTTCAGAGCAAAGAAACAAAAAAGTAAAGCAATACTCCCTCGGCATGAAACAACGCCTAGGCATAGCCATGGCCCTCTTAGGCAACCCGCGCGTACTGATACTCGACGAACCGACAAACGGACTTGACCCCGCAGGCATACAGGAAATACGCGAATTTATCAAAAACCTCCCGCTGACAAGACAAATGACCGTAATCGTATCAAGCCACCTGCTCAACGAAATAGAGCAAATGGCAGACATGGTCGGCATCATAAATCGCGGCGAACTTATCTTCCAAGGCACCATGCAGGAGCTCGAGGCAAAAGGCGACGGGCTGGAAGATGTATTCTTAAAGCTGACAGGAGGTGCGGAAAGCTTATGAGAGGACTATTTTTGGAGCTTCGCAAAACAAAGCGGCGCGGCATATGTCTCGTAGTAGCGGGACTGATACTTATGCAGTTTCTATGGGCAATGTGGGCATTTTCCGACAGTCTTGAAGCAGAAGACTTAGCGCAAGGCTGGATTAGACAGATTTACATGATGCCTCTTTTAAACGCCATTCTGACACCCACATTTATAGCTGTACTTGCAAGCCGTCTCACAGATATGGAGCATAAAGGAAATACCTGGAAAATGCTTGAGACCTTTCAAAGCAGGAACAGCATTTATTTCGCAAAGCTTTTATACGGCTTTATGTGCGTGCTGATTTTTGCCGTAAGCCAGTTTGGCTTCCTGATTTTTTTCGGAAAGCATTTCGGATATACGGACAGCCTTGACTCGTGGGCGTACGCGCGGTATTTCGCGATAACCATCGCCGTAAGCTTTCTGATTTATCTGCTGCATCTCATTTTGGCGTTTGCGTTTACAAATCAGGCTGTCACGCTCTGCGCGGGACTGCTCGGGAGCATGTGCGGACTGTTTTTGATGTACCTGCCGCCCTCGCTTATCGTAAACCGCCTCATTCCATGGGGGCTTTACGGCGCTTCGTCTTTTGTTTGGATGGACTGGGGCCCTGACACGCGTGTCATAAAATACAGATACTATTTCCAGCATAACGGCGCGGAAATCATTACCGCTGTCTGGATTGTCCTGCTGCTGGCAGTCGGATGGGCGCTTTTTAACAAAATGGAAACGGAAGGCTTAAATTTCAGCGGCATCGCGCGCTTTGGGATTTTCGGGCGCAAGCGCAGATTAAGCAGAATTAAGATACCCCGTATGCCTGTGGAGTTTATAAAGATAAAGCGCACGCCTATATGGCTTGCCTTTCTTATACTACCGTCAATCTCGGCAGTTATAGGCTCGATAAATTATATGAATAATCTGGTGGTTTTGAAAAAAGCATGGTATTCGTTATGGAGTCAGCATACACTGTTTTTTGCCTTCTTTTTCCTGCCTCCGCTTATCGGCGTTTATGCAAGCTATCTGTGGCGGCTGGAGCATAGCGGCACTAACTGGAACACTGTTATGACACTTGTGTCACCTTTTAGGCTTGTGCTTGGCAAGCTCTGCATATGTGTGGCTATGACAACGGCCACTATTGTGTTTATGATTTGCCTTTATGTTCTCTGCGGCTTTATATGCGGGCTCTCCCTGCCGCTGCCTAAAGAACTTTGCGAATGGACTATATGCGGCATATTTGGTAGTATCGTCGTATGCTCTATGCAGCTTTTCCTGTCACTTGTGATAAGGAGCTT
The DNA here is from genome assembly GCA_947626435.1 of uncultured Lachnospiraceae bacterium. Taxonomy (GTDB): domain Bacteria; phylum Bacillota; class Clostridia; order Lachnospirales; family Lachnospiraceae; genus COE1. Next base: position 24,714 of record CANQSB010000021.1, on the reverse strand, counting down.
TGCAGTACCTATCGCTATCGGGCTTGCCGGCGGAGTGGCCGGGATGGTCATCGCGAGCAAGGGGCTCTATTATCTTCTGCCCTATTCGCTTTTAAGCGTGGGGTTGCGCGCGAATAATCCACAGAGGGTAATTGACCTGTGGCAGTTTGCCGATTGGACGACGCTGTTTATTATTGTGATTAACGCGCTCAGCATTTTGTATTTGAAACGGCGGGATGTGAAAACTCATGGTTAAGATAACATTTAAAGCCTAATATTTATAACTCTGTCATTGTCACTGCGGCTTATATTAATACTCCATCTTTTGCGCGTACTGTCGCTGCTGTCCGTCTCAGGCAGCACTCTCTCATAACGGTGAACGCTCAAAAGCAGACCTATTACAATCGAATACATAACCGCCGCGCTCCCGCCGTAAGTGACAAATGGCATTATCACTGATGTAAGCGGAAAATATCCAAAGTTTTCCAGCACTCCCTGAAAGCAGTTGGCGGCAATTATAAGCATACAGCCAAGCGATACGATAAATCCAAGCTGATTTTTCTGCGCTCTCGTGATGTTTACGGCGCGTATGATAAACGCCGCAAGCGCAAGTATAAGCAGCGCCGCCGCAAGCAGCCCGTAAGCCCGGATAATATAAGTCAACATCAAATCCGCTGACACAAAAAGCTCATTGGGCACTTGGTTTTCATATGCGCCTATCATGTTTGCCCCTTGCAGCGTTTCCCTTATCTGCGTTGGCAGATAGCCCTGCGCGTTTGCGTATTTTGCAGGGTTTATGACTGCTTTTATTCTCATTGCCTGATAGCTGCTGCCATAGCTTACGCTATAAAATGTCATAAATGTAAAAAACGCCACAAGCGCTATAATTGCCGCTATTGCCGCACAAACCGCCGCTTTCCTGCTTACCTTAAACCAGCCTTTAAAGGCGGCTGCGGCAAACAAAACTATGCAGATTACAAAAATATTGGCTCCTATAAATATTCTGTCGGAAAATTCTGTCGTTATGTACGCCGTAATGAGCGCAAGCAGCGCGCCTTTTGCCATGCCGCCCCAGCCCCGCCCTCTGAGCCTGTACAAAACTCCCGCATAAATCGGGACATAGAGATACACAAGGCTTGACAATGCGGGCACTATGCCGTTTACCCGCGCTCCCGCCAACGCATATACAAACATTGCCGCAGTCATCACTATGTAAATGACATGGCTATAACGCCCGATAAAAGTATAATCTACAAAGCATATCCCTATCGTTATCGCAAAACCAAGCGCGGTATGCACGCACTGCCTTGGAAACCTTTCCGCGCCATACGCGCCGTACATTATGGCAAGACCCACAATGTTTAAAAGCAATGTGATTGCAAGCATTTTCCAGTCAAGCCGCGGCTTATGGACGGCATCAAGCGCAATACCGATTTCCACAGGGTCCCCCATGTCGCGCACAGCTTTCTTGAGTGCCTCGTCATGGTTGTCTCCTGACCTTTCATATGCCGCCGCCTGGTCCAGGATATGGTCGCGTATCTCCTGCGCCACGCCATCGCGCGCCTTTACACATCTTATCTGCTCTGTGATTGTCTTTAAAAATTCTTCCATCTGTCCGTTGGCCCTCCATTCTATCTCCTACTATGTTTTCTTCAGTTAAAAATGCAAAAAAATCCCGCTGCCGATAAGTAAATACACATTTTAAATTAATACAAAAAACACAGTACATTGGACACTGCGTTCCGGTATTCCTGCCACTCGTCTTTTTTAGCTTTAAGATATTTCCTACCTTCTTTTGTGAGGCTGTAATATTTGCGTATTTTGCCGCCTGCCTCATTCTCATAAGCGGTGAGGTACTTTTTTTCCTCAAGTGAGTGCAGCAGCGGGTAGAGCGTGCCCGCCTTTAGGGTAAATACGTTGTTTGACTTTTTTTCAAGCGTCTCGATCATCTCATAGCCGTACATATCCTTGTCCTCCAAAAGACGCAGAATAAGCATTGAGGTGCTGCCTGAAATAAGCGACTTGTCTATTGCCATGATTGTTTTCCTCCTTTTGATGATGTATAGATAATCTATATATCTTTGTGGATATTATATATAGATTATCTATATATGTCAAGCTGTTTTTCGCAACACAAATTAAAAAATAAATAGCAATTAAAATTTTATGTTTCATTTCTATCATAATAATTTTGAATGAACAACCATTTTGAAAATTTTTATGTTTTTTCGTTGTCTGTGCCCAAAAATTTTGTCTATTTTTCAGATTTGAAATGTTTTTTTGCGGGTGTATAATTATTAACTAAAGGGAATTTTAGCGCATAATATTAATGCATAATAGCGTACATATGGTACGCTAAGGGGAAAATTTATCGGAAACGGAGGCTGCACTTATGATAGCGCAAGTATTAGCTGTACTGATTTTTCTTTCCATGTTCGTGCTTATCGTTACGGAAATATGGGAAAGGCACATTGTAACTTTAGGCTGCGGTCTGCTCACCCTGCTTTTGGTGTTCGGCGTGGGTATGCAGAGCATGGACGCGGTAATCGAGACCTTGAATGTGAAAAGTATTTTCACGCTGCCGTTCTGGTACGCGGCGTCGGAGGCTGCCGAGTCGTCGAGCGGCATCAACTGGGCGACCATTATTTTTATCGCGGGCATGATGATTATGGTGGAGGGAATGGCTGAGGTCGGCTTTTTCCGCTGGCTGTGCATGAAAATTGCAAAGCTCGTGCATTACAGGGTTATTCCTATTTTTGTCACCTTTATGATACTGTCCTCTTTCCTTGCCATGTTTATCGACAGCATCACCGTAATACTTTTTCTCGCGGCGGTCACTATCGAGCTGTCACAGCTTTTGAAATTTAATCCTGTCCCCATGATTTTGTCCGAAGTATTCTGCGCGAACCTCGGCGGCTCGGCGACTATGTGCGGAGACCCGCCAAACATCATAATCGGCACTTCGCTTGGATACTCGTTTGGTGATTTTATCCAAAATACGGGTGTGCTTGCGGGTATTTCGCTGATTGCCGTTTTGATTTATTTTTATTTCGTGTTCAGAAAAGAACTTGCAAAGAGCGCGGAAAACGCAATTGACACAAGCGCGTTCCCTAACCCGAAGGACGCCATCACCGACAGACGCGGCTTTGTGATAAGCACGATTATTTTTCTCTGCGCCGTATTAATGCTTGTCACCCATGCGCAGACAGGGCTTACGGTCGCGTTTATCGGCACTTTTATCGCGGCGGTCACTCTGATTACCTCGGGCAAAAAAGCGCCAAAGCTGCTTAAACGCGTAGATTACAAGACTTTGCTTTTCTTTATCGGGCTGTTTGTAGTCGTGGGCGGTCTGGAGCAGACAGGCATTTTGAATATAATCGCTTCATTTATAGGCACTATAAGCGGCGGAAATGTTATGCTTATGATTGCCATAATCATATGGATATCGGCTATTGCCAGCGCATTTATCGACAATATTCCATTTGCCGCTACTATGATACCCGTAATCAAGAGCCTTGCCGCCACTCAGGGCGTGGATTTGTCCATACTTGCATGGACGCTCGCAATTGGTACTGATATCGGCGGAAGCGCTACTCCTATAGGCGCGTCTGCTAATGTCGTTGGAATCGCGACTGCCGCAAAGGAAGGCTACATCATAAAATGGGGCAAATACTGTAAGGTTATGGCGCCCGCGACGATAATCGTAGTGCTGCTGTCTATGCTGCTTATTTATGTAAGGTATTTTTAGATTATGCTTATGTAAAGTCGCTTAAATACTTTTATTTTATCTGTTTTACAGGCTTACGCCCGCGCTGCCGGCAAGCCTGTGAGCCGCATTCGGTTTTGTATATATAAACAGCAGCGCAGAAATGAGGAAAAATATGGAACGACAAATTATCATATCAATAGGTCGTGAATTTGGCAGCGGAGGTCATGAGATAGCGCAGAAGCTGTCTGAAATATACAGCCTCCCGCTGTACGACCACACTCTGCTTGACGAGATTGCCAAAAAGACCAACCTTGAAAACCACGAGCTCAGGGCATTAGACGAAACTAAGCGCAACAAGCTTCTTTCAAGAACGGTCAAGGGCATGAACAATTCTGCCGCACACAATCTTGCCTTGCTCCAATTTGATTTTCTAAAGAAAAAAGCTGACGCAGGGGAGTCCTTTATAGTAGTCGGGCGCTGTTCAGAAACCATATTAAAGGAAAATAAAGGGCTTATATCGTTCTTTATTTTGGGTGATAAGGAAGCCAAGGTCAATCGGATTATGAAGCTTTACGGTCTGTCACAAATAGAAGCCCAGGCTGCCATGTATGACAAGGACAGACGCAGAAAGCAGTACCACAACAGCTTCTGCCCCGGCAAATGGGGGGATTCGAGAAATTATGATTTGTCAATTAACAGCAGCAAGCTGGGGATTGAAGAAACTGTGAGAATTATTTGTGAGTATATTAGTTCCAGGACAAAATAAGTGATATCTTGTGAAGAATATATGGGGCTGTCGCAATAAGGAATAATTAATCCTTATTGCGCAGCCCCATTCTTATATACGCTTTTCAGAATTACGGATTGTATTAAAGTCTTTCCCAATTTGACAAGCGCCGCGACAGGCATAGTTGATTTTAATAGACAATGCGAAACATGTTCTAAACCGTTCGAATTTAGGTAAAATATATAAAAATCGTGTCAATGTACTGTATTACAGATACAGTACATTGGCGCTCCGCGAAACGCCGCTTATTTTATATATTTTACCTAAATTCTATGTTGTCGAATAAAGCTTCTCAAATGCCTATTTATTTTCATCTATTTAACGCACAATTTCATCAGAATCCAGCAATATCGTAAACGGTCCGTCATTCAGCAGCGATACCTTCATATCCGCGCCAAACTCGCCATGCTCTGCCTTAAAGTCTTTTTCTTTTATTTGCGAAATGATGTACTCATACAGCTCATTCGCCAAATCAGGCTTTCCCGCTGATGTAAACGACGGACGATTACCCTTCCTACAGTCAGCATACAGCGTAAACTGCGAAATAATAAGAAACTCCCCGCCTACATCTGATATTGACAAATTCGTTTTCCCTTCTGCGTCATCAAAAATACGCAATTTCACCAGCTTGTCAATCATCTTGTCCGCAATCTTAGCGTCATCAGTATCACACACGCCCACAAACACAAGCAGCCCATGACCGATTTTCCCAATAATTTCATTGTCAACAGTCACGCTTGCTTCCTTTACACGCTGAATTACAAATCTCATTATTAAATCTCCTGTATTGCTTTTGTTATTTTATCAAATACCTGCATCATTCGCCAAATGCCTTATAAATACGGCGCTTAGCTCAATGATTGTAGGAAATAAATACACACAATAAAGCTTCTTTCAAAATCATCAGTCAAAAGTTAAAGCAGCTTCTCCAACTCCCCACACGCCTGCTCATAGCTCTCGAACACAATCCCTCTCATGCCAAGCCGCCTTGCCGTTTCCACATTATCCTCTCTATCGTCAATAAATACACATTCGTCAGCTCTAAGCGCAAACTTATCCACAAGATACTCGTAAATATCCTCATTCGGCTTAACCATTTTCACAAAGCCCGATACCACTCTGCCGTCAACGCTGTCAGCAAACGGAAAACACCCGCTTTCCTCATGCATTTTAAACAAATCGCGCGGATAATTTGACAGCAGATAAACCCTATACCCTTTAGCTTTCAGCTCATCAATCCACTGCTTGGCATAGCTGTACGGCTCTACAAGCCTGCCCCTGTTTTCCCACACAAGGTCAAACTCATCGTAATAGCTCTTATTATCCTCCCTCAAAAGAGAAATCACCTCTGACTCCTCCTTTATGCCATGGTCAAGCTCGCCCCACCATGGGCTTTCAAATACCGTCTTTTTAAAAACCTCCTGTACCTCCTCCGAAATCCCCAAATCTCTCATAAGCTCGCGCCAACGGAACGATACAAGCACATTTCCGATATCAAAAATTATATTTTTAACCATAAGCCTACAGTTCTACTCCGTTTTTCTTTAATAATTCCCTCGCGCTCTCCACAGAATCCACGCCCGTCTTATTCTTAATCGGCGCAAATTCATAGTCGCGCACCACCTCAAACGACAAACAGTTGTCAAGCAAATGAATCATGTCAAGCACCAAAAGCTCAAATTTATATCCGTTAGGCTCCTCGGGTTTAATGAGCGTGCCGTTTTCATCAATATACGGAATTTTTTTCTCCACTATATGCACAGGCATCTGGCGGCTCAAAATCTCCTCAAGCTTATCAACCCTGAAAAGATAATTGAGTATAACGCCGAAATTATATGAAAGCTCACCGTTTGGCTGCCTTGAATTGATTATTTCCTCTGTCATCTCATAATACTCGACTATTGACGGCTTCCCGTCTTCAAGGCAGAGCACGCCGATTTTCTCCTGCGGCTCGGCTTTTTTCACGACCTTTGCGCCGCTCACGCAGCCTGAGCTTATCGTAGCGCCCACAAATACAGGGTCCGCAATCCTCTGAAGTACATTATCCACAGCGAAAATATTAAGCCACTCAACACCGCGCTTTTTTACATCGTCAATAATGCCCGTCTTTACCATAGAATAAAACCACCCGCCGTTTCCATTGGGCGAAAGCGAAAGCGAATCGGGCGTTTCCATATAAAGCTTTCCGTCAAAGTCAACCGACGGCGCCATCTCCTGCTTAAAGAATTTCACAAAATCCTTCGGATAGCCAAAGTAATTTTTCTCCTCAAAAAATTCAATCGTCTCGTCGTTATTCTTGTCGCTCGTCATTATATACAAAGGCACAAAACAGCCCGCCTTGTCAGTGACTTCAAAAAGATTTGCGATAATCCTCTCAAAAATAAACACATCTTTTGTGATGCCGATATTATACTTGCCCTTTGGCCCGTCCGAGCCAAGCCTTGTGCCCTGTCCGCCCGCAAGAAGGACAGCGCCGACCTTGCTTTTCCTAATGGCGTCAAGACCCGCGTTTTCATACTCCGGCCTTTTCGCGTTTATCTCGGATATCTCAACTGCCGAAAGCGGTTCAAGCTTTCCGCGCTCCTGCGCAAGCTCGTCTTTTTTCGCCATATCGACAATCGACCAGTCAATTCTCTCTATCTGCGCGCCAAGCTTAGCCTTGCCCGCCTCGTCAAGCTTCTGATATGCCTTATAAATATGCTCTTGATTATGCTCCTTCAAAATCTCCAACAGCTCGTTATCCTTCATATAACCCTCCGTTTTTCAATAAAAATATATTTTCCTTGCCCATATCCTCGCAGTCTGCTCAAAACAGGCAATATAATGCTATGTGTTATTTATACTACATTTTACAATTATTTACAATAAATACAAATTAAATTACTGATATTTTTTGCCACATTCTATCCTATTTACAGTCATAGCCGATAAGCCAACACTACAAAACCATATGGAAAAAATAAAAGCATTAAAAAACATTCCTCTGCTTATTGATTAAACTATCAAAAATTATTATAATATTTATAACTGTACACATTCCCCCATTGCGCCTCCTCGCGCGGAAACGGAGCGGCAAATGATACCTATTACAAACGATTACCTTACGGGTCTCTACACAAGGCAGCAAATGTATATGTTTTACGAAAAAATAAGCCCTAACCACAGACTTCACTTTATGTTTATGGATGTGGACAATTTCAAAACGGTAAATGACGTATACGGCCACAATACAGGCGATTTGCTCCTAAAGGCAGTCGCCAAAATCCTGCTTGAATGTGCCCCCGACTCGCAGGTAGTACGCCTTGGCGGTGATGAATTTGTACTCGTTTTTGAGGGAAACTGCACGCGTGAATACCTTTGCGGCATAGCGGACGGCATTCAGGAAAAAATACGCGCCAAGGAGGGTTTCTCCCAAATATCAACGCATATCTCCGCAAGCATTGGCATACTCTATGACGAAAACTCCTCAAGCACAATGGACGAAATACTCCTCAAAAGCGACATGGCAATGTACCACGCCAAGAATAACGGCAAGGGCAGATATGTCGTGTTCAACGATATTGCAGACGATGTTTTCAGGGAAATAGACATGGAAAAACGCCAACAGAAGGCGCTTGAAAACGGCGAATTTAAAATATATTACCTCCCGATTATGCGTGCGCAGACCTCTCTTATATATCTGTCACAGGTAAGACTGTTCTGGGAAAGCGGGGACGGCAGCAAAAAGCCGCAGTCAGAATTTCTGCCCCTGTTTGAAAAAAACGGATTCGTGCGCCAGCTCAATATGTGGGTATTTCATCAGGTATGCCATCATTTGCAGGAAAATAAAAAATATTTTCAAACTCAAGATAATGAGCAAAAAATAATAAACCAGATTTCCGTCCGCATATCCAGACTGCTTCTTCAGGACATGGATTTTCCCGACAGGCTTAAGGCAATGCTTGACGAGCACCGCATATGTCCGCGGCTTATTGAGCTTGAAATAAACGAGACGGCATTTGAGCGTGGAAGCGACATTATATATAAAACTATACAAAGCTTAAAAAATATCGGTTTTGCCATCTCAATCGTAAATCTTGGTACGGATTTTTCAAGCATACGGATTTTGGATAAACTACTGCTGGACACGATTAAATTTGATGCCGAATATTTAAACAACGCGCTCAAGGCCGCAAGAGGAAAGCAGATTGTAAAGACCCTGCTCGCATTGGGCAGAGAGTTAAATATTCAGGTCGTGGCTGACGGCATTTCCAATAAGGATGACGCAAGATATCTCACAGGATGCGGCTGCAACGCGATAAGCGGCGATTACTATTCGCCCCCGCTCCCGCCTGACAAATATTTTGATTATATAAAAGACAAAATAAAGACCGGGGCAGGGGAAACCTCATTCCGTTTTCAAAATAATCTGTACTCTGATGCCAAAAAGCTTGAGGGAAAATATATAGGCGACAAGCTTGAATTTGCCGAGGGCATAAGCAAAAACTGGGGCGCGGTATACTTTCCGGGTGGAAATAACGCCGAAAACGTCATAGAAATACCAAGCTCGCTTTTGCCTGAGGAATCCTACACCATATGCATGTGGCTAAAGCCTGTTGAAGCGAATTTTTGGAGCAGCGCGTTTTTCGGACGGTATTTTGGCGGATTTATTTCTTTTGTGCCACACGCCGGCGGAGGCAACGCCATCTTCCGTATAAGCGAAGACGCAAATGTTATGGGTTTCCATGATGTGATAACAAGGCAGGCGTTATGTGACAGATGGACGTTTATATGTGTTTCCTACAACAGCATTTCGCAGACCAGCTGCACATACATAAACGGTAAAAAATCCGGCTTTCAGGTGGATATCCCGGTATTGCCCGCATGCAAGCAGATAATGCTTGGCGGCGATATTTTCCAGCCGTCCTACCATGGATACATCTCCGGTCTTAAATGTTTTGACCATGTAAAATCGGATTCGGAAATCTGGGAAATATATCAGCAGTTCTGTTCGGAGGAGGGTTTTGTCGGCGAAGCGGAGGGCTTTTGGGAATAAATGAAAATCTTATATAGACAAATCCGAAAAATAATTGTAAAATAGGATTAAAGTTAGGGAGCTGATTATTTCAGAGGAGGAATAGTGATGGCAAAAAATATATTAATTGTCGATGACGCGGCTTTTATGAGAATGATGATTAAGGATATTTTGACAAAAAACGGATATAACATAGCTGCTGAAGCCGAGAACGGCAAAATCGCCGTAGACAAATACAACGAGGTCAAGCCCGATTTGGTGCTGATGGACATTACGATGCCTGAAATGGACGGCATACAGGCGCTGAAGGCAATCAAGGGCAACGACCCGAATGCGACCGTAATCATGTGTTCCGCTATGGGACAGCAGGCAATGGTTATTGAGGCAATACAGTCGGGGGCGAGAGATTTCATTGTCAAGCCGTTCCAGGCAGAAAGAGTTTTGGAAGCCGTCAAAAAGGTTGTTGGATAGGCATATTAAAATTAGCAATAAAGGTTGTTGCTTTGCATATGTTTAAGCATGTGGCAGGCGGCAGTGTTTTCGGCACTGCCGCCGATATTTTATTTACCAGCCTTTTTTCGTTACGGCTTTTTTGTGGCTTTTGGCGGCTTTCACCGGCATATTTCCTTTGGCGGTGAATATAGATATGGCGGAAAGCAGCAACGCGGCAATCATACTTTCACTGGATGCCAAATATATTTTCACCATCATGACAGGGACAGGGTTTCTAGTCATAGCCAACGCGATTTTAATGGTTTTCCTGATTTTGCGAAACACTCGGAAAGTAGAAAAATCAGTCGTCCCGATTTTAAACGGAATCGAAACGATTTCTTAGGGCATTTTGTTTTTAATCCTCAATTTTTAACAACTGGCTCATTTCTTCTACCAGACTATTAATCGCATTCGCCTGCATAGCAACTTCCGCCGTATCATTGGCATTATTTTCAGCCATCTCATTAATAGAAACAAACTTTTCATTTTCGTCTTTGATGCTTTCGGCTATATCCTGATTAATGGAAACTGTTTTCTGAATGACCTCAGATTGTTTGTTATGCGCTTCACCCATCGTACTGATCGCATTAGCGGAAATATTAAGTAATTCTATCATATCATGCATACTGCTGAACACATCCGTAAAATATCCATTCTGCGTATCGAGTTTAGATGAGTTTTCATGTATCTGATCATTAATCTCTTTTACATTATTCTGCACCCGTTCAATAACTGTTTTGACTTCCGCCAGGGATTTCTGAGTGCTGTTTGCAAGATTTCCAACCTCCATTGCCACGACCGAAAAACCCTTTCCGGCTTCGCCGGCTCTGGCTGCTTCGATTGAAGCGTTCAAGGCAAGTAAATTTGTCGAATTGGATATGTCATTTATCAATTCCAAGGTAACGCCTATTTCTTTCACTGCCACAGATAATTTCTGCGCAATATCCGTCGTCATCTTCATAGATTCGGATACTTCGCTGTTTACTGTCTGCAGATTATTAAGAAGTTCCTGACTGGCTACAGATTTATCAAGCAATTCTTTAGAACCTGCTTCAACTTTTTCAACACTCTGGGAAACAACACCTGCCCATTCATTTAACTCACCAAGATTTGCCATGCTTTCATCTGTTTTAGCGCTTAACAAACTACTGCTTTCTACCAACTGTTCACTGGTAGAAGCAAGCTCTTCAGCCGCAGAACTTTCATTTTCAGAAATCTGTGAAAGTGATACACCTGCGTTTTTCAGCCTGTCGGATAATGTCTGAACAGAGTCTAAAACATTCATCACTTTTTCATTATTCCGTTCCATTTCATCTTTTTTAGCATTTACAAGAAACCTGTTGATTAAATATGTCAGCAGGACTATTGTAGATAACGACAACGCCACACAAACCACCCGGTCAAGCATATTTACAGGAAAATTTGCATCCCGGGCCGGCAGATGAACTTCACCATACAAAATCCATGACGCTATAACCGAAGCTCCAATCTCAATCGAAGTTATTGCCACCATTTTATAATCCAAAAAGAATGATGTAAGTATAACAAAGAAGAAAGCAAATCCCCAAAAGTCGGTTGCGGGAATCATATAAACAATGAAATTGAACTGTATAAACATGATAAGCACAAGAAATATTTTTCCTGACTTTAATTTGTCCGGCAGTACATAACCATCCTCAATTCCGGTTTTAATAAAGAATATTCCAATCAGCAAATACAGGATGCATGTAATATCGAAAATAACCAGCGCTACCCAGCTTACACTTGGCAGCCAACCCACAAACTTAGAAAATGTATACGATAATCCTGCACATTCACAGGCTCCCGGGACAAGCAAAAGCACAAGTACATATACTTTATTTATGTATTCGTCTAATGCTGACAAATATTTATTTTTTTTTCCGTTTTCCAATGTTTTCATAGTAAATCCTCTCTTTCTGGCTTTTATTATGCCAAAAAGCGCTGCCCTATTAAAGCAACGCCCATAAAGAACAGCACTCCAAATACTATGTTTAGTTTATACTACATAGATTTTTTTGTCAACTTATAAATAATCGCATCCCTAATAACCAATTATCCAAAAGAGCGCAAACATTCCTACATATATTACCCTTAAATTCCTTCCCGATGTATATGGTTCTGTGGTTCTTTTCCAACAGCAACAATATCCTCATATCTCACCAGCGTCACATTCCCCATTTCCTTCGCCCTGTCTACGCACCCTTTGGTGAATCCGGATTTAGCAAAGAGGTAGAAGTGCTTGTGTTGATATGGGAACAGCTCACTGCGTTTGACCAGAGTTTCCGGCACGCCGAGATCGACCTTCTCGTTCGTCCATTTGCACTCGCCAAAAAGGGCAGTATCCTTGTCCTGCTCGGCGACCGGGCGACATAAGGGTACTCGTCAATGGCGAGAATGAGCCGCTCCTGTTCGGACAGCTTGAACACATACTCCAAAGCCGCTTGAAAGGAGTGGAAGGAACCATCTGTTTCGATGCCTGTACGGTACTCCAAAATACTCTTACTGAAGTTTTCAAGATTTTGCTTGGCGTTACTCTCCATGCCCATAAAATAAATAGCGTTTTTGTCTTGGATAAATTGATTGATCAGCGCCGTTTTTCCCACGCGCCGCCGTCCGTATATGACCATGAATTCAAATTTGTTTGAATCGTATAGCTTGTTCAGAGCCTCCAGTTCCCGCTCTCTGCCGATAAACATAGCACTACCTCCAATTTTATGGTAGCTACAATATAACGCGGAAAAACAAATTAGTCAAGCAGGATTCGGCAAATCCTGTTTTACTATATTTTATCAATAGCTTTGTGACAAATTTTTTTCAATTCTTTTTTGCAGTTAGAACCATCTTAACAGACGGGAGATTTCTTCACATTTGGGTGATATAATGTTAGATATCAAGTAAGCAACTGTTCGACAACAAACTGGAATTTAATATCCAATCAATAATCTCAATCATTGTATTTCCTCTATTTTTTACACTTCCAACCATTAGTTTTTCAAACCACTTTTGACATGGAATGAGTTCTAACTTTGAATATCTGCGATATAAACTGCTTGATGGAGGAATTGGCATTTTGTTGACTGCCCAGACTCCTTCTAACACCTTCCATGTGTTTGTTGCGACAAGATAGGAGATTAGTAAAACATCTTGTTTTGAAAATGCAGATTTCAATTTCAGCCTTGTACTTTTCAACCAGTAGCAAATTTCGGATTGCTCCTTTTTTGAAACACAATAATGTTCCAGTACAGTTTCAGCATATGCAATGATTTCTTGTGCTTTTCCATTATCATATTCAATCTTCGCATCAAGATATTTATATATTTCCATTGGATTGCTTTTCAACTTATCAATAGCCTTATCAAAAGTGGTATAATGTATTTCAACTAAAACACCATCAATTAGTTGTGATATAAAGTCATTCCTTTTTCCAAGTACGATAATATCCAAATCAGACAAATCAGTAGCAGTACCATATGCAACAGAACCATTTAACAATACAGCATCAATGGATGTGTCTTTTTTAAACTCTAAAACCAGATTGTGGAATATTTCCAATTGCTTACGCATAGTTTCACCTTTTCTATATTCGAGCGACTTCTCTATTTTATAAATTTCTATTCGTTTAATTGTTCAACGCTGATATTTTATCACAACCACACACACAATTCCATTAAATTTTGCTTAGTCTCCTTTTTCTATGAACTTCCAAACTCGTGCAAAGGATATGATATATAGGAAAATTATGACGGTTGACATAGAATGTTTTGATAACCCTGATTACTACGATAATGTGACATTTGCGTTAAATGATTTGTTTAATCGGGTAAAGGGCATCTTAAATAATGTATCTTGGTTTGTTTCTCATTCATGTTGTGTTATCGTGCTGATGGGATATTTTGCGCAGATTGATTTTGTCATTGTGATGATATCACTTATCTCTGTGCTGATGGGATTGTTCTTTGAGCCAATTATTAATAAGCACAGATATGACTATATGAATGAGAGTTTGAAATATCAACGAAAATATGAATATGTGAAAAGAATTTCCATTCAGGCTGAATATGCGCAGGAACTAAGGACTACGAGCGTGAAGAACGCTCTGAACAAAATGCTTGATGATGCGTTTGGGGGATTAAAGGAGTATATTGAAGATCATATCTGTGAGAAGCCATCGCTTTCAGAAATTTCTAAACATATTGGTTATTCGCCTTGTTACTGTTCAGAACAATTCCATAGGCTTGCGGGCATGACGATTCGTGAGTATGTGTTCCGCAGACGCTTGGCAATGGCGGCTGTCGATTTGCGGGATACCGACCTCTCTATCATGGATATTGCTTTGCGGTACGGATTTTCAGACCAGTCAACTTTTACGCGTGCTTTTAAGCATGCTTACGGATGCGCACCGTCAGAATATCGAAAAAAGCCCGGGCACAACTGTGACCTTGCCTGCGGAATTATTTCCAGCTTAAATGATTGCGACCTTGATTTGGTGTGTACCAGATTTACGGCAGGGTGGACACATGAAAATGGAGAGCGCAAATATTTCTTTGGCGCGGGTGTAAGGTTGGATTACAATGGCGAGATACCCGAAGGCTTTGAACTTCGGGGAACATTTCCCGATAGCTATTACATTGTATTCTGCCATCAGCCGTTCGATTATCTGACAGAAAATGTTGAGGTAATGAAACGCGTTGAGGAGTTGGCGTGGAATTATAATCCGAAAACGCTTGGTTTTGAATGGAACGAGGGCGAATGTCAGGACTACCAACGGCATTATCCCGAGGCTCTTGGTTATCAAGTGTTAAGACCAGTCAGAAAAATAGTATAGTCGGATATTATTGTAAATATGAGAGTGCTTCTTCTTCTGAGAGATTATAATTCTTTTGTAATGCTTCCTTAATTTCAGCATTTCCCAAGTTCAAACCACGAAGCATTTCAACCGCTACTCTAATAGCATGTTCTGTAACGCGCTCTGTAACGCGTTCTGTCGTTTCCCTGCGTTCCTGCAATACTGCTGTATTTACAGCTTTATTTACAACTTCTTCAATCTCCGGTTTCATTATTTCCATTAAAGCCTGACACATATTCTCATCTCCCATCTTCAATTCTTCCACTATATTCTTATTCGCCAATGCGCTCACTTCAAATATAGCGTCTATCAGTTCCCTTTCGTTCTTGCTCCTTACTTTTCTCGAATATTCAATGGCTCTTGCCATTTCCTGCTTCGTTACTTTATCTGACAGCAGATTAAACCATTCGTGGTCTTCATGGGTAAGCTCTTTTCCTACGATTATCTGTGCCGGAAACTTTAACCCGCTTTCTATATAATATATCCCTTTGCCCGGATTTGATACGGCGTATTTGTTTTCTTCAAAATACTTGAATAACCCGATGGGCTTTGATTCGCGTATCAGAGTGACTGTCACTTCATCAAACTTTACCGCATTAATGCTTTCACCATATGCCTTATATAAATGGGCGTATCCTTGCGTCTTTGCCACATCATCTATGGACAGGGAATCTCTCGCTGATTTGTATTCGATTAGGTTGTACTTCCTAAAGAATTTTCCTATCTCATTCTTTATGACTACATCATTTTTCTTTTTTATTACCAGACAATCTATAAGTAACGGTTTTCTGTTAAGGTTATGCTCTCTTTCAAACTCCAAGTCGTCCTTGTTCTCCAAAAGCTCCATCTCAAGAGCGGCTGCAAATGCCGGATGCCACTGTATCTTCTGTTTGTTTTCTGCCATTTTGTTCTCCCTGTAGTATTCGGTTTATCTATGATTTACAGATTCATTATAGCCATTCCTCGCCTATGTCAGTTTTCCTGATAAGTACCTTTTCACAGGGAAGCATCTGAAATAGCTCCTGCAAAACTCTTGGTCCAAATTCGTCAATGGGATCATCTTCAGACAATTTAGGCGTATAGCCACTTCCCCAAAATATAATGTGCAAATTCCAGATGATACCGTCTTCCAAAAACTTTATGCGCCCATTTTTCTCACGATTGGGATACAGTTCGATAAAGAGATTGCTGCACACATGTGTAAACCGATAGACATGGTCATATTCCGGCGGCTCCGCATCCGGTGTTGAGGTGCCAAACGAACCGGTAGCCTTTAACATATTCATTCCTCTTGGCATACGGGAATCATTAAGACATTTGGCGATTTTCCTGTTAGCCTTTTTGAAAATTTTGATCATTTCCTCTTCCGATAAATCTCCTGTCTTTAATCCATATTCATATTGACCTGGCTCAAACATATTTGTTGCCTCCCAAAATTCTGTCTATCTATGATTTTATTATAACGCCGCAAAAGGTGATATGTAAAGAAATAAATCTACACACTATGTGACTTACCCGAAGTAGACTGTTGCTGCTCCGGTTCTCCTTATATCAACATCCTCTTCACTCAGGCTCTTACACTTTGACTTAAAGACTTCCCATGACACATACTCATCAGTTGGTTTTTCATCTTTATTTGTACCAGACATTGTACTCTATGTATTCTGCTGATTATCTGAATGAGACTCCTCTCATTTATATTATTTCAAAGCTTTTAAGATTACATCTGTAATAATCGGAGTATAGAATTTCGATCTCGGTGAATCCTGTGCTTGCAACACAACAACCATATCATGCTCGGGATAAACATGCAGTTCTTGACCACCGCGACCTAGTCCCCTGTATCCGCTGCCGTCCTCATTAATCCACCAATAATAACCATAATTTTCAATATGTGCGGTTGTAGCCTCATCTATATATTCAGCCGTAATAATCTGCCTATTGTTTAACTTTCCATGATTCAAATAAAGAAGGCCAAACTTCGCAAGATCGATCGCAGATAACTCAATGCAGCCTTTTACCTGTGTTAAGTCATGATAAACAGTACTGGTCGGCGTCATAATAAAAGGGTCACAGTCAATTCCAACATATGGAAACATATATTCATTTAATATGTCGTATACCGTTTTCCCGGTTAATCTTTCAATACAAGCATTCAGCAAATAAATATCTGTCACCTTATATTTAAAATCTGTATTCGGTGTATTCACAATATTGCAATCCGAAATTGCCCGCAGCCAATCTTTTGAACGTTTTAACTGCTCACGCATTGGGTCATTCAAGTGAGGTCCATTTCTCCAATAAAATCCGGATGTCATTGTCAGTAATGTCTTTAAAGTAATCAATTTATGAAATACATTTGCCTCATCATTAAAATACTCCGGCAAAATCTGAGTAATCGGTATATCAAGGCTTTCAATCAAATTATTTTTAAGGCATACTCCTATTGCCGTCGATGCAACACTTTTTTCTATCGAATGTAATGCATGCTTTGTTTCTCTATTACATTTTTCACCGTACCATTCATACACTATTTTTTGATTTCTTATGATAAGAACACTTCTCATCAATCGATATTTGTTGGCTCTGATGAAATCATCAATTGAATAAATAACATTCTCATCTAATCCGTTTTCCGACAATCCGCCTTCTGACAGTTCAAACATATTTACCCGTACCCTCTTTTTTACTTTAAATAGCCGCCAATAATAGAATTTGAATTCTCTTTTAATAATTTCGGAATTCCTTCCGCAATTAAATAACCGCCTTCATCTCCGCCTTTGGGTCCCAACTCAAAAAGATAATCACAGCAGGATAAAACATCGATATCATGCTCCGTAACAATAACTGTATTACCGGCATTGCAAATTTCTCTCAACAAATAAATAAGATGTTCAGAGTCTTTCGGTGATAAACCGACAGTAGGTTCATCCAATATATAGATATTATCTTTATTTCTACTTTTTCCCAATTCTTTTGCTAATTTAATTCTTTGAGCCTCTCCTCCGGATATAGTGGTAGTCTTTTGTCCCAATTTGATATATCCCATGCCTACTTTATCAAGTAAACATAAAATTTGATATATTTTGGGAACGTCTTTAAAAAATCCACATGCTTCCTTTACGGTCATCTCAAGCACTTCGGCAATATTTTTATTATGGTACTTAACATCAAGCACTTCCTCTATGTATCCGGTTCCATGGCATTGATCACAGATCATATTAATATCACCAAACCCAACATTATAAACCAAAAATCCCTGTCCTTTGCAAGTTGGACAACCTCCTTCAGCATTTAAACTGAAAAAACTCATATCAAACCCAAAATCTTTTGCGTCCTCTGTCTCCGCAAATAATTTTCGAATGACATCAAAAACACCGGTATATGTAGCAATATTCGATGTTTTCGCTCGTCCGATTGGTTGTTGATTGATTACATAACACTTATTTATATATTCCGTTCCATGAATCTCCACATCATCAAGTTCTCTTGGATAGTCATAAATATCTTCATCCTCATTCTGTATGACACGATTTCGAATAAGCATTTTTAATTTAGGAACAAGTGTATGCGCTATCAAACTTGATTTTCCGCTGCCTGAAACACCCGCAAAGCCTACCATTTTATATAACGGAATCGACAATGACACGTTTTTTAAGTTATGAATTTTTGCACCACATATACGAAGTCTCTCATCATAATGTAATGCAGGGGCATTTTTCGTTTGATGCTTATAATTTTTAATAAAATGCTTTCTATCCTTCAAATATTTAGCTATAACTGAATCTTCACAGTTTAAAAATTCCTTATATTCGCCCTGAAAAATCAATTCGCCGCCCTCGGTTCCGGCTCCCGGTCCGATTTCAACGATATAATCCGCAATCGAAATGATACTTTCATCGTGCTCTACCACAATAACTGTATTTCCCGCAGACACAATATTTTTTAAAACCTCAATAAGTTTTTCCTTCTCTCTCTCATGCAATCCTATTGATGGTTCATCAAATATAAATGTCAATGAATCAAAATCAGACATAATGAATGCACTAATACAAAGTCTCTGCAGCTCTCCTCCCGATAAAGTCGGAATCGGTCTTGCCATTGACAGATGACCAAGTCCCAACATAACCAAATATTGAATTCTCAGTCTGATTGCATTTACAATCTTTTTGTTTTTATCATCTTCTACGTTTAATAAAAATTTTTCCAACTCATTCAGAGACATATTGCTCACTTCTGCGAATGTTCGATCCTGCAATTTGGTATGTGAAGCAATCTGATTTAATCCAACACCATGACATCGCGGACATATTATCTTTTTCCCATATTCTCCCGTTATAATATCTATTTGACGTGAACTTATTAAATTATATTTTGAAGCATTCATAATTAAAGGCATAATGCCCGGAAAATTTTCTTTTCGATCACCGTACTTTAATTTTTGCAATTGCTCATCTGTCAACTCACCGAGTGTCTGCGAAGGAAATAGTCCATTTTGTTCCAGAAAAGCCCTATACTTTTTCTGTGATTTGCCTCTATCCAAAAAGCCGAGTAATAACGTGTTTAATTTAGCATTACTGTCTCCAAATATTTTTTCCTCATCAAATATCTTTTTTTCACCTGTACCCAAACAATGCAAGCACATACCATTGGGTGAATTTTTCTGAAACATATCTACGGACAATGGTTTTCCGTCATCATATTCAGGATCAGTAACTCCGCTTACTGAAAACAAAGAAGCCAAAGCATTAATTAATCTTGTTTTAGTTCCAACCGTACTTAAGGGATTGCTTTGCCTGATTATTCGTTGTTCCACTCCGATCGTCGGTGACAAACCTTCGATGCGTTCAAAATCATTGCTTGTCTCCAACGAAAACTGAGATTCGGTTATGGATAAATATTTTCTCTTTCCTTCTTCATATAAAACATCAAATGCGAAACTGGATTTTCCGCTTCCGGAAACACCGGTAATCGCCGTTAATTTTCCTTTAGGTATACAAATATCGATGTTTTTAAGATTATGTTTCTTAACCCCATATGCCTTTATATAGTTTCCCATTCTATCCTGTATGATGTTATTAAAACATCACTTGTTCCTTCCTTTTCTCCATATCCTTTGCTATATATTATACCACCCAAATGAGAAGAAATCTATCGCAAACAGCTATTTTCCCGATGACAATACCCCCTCGACTATACTGCCGACTTTATGACTTCTTGAACACCCGCTGAAAAGGAAAAGCCGCTATTGGTTGACAGCGGCAATTCCCTGTGTTGCGGGTATTAGTTGTAAATCAAGTCGTTGTAAACGACCTCGGCGGCTCGGTTGCGGACGTCCATATCGGGCATATTTATATCAACAAAATAGCTTTTCAGCGTCTTTCGCGCTCTTCATAATCAATCACCCTGTTTTGCCGTCTTTTTCTTTTTTCCTTTTTCTGTATTCCCGGATAGCTTTATTCCGCAGCGGAATACCCGCTATAAGAAGCAGCACCACAATAGGGACAGTGAAATCCATGGCTATACCTCCTTACTCCGAATAATCTTTACCGATACGGTGATTGAGAGCAGATATGCAATCACGCACACCAACATTGTGGCGATTATCGCTGCAATGGGATTGCCGGCAAGCGCGGCGATGACCGGATTATTCGTTATATTGAGCTCTGAAACAAACAGCAGTATTGCCAGAAAACCTACTATGGGAATATACATAAAAATTCTCCCGTTGATTGAGCCAAACTTGTAATATCCCGGCAACTGAAACACTGTATAAAGCGTGAACATGAGAATCCCCAATATTGCGGCCAAACAAATATCTGCGGGCTGAACAATTGTGCCGAGCGCCCTCAAAACAATGGGATGGACTATAATAGAGAACATAAAGGCCAACAGCCCCATTGAACAGGTATATAAATACCTCCCCAAAACCAGATTCTTTTTGGAAATCGGCAAAATGCCGTACAGCCTATCCATGCTGCTTTTTTCTGATACGGAAAATGTATATCCCGCGGTCATGGCAATAAAACACATGGCAAAGGAAACTCCTGTCACCAGCGACCTGTTTATGGCGGCAAAAGCAACCGGGATTGCCATCGTAAAGCAGATATTTCTCATGTATGGCCTTATCAGAGCCAAATCAAGCCTTGCCGCTTTCAAAGTATCGTTCATAGTAATCCCCCTATTAATCTCCTTCCCGATTGGTGAACACAACAATATCGTCAATCGTTGCGGGCTCAACATCCAAATGGCCAAACAGCTTCAAATCCTCCGATTTTATCAGGGCTTCAAAACCCGTAGAAAATTTGCGGGCGCCAATCAATTTCCCGTCCAAATCCGAAGCAAGTTCGCCGCGGCCTCCCTTTACAATACGGAACATATCTACAAACTCGTCCTTGCTCCCGCTGAAAAACAGTTCACCGTAACTGATATAAGTGATATAATCTGCGGCGCGTTCTAGGTCAGCGGTGATATGAGTGGAAAATAAAACGCCGTGTTCTCCATCTTCAATATACTCCGCCAAAATTTCAAGAAGCTCATCGCGGGAAACCGGATCGAGGCCGCCGGTAGGCTCATCCAGAATCAGCAGCTTTGCGTCGTAGGAAAAAGCACAGGCAACCATTAGCTTCATCTGCATCCCTTTTGAAAGCTCTTTAATCTTTTTCGCGGAGGCGATATGAAATCTCTTGATTAGTCCGGAAAACTTTTTCTTATCCCAATTTTTATAGAATACCGACACCGCGGCCTCCGCCTGCGCAACCGTCCACTCCTCGCATAAATAGTTTGAATCAAAAACAACACCCAAATTTGACTTGACGGTCTTTTCATCAGAAATATTGTCAAGCCCCATAAGCTTTACTTCCCCGCTGTCGCGTTTCAGCATATTGAGTATGAGTTTGATGGTCGTCGTTTTTCCGGAACCGTTCGGCCCGATCAGCCCCATGATATACCCTTTGGGCAAAGAAAAGCTGATATTTTGCAGCTGAAAGCCCGGAAATGTTTTTGATAAATTACTTACTTCCAAATAGTTATCCATCCGTTTTGTCCTCCAATAGAATATCCAAAAGCTGATGCAGTTCCTGTGGTGATAAGTCTGCCATCCGCGCCGCGCTGATTGCTTCCGTCAGGCTGCTTTCCACTTTGCAAATCAGTTGTTCGCGGATTAGTTCTGAACCGCGCCCCATAACGAAACAGCCGCGCCCCTGTACATTTTTAACGAAGCCCTCCTCTTCCAACTCGGTATAAGCCCGCGTAACAGTCAAAACACTTATCTTTAAGTCCTTTGCAAGTGTCCGTAAAGACGGAAGGGCTTCCTCCTCCTGCAGTTCACCGGAAAGAATGGCGGATTTCACCTGCTGTTTTATTTGCTCATAAATGGGAACACCGGAAACATTTGAAATAATCAGCTTCACCTTTTGTCACTCCTGTACTGTTTTATGTGTTATGTTTGTATGTATAACAGTATAGCATTGGGGTATTGAGTTGTCAATAGGGGCGATAAAATATTTATCCATGTCTGCGACAATCCCGGAATGGCAAAATCTATGCCGGAGGAGGATATTGGCTTTGTTAAAATTATGAATGTTACCGGACTGACTGAGGCAGAGTTATTTCGCCTTCAGGATGAAAATGTAATGGTATAAGAGGTATGCGCAATGACTTAGGACCGGTTTTCGCCGGTCCTTTTTTATTAAATTGTTTACGATAGAACCTCTTTTGTCCTTTTGCTGCCATATCTCTGATTATCCTGATAATCCTTTCTTTCTATTGATATATAATGCCGTCAGACCCGTCGCCAAAAAGACCGCTGATAAAATCAAGGATACGACAATGCTCCATCTCATGCATGAGATGCTTGATCCGAAAATTCTATACAATTCATTTCCCGTATAGAATTGCCGAAAATCGGTCCATTTCATCATCAGATAATTCCTCCACAGTTTTTCTCCCATAGTTGCCGGATACCAATGCCCTGATATTGTCACCATTCAGATAATCATATAAATTTGCGTCCTCCTGCAGATCTTCCATACATTCCTTATCCAGATAAAGCCCTCTGGAAGCTGTAAACAATTTTCAAATCTGCAACTGACAAAACGATGAAAACATGCTATAATATAAAAAAGGGGATGGCATTTATGTAAAATACTGCCGGCAGACACTGGAAACCCTATAAATATATTTACACGGAGGATACCATGTCAGAAGGAATTGCATACCAAAACAAGGATATTCTGTTTAAGATCCTTGGCCAGACCTATAAAGAAAAAAGCTTTGCGGCATACGGAATCGATCTCCCGCCTATCCGGGAACTGCTTCCGACAAACCTGCCGAAAATCTCAGCAAACGAAAAAGACATTGACAATCTGTTCTTATTGGCAGACGGAACATATGCCATTGTTGACTATGAAGCTGAGTATAAAAAACTGAATAAGATAAAATACGTGAATTATATTGCGTGGGTTATGGAAAAATACTACAAAGAAGATGAAAACTTTAATCTGCGCCTGATCGTCATCTATACCGGCGATGTGCAAAGCGCAGAACCAACCTTGGAAACCAACTGTATTACCCTTCGCACGGAACAGGCATTTCTTTCCCACATAGACGGGGAGGCGGCATTTGATTCTATCCGGCAGAAGATCCATTCCGGCGTACCGCTTGAGGATGATGACCTGATGAAGCTGGTTATCCTTCCTTTAACGGTTCCCGGATTTGAAGGGAAACAGGAAATGTTAGAAAAGGTTGTGGATCTGGCAGAGCAGATAACGGATGAGGAACAACGGATTTTTACCCTTTCCGGCGTAATTGTTGCAAGTGATAAATTCATCAGCAGAGAATATCTGGATCAGATAAGGAGGAGAATCAACATGACACAGTTAGGGCAGCTTTATGAAAAAGAGAAAATTGAATACGGAAATCAGAAAGCAAGGGAAAAAGCCATGGAAATGGCTAAATCTTTGATGGATGAAGGTGACGACCTTATTAAAATTATGAAGGTTACCGGGCTGACTGAGGCAGAGTTACTTCGCCTTCAGGATGAAAATGTAATGGTATAAGAGGTATGCACAATGACTTAGGCCCGGTTTTCGTCGGTCCTTTTCTATTATGATATATCTTCAGTTAAGAGCGTTTGCGGAGGGATTTGAACCTTCGGTGCGTTGCCGCACACCACCTTAGCAGGGTGGCACCATAAGCCTCTCGGACACGCAAACAGAAAATGAATGGGGCAGGACTCGAACCTACGATGTTTCTGTGTGACGGATTTACAGTCCGCTGCCCTCGCCGCTAGGCATACCGGAATCTTCAGCCTTGCCCGAAAGAAAGCCCGAAAGAAACTGCATTTGCAACATGCGCAGAGCTGTTGGATCACTCATTGTCTTTTCAAAAAGATTTAGAACGCTGCCGCTGTTCCCCAAGTATTGAAAATTTTTATCATATCTGTCGTACACTGAATATTTCAGCAGACGACTGCATCTTCTCAAAAAATGATAAAAAAAACAGATTCTACATATCATGAGTTACTTAGACTGATTTCACAATGCTATGAAGGCTGCTTAAGAATCCTCACTGCTACAGCAACGGCACTACTCAATGAGAAACAAAGTGCATCAACTTGAATATTTTCACAAATATCTTCCAAATCATTTGGTCTTCACGCAAAATGCCCCAATTCTGACTGACTTTCCTCATTCCAGCTGTCCGAAAATTTCACGCAGCTTCCGGAAACTCTCATCGCTGATAACATGTTCTATCCGACAGGCATCTTGTTCCGCCTGCACAGGGTCAACCCCATATGCACTAACTTTACTACTGCAAATCCGTAAAAATTATGATATAATCAAATAGGGTGAATCTTATGAATA
>CANQSB010000020.1 GCA_947626435.1 uncultured Lachnospiraceae bacterium | reverse complement strand
CATTTATCGGCAAATTTTCGGTGCTTTTGCACTATAGATAGTTATAGCATAGAATGGGGGGATATGCAAGGGAATTGGGGGGATATTTTTATTTTTTATTTGTGGGAATGGCTGGGGGCGCCGGAACAGGTATATACACCCCATTCAGACCCGCTTGCGCTCGTGGGAAGCGTAGCGGACACTTGCTGTGATTGGGAAGCCGGACGCCGGAACAGGTATATATATCCCATCCAGACCCGCTTGCGCTTGTGGGAAGCGTAGTGGACACTCGCTGTGATTGGGGAAGCCGGACGCTGGAACAGGTATATACACCCCATTCAGACCCGCTTGCGCTCGTGGGAAGCGTAGCGGGCACTAAGCTCAATTGCGCTGTAAAAGGAGCTACGCTTTTACAGCTTATTTCGCTAAGTGCCGACGCTCCCCAATGGTCTTCATGGGGTGTATATACCTGTTCCGGCTAGTGTATCGGCTGTTCCCTTTCAAAGACTTCCCTTTTAAGCATTTGCGAAACTCTACCTAACAATATAAAATTTAGGCAAAATATATAAAATAAGCGGCATCTCACGCGTAACTAATTGCGCTGCGCCTAGCCGCGTTTTTATATTTTGACTAAACGGACAGTTTAAAACACATTTCACAATTGCCTAACTTCCTTTTTTGGCGCTTCGGCTGTTTCATCTTTTGTTTATTGTGTGTAATTTCTAGTGTTGTGTATGTAAATACAATGGATGGTACTACTATTGTTATAGCAGAATTTTGCCTTTTATTGTTGGACGAGCGCCATGGCGGAGATGGCTTCGACTGATACGGTGCCTGATGCTGTGGCGATTGGGGTGGTGCCGGCTGTGGTGGCGTTTATGTATATTTGCCAGGTGCCTGGTGGTAGTGGTATGTTTACGGCGGTTCGGTTGGCGTTGAATATTAGCATGAGTTTTTCTGCGGTTTCGTTGTTGGGTTTGTTTGAGATGGTGTATGCTACTATGTTGGGGGCGGGAGGGGTTATAAACTTTAGGTTATTTTGGATGTCTGTTGCTGTGGTCATGCGGAGGGCTTTGTGGGCTTTGCGGAATGCTATGAGACCTTTGTAATATTCATAGGTGTCTATTGCTTTGGCCTTGTCGTCCCATTTGATGCTGTTTGTCGAGTCGGGGGAGCGGTAGCTGTTTTCGTCATAGCCTGTGTCGGATTTATCGGACGGTTTGGAGCGGAGCATTTCCTCGCCTGCTTGGAAAAATGGTACGCCTTGGGAGGTAAGGAGTATGGCGCTGCCGAGTTTGTTCATTTTTATTCGTGTTTCCTCGCTATCGTCGGCGTTTGATATGGCAAGTTTGTCCCAAAAGGTAAGGTTGTCGTGACAGGATATGTAATTTATGCTCTGCGAGGGGGATGCTGCCCAGCTTTTTATGTCTTTTTCATTTTTTGCAATCTGCGGGTGGGGTACGGCGCCTGCTATGCTGAATTTTATGCGTTCTTCCATGCCTGTCTTGCCGTTTACAAAGCCTTTGTCGAGTGCGTCAAATACATTGCCTTTTATGGCATCTCTGATGTCATCGCTGAATGCGCCTACTCCTTCCATTTTTGCCATGTTATGCTTTAACGCCTGCTTGGATGATGGTATGGCTGCCTCGCCTGCTGTCCAGCCTTCGCCGTATACCATAATGGTAGGGTCAATTTCATTGAGCGCTGCTCTTATTGCATTCATGGTATCAATATCATGAACTGCCATAAGGTCGAACCTGAAGCCGTCTATGTGATATTCTTTTGCCCAGTAGACTACGGAGTCAACTATATACTTCCGCATCATGGCGCGCTCTGAGGCTGTCTCGTTGCCGCAGCCCGACGCGTCTGAGTAGCCGTCGACTGTTTTTCTGTAATAATAGTCGGGGACTGTCTTTTGAAACCAGGAGCCTTCTATATCATAGGTGTGGTTGAATACTACATCCATATTTACGCGAATGCCGTTTGCGTGAAGGGTCTGAATCATCTGCTTCATCTCTTTTACGCGCACTTCTCCATGGTAAGGGTCTGTGCTGTAGGAGCCTTCCGGCACATTGTAATTCTTTGGGTCATATCCCCAGTTAAACTGCGGCTCATCAAGCCTTGTCTCGTCAACCGTCGCATAGTCAAAGCTTGGCAGAATCTGGATATGCGTTACGCCTAAATCCTTTATATGGTCAAGCCCTGTGGCAAGTCCGTCGCTGTTTTTGGTGCCTTTCTCGGTAAAGCCCAAAAACTTGCCGACATTGCTGATGCCTGATGAAGTATCAGACGACAAATCCCGTACATGTATTTCATAAATCACCGCGTCCGTTGTGTTTTCAAGAGCGGGTCTTACATCCTTTTCAAAGCCTTCGGGGTCTGTCGCGGCCAGGTCGATTACCATGCCTCTGTCGCCGTTTACGCCCGCCGCCCGCGCATAGAGGTCTGCCGCTTCGCGCGTTTGTTTTCCTACAGTGATGGAGTAGGTATAATAAACCTTGTCCAAGTCTCCGCTCTTTTCACAAAACCATGTGCCTTTTTCTCCCGCCGCCATGGCAATAGTTTCAATGAGTGAGCCGCCGTCGCCATTTTCATAAAGATTGAGCATTACCTTTGACGCGGTAGGCGCCCACAGCTTAAACGCCGTCCTCTCCCTTGTATATACCGCGCCAAGGTCATTACCGTCATAAACAGGCAAGTCGTCAAAATATGCAGAGTCCGTAAAGCGCTTTTTCATACCGAATCATTAGTCCTCCATTTCCGTTTTATTTTTTACTTATTTTAAAAAGGGGCTGCATATCAGCCCCTGTAAATCAATGCCTTATTTAGTTTATAACCAAATCGTCCCAACTGTCTGACGGCACGAGCGCTATATACGTCTTGCCCGTATTCATCTCTATTTTCTCGCCTGTCTGCTTGTCCAAAAAGATAGTAGGCTCGCTCTCAGCAGACTTAATCCAAGTAACCTCCACTGCCTTGCCGTTCGTGATATAATAGCCGTCGCGCCCTGAATCAATCGCATTATAAATCAGATAGCCATTTTCATCAAGCTGTGAAAACGTGCAATTCTGAATCAAAAGATTTTTGAAGGTAAGTCTTGCATTGTCATGAAGCGGGTCTGTGTGCGCCTTTCCATACTCGGAATAATCATATGTGCCTGTTTCCGCATTGTAATCCAGTGTGGATTCATTGTGAGGGAACGGCAGCTCTATATGGCTGCAATCAACCGCGCCCCTGTCTGACGTAAGCTCTATCTCTGAATTTGAAAATGAAAAATGCGGTCCGGGATAATATTCATTGTATTCTGTGCTGTATTTTGAATTTGCAAATCTTTCATCCAAATCGCCTGTGCATACATACTCTGTATACTCTCTCGCTTTACCATTGTCCACACGTGTAAAACCGCCGCTAAAGTTTGCAGAATACTTCTTAGCAATCCACTCATCAATATAGAAGGGGCCACCGTCATGGACGAGCACCGCATTCCACTCCGCAGCAAGCATAATATTTGTAGGTCTTGTGCTTCTTATGCTGCCAAACTGCTCAATCTTACCCCAGTCCTTAACAACCGCCATCAGACGGGTAATCCGTCCATTTGCTGTACTGTTCATAAGCTCATAAACAACATCTGCCTCAGTAAGCCCGTAATGGGGGAGCGCCTTTGTCTCATTATCAACCATAATGGCAACCGGACGCTGATCCTTTAGGCTCTCGTCAATCCACTCGTTTGTAAGCTCACTGCGGTACATACCTTCACGGCTCTCCTCCACTGTAGATACTTCTGTGGAAGTCTCCGGCTGTGCTTCCGTCTCGGGCGTACTTGTATTGCTGCTGCCCGTAATATCCGCAAAATCAATTTCTGTAGCAGGCTCCTCAGCCTCATCCTTAGAACCGCAGCTACAAAGTGATGCCGCTGCAAGCGTAACTGCCATAAATAAGGCTATTCCCTTATTTTGAATATTCTTTCTTTTCATTGTTCTCCTCTTTTCTGCGTCATAATGTGCACACCTTGTCTTTTAAGTATGCAAATTATAATAAACCTTTACATAACCATGCGGGATGCTTTGAATTTTATGCCCATACACGTTACCTTTACAGTTTGCTCCGCCCAGGCGCCCTCGCGGCACATACGAAATCCACCTTAGTGCTGCTACATTCCTGTCCTGACACGGTTCAATGGCACATATTGCGCAAGACCCAAACTTCAACGCCACTTATAAAGGGCAGCTATATAAACGCAAACCCGATGCATCCCATCACCCCTGCTGTAGCGGATTGCAGGTACAGGGCACCGCTAACTCCCCGGCTGCATGGTTATATTATTATAACCTTTTTGACACAGATAAGTCAATGAAAATAATAATATTTTATTATTTGTTAAAAATCTTAACCTTATGAAGCAATACGGTCTTTCGTTTTTCCTTTTTTATCAAAAACACAGTTACGCCGGCGGCTGAAATCAAGCCAAAAAATGATATTAAAATCAAAGGTGCAGAGGATGTCGTGTCTATATCCGAATCGGGCGCATCGGCTTCCTCTGTTTTCTGCGTATACCGCGGTCTGCCGGGAATCGTCAAAGGAAGCCGGCTCTTTGCCGTCGCCTCATCGTTTATCAGTATCTCCTCCTGTACTTCTTTATTGACATTGTCCGAAAATGTAACAATCTCATTTCCTGCGCAATCCCTTACGCAGAATAAAAGCGTCTGTCCCTTACCTGCCGGCAATTCAAGCATCACACCCTTGTCGGGATTTGCGACATTCTGCACAAGCTCTATATAATCCCATGTATTAATGCGCTCAGCCGCCTCATTTTCCAAATACAGCTCTGCTTTCTCCAGCTTGAAATTGTCTGTAATATATACACTGGCTGATATACTATCTACATTGTACGGCTTATCAAGCTTTGCGCCATCTATATAGACAGCGGGCGGCGTATCGTCCACTATAAAGGAAATTTGCGCTTCCTTGTCGCCAAGTGTATTATTGACGTGATTGCCCGCCTTGTCAATCGAACTGAAAGTAAGCTTATAGCTTCCCTCCTTTTGGAAGTTTTCCTTATATATAATATATTCATACATATATCCAAGCTCCGGGCTGCCATAGCGCTTTGTGGTGTAATACAACTTATTTTTATTAAATTTCCATGGCTTCTTATCTGTATTTACACTTTTCAGCATATTTCCGTTGCGGTTCATATAAATATTAAACTGCTCTACCTCGTCCAGATTAGTCTCTATCAGCCTTATATCATGGAGATTTTCATATTTGTTGTACATTTTGCTGATAATGGGCACTGCGTCGGTTATATCATATGATGAGCCATGGCGATTTAGTGAAAAACGTATTCCTGTCGTGCTCTGATTTCCTGACATATCGCTTGCCGATACCTCCAAATGATATACCGAATCAGGCTGCTCCGATACATTTGTGAGTCGATACGCAAAACCATGTTCAAGCTGCGTGGTGCTGCTTTGCAGCTCTATCTCATTGCCCCAGCCGTCTGTCATTGCTATCATTATAGAAGCATCATCTATATTAGTATCAGTTATACTTATTAACGGCGTAACCTCCGATGAATTTGCCGAATTGTCCTGTACACCGTTTATGCTTATCCGCGGCTGCTGCGTATCTATCGTAAAATGCTCCTTTATTGCCGGTCTTGCATGATTGCCTGCCAAATCCACGCAGTTTATCGTATATGTATACTCGCCATCGGTGTCAAATATAATCTTTGCGGTATGTATGTCTCCGTCGGTTTTCCAGCGGGTAGTCGCAAGCTCAGGCTGTGCTGTAAGCTTAAAGCTTTCTGCCTTGAAGTTGTGCTCGACAATTTTTATCTCAGCAGTCAGGTTTGTGTTGTACCAGCC
The DNA here is from genome assembly GCA_947626435.1 of uncultured Lachnospiraceae bacterium. Taxonomy (GTDB): domain Bacteria; phylum Bacillota; class Clostridia; order Lachnospirales; family Lachnospiraceae; genus COE1. Next base: position 51,662 of record CANQSB010000020.1, on the reverse strand, counting down.
TTCGCTATACGCTGTCTTATCATATGAAACCGATATCTCTGGAAGCGTCGTGTCTATAACAAAGCGGTCTGCCTCAGCATATACGCTTTCATTGTCTGCCATATCAATACACTTTATTTTTATGTCATACTCGCCGTCCTGTTCAAACGTTATCGAGACAGTATGCGTGTCACCGTCAGATGTCCATTGGTCGGCTGTCGGCTCAAGGCCTGTTATGCTGCTGCCGTCTTTTGTTATTTCAAAGCTTACGCCGCCTATATCAAAATTTTTTTCGTATATTGTCACTGTGGCGCTTCTTGCCATTTTATAATATATTCCGTTTTGAGGTTTACTATCGTCAAACTCAAGCTCTATTTGGGGATCCGTAGTATCAATTTTCAACGGCTTTTGAACAGTGCTCGTGTTGCCCGCATTGTCAACAGCCGTAAGCTCTATAAACGTCTCTTCTCCTTCATAATCGGAAGCTTTTATTTTCAGTTCTCCCTCAAAAACAGAGTTTGCGTCCAGTTGGCTGTCTGTGGCATTTGCCGCATCAAACGAAAAGAGCTGCTGCGTTTCTAATTTGCCGTCACCGCCGCTCAGTATATAGCTCACGTTTTTTAGTGAAGAACTTCCGCTTTCCGGATTATCCCTGACATACAGCTCCAGTGCAAAATCATCATTAAAAAAGCCATTTTCATTTGCACCCTTGGGAATTATCGTAAGCTCCGCCTCGTTTTTGCCGCCGGGAGCCTGATTATCCGCCACAAAACCATCTGAACGTACTTCTGACATATTACCCGCCTTATCATACAGCTTTGCCTCTACATAATATCTGTGCCCTATCGAAGCGACGGCGTTTCTTTTCCCTTCCATAGTTTCTCCGGAATCGCCGGAGCTTTTTATCGTCAAAACAGTCTTGCTGTCGTCTATCTGGCTTAACGCGTCATAGCCCGTTACCTCTACATCCGCTTCTGTATCAAAAAATTTCTTATATATGACACCTGTGTCATTTCCGCTATTGGTCATATCTTCTCCGCCAACTGTTATCGCAAGCTTTTCAGGCGCAGTGTAGTCCGCATTTATTATGTATTTCTGAGTTTCACTGTAGTTGCCAGCATTATCATTTCCCCATACATATAATGTATAGACGCCTTCCTCCGATATTTCAAACGGTTCTATCGCTTTTTCGGACGGCTGCGTTTTTTCGAGGGGAATGTCATTTTTAACTGTGATGATATTCTGTGATGTATGTACTATTTCTCCCTCCGCATCGGCCGTACCCTTATATATAGCCATATGCATAGTAAGCTTATATCCGCACTCTTCCTCTGCAAGCTCTTTATTCTGCAAAGCATCGACCCATACGCTCGGCTTGCCGGTATTGATATTGTACCAACCGCTTGCGTCAGGCTTTTTGTCTATAACGGCAGGATTTATCTCTATACTTCTTTGCTGTTGATTTATCCTTGCCTCTTCCTCATTCTCAAAGCCCGCATATGATTTTGCCCTAAAATAATATGTGCCGTTTTTTATACTGAGCTTTAATTGGGAAGGTGTCTGCGATATATTTGAAATTGACATTGTTTCCGCTTCATCCACTTCATCCGCAGCATTCTGCTCTACTACTTCAAGTTCGCTGACTTCAGCATTTTTATCAAAGCCTTCTTTACGTTCGAGCTTTTCACCTATTATCATTGAATATGTATCGTCTTCAAGCGATACCTTTTCCCACTCTAAGCTGTCTGCTGCCGTCGTATCTTCACTCTCAGGCACGAATGCCATTTCAAAGCTTTCTATGCCTGATGCCGCTACTGCGCTCACTCGTATTTCCAATTGTTGATTGGTCGGTCCGCCCTCATAGCGCCTTTTGTCGCTGCCTTCCAAAATCTCTGCTTTCATAACCGGCTGCGCTGTATCAATAATGTTTTTTTCAGCTTTAAAAAGTTGATAATTCGTCTCATTACCTGCTTTGTCTATTACCGATAAATATATGTCGCTGCCATATGTATTGTCCGGAAGCTTTATTGTATATTGAAGGTTTTCTCCGCTGTCAGACAGGCTTACGTCTTCAATAATACCCGCATCGTCATCCACCCCTTTGAGACAGATATCCAAATCCTCTGTGCCGCTGTCGTCTGAAATTTCAAAAATAAATTCCCCATCATTGTATATGTCCGCATCGTCCTTCCCCTGTGATACGGCTTTGTTTTCGTTTATCAGCGTAATGGACGGCGGGATTATATCCTGTGTTTCTTCGTCATCATCAGTTTCTTCTGTCGTCTGCGTCTCTGTGCCCTCACTGCTTTCCTCTGTCGTCTGTGTCTCTGCGCCTTCGACGCTTTCCTCTGTCGACTGCATTTCTGTCTCTGTGTCCCCGCTCCCTTCTTCCGTCGTCTGCGTTTCTGTCTCTGCATCTCCGCTGCCATCTTTCGACGGCTGTGTTTCTGTGCTTTCGCTCGTTTCCTCTGTCTGTTGTGTTTCTTTACCCTCGCCTGTTTCTTCTGTTTGCTGTGTTTCTGTGTCCTCATTTGTTTCATCTGTCCGCTGTGCTTCTTCACTCCCGCTTGTCTCTTCTGTCTGTCGCGTTTCCGCATGTTTCGCTTTATTTTCTTTAGCTGCCGCGATATTGTATTTCTGAAATGACATCTCCAATATCAACACTGCCAAAATCATCAAATAACAAACCTTTTTTTTCATAATACTCCTCCAAATTTTAACCCCAAGCGTTAAGGAAGCACCGCCGTCATTTCTTCCGCTATTTCCAGCAGCACGCGCACATCCTCTATTTCCTCCAAAACGCTTCCTGTCGCCCTTGCCTCCATTTTATCAACATCACCCCTTATGTCATCAAAAAGTTCATTGACCTCCGCTTTCGTGATACCTCCATCAAGCAAAAAACCGGCATATTCCGCTGCACTGCGGGCTATCTCCTCATACAGCCGCAATGTTATCATATCCTTGTCAGGCTCAGCATCATTTATTCCTTTCAGCTCTAAAAGATTATTCCAATATTTTATATACTCCTCCTTATCATACTCATTCTCCGGCGAAAGCACAGCATTCATGCGAAAGCTCCCCATCTGCGCATAAAGCCTGCTGCGCTTTAGCTCTACAGTCCTTTCTTCATTATATTGGTAATGCTCCTGCGCCTCAGCATACCACCTCACCGCGTTTATTCCCCTGCTTTCCTCGTGCTCGTAATAAAACCAATAGGCATTGCCCACCGAGTAGCAAAAATCTGCATACTTCACAGGGTTCCTTTCTTTAAATTTTTCTAAATAATCATCAGAACTGATAACAAGATTGACTAAGACAGCCTCCTCAGCGTCAGTGAATATTCCGTCGCTCACAAAATTATCAGCAAGCTTGCAATAGGCGTCTTCGCTTTGCGCATTGGTATCTATCGCCTTTAGATAATATTGCGCTTTGGTGTCGAAATCTGATGCCTTGTCCGCTACGCCTACGAAATATTCATATTCATTTTCCTGCTTGCTGTGCGCCCTAACGCCTGTCGCAAACGAGAGCGAAAGCGTCAAAGCCGCCAGCAGAATATTGGCGCAGAATATCTGCATTTTCCGCTTATAGCCATGAACCGTTTTTTTCTCCAGCTCTTTATAATGCTTTAAGGCATAGAGCAGCTCATCGGCGGATTGATAGCGTTTTTGAGGATTGGGCTGTGTGCATCTGCATATAATATGCTCAAGCCCGTCAGACAGAATGGGATTGCACTTAGTGACAGGATACAGCTCGTATGGCGGCTCCGAGGGATTATTGCCTGTCAACAGATGATACATTGTCGTACCGAGGCTGTATATATCCGTTCGGGCATCGGTCTGCCCAATACCTCCAAGCTGCTCCGGGGCGGCATAGCCCTGCGTGCCAAGATATGTGGTGTCGGTAAGGCTTTTTTCCTTGTACTCCCTCGCCGTACCGAAATCAATCAGCACAAGCCTGTTGTCAGGGCGCAGCATAATATTTGAGGGCTTCATGTCGCGGTAGATAATCGGCGGATTGAGGCTGTGTAAATATTTCAATACCTCGCAAAGCTGAATCGCCCAGTCAACCACTGCCGCCTGCGGCTGCGCGCCCTGCTTGTCAAGCGCTTCCTTTAAGGTTATGCCTTCGATATAGTCCATCACTATGAGGAAATTTTCCTCATAATCAACCACATCTATTATGCTTGGCAGTCCCTTATGCGAAAGTCTTGTGAGTATCTCCTTTTCCCTGATAAGGCTTTGGCGTATCGTGTCAAGCTCTGTCTGTGCATCGCGGCGCACCTCTTTTATCGCCCACAGCTTGTTTGCTTTTTCGTTTATGGCAAGGTATACTGTGCTCATGCCGCCACTGCCTATGATGTTTAGTATTTTGTATTTGCTGTCAATGACGGTTCCGACCTTTAACATTATGCCTGTCTAGCTGCCTTTCTTCAAATAAAATATTATGCGAATAAATTCAAGCCGTCTTCTAATGTGGAAAATTTTTCCGAATGGATTACTTGATTTTGTAGACGCATTTTGAATGTTACCATAAATGTTTACGGTTGTCAAACAAATATGACAAAATGTCCCTAAATTGTCAAAATATGGCGCAAATTGTCAATGTTGTTTTGTGCATCGGTGCGGTTGTGTCCTTAGGTGCTGTTCAGCGTTGCAACCTGGCTCTCCATAAAATTCTTTAAGCCAAACTGCTTTTTGCATTTGTACTATAACATTTGATTAAGCATCTGGCAAGACTTTTTGAAAAAATAATGGCGAAATGTAAAAAATAATACAGATTATGTTTATACAATCTTTCTGCTTAATGTATAATCAATCTTTTAATTCTTATACAAAAAGGCTGCCGCGGTATGCGACAGCCTTCTGTTTATGGTTAGCTGCTTTAAGCTCTTCAAAATACTGATTAGCCGAGTAATGAAAGTACGCCCTGGTTAGACTGGTTAGCCTGTGCAAGCATTGACTGACCTGCCTGTGAAAGGATATTGTTGTTAGAGTATTTAACCATCTCATCAGCCATATCTGTATCACGAATTGATGACTCTGCAGATGTCGTATTCTCTACGATGTTATCCAGGTTGTTGATTGTATGCTCTAAGCGGTTCTGAACTGCACCGAGCGCTGAACGCTGTGTAGATACAATCTTGATTGCCTCGCTGATTACGGAGATAGCATTTGTAGCCCTGATATCATCATCGCCGTCAATCCTTAAACCGTTGATACCAAGCCCCTTAGCCGTCAACGCCTGAATGTTGATAGAAATCTTGTTGTTGTCTGTACCGTCAGCACCTACATGGAATCTCATTGCCAATGCGCCGGTCTGATCCTTTGCAGCCTTAACCTTTGTCTGGTCAAGTGCGATTTCGTTGCCAAGAGCGTCATATACCTTCTTAGAATCAGCCCTGCCTGATGTTGAAATGGTTGCTGAAGCGCCTTGACCTACATCCATTGAAGTAAAATAATCTTTCAGACCATTAGCCGCTATCTTGTTGCCATCCTTATCATAGAATGAAAATGCCTCGAGGCTGCTGCCTGAAGCGGTTACAGTAGTAGCTGTAATATTGCTGGTAAGTCCGGCCTTAATATCATCTAACTTTACATTGATATTGCCGACAACTTTGCCATATGAGTTAATTACAGTGAATGATACTACACCGCTGGCGCTTACTGTACCGGAGCCAACTATTGAGAAGTTAGACTTTGCATCGCTGCCGTTGAACTGTACAGATGCCTTTACTACATCCTTTGTGACAGTAGTACCAGTAGTAGTATCAATAACCTTAATGGTTGATGTCGTAATCGTAAGACCTTGGTTCTTGAGCGCTTTTGCCAAAGCATCCTGATCCGCTACTGAAGGAGATTTCGCTGTACCCATCGCAGAGAAGCTTACTGATACAGTAACACCGTTTGCGTCTGCTGTCTTTGAAAAGCTGGCTGTCGCGCTAAGGTCTGAACCCATCTTATAAGCATAGCTGTATGTCTTCTCAACTGAATTGTCGCCCTTCAAAAGATATGTCTCATTGAACTTAGTTGTCTCGGCTACACGGTCAATTTCCTGTGTAAGCTGGTCAATCTCTGCCTGAATATATGAGCGGTCATTTTCTGCGTTCGGGCTGTTTGCTGACTGTACTGCAAGCTCATTCATTCTCTGAAGCATATCATGAACTTCCGTAAGAGCGCCTTCTGCCGTCTGTACTACGCTGATACCGTCCTCAGCATTTGCAAATGCTTGTGTAAGTCCTCTAATCTGCTTTCTCATCTTCTCAGATCTTCTCAGATATAGCAAGACCTGCCGCATTATCTGCCGCACGGTTAATCTTGTAGCCTGAAGAAAGCTTCTCTGTTGCCTTTGACAAAGAGCCCTGTGTAATTCCTAACATTCTGTTAGAGTTCATTGCCTGTAAATTGTGCTGTACTACCATAATCTTACCTCCTTGTTTTGCCTGCCGCGCTTATTTGTCTTTGCGTCTGCAAATTTCACTTTTGTAAATCTTACATCCACAAATCCGCGCTTTGGCTTTGCCGTGGAAAATTCCGTTTTCCACCATTTGTTTTTTGTTTCTTATTCAGTTTTAATTTATAATATCCGCAACTGTCTGTATATTGGCGCGCCTGCTTTTGACAGACAGCCTCGGTTATTAACCTTATATTTCCTGTGCCTCTGCTTCTGCTGTTTCTGCCGCCTTATTAGCCGCTCTTTTTATCGCACGCTTTTTGATAGCTCTGCCTCTCGCGACATTTATATCTTTCGGAGCGTCTATCATCACCTTAAGTTGCCTGTCATTCCCGCCAAGAAAGGTAATCTTGATATTATTTCCTATCAATAAATATTCTTCTTTCGGTACTGTAAGCATCAGCATATAAAAACCTCCTTGTTTTCTTCAAAGCCTTTATTCATCCTGGTGAAAGCCTATCCTCTTTGATTTATCCTGGGTCTTTATCAAATGCAACATTTTAAATAAAGTGTTGCATTTGATATGTATGACGGGCAAATCTGTGCTAAAATTAAAGTGCACTGACGCAAGGAAGCGTTTAGGGAGGAAAATATTATGGGAACAATGTCACCTATCAAAAACAGGAAGAAAATAGAAGCGATGAAAAAATACTTTTTGGGAAGAAATGAGATACGCAATTACGCCTTATTCTGCGTGGGAATAAATACCGCGCTGCGCATAAGCGATATTCTTAATTTAAAGTGGGGAGATGTTTACGATTTTGACAGACGCCGATTTAAGAAACACATTGAGCTTACGGAAAAGAAAACACACAAGAAAAACATGATATTTTTGAATAAGGGCGCACTGTGCGCACTGGAAAAGCTGATGAAACATTATAAGCTCGAAACTGTCAAAATCAGCGCGGAACATTACATTTTTCTGGGAAGAAAGAGCGTGAACAAGCCGCTTAGCCGTTCACAGGCATACCGGATTATAAAAGAAGCCGCTCAAATACTCAAAATAGAGGGAAACATCGGATGCCATTCACTGCGGAAAACCTTTGGATATTTTGCCGCGCTCTGCAAAATTTCCTCGATTTTGATTATGAATATATACAATCATTCGTCATTTGCGATTACAAAGCGCTATCTTGGAATAGACCAGGATGAGCGCGACAAGGTGTTTATGAAAGTCGCGCTCTGACGATATAATTTCCAGATAATATAGCTCGTATTAATTTATAATTTTATGTGCGCGAAATGCTCTCGCGCTTATATTATTACGCTTCTTTATAGAAAGTCTGCTTCCATAAGGGATTTCTATGCCCTTTTTTAAGATGTACACAGCATTTTAGGACAATCTCAATCACATCAGACAATATATTTTCTCAAATAAAATTAAAAATTTTTCAAATAAGGGGTAAAGTATTCCGATTATAAACCGATATATAGGGTGTAGAGATAATTGACGCTGGAAAATGCAACATTTTATTTAAAGTGTTGCATTTTTATTTATGTTTTATTCCATATTATTATATCACATTATAAAATAAAAAAGCCGCTGCCTGGCGAATGATTTCTTATTCGTCCCGCAGCAGCTTTTTGCGCCAAATTATGTAAAAAAGTAACTCCGCTTTTTCCGTCTCCTGCCAAGTATTTCATAAAACATGACAAGCGTGACAAGCTCCTTTATCCATGGCTCTTTTTCCTCCCATGGCTGCCGTTCGCTCTGCGTCCTGCTTTCGCAGGCACAGTCCCCGCCTTCTATGTCACCCACTTTTTCCTTTTCCATATCCTTTTCCTCATTTGTCTTAATAACCGCCATTATGCCTGATACCATGCGCTGCATGGTGAGCTTGTCGGGGTACTGGTCGTATATAAAGCTGCCATCATAGTCCATCTTGTCAACCGCGCTTGATATTACACATTGGTACTTTTTAGCATATGACGGATACATCTGCCGTAGATAATCCAAGTCTTCCGCTATCCTGTCCTCGTTCACCTCGGGCACACTGCTCCAACGGCTGTAACCCTGATATCCCGAATAAAAAGGAAACGCCCTATAATAATCCATAATCCAAGTCCTTCTCTTTTTATGATTATCATATGCGTTTCCCTCTATTTCTGTGAACTAAACATAAATGAAGAAAACAAAAGGACTGAAAAATTAGGAAATTAGTAAAACATAAAAAATATGTTGTTAATTTTAAGGATTCTGATATAATAAAATGGAATGATGTTTTGAAAATAGAAGACCAGCACGTTTAAACAAATATAATTGGTATTACCAAAGAATAGGGAGATTATTATGGCAGAAATTAAAAATTTTTTATATTGTCTGAATGTAAATGCAATGGAGGAAAGAACGGATATAGTCGGATTGCTAAGTGTCATAAATCCAGAATATATTCCAGGACTTTTTTCTTTTTCAATCAACTTCTCACTATTAAATATTGCAGAAGGAGAACACTCCGTTAATATTAGGTTTAAAGATCCTGATAAAGAAGTAATTGCGGAAATTAAAAATGCAATAGTCTCATATATAAAAGACGAAAGCAGTAATTTGCCAGATGACCAGATAGGAATAAACGTGGCAGCAGGATTGCAGAATGTTAATTTTAAAAAGTCGGGATTATATTCAACTGAAGTAATATTGGATGGAACAAGTATGGGTGAATATTATATATTTGCAAAAGGAAAGAATGAATAGAGTATGATAACAAATTGCGTAAGATTATCAAATGATTCTAATTTTTTTGAAAGTAGTGCCAGAGTTGATGCAAATAATACATATCTTGAAATTTTTAATAGTAACAATATGAATATTGGCAACATTATATGGCATAGTAATAACAAAACCAATGGGTCTGTTTCGATGTTTATTTATGACGGCAGAAGTGGATTATTGTTTATGAAGCCAGAAGTTATTAAGAGTATTATACGACTGAAAGATATAGAAAATTTGGCATTCGATTGGAATGGATATGGAGCAAAGCCTTTTTCAAGCATATTAATTGACAAATGTATGCGAATAGTGAATGTGCTTACCGTACAGCCGTCAATTTATCCAACAGGGAGAAGCAGCATACAGTTTCAGTATGAATTGAGCGATAAAAGTTATTTAGAGTTTGAAATTTTTGAAAATAAGACTATGTGTTTGCAGGTTCCTAAAAGGCAATATTCAAATGCAATCGAATTGGAATTAACAGATTCAGAAGATAATAGAATTAAGGAGATTGTAGATAATTTTTATGGAAGAAACTGTACAGAGAAATGAATTGTTATATAGGGTAATAAAAAGATCGCAGCCTAATTCTATGGATGAAAATGGCAGACCGACATCTGCTCTTTTTAAACAAGACAATGGTGTTTCAGTAGACAGAGATGGAGACAGAAGCGAGGATACAATTATTAAAAAGTTTAAGGAACGATTTGATATAAGGTTTAAGGGATTAGTCAGAGTGGGGGCGGATGTATGTATTGATAACAGTATGGCTGTAATTCCTGAAACATCATCTAATATTTATCATGCGGAAATTTTTGAAAACGAGGACAAAGTTCCATTGGGACAGCTAAATGCTTTGATTTTGGCGGATAATTCAGAAGTAGTAGTTTATGAATCGGAAGTTAAGTGGACATAATAGGATTGGTTCTGCGCTTTCCGATATTTTGCTGACAGGAAAAATTTAAAATTTGCGTTAAAACTTGATCCAATGCGCTCACCAATCAAGGATGATTTATTTGAACATATAGACGGAATACGCACCAAGGCGCCAAAATTTTCCAGACCACTCTGAATTAAATCTGACTATTATTTAGGGCACGCTGCTCCAGCGGCTGTAGCCCTGATATCCCGAATAAAAAGGAAACGCCCTATAATAATCCATAATCCAAGTCCTTCTCTTTTTATGATTATCATATGCGTTTCCCTCTATTTCTGTGAGCTAAACATAAAAGAAGAAAATAAAAGAATTATTTTTCGGTTGACTTTCCATTTAATATGGATATAATAAAAATATATGGTGTGCGTTTTTATGCCCCATATAAGCTTGAAAGTATATCCCTAGCAGTAATCCTCCCACTATAAGGGAAGTGATGAGACTAGGGATATTTTTGCAAAGGAGAATATTATGATTAGAACAGCCATTTTAGTAGATGGTGCTTTTTACAGAAAACGAGCCTATACCCTTTTGGGAGACAAAAAACCTGCGGAGCGGGCAAAGGAGCTTTCGTCATACTGCCACCGTCACATAAAAGAAGAAAAGGAGGGCGCTGAACTGTATAGAGTATTCTATTATGACTGTCCTCCGATAAACAAAATGGTATACCATCCTCTGTTGAAAAAGGCTGTCGATTTAGGCAAAACACCCGATTATACATGGGCTAATGAATTTTTTAAAGAGCTTAAGCATCAAAGAAAATTTGCCTTACGCCTAGGACGGCTGGCCGAGGAACAGGCATGCTTCAATATTAAGCCTGACTCATTTAGAAAAATAATCAATGGCACTTTAGAAATTGCAGACCTATCGGAAAAAGACTTTTCCTTATCTGTTTCCCAAAAAGGCGTTGATATGCGAATTGGCGTTGATATATCATCCCTTGCTTTCAAAAAACAAGTTGACCGCATAATTCTAATATCGGGCGACAGCGACTTTGTCCCTGCTGCCAAGCAAGCAAGACGTGAAGGCATTGATTTCATACTTGATCCAATGCGCTCACCAATCAAGGATGATTTATTTGAACATATAGACGGAATACGCACCAAGGCGCCAAAATTTTCCAGACCACTCTGAATTAAATCTGACTATTATTTCAGACGCGCTGCTCCAGCGGCTGTAGCCCTGATATCCCAAATAAAAAGGAAACGCCCTATAATAATCCATAATCCAAGTCCTTCTCTTTTTATGATTATCATATGCGTTTCCCTTTATGTCTGTGAACAGTTATACGGCTGTAATCAGCCATACTGACACAATTAATCCGAACCCAATATCAATAATAAATCAACACGCATCGCAAACCAGCATATACATCATATGTCCGCCTGCACATAGCATTGCCGAGCATCTTATTTACTGCAGCTTTGCGGCATTGATTCGCGCGATTGAGCGCATAAGCGCCGCCTCCGCCCGCGCCACGTCTATGTGGCTTCTGTCCTTCAGCCTGTTTTCTGCTCTCTCTCTTGCGGCCTCGGCACGCTGCGTGTCAATCTCACTCGGCCACTCTATTATTTCCGCAAGGATTGTCACTTCCTCGGGCAATATCTGGACAAAGCCTGCGTGCAGCGCCGCGTTTTTAACTGTTTCGCCCTGCGTTATAGTCAAAATGCCGGGTTTTACGATAACCGTCAACGGTGCATGACCTTGATAGATACCGATTTCACCCTCGGTCGTATTGAACTCAACCATATCCGCATCATCACTGTAAAATTCACGGTCGGGCGTCACAATCGTAAGTTTAAATCTCTCTGCCATCTTGATAACCATGCCCTTTCTAATTATGACGATTATTTCATCCTGTTTACTACATCGTCAATAGTACCCGCATTTAAGAAGTGGCCTTCGGGAATGTTGTCATGCTTTCCTTCGAGTATCTCCTTAAAGCCTCTGATTGTTTCAGAAATAGGCACATATTTGCCCTCTGTACCCGTAAACTGCTCAGCTACATGGAAAGGCTGTGACAAAAATCTCTGAATTTTTCTCGCACGGTTTACGACAAGCTTGTCGTCTTCCGAAAGCTCATCCATACCGAGGATTGCGATAATATCCTGCAGCTCCTTATATTTCTGCAGAATCTGTTGCACTCCGCGCGCAACCTCATAATGCTCCTCACCTACGATACGCGGGTCAAGTATTCTCGAGGTTGACTCCAGCGGATCTACCGCAGGATAAATACCAAGCTCAACTATAGAACGCGAAAGTACGGTAGTCGCGTCCAAATGCGCGAATGTAGTAGCCGGCGCAGGATCTGTCAAGTCGTCGGCTGGCACATATACCGCCTGAACCGAAGTGATTGAACCATTCTTTGTGGAAGTGATGCGCTCCTGCAGAGCGCCCATCTCCGTCTGCAGCGTCGGCTGATAACCAACGGCTGAAGGCATACGTCCAAGAAGCGCTGAAACCTCTGAACCTGCCTGCGTAAATCTGAAAATATTGTCAATGAAAAGAAGCACGTCTTTTCCGCCCTTGTCACGGAAATACTCCGCCATCGTAAGTCCGGTAAGACCTACTCTCATTCTCGCTCCGGGCGGCTCGTTCATCTGTCCGAATACCATCGTCGTCTTGTTGATAACGCCTGACTCCGTCATCTCGTGGTAAAGGTCATTACCCTCTCTGGTACGCTCGCCTACACCCGTGAATACCGAATATCCGCCGTGCTCAGTAGCGATATTTCTGATAAGCTCCTGAATAAGCACGGTCTTGCCTACGCCCGCGCCTCCGAAAAGCCCGATTTTACCGCCCTTCTGATACGGGCAGAGCAAATCTACGACTTTGATGCCAGTCTCGAGAAGCTCTGTAGCTGTAGACTGCTCCTTGAACTCGGGAGCGGGCCTGTGAATAGGCTCATAGCCCTGCGCCTGCGGAGCGGGTTTGTTGTCTATTGGCTCGCCAAGTACGTTGAAAATACGTCCCAGCGTACTCTCACCTACGGGTACTGTAATCGGAGCGCCTGTAGCTTCCGCGTCCATGCCCCTGACCAGACCGTCCGTAGGTCCCATGGCGATACATCTTACTGTATCATCACCCAAATGCTGTGCGACCTCTACCGTAAGCTCTGTATTATCGGCTCTCTTAATCTTGATAGCCTCATTAATCTCGGGAAGCTCGCCCTCCCTGAACTTAACATCGAGTACCGCGCCGACAATCTGAGTAACTTTACCAATTACTGTCTTATCTGCCATCTCTTTGTTTTCCTCTCTTTAAAATTCTATAACAGGCTGCTGCAAACGCCTGAAATCCTTAATACCGTAAGCGGCAGGGCTATGAAATAGCCTCCGCGCCTGCGATAATTTCCGTTAATTCCTGTGTAATAGAGCTCTGACGCGCCCTGTTGTAGAGTAATGACAGCTTATCGATCATTTCCTCTGCGTTGCTCGTAGCTGAATCCATCGCCTGCATACGCGCGCCGTTCTCGCTGGCAACCGACTCTATCATCGCGCCGTAAATCAGGCTTGTGATATACTTCGGTATAATCAGCTCGACCGCTTCCTCCGTCTCAGGTTCAAAATCCAATACAGCTTTGTCCTCCGCCGTGCGCTCGTCCTCTAATTTAATAGGAAGCAGCTTTAATAATGTAGGTATATGCGTGACAGTGTTCTTGAAGCCTGTGTACGCGATATAAATCTCGCCTACCCTGCCCTGTGAAAAGTCGTCAAGCACCTGCTGGCTGATTTTCATAGCATCTACGTAGATAGGCTCCTCAATGGCATCGGAATAGTCCGTGCCCAGCTCGTAGCCTGCCCTCGCAAACGCATCTCTGCCCTTGCTGCCTATAGGATAGATTATCAAATCCTCTTTTTTCCAGTCCTCATTGTTTTTGACAAGCTTAACAATGTTGGAGTTATAGCCGCCTGCAAGTCCCCTGTTGGCTGTAATCACTATTACCGCCTTCTTTGCCGACTCGCCCGCCTTAAGATAAGGGTGATTAATCTCTCCCGCTTTAGAAAGCATAGAAACCACCGTATCATACATGCATTTGAAGTACGTCTTGGATCTCTCCGCGCGCCCCTTGGCTCTCTGCAGTTTGACTGTGGAAACAAGCTTCATGGCCTTGGTAATCTGCTGCGTACTCTGTACGGAGCCTCTACGCCTTTTAATATCTCTCATTGAGGCCATATGAAAACTCCTTTCTTATACGGAACACCTCTTATTTAAAGCGTCCTTTAAATTCCTCTATAGCTGAAATAAGCTCTTTTTCCGTCTCGTCGGAGATTACCTGTGTTTCCTTGATTGCGCGGGGAATCTGAGCATACTTTGTATCCAAGAACTCAAACAGCTCTGTCTCAAATCTGGTAATATCCTCTACCGGTATGTCGAGCAGATATTTCCTTGTAGCTACAAATAAGATGATAACCTGATACTCTACAGGCATCGGCTTATACTGCGGCTGCTTCAATACCTCTTTGATTCTGACGCCCTGCTCTAGCTTTTCCTTTGTATCGGCATCAAGCTCTGAGCCGAACTGTGCAAAGCTTGCAAGCTCTCTATACTGGGCAAGCTCTACTCGGATAGGCGCCGCGATTTTCTTCATCGCCTTAATCTGCGCCGAACCACCAACTCGCGAAACTGACAAGCCCGCGTTTACGGCAGGTCTAAAGCCTGAGTTAAACATTTCTGTCTCGAGGTAAATCTGTCCGTCTGTAATCGAAATAACGTTTGTCGGGATGTACGCGGAAACGTCGCCCGCCTGTGTCTCAATGATAGGAAGCGCCGTAATAGAACCTCCGCCGTATTCCTCGCTCATGCGCGCTGCTCTCTCGAGAAGCCTTGAATGAAGATAGAATACATCTCCGGGGTAAGCCTCTCTGCCGGGCGGACGCCTCAGAAGCAATGAGAGTGTACGGTATGCCGTAGCGTGCTTACTCAAATCATCATATATAATGAGCACGTCTTCACCGTTCTCCATCCACTCCTCGCCGATAGCGCAGCCCGCATACGGCGCAATGTACTGTAACGGCGCAAGCTCGCTCGCTGTGGAAGCTACTACCGTGGTGTACGCCATAGCGCCCGCCTCCTCGAGTGTCTTAACTATGCTCGCAACCGTAGAAGCTTTCTGTCCAATTGCGACATATATGCACTTAACTTTCTGTCCTTTTTGATTGATGATGGTGTCTATAGCTATCGCCGTCTTACCAGTCTGTCTGTCGCCGATAATCAGCTCACGCTGCCCCCTGCCGATGGGAACCATCGCATCAATAGCCTTAATACCAGTCTGCAGCGGCGTATCTACGGATTTTCTTGTGATAACGCCTGACGCCACTCTCTCTATCTGACGGTATTTGTCCGTATTTATGGGGCCTTTGCCGTCTATCGGCTGTCCGAGAGAATTTACTACACGTCCGAGCATTGCGTCGCCTACGGGAACCTCAACAACTCGCCCTGTAGTCTTTACGGTATCGCCCTCGTTTATGTTTTTTGAATTGCCCAGCAAAACGGCGCCTACATTGTCCTCCTCAAGGTTCATGACCATGCCGTAAACCTCGCCCGGGAACTCGAGAAGCTCGCCCTGCATCGCTTTTTCAAGCCCATGTACACGTGCAATACCATCTGCCACCTGAATGACAGTACCAACCTCTGATACCTCTAAATCAGCGGCATATCTTTTAATCTGCTCTTTAATCACAGAACTTATTTCTTCCGGTCTTAAATTCATATTGATATGCACCTTTCTTGTTACTATTTTTTTGACAGCTCAGACAGACCGCCGAACTGTCCGTGCCGACAACGGAAAACACATTCTGCAGGTTTTCCATCGCCATGAACTACATCTGAATTGCCAAAAGCTCGCGCTCCAGCTTGTTTAGCTTAGTGCGTATGCTGCTGTCCACAACCTTGTCACCCATCTGGATAACCATGCCTCCGATCAAGTCCTTATCTACCTTGTAGCTGCACTCGATCGTATCATATTTGGTGGTAGCAAGCAGACGCTGTTCGATATCATTTTTTTCCTTTTCCTCAAGCGCTATGGCTGTTGTGACATAGGCTGTGCCGATTTTGTTGTACTCCTTGATGCTTGCGATGACTTCAAGAAGTATCGCCTCAATCTCGCTGTACCTGTCTTTTTCAATGATGGTGACGAGAAAGCCAATCAGCTCTTTGCTCAATCTGCCCTCAAAAACATTTTTGACTACCTGGAGCTTATCGTCTTTGGGGATTTTGGGGTGATTCATAAATCTGCCAAACTCCTCATTCTGACGGATTGTATCGAGCAGCGCCGTGGCCTCCTCCAACACTTTTGCAGCAGCATTTTCCTCGACAGCCAGCTCAAAAAGCGCTTGGGCATATGTTTTGGAAACTAGCTTAGCCATGTGCTATCACCTATTTCTTTCAAAGTATCCTCAATGAGTTGATGCTGAGCGTTTGTGTCAATGTTTGCCTGAACGATTTTAGCCGCCATCACGGACGCTACGGCTATCATCTCGCGCTTAACCTCATCGGTAAGCTTCTGCTTTTCAAGCTCTGCCTCCACTCTGGCTCTGTCTATAATCTTTGCGGCCTCCTCCTTTGCCTGCGCTACAATCTCAGCCTGATTTTCCATGCCGCGTTTGCGCGCGTTGGCAAGAATCGCCTCCGCCTCCTTGTCTACCTGCTTTAGCTTTTCTTCATAGAGGGCGCGTGTCTCGGCTGCCGACTTCTGGTCGCTCGCCGCCTGGTCAAGCTCTGTCTTGATCTTTTCCTGCCTGTCGCTCAACAGCTTTCTTACTGGATTAAATAAGAAGTGTGACGCAAACATGAAAAGGAAGAACATCGCTATAATCATAAGCCCCGCGTCTGCCAAGAGCTGAAGGTCAAGGTCAAACAAACGGCTCAGGCCCTCTGTTTCTGTAGCAAGTATCATACCTTTAGCCTCCTTTCCTGTATCTTTATCTTTTTAATTAGGGAACTAAAGGCTTTACGAATAACAGCAGCATGGCAACAAGCAAGCCGTAAAGACCTGTTGTCTCGGCAACCGCCTGCCCAAGAAGCATGGTTGAGGTAACGTCAGACTTAGCGCCCGGATTTCTTCCTACTGCCGCTGCCGCATGTCCTGCCGCGATACCCTGACCTACACCAGGTCCGATACCTGCGATAACCGCAAGACCAGCGCCGATTGCTGAGCAACCTAAGATAAAGTTTGAATTAAATTCCATAGTTTTTTCCTCCTAGTTTTAAATAAAAATTAATTTAGTCTGTCAATCTGACGGATAAGCGTTTGTGATATACGTCATCGTCAGCATACAGAATACATAGGTTTGGATTGCGCCTGAAAACAGGTCAAAATACACATGTAGAGCCGCGGGCCACGCTGTAGCAATAATGCCAAGCAGACCGTAAATAAGCGCCATCATAATCGTGCCTGATAAGACGTTTGCAAACAAACGAAGCGACAGCGATATAGGTACGGCTATCTCGCTTATCAGGTTTATCGGAAACCATATCGGAAGCCACGGCGGCAGCGGTGAGCACATATCAACCCAGATGCTTTTGAGCGAATTGTTGCGAAACTGCGTCACATGAATCAGAGTAAATGTGATAAGTCCAAGCGCCAAGGTCGTGCCGTAATCAGCCGTAGGCGGACGCAAGCCGAACAGTCCCGATATATTGCTCAGCAAAATAAAGATGAACAGTATGCCGATATAGTTGGCAAACGGCTTTGCCCTCTTGCCCATTACGCCGGCAATCATCTTGTCGAGCATTTCAACGACAAGCTCCACCACGTTCTGGAAGGCTCCAGGCACTTCTGTCGCGTGCTTGATGGCTCTGTTTGCGCACAGGCAGAAGATGCATATTATCAGCATGACTATGAACAGGCACACATGCGTCGTCGTTATCCACACCTTCTGGCCGAACAGCGAATATTGGAAAACGCCGTGAACCATAAAGTCGATGCCTGCGTCGGACAGCAAAAATCCGAATTGCAAAAATCCTGCTTCCATAAACTTCACCTCCTTATTTTTTATTCATTAATATATTCAGTTTTCTTTTTTGTCACTGTCACAGCGATGAAACAGCTTCACCAGAAACGGCTGCATATACGCCGATACTTTCAGCCCCATGATGCCCGCAAATGCCGCGAGCGGACTGCCTATGCGCGTCAGTGCCAGTATGGCAAGCACGACAATGGCTATCAGATACCTGATGATGTTGTTTACCGTTGCTGCCGCCTGCGCCCCCTTTACATCTCTTTCGACAACGCTGTTTAATGACACTGCCATATGGAATGCCATACAAACCGCCGTGAGGACTCCTATCCAGAGCCCTATGCTGTAGTCTGCCTTGTCCGATACAAGGAATATGCCCACTATCTGGCAGAGCGCCCCGAAAAGCACTATGCCGACAAGCAGAAGCGGCAAAGCTGTGTTTATCTTTGATATTCTTGAAAAAAGCCGCGTCACGCTAATCTTCCCCATCCTTGTGCTCGTATATTTTCTTTGCCAGGACGAATATGTTCCTAAAGCCCGCAAGCGCGCCGACAAAGAAAAGCAGGACAAACCAAAACGCGGTGTGAAATCTCTTGTCAAGATACCAGCCCGCATATGCGCATAAAAAGATTGGAACCAGCATATTGATGCCAAACTGGGTGATGACTGTCATTGCCTGATAAACTGACCTGCTGTATTTTTTCTTTTTGCCCATCCCCTGCCTCCATGCTGCGCCAGCGGATTGATACGGTCTAATGCCACATGACATGGCTGCACCGGACACATATCGCCGCTTTTATGTTCAATCTTTATGATACCCGACTATTATTATACAAAAAATTGGCAATTCTGTCTAGTTATTGTCTGATATTTCTGTAATTTTTATTTAAGATTTTTTATTTATTGTTTAGAGTTGTGGGATTGACTGGAAATTTTATGGATTTCTTTTGAATTTTGTTTTTCTTCGGCTATTTTGGACTGGGATTACATTTTAGCCGAAAAAACTTTTTGATAGACAAAAATATTTCGGCTATGCTTTGTTTTTTGCATTTGCCGAAATATTAATTATGCCGAGTTTTTCAGGCTCAAAGGTGTAATTAATTGCTATTAAATAATGAATCTGTATTTTCCCTTTCCTGCGCCTGTGATGCGTTCTGTAAGCCCAAGCTCATACAGCCTGCTGATTAGTAATGTCGCAGGGCGTTCAGTAATTGCCAGCGCTTCTAAGACATCACTGCGCCCGAATACCTTTTCGCTGCCGAATATATCATATAGTCTGCATATGTTTGCTTTTGTTCTTGATGATATTGCTTTAGTTTCAAGGATTTCTGACAGGCTGGGTTTTTCAATGGGCTGTTTAATGGGCTGTTTATTAATGGAAAATACAAACGAATTTTCTGACAGGATTTCCGCTATTCTGACGGAAACCTTGTCTGCCTCCTCTGTGCGCTCGGGCTGATGGGTTTTATTCTCCTCATAGTAGCTTTCTATGCGTTGTCTGGCTTCTTCAATGCTGATGCTGCCTTCGATGTTATCCTTGGCTGTGTTAATGAGGTATTCGGAGGGTTGCAGTTTGTCTACATCCTGTAGACCGATTGCTATCTGCCATGCGTATGTTTTAATTGCCTTGCTTGGCTCTGAGGAGGTTAGGTATTCTGCAAATGGATCTGTGAATCTTTCTTCATCTGTTAGGGGAAATTTTTTATTGTCTGCCATTATGGGGAAGCCTCCTTAATCCTCATTACTGCACAATTCATCTACGCTCTTTTTTCCAAACCTAAAGTATTTATAAGCGCTTCCTGCAATATTCTTGAAACATTTACTCCTGCGTGTTCCGCCTCGTAGTTAAGCCAGCTTGGGAGAGCGACGTGTCTTCTTCTATATTCTGAAAAGTCAACGTCTACGTAGGTCATGATTCATATTTATTTCGTTTGCGCTATCGAGAATAATGCCTCTTGTAAAATTTTAGAGAAATTAATATTATTTTTTTCAGCAAAAGTATTCAGCCATGCAGGAATTGTCAAGTTCTTTCTCACTGCCTTATCACCATACTTTTCAGCATAGCTATCAATGTCAATCAGGATTAAATTTACCATATTTCCTTCCTCTGTTGATATGCTATTATATGGAGTTGCATCGGGAATTTTTCTCCCATCCTCTAGCTCTCCCAAAATCCAGCCGCTTGCCGCGTCAATTCCCATTTCAATGGCTTCTTCCAAGCTGTCTCCTCCAGTCACGCACCCTGGCAGGTCTGGAAACTCCACTACATATCCTCCGCTACCGTCAGAAAACGGTTTTAGTATTGCTGGATATACTAACTTCATGATTATTCTCTCCTATCTCCCCTGAACCTCATTACATTTGCCTCCCAAAATTAGCCGCTTCTTCTGTTTTTTACCCTTATTTATATTGCGTATTATGCGCATTGTCAAACAAAAGACGTTTTTAAAAACAGGCACTTTTAAAAAAGATAATGCCTTTTTGTTTTTACTAAAAGTATGCTTTAACAGAAAATGTTTATCTATGCCCTTTTTCCAAACCTAGGGTATTTATAAGCGCCTCCTGCAATATTCTTGAAACATTGACTCCTGCGTGTTCCGCCTCGTAGTTGAGCCAGCTTGGGAGAGCGACGTTTCTTCGGACTGTTTTGGTGTCAGTTTTTCTTCTGTATTCTGAAAAGTCAACGTCTACGTAGGTCATGATTCCTGTGGAAAAATCAACGACTTCTGTATTTTGCCTGGCTTTGATAATAGCGACATCTTGTGACGACGGCGAAGGAATAGCATCACCATTGTCTTCCATGGAAATGCCCGCAATGCCTATGGCGTCTCTTGCCATTTCTATTGCGTCGGCTAGGCTGTCACCTTCTGTGAATATTTCCATGTCGGGTACGCATACGAGGAATGGATGTTCGGAATTGTCTTTTGTGTCTAATATAAAGGTTGGGTAGGCTTGTTTCATTTTGGATTCACCTCTTATAATATATTCCATTTTCTGAGTATCATCTTGGCTAAATTTTCATTAATTTCCTTATGCCTTGGAACTTTTTCTATATCATTTCCGCGCCTGTATATGTCGTGGTTGCCGCCGTGACGCTCGAACTCAAAGCCGATAGCTTGCAATTTGTTTATTAAATCTCTTTGCTTCACTAATTGCCATTCCTCCGTTTAATATTATTATACGCAATTTTTGTGTATAATCAACCTTTGTGATGATTCTATTATTTTTTTAATATGCTATATACAAATCAAACGAAACTACATAATAGTCAATGTATATTTATCTCTGTACTTGATGATAATACTTGATTTTAAGACTTTGGGCAGACTACACCTTCAATGTGCTGTTTAATGGGTTGTTTTATGTGCTGTTTGAATAATTTTGGAACATTTTGAGACATTGAAATAACCGTTTTTTATTTTTTGAGCCCTATTATTTTTTTCACCAGTAACCAAAAGGTAATCATTTATCATTATTTTTTTCAAATGTATGATAAGTAATAAGAATTTCAACATCGGGGCGATATGTGGAATTTTTTGTAAATTTTGTTTCTCCATTAATTGTTATTTCGTCAACAGAGCCATCTTTATTTATCCATCCAGTAATCAAATCGTATTCCGCTTGGGTTTTTATATTAACAAACCCTGACTCACTTAACAACTTTGTCAGTTCATTGTAATTCATCTTCTTTGCTTCTTTAGCAGATATTGGCAAACATATATTTTTTACCATATGATATTTAATATAAATATTTGAATCATATGGATATTTTGATGATTCATCGAAAAAATTTTTTCCATGAATTTCAATTTCACGTATAGTATTTTCTTGGCTTATGTTTTCGTATTCAAGATCGTAATCAGGATATGTGTGTATATTTGTGAAACCATTATTTTCTAAAGCATTAACTATTGTTTGATAATCTTTTCCTACTGCATATGTAGATGAGATTCCAACTTCAATGCTTTTTTGGTGTTCTGTGTATTTGTAATAAGCAAATATTATTATACTTATTAGAAAAATAAGAATTGCCAAAATAAAATAAAGCATTATTTTTTTAATTGTTTTTCGTTTTCTTTCATATTTCCTATCAATTTCTGCCTTTGATCTTATTATTCCTAACATTTTACGATATTCTTCATAATCCATATTTTCTTTATGCACATTTGCATGATTGCCATCCTCTAATGCGACCTCTCCATCTCTTACTAAAAACGAAACAATATTTAAGCTTATTATTTGAGCTATCTTTTCTGGAATATCGGAATCATCATTATCAGAATTTATCCAATATTGACCTGTAATATATCCACAATCATTAAAATCAATGCTAAAATGCCACTCTGTTAATCCACTTTGTGATTTTACAGTTCCATAGACTACAGTTCCTTTATTATATAGGGCGGTTAATCGCTTAGTACTTTTATAAGCTTGTCTTACCATATTTTCAAATTGTTTTTTTGATATGCCATCTTTAAAATTGCAATGAGCATTTTCCCATTTTACCACATTTTTCTTTTGATCTTCCTTATATATCAAAAATAACATAATTACCAAGTACAAACATAATATAAATACTACCAAATATACCATACTTATCTCCCAACAAATCATATGCTTTAAATTTGTACAAATGGCAAATCACTCTCTCGCAAAAGCTCTTTTTATTTTATCTTAAACCCATGGATTGCTTATAATCTTAGTCATTTTACTGTCGCCTTTCTGCATCTTTGCTTAAAGAAAAATTGAATATGTGGCAAAAACTTTTGTTAAATTATGTTTTATAATCTACTTTACTTCCAGAAAATGTGAAACAAACAATACATCAGACAAATGCTTTGTCTCTTTATAAACATACAGCATCACAACAATTCCATCTTCGCCGTCTGCCCGAAATACAAATTCTGTATGATAACCTGTTCCTGTATCAAACGCTGTTTTATAAGCCCCTGTATAATAAGCATATTCACCTATTGTTTTTGTCGGAAAGCTGCCGACACTTCCTAATATATTCTCAACAATAGCTTTTTCAATCAGTTTAGTTTCATCTGAATCATTCAAATAATCGGAAAGCTGCTCTTTATTGTCAAAATATGCGACGAAAAAAGACTCAGGCACAGAATCACCTGAACCCAATTTATTAAGTACAAACTGATAACCTTCCAACGTACCAAGTTTATCGGCGAGAATATCGTGCTTAATATCTTCATTTTTCCAATAAGAAGGGATTAAAAACTCCACGCTGCCATTATTCAAAGTGACTTTTTCAGAATCTGCTTTGTCAAACGAAGCCCCATCCAACAAGTAATATATATCATCTGATGTTATTGCGGCAGATACTTCTACAATTTTCTCAGCCTTAAGATGAATATCCTTATCAATCGCATCAATATCAATTTTTCCGTACAATGCAACGCTTTCTCCAACTTTATAAGCTAGTGCATTTTCCCTAAGCTCCTTATCATATGAACAGTCAATTTCTAATTCTGTATGCGTCGCCCCCGTAAGTATTATGTCTTTGCCATTTTTGCCAATACTCTTTATTTTTCCTGACAAAAGAAGCAGCGCGTCTTTGTAATTCTCCTTTGCAGCTTTATTATCTTTTACAAAGGCAGAAATAAGAGTGTCTGCTGTACAATATTTATACACAGGGTTATTCTCCATATCAATTACAACCTTCGCATTGTTAAACAAGCCTGCTCCGCATAAAGCGAGGCAGGCGCATAAGGCTAATATAACAGCCATTAGTTTCCTTCTCTTCATAAAATTGTCCCCCTAATCATTTGAATATTTAAGCCCAATTTCCTGTTCAAGCTCAGACAGCATAGACTTAACCTCTTTATATACATGCGCTTCGGCAAAATCATCAACTAGCTTAAATGTCACATTTTTCCCATTATCCTGTTTAAGCTTATTTTTGAGTTCGTCTATATCTGTTTCTACAGTTTCATATACTATCTCCCTAGCGCGTATTTTAATTACCCGAACTTGTTTTTCTTCATCAATTCTCTCTTTATCGTCAAGCGCTATTTCTGCTGTCATATTTTCCTCGTTGTGTTCTTCATTTTCTGCATCACTTTGATTTACAACATTATCAGATGCTTGTGCTGTATCCGCTCCTGGAATACATATTCCAATAGCTGCGTCCAAATCAATAAGCTTTTTATCATTTAATAATTCTACGTTCTTCTTTCCCCAGCCTGCCAAGAGCATAAGAGAAAAAATCACGAATAATATTGTATATTTTTTCTTCATCTTGTTTCCTCATATTCTATTCCGAGCTCGTTCAAACAGTTTCTTACTGACTTATATGTTGATGAAACCGCAAAGCTGTCAATTATAATTACTGTGTTTTCCCTATTAATTTTTGATAATCTCTCTTTTAAATCGGAATAGTCCTGACATTCTTCTCCAGATAAGCTTATTTTATTTCCTGACACAAGTATGTAATGTGTATATGCCTTGCCGTCTTCCGCAACAAACTGCCCCTGTTCATTAAGCTCATCCCACACTTGATTGGCTGCTGCCTCTGGATAAAATTTTTTATAAAACCAAAATCCTTCACCTTCCGCAGCATAGCCAAAATAAATTCCTGCTACAAACATCATTATTCCTATAAAACAAAAAATTATAAATGCACTTTTTAATTGTCTTGCATTATCATCGACGACATTTTGTGCTCTCGAATCCAATCTTGCAAAAATAAAATCCTTATCCCGCTTATATACAATTCTACCTTTTTCAATAATAGGAAGCATTACATAAAGGCTGAACAAACCAATTACGCCAATAATTATAAAAATTGCTCCGACAATAATCAAAATCCATGGTATCATTTTATTTCCTCACTTACGCTGCCTTTAATTACATAAACATTTCTATATGTTTTTATGAGTTCATCAAATATATCATTAACCATAACCTCATCCCTATATAAAATGTATTCGTCATCATCATTTAGGGACAGCATAATCGGCTTATCCTCATTCTGTTTGATATAATCAACTAAATAATTCTTAAATTCATCTCTAGCATTAGTCGTATCATTGCCCACAAGGTCAATGGACTTTATTTCTTCTCCCTTTTCTAAAACACATATATGCCTTTTTGTTATCTCATTTTCATCATAGGGTACAATTACCGATACAGCCCATATGCTGCTAAAGGTTTCCTGCTGCTCCTCATACAGCCTTTTTTCTTCTTCAGCTTGGCTTATTGCTTCTTCCGCTTTTGATTGTGTTTCTGACAAATTAGCAGCGCGGGTGTTTGAGCCATACAGCACAACAAGCAGAATTATAAACACTACATCTAGCAATGATGTCAGATCAATTATCACATCACTCTTGGAACTCCTTCTGATTCTTCGCATATTCTACACTCCCACCACTTATTTATCTTTAAAATTTTCAAACATTTCAGCAATATTTATTTTCTTATCAAAATCATCCATCATTACTTCAACATCATAAATAATTCGAGATGGGAAAAGTGCATCAAAAAATTTAAGCGCTATAGCAAAGATAAGTCCTACCAAAGTTGTAGTCAATGCAACATCCAGTGAAGCCAACATGCTTTCAATGTCACTTGACTGAATCTGCAGCATAAGACCTGCAACAGTTCCAAGAATACCAAGTAATGGGAAAATAGGAATAATTTGAACCAATACACTATGAATAGAACATTTTTTATTAAACCCTGTTTCATATTTTCTAATTGTATCAGGTGTAATAGAAACGCTTTCATCATCTGTTTCTTCTATTTCTTTTGAATTGCTATTAACATTATATTTTTTGTTTTTTCGTTCCAACACATCTTTAATTCTACCCTTTTGAGTTGACAATGCCTGTCCATTTAAAAATAGTCCCCCAAATGTAATCACTCCAATAACAATAATAGTTTCAACTCCATAATTAGAAATAAGTTGTAATAGAAAGTTCATAGTTAGTCTCCTTTGTTCTTTTTATTTTTCTGATTAACAGCTTTTTACTGCAATCACTATTGCAATACCTATATCACCACTTATGCCACATTACTATAATATCACAAACATCACCCTTTTTCCACTATGTCTTTACTAAATGATATGTTTCTATCTTCGCTCTATAATAATGAATATATACATTTAATATTTCTCCACAAACCTCCTCTCTCTAAATATAAAATCCATTATCATCAGGCTCACCAAAGCAACTATGGCACATATAACATTCACTAACATCAACAATACCTTCCGACGTTAATCTTAACTCTTTATTGATAAACGGAAAAATCCTACAATGACTAACCATCACCAATGCCATCTGCGGATTCTCTCTAACTGCTTTATTAATCAAATTGCTAATATTTCTTGCATTAACAAAATCAAGGTTATTTAATGGCTCATCAATAATCATAAGTTCGGCTTTTGAGCGTGTTGCAACTACAGACAACACTGATAAAAGCCTCTGCTCGCCTCCGCTAAAGTTTGCGGGTTTTGATTTAGCATCAAATACACGGCTATTATCTTTTCTTCTTGGTATCCACTCATCAATAAGCTCATTTACCTCTGAATAATTCAGTGAATTTCTATAGTTTGCCTCACCGCATTCGCTAATTATATCTCTTACCTGGACATTTCCCATTTCAGAATAATCGTCCTTTTGCTGGATATAAACTACGCTTGCTCTATATTGCTGAATTTCTTTGCTATTTAATGCAAGAATGTTTCCAAAGCTTCGACTTATAATCTCTCCTTCTGCTTTTTTTCCTTCCATTTCCAATCTCAAAATAGTTTTCAATAATGTACTTTTCCCCACGCCATTTGCTCCAGAAAGCAGCAATACTTCTCCTTCACTTACAGAAAAAGAAATATTTTTCATCAATGTATGCTGTTTTAGTTTTATTGTCAAATTGTTAATTGTCAAAATATTATCCATTGCTACTTCCTCCACAACCGCTTTTTTAAGATAATTGCCGATAAAAATAATGCAAAAATCTCAGCAAACATTAAGCAGAATAAACTAGCTATCAGCGTCACACTAAGTTCAAAAAATTGCGAAAGCATAACTGAGAAAAAGGAAGCAATTAAAATCGGCAAAATGCCTATAGAATAAACAAGTTTATTATAAGAATTATTTAATTCCCTTTCATTAAATCCCAGCATTATTAACCTTCTAAAATTATATTTTATTTCTTTTACAATAATAAACACCAAAATGCAAATGCCTAAGACGAACAACAATAAATATAACAAAAAATATGGCAACAAGTTTTTGCCAATACTGATTATTTCATCAAATCTGTACACTATGTTTTCAGGCATATCTGAAATTTTTAGCGAAAACTCCTCTAACGAATCATTTGTAAATGCAATACTGACATGCGTAATATTATCAATATATTCATTGTCAAATCCCATAATAATAACGCCATTACTATGGTTGCTTTTTTTAACTGTCCTTACATTTTTAATCTCTGGCAGGATCTGCTCAATGGTGTATTCTGTGATTGCTCCATTTACAATATGCTTTGAATACAGCTTATCCCCTACTTTTAATCCATTATTCCTTGCAATTCCTTTTGAAATCGCAATACCATACGTACTGAGTTTATCCGCATTCCAATAAATTGAATCTGTATATTCTGATTCAACTGACTGCATTACAACATCAGTATTTAAACTTGTTTCAGCATTTGAAGACAAAGCAAAACAAATCTCCGCATTAAAGCAATAATAATCATTCTTATACGCAGATTTATGCGCAATTACTGAATACATATAATCCGAATGCAGCAGAGAATCTAGCTGCGCAATATTTGTATTTACAGATAATACTGAAAAGAGATTTAATAAGGATAAAATTACTGCAAAAAAGAACATTATAAATAATGCTCTCTTTTTATTCATATGAAGATTTATATATACATTTCTCAATGGAAAATCACCCGATATCAGTTATTTACCCTAACAAAAATCTATTCAGCATTATGTCATAATCATTTCTTATAATTTTCTATGCTCTTTACCCTTTTTCGTCATATTTCTTTACCTTATCAGCAATTCTCATAACTGTTGAACAATTTACATATAAGCTAACAATTTCAGCTATAATAACTGCTGCTGGTATTGCAACAATCTTAATATCATATACACTAACAGAAATAAATTTGTTTGATAAATTGCACCTTATAATCAATATTGCTGCATACAAAGCAATAGTAAATATTGATTCAAAGAAAAATGATATATTATAATATTGTTTTACATTTTGACCTTGAGGTATGCAATGCTTGGTAAAGTACACTTTTTCGCATCCGCGTCCTGCCAATACCATATTAAATCCAATTATAACCGCAAACGCCAATAAAACCCCTATCCATATCAGCAATGCGCTACTGCTTTTGCCAAGACTGCTTTCCATAATGCGAAAGTCTGTAATTTCATTTGCATATCCTGATGATGTTATCGCATCATAATGAATTTGATATTGCTCATCATTATCAAATTGTTCACGTGATTTCAGTCTGCCAAGCGGTCTATATTCCGTTGCTAAATACGACTTACATTCGTTATAATCATTTGCAGATATGTACATATTGGAATATCCATTATTGTTGGACTGCTTACTAATGATTTCTTTTTGTTCTTCACTAATCTGTGCCAGCACAGTACCTCCATCATAAATATAGTTTGTTTCATATATAGCATAGATTCTATATTCTTTACTAACTCCGCCAATATTAAGCAATAATACATCCCCAACCTTGGCAGATGTCTTATGGCAAAACTCCCAATCAGCAAAAATCGGGTTATCAAACTCTATATTCGACTTTTCTATGAGGCGTTTTTGGTTATACATTGTAATATCAATATTTTTAAATTGATCACTCAGCAACACTGTAGCAGAACAAGTTTCTCCTTTAACATCAATATCCATCTTAGTCAGGAAAAACGGAAACACTTTATAAATCCCATGAGTTCCCGAAAGTTCGCTAACCTGTTCAAAAGATGGCTCTGGCGCAATAAAATCAATATCTGTATTTTGATATATGCTTTGCGCATTATAATCATCTGCTCTTTGTTCAATATAAGGATAAGCAAATAAAGAACCCATTGCCAATGCTAAAATAGCACTTAACAATAATGTCAATAACAGCCTATGCCTAATCCAATAACCCGTCATGCTTATTCCTCCACAATATTTGCCTCTGCCTCAACAAACTCCAATGTACTTTGAATATCATATGATGAATCTACATTATCATCATATACAAGTGTCATCGTAACTGAGCCTGCCGCATTTGGAACAAACTGTATTACACATTCTGATTCATTTGCTTCCTTTGATGCATTTGCCGTAAATTCATATGTTGTTACATTATTAACTGCATCAAAATTCGGTGTAATAACCTGCCCGTCCATATATTTGGCATCAACATTTTGAGCATTTGGGATAGAAAGGACAACTTTAACCTGGGAAATTTTTTTATTATCTGATGTTACCTTAAACTTTACTTTCATATATACAGTTTCTCCAACTATATATTCTTTTGTACCGTCACCATAACTGTGTCCCTTATCACTGCTATAGAAAAATCCCGACGCTGCCGTATAGGTTGTTTCGCCACACCCTGTCGCTAAAACTGCAGCAAACACAATAATAATAAACAGCAACAGATTTCTTTTTATCTTGTTCATAATAATCTTCCTTCCACAATTTTATTTTTAAGTTTGTTGAACCATTAGCAAACACCATAATTTACATAATTATATCTTGAGGTCCTACATTTATAGTGCCATCTGCCGAAAAAACCACTGCTAATCCATGTTCTACATCATAGCGGTATTTACACATCAATGCAACTCTTGGATTGTCATTTTCATGTTTTACAAAAATGCACTCGGGCTTAACATAGCTGAATACATTATCCTTTTTCTCGTTTTGGACATCTTCCATTACTTGGTTTCTGCAAAATTCTTCAACATAACTTTTTGAATTTGCAATCCAATCATTATGAGCTGCAAATTCTTTCAACGCCAAAATCTGTCCCGCTGTAACGGATTCATCTTTATAACAGTCATACTCAACCGAAAGTGAAAACTCTCTCTCCCAAATATTAATATTTAATGTCTTAATCAAATCCACTCACCACTTCCTGCCCTATCATAGCCTTATATTCTGCAACCCCACCATAATGAATAAATCTCTGATTTACGTCCAACGGAATTAACTGCATCGATTCCATATTATTCATTTCATGCCAAGTCAAATTGTTGTTGGTACGATATATTTCAACGTCACGAGCTGTCCATGTTTTTCCGTTATACTTTATTCTGCTCCAATACTCTGAAAGCACCTCGTCTGCCTGTTTAAAGTTTTCATATCTGTAATCTGTCATCTTTGATATTTTAACTTGCGCTTTTTGATAAGGCGAAAAATCTGGAACAGCATTTTTATATGTCACTTTTGTTATTTTTGTTCCATCTGGAAGTTCAATAGGTTTATCAAGAATATAGTCAGAATCTCCTCGTTTTCCGCTCCATTTTCCTCCACTGCCATCTATCGGTGTATGTTTCAAACGTACCTCATATTTAGTATATGGTGTATTATATTTTTGGTAAAATTCATATCCCTCAGCTCCTCCATAAACTGCTCCAATAACAGAACCCCACATGTATCCGTCTGTCCCATATCTAACTGCCCTCTCTGCCGAAGAAACGCCTGCTTTTTCCCAGTCTATATTCCCCCAATCTATATCTTCATAATCTGTCGATGTAAATGCCTTAACTAAATTGGCACCCATATGTGTTGTTCCCGTAGCCGCCGCCACTAGTGATACTCCCGCAATAACCAATTTTATTCCTTCCGCAGCTGTAATAGTTGTGCTTCCTGCTGAAGGAACTAATGATATTAAAGATATGCTTGTAACAATCAATCCTGCAACCGCCGTTGCAAAACCTATAACTGCCGATGTTCTTCCTGAAGCATCTATTGCATCTGCTGCACCTGTTAATCCGCCAAGAAGCGAACCCATCACCGCGCCAGAGCCTGCGAATTTTAATGATTTATCAGCCGCTGCACACACAATACTTGCAATCGGCTGCGAAAGTCCTGCCGTTTTTAATACAACAAGTGCAACGATTACCCCAGTACCTAAAGCAACTTTTTTAAGTAATGGAGCTATGTCAATTCCTTCCCCAAATAATTGAGCTGTCTGACTATTTTCTGAAAATTCTTCTATATTATTTTGAGACACATAAATAGTCTTGCATAGCATCACCTCATTTATTGTTTCTTCCTCAAGAAGAAGCTCTGATATTTTATCCTCAGCTAAAACAAGTTCTTCAAGATATATTTCACTTGTAATAAATTCTGTGATTATATCTTCTGTTTCTATGCTTTCTACTTCTATATTCTCCGTATCTATATTTTCCGTAATAATCTGTACGTTTGAATTAGATATATATGCATTTGCTGACTCACTTTCGCAAGCAATCGATAAAAATGCGATAGAAAAAATCAGCATTAATGATATACTTCTTTTTACTCGATTTACCAATTTTTTTAACCTCCAATTTCAATCGTAATTTTAGACATCTTTATACAATAATTATTGGCAATTTGTGTCTTATGACACTATTCAAAATTAGTAAGCCGCATGCCCTATAATGCTACGCTATTATTTTTTGTCTGATTTATTCCTATTTTATACTACTTTATATGATTAGTCAATTTGAAATAAAAGCCCAATATATTTACTGTCAAAAAACAATACTATTTTTTTATTTTACATATAAAACTAGATACTATATAACAACAGCCTAAACGTCCACATGCATATTTATGTAGTCGTTTAGGCTATATTGTCATGCAATATTTATAATGTCCTGCCCCCTTGGCAAGGCAATATAATCACACTTATAATCCTTAAAAGCTTAACCTATTTTACATTAATGATTTTTTCCTCTCCTGCAATATTAAGCCTTACCGTTATGGATTTGTCATTCGTCTGCGCCTCCCTCGGCATACGAATTGCAACATGCAGGGTTGTTGAATTAAGCGCATCTAATCCATCCCAAGAATATACCTTATCTATATCAGAACCATTGCTAGTATACAAATTATAACTTTTAGTATAAGTTGTATCACCATATTCAATTTCACAACTGCCTACTAAGTTATCAATACCAAGAATATCGACATCAATATTTTTTATATCAAATATTACATCCACAAATGTTTTATCATCGGGAGCATAATAATAGGTATAATATCCGCTTGTATTGTTAGGAAATACTTTAGCTGAAATATTTGTCTTTTTATATGTCACCTGCCATTTAGATGTACTGAATGAATCGCCGGGATTAAGTATTTTTTCCTTATCTGCTTCTTCTTGTTTGAGTTCTTTATATGCAATATCAGCATTTATCAAAACATCATAATTTGTAACTTTTTCTTTTGATTCTTTTGAAAGTGAATCATATGCCTGTTTTGCGTTGTCTATGTCATTCTTGCTGTCTAATGTAATTTGCCCAATGTTATTTATTAGTGTTATGCAATTAGCTATTAACAGTTCAATATACTCATCTTCTGCTGCAAGCAGCACATCATAATTATTTACTTTATTCTTGTCACTATTAGGAATACTGTCATATGCACTTCTTGCCTCTTTTATTTTTTCTTCTGAATTTAATGTAACTGTTCCTATTGCAGAAATTTTTGCGGTTGCATCTTCCAGCCTTAAATTCAATAGCTGTTCCATTGCATTTGATATATTCTCTTTGTTATCCACCAGTGCTTTCTGCTCATATGACAACGCATTATAAGCTTTTTTTGCTTCCTCAATAGCATTTTGGCTGTCCAGCGTAACTGTTCCGATTTGTTCAATCAGTTCCATCGTTTCTTTAGCTTTAAGATTATCATATTCCGCTCTCGCAGATATTAATTTGTCATAGTTTTTAACATAACGCTGGCATTTTGCCGAAAGAGAATTATACAATCTTTCCGCTTTGCGAATATCTGCATCGTCATTGTCTTTTTCTGTTTCAATACTTGTAATAGCGCTCATTACCTGCGCCACGCTTTCTTTTTCTTCTTCATTGAGTCCGTTCATAGAAACAACAAGTCCAATACCGAGTATTATTAAAATCGTCAAAATTACTATTGTTGTAATGCCCGTCCCCTTTGGTAAAAAATTCTTTTTAGGTTTCTTTATTAAATAGCCGCAGTGAATACATTTTTTTGCAGTATTTGATATTTCATTTCCACATTGAGGGCATTTATCAAGTGTCTTTTCTGTTTCATCGTCCATTGCTTTTTCATCTCCTTTCTGCTTTAAATTCTTGCTTGTTTTATCCGATTTAATCTTATTTTATACTACTTTACCCGATTAGTCAATTTAAAATAGGACATAATGCTATATTATATAAAAGGAAAGGAACTCACACGATATGAAGCCATTAAAAGCCAAAGTCAGTATTACATTAGATGCCGAAATCATCGACGCAATTAAAATTTTATCAGAAAAGGATGACAGGTCGTTTTCGCAGTATATCAATTTAGTTTTAAAGGAACACCTCAAAAGCAATACCGACAAACTCCCTCCCACGCCAAACGCCTTACAGCAGAATGGCAATTTGTAAAATCCATAATGCTGCAAGGCTTAACTGTGTGTTTCTTGCTTATAATATTGCTGAACCTCTACTTTACATTCCATATGAATATGCCTGATTTAAGTACACTTCTGCCCTGTCATAGTCAGTGCCATATATGTAATTATCAAGCGTCAGATCGTTGTATGTATATACTTTCTGTGTCGTACTTTGCCCTGATGCCAAGCTGTAGATGCATTCAGGCCAGCAGAGTGAGACCAGTTTGCCGCCTTTATATAAGGCAACGATATATTCTATATAGTCAATGGCTCCCGCCGAATTATTCTTAGTCTGTACAATTACGCATCCATTTCCCACATTGCAGGCAATTCCAACCTCATCTATATGGCTTACATCCCAGCTGTACATTCCATCCAAATGCACAATATACCGTATTCTTGCGTCGGCAAATTTTACCAACGGGATTTCGAGCCTTGAGACAACCATATGCCCCGGCAGGATCGTTTCCTTTATGTCCTGGCTAAGGTCTATCACCTGTCCGTTTTCATCCAGATACTCCATCTGCACTTCAAGCCAGTTTATGACTGTCCTGCTGTTATTCGTGATAAAAACTGCTGCCTTTTTATCATCCGTAGTCACTACCTTTACATCAAGCTCTGCTGTTACTTCCGCCTCTGTTTCCGCTTTAGTATTCAATTCCTGCGCATTACTTGTGAAACTGCCTCCCATCATAGCTACAGTCAATGCCATCACCAACGCCAACAACTTTTTCCTCATAACACATACCTCCAAAACCTTATTTTTATTGGTGCTTTCATTATACACCGCATTTTTTTGTTTTGGATTTGTGGGTGCAACTCTATATTTTTACACATATCTTATGTACAAAACACTAAAAATTAAGTATAATAAAAGAAAATGCTCCGTAAAATCTATGAGGAGGTGTTCAAATGGTCAATGTTCTTACTTGGGAAAAAATACAGGAAATGTACCCTAATCAGTGGGTTGCACTCGAAAATGTAAGATATGTAAAAAATGATGGCTGCAATATTGAAACCGCACAGGTAATATGTGCAATGTCTGATGATGAATACGCCAAAACGCGGGCAGCATTTATGAAAAATGGAAAGCATTATGTATACAGCAGAACGTCCTTAGAAAAAATGCCATTTTGCGGGGTGATGGTATGACAGAGCTGTTTTTTCCGACAATCCAAGACAGGCGTGTTATAAGACCTGTCTTTTCAATCCAAATTGAAAAAGATACCTACAAATGCCTTATTGACACAGGCGCTGACATTCCGGTTTGGTGCAAGGGAATGGAATTGTTCAGTGTCTGTTTTCCTTCTGCCATCTGGTATAAAGATACTACACTTGGAGGATTCGGCATCGGCAGGGAAACAATTCCCATATACATAATTGATAATTTTATTTTGTCCGACACATATGGAAATAAAATCCAATTTCATAATTTCAAGATAGCGATTACCGACAGACCAGGGATTCCCTGCGATATAATCCTCTGCATCACAATGTTTTCTAAAATGAAATGTACCTTTGATTATTCCGGCAATCCTCCATATGTAAAAATATCGTCTGAAAAAGATTGTTTTGGCATAGGCATATACCAAGACAATGATTCTGTATATGCATTTTTGGATGAATAAAGTAAATATCCATCCAAAAACGCATATTTTAGGATTTTCCGCCTTCCCACGCTTATTTCATCTTTCACTCCCCAAAAAGCTCCTCCACTATATCACTCGGCACAGCTTTTTCAATTCCAAACTCCCTATACTCCTCATTCATGCGCTCAATGCTCCGCACCATCTCCCTGCACTTATCAGGCTCGCCTGCCTCATAATATACATCAAACAAATACCCCGTCAAATCAAGCCGTTTCCTCATGTATGCAGCGACCTGCGGATGCTTGTCGCATATCTCAATGCCTCTTTCCAATATACGGGCAGATTTTTCATATTCCTGCAACATGCAGAGCATATCCGCATATGGAATAATTATGCCGTCTATTTCATCAATATCATAAATGCGCAAATTTCCATGCGCAAGTCCTGTATCTGATACAGCCACCTCTCCAGCCTTGCCAACATCACAGACATCTGCACCTTCATGTATCCCGCCCATTTCCCTGTATGCCAAACCGACACATCTGTCAGTTTTTTTGCAATCTTCCAAAACCACAGCAACATACTCCGCGCACACCATATAATAGTCCTTCATCAGTTCATGACTAACCTTATATCCGCCGCCTTTTAAATTTTTTTCATCATGTATTCCAATCAGTTTTGCAGCATTTTTCAGCAGCCTCTCAATTTGGGCTTTACTTCCCGCCTTGCTCCTCATAAGCACAGACGCTTTTGAAAGCAGGCATTGAATAAGCAGGGTTCTGTCCTCATGCTTTGATTTTTTTAAATAGCTGACCGCCCTGTCAAGCGACTTCACAAGCCCTCGCAAATACTGTTCTTCCCTTCCGTTCGCCGCCGCATACGCGCCTCCCAATGCCTCATCATAAAGGCACGAAAGCAAGTAATAATACTGCCCTGTGACATAATCATCATGACATTTTTCAGCCAGACTTCTGATACGGACAAGCTCGCCCTTTGCCTTGCGCAGGCTGCCCTTCGCCTCGTACACAGTAAGCAGCATATCATATGCCTTCATAAGCTCCCTTGTCCCTACCCCCGATATTGATGCATCATTTACAAGTCTGCTGCCCCATTCCTCTATAAAGTCCTCCCTGTCAAGTGGCATTGCAATTATTGTTTCATACAGCAGCCTTCCGTATGCGCGTGAACAATAAATCGCCTTCTCCCTTTGGGCGGCTTTAAGCATATTTTCCGAATACCCCAGATATTTTGCGCGCATGCAAAATTCCCCCACGCCCGCCAAAGCATGTATCTTTCCGCACACGCTCTCCATCACATTAAATGCGGCGGTATTTATGCCGTCCGCAGTCCATGAATGTACGACCTCCGCCACTATCGGGTGCACAGACAAAACGCTAACCTCACTGCCGCCCGAAATCCAGCCCATTTCAATAAGCTCATTTACGCAGTCAAGCGATTTTATCCCGCTCATTTCAGCAAAACCGCGGGCATCCACCCCCGCAGTCCCAAACAGCGCCAGAGCCTTTAAAATCGAACGCTTTAAATCATTCATATCCGCAGTTTCAAACAGCGCGCCTATGATATTTTCTATCGCTTCATAATATTCTTTATAATCCTTTGAAAACCTCACCTTTTCCGCGCCGATTTTTGAAAAGCCATACCTCTGTGCAAGCGCGGCGGCTTCCTCAAGCGGCAGAAAGCTCCGCGCAAGCTGTCTTGCCGTCAGCTCAAGCGCAAGCGTATGTCCGCCTGTCTTTTCAATGATAATGTCCATATATTCCCGTTCTTTGTCGTCAAGGCTTCTGCCGAGATAATGCTCAAACATTTCATAAATATATTTCTTATCGCCTATTTCCTCAACCTTCAGGATATCATACGGCGCCGCCGCACACTCATTTCTTGTAATCAGGATAATTTTCCAGCCAATCTCCGCCAGCATTTTTACATCTTCGCCAAACTCCCCGCTGAAATTATCAATGATGAGCAGCGCCTCCTCGTCTGCCGCTATGAGTCGAAGTGCCATCATCTTACGCAGAAAATAATCGTCTATGCTCTCCTCCCCCTGGCGCACAGTGAGATTGACGCAAAGCTGCCAATCGTCTGCTATCGTCTGCCTTATATTGTTTTTAAAGTCAAGGTACAGAATTGTACCAAGCTTTTCCCGATTCTGCCAAGCATACGAGCGCACGAGCGAGCTTTTTCCGATTCCGCCCATTCCGGACACAATAAGACACCGACTGTCCTTGTCACGCCGCCACGCTTCCATACGCGCAAGCTCCCTCTCTCGCCCGAAAATCAGCTTTTTATCAGGCTTATATGCGGAATATATATACGGCACAGTGATGTCCGCCGCTTTTTCAAGGCATGACAGCTTATCCACGACCGTTTCCATATCGCCGTACCTGTCCGCGTAATAATCAGGCAGCGTATGATGAAAAAACTCCGTCAGCATAAAATACAGACTGTCGCGGTAATTTATACTTGCATACGCAAAGCTGCCGTAATCATACACAGCCTCCGCGCTTCTTTCTTCCGCCTTCGGCGTCCTGCCAAAAAGCATATAAAACAGCAGCGCTCCTATACCGAAAACATCCGTATGCCTTCCCAGCTTATGCAGCTCGCCCAGTTGAAGCTCCAGCGCCGCAAAGCCCTTTGTATATGAAATTTTATATCCTGACATATTTTCCGCATCATTCTCACATATAGGAAAAAGAGAATCAAAATCAAAAAGCTGTACCTGCTCTGCGGTATTCCCTAAAACAAAGATATTGTCAGGCTTGATGTCCAGATAAAGCCAGCCTGCTCTGTGTACCGCGCTCACCGCCCGCGCCGCGCCCTTTACTATGAAAATCGCCTTCTGCAGCGAAATATCCCCTATTTCAGACACAGTATCTCCCTGCATATATGAAGACACTACATATACAGTATTCAACGCCTCATATATGTCTATGGCGTTTGACACTGAATTTGTCAGGGCTTCTATATCAAAAAGCCTGTTGGAAGCATTAAACGCATTTTTAAATTTGTTCTTAAATTTCTCAAATTCTCTTTCTTCTGCACTCTCCGCACGCAGGCAGCCGTTCTTTTCCCTGATGATATTGAGCCTGTACGGATAGCACTCCTTTATCCGCACTTTTTTATCCGCGCCTGAATTATTTACATATACGGCATCATACACGATAGACGAGCCGCCCCGCGCAAGCTCCTTTTTTATCGTATATACCGTCTTTCCGCCCTCGCGGTTTGTAAAAATCAGCCGTTTTCCGCCCGACAGCGCGGTTCTTTTATCATCCATCAGTCCGCCTCCTCATCTCAGGAATATTTTAACACCCGCTTTCGCAATATGGATTTTCGACCGCAGGCGGCGTATAAGTTCCATGCGTTTCCACGCTTAAGACCGCATTTATGCATTGTTCACTTTCCATGTGCATAAAACATCTCCCGCATAATCTCTCTGAATGTAACAAGCGGATAATCGTCTTTTGACGCAAACAAAAAAATCCAGTCATACGGGTTTCCATAGTACAGCGCCGGATAGCCGACATCCGCCATATGTCCATTGATATGCGCAAGACATCTTTCGCTGTCACCGTATTCTGCCTTATATGTCTGCCTTTTCAGCGCAAGCTTAATCCAATATTCATAAAACAGCAGCAAAATCATCATTTTTCTGACACGCTCGTCAGATATATGCTCGCCGTTCAAAATCTTGTTCAGCCCGTCTCGGTCGGGGAATGCCTTTTCCGCCAGCGGATTCAGCAGTCTGCTGTCGCGAAGCATCGGCTTTATCGTGCGCGCCGCGTCGATTTGCGAAAACTCATCGCCGTACAAGCCAAGTATCTGCTTATATACGCTCCACAGCGACGCCTTTGTGCCGTCTGCCGCCTCGTCCTCCATATCGGCGGCATCATACAGGCTTTTCCTTTCCCTGCGCGCTAATCTCCCCTCATCAGATGTTTCATCCCCTGAAATCTCATTCCACAATTTTCTTATGAGCATGACCGCGGACACATTGTTATAGCCAAACTGTTCCTTATTCCTATCCAGAAAGTCAAGCAGCTCACTGTCATTTTCAAACCGCTTTACCTCATCTTCTATCACAAAGGTATACAGCGAATCGCCGCCAAAGCTTATTTTATCAGCCTTTACCCTAGGCGCTTTTTGGATAAGCTCCTGCGCTCTCCGGTAACTATATCCTCTGCGTATGCAGTAGCAGTATATCAGTTCCTCCATGCTATGGCAGTCAAAGCAGCGCTGCAGCATGACGCGCCTGAAAAAATCCTCCGTCTCCTCCAAATTAAGCCTAAACGCAAAGCAGAGCGAAAACGCCGTCTCCCGCTCAATCGACTTGTGTTCCGAATACCATTTTTTGATATTTCTCGGTATGTCTATCTGCTCAGCCTTATACCTCTGCTTAATATAATCTGTTTTCCCGTCAACATCCGCAATTTCACCGCTGTATCCATATTCCAAAAGAAACGCGTCAAGCGCCTCGTCAAAGCAGCGAAACCCTGCGGCTGCCCTTTCCAGCTCATTTATATAATCGTCGTCATCAGTACTTATCACATAGCTCTTTTCTTCCAAAGAATCCGTATATTTTCCCATATATTTCCCCTAAATGTTTTATCTGAACCAAAAAACCGCTGTCCCAAAAACAGCGGTTTTCGCTAAATCATTATAAACCAAACTCCAGCCCTACGCCTCTATGCTGTCCGCAAACGAAAATTTATTCTCCGTCGCGGCAAAAAGCTCAGCCTTAGCAAGCTCGAAGCAGTCAAGCATCTCAGGCGAGAATATGCCGCACTCGCCGTCCTTAATCATGCGCGCCGCTTCCTCCACATCATAAGGGCTCTTGTAAACCCTCTCGCTTACAAGCGCGTCATACACATCTACTATCGAAACCACCTGCGCCCAGATAGGTATCTCGTCGCCTTTAAGCCTGTCGGGATAGCCGCGCCCGTCATATCTCTCATGATGATACCTGCATATATCGTAGCAATAACGATAAAACTCGTTATCCTCCTGCTTGAACTTCTCCAGAAGCTCGCAACCGTATATCGTATGCTTTTTCATCTCCTCAAACTCCTCCGCCGTAAGTCTGCCGGGCTTTAAGAGTATGCTGTCGGGAATGGCGATTTTTCCAAGGTCATGAAGCGCCGCGGCGTTTACTATGAGGGCTGCCGACTCCTTTGTGATATTGTACTTAGGATAAAACTCGCGGATATATTTCAAAAACAGTTTGGTGAAATACTTAACCCTGTGGATATGCTCGCCCGATTCAAGGCTTCTGAACTCTACGACCGAACTCAGCGCGTTTACAAGGAAGTCATTGCTCTGCTCAAGCTTCCTGCGGCTGTCCCTCAGTTCCCTCGTCCGCTCGTCAAGCTCCTGCTCGATGTTCATCCTGTATTCAAAAAGCTCCATAATGTTCTTCGCGCGGCGCATAACGACATTCGGCGCAAACGGCTTGTAGATGATATCCGACGCGCCGTATTCATACGCCTTTTCGTCGCTCTCGTCTGTCGATTCGCCCGTAATCATTATTACGGGTATGTACTTGATGTAGCTGTTGAGGTTCATAAAATGCAGCACGTCAAGCCCCGACTTTTTCGGCATAAGCAAATCAAGGAAAATAAGGCAGAGGTCTTCCCCTCTTTCATTTATAAGGTCGATTGCCTGCTGCCCGTCTTCCGCTTCAAGCACATTGTACTGCTCCTCAAATATGAATTTAATCATCTCGCGGTTAAGCTCTGCGTCGTCAACAATCAGTATCGTATCTCTTGCCATAGTGTTTGTTCCCTCCTAAATTTAACCTAAAAGCGCCTTTACGCCCTCCAATGTGCGCTGATAATCCTCAGTTACCTTGGGCAGCAGCCTGTCCGCCTCCTCCATATCATTGGCGCGGAGCGCCTCCGTAATGTCAAAGCTTGACTTAAAAAGCGCGGTAAACGACATATTCTGGCATACGCCCTTCAAGGTATGCGCCGCGCGGAACGCCTCCTCCTGATTCCTGTCCTGCAAGGTCTGCACCAATGTATTGTAGCTCTGCTCCTTCAAAAACATTCCCGCGAACTTCTTGATGCGCTCCTCAGTGCGGAGCCGCGATATTATCTCATTATAATCCCCGCCTATCTGCTCATAACATTCCTGTACCGTCATATAAAACCCTCCTCATATTTTCCATTGAATAAATTATAACCTATGTTTTTACATAATTCAACGACTTTTATTATGATATTTTTCCAGTCACAAAACAAAGACGCAAGCCATATACGATAGACTTGCGCCCGATTAACAATCAGTCACTCTTTTATTTCGTCAATCTCCGTCAGATTCACGCCTGAAACATTTAAAATCGCCTTTAAAGATAAATAATCCTTTTTCAAGCTCGCATATGTTTCAACCGCATTCTCTTTTTTGGCAATCAGCATATGCCTTTGAACTCTCTGGAAATCGTCAACGGCTGCTTTCATTACTTCTAAAGATGTAGGCATCTCATCACCTCCACGCTTGAATATGATGTTATCAGGTTATTAAAAGTATATCACAATCAAATGACAAAGTCCATTATAATCATCCTATATTATTGCAATAAATTTATTGAACGCACAAAAGAAAAGTTGTACAATAACAGAAAGGCACATCAACCCACCACCCCGGATAAGGAGGCGCATCCATGCAGCTATACCGTAAAAGAATCATCCCAGATGAATGTATACTTTTAAAAGACGATGAAATACTCGAAACAGACGAGGACTATATCGTGACCAAATGGCGGACGCTAAAACCGCGCCGCGACTTTAGCTTCGGCTACTCCTGCTACTTTCTAAAGCTCGGTTTCAAAATAAGCAAATTCTATCGTAACGACAACACGCTCCTGTACTGGTATTGTGACATCGTTGACTACTCTTACAACGAGGAAAATGACACTCTCATTGTGACAGACCTGCTCGCAGACGTAGTGATCTATCCTGACGGCTATACCAAGGTTCTCGACATCGACGAACTTGCCGTAGCTCTGGGAAAAAATCTCTGCCCTCCTGCAACCGTCACTCTGGCGCTTAAGCGGCTTAATACCCTATTGAATATGATTTATGACGACAAACTGGATGCCTTGTCTGGTAAGCTTGACAAATGGATTGAATGATTGACGTACTATAACTATATCCAGCAGACGCAGATTACTCCTCTTCATCATGGGTATATGTTATATCCTGCACTAAAATAAACTTAATCGTATCAAGCGCAGTCGTCTGCTCATATTTCTGCGTAGTTCCACGCACTGCCATCTGCTCCTGCATATTGCCGCCTGCTTTTTCGCCTGCCATCTGTGCTACAGGCGCCTGCGTACCAGCCGCTGACTTTAATATCCTGTATATACGCAATATATCAAACTTAAAAAACATCACAGCCGCAGCCGCCAAAAAGCACACAGCCATCCCAAACAATACATATGAAATAAGCGTCAATTCCTCAATACTCATCAATTTCCTCCACTTTCAAACTATATAATTATTTTATCATTTATAGCAGACCTCTATCATCCGCCTCGCAGCCGTTAAATTGTCTTCTATGTCATCCGCAATTTCCTGCTGCTTTTCATCAAGCTCTCCAAAACCGGACAGTTCGTCTTCAATCCTTCCAAGCATGTCCATAAGCTCCGCCTTTGAAACGTTATCACCACTGAAATATCCCGCATATTTGATTATATCTGACACAATCCCACTGTCTATATCAAGCGTCACTCGCACATTCACAGGCTTCCGGCTGTCATGCGCCTTTACGATTGCAAGACATTCCCAATACTTTCGATAAATCCCTTCATCATTTCCCTCTATCTGCATAGCAGCTATCTTTTGTGAAATTCCATTTGTTTCTATGTAAGCCAAGCATTTATCGTATTCTGCTTTTCGCTGCTCATTCTCTTCGTAACCACGCGCCGCCGACTCAAACCATGACAAAGCGCTGTTTTTACTGTTTTGCCCGCCAGCATGCGGAAGATAATGCCAATAAAGCGTGCCTATTTCATAGCAGAAATCCGCATATTCCATCGGACTGCTCTTTGCAAAGCTTTCAAGATATTTGCCGTCGCTTGTGTTTATGCCAAGTAGCAGCTTTTCCTCCTCAGCGGTAAATTCATGGTCCAGAGCTGCCAGCCTGTAAAAAGCATGATACGCCTCCGCACGTCGCGGGGCAAGCTCTATCGCTTCCAGGCAAAGCCTCTGTGCCGTATTGGTATCTGCTTCATTACCGGAAGCCTTTTCCAAAACAGCCTTGTAATTGCTGCTTAATTTCAGTTTTGACGCGACATTAAATCCTGTTCCTGCTGCCATGCACACCACAGCCGCACAGACCGCAGCCATAAAAACTACCAACCTTTTCTTCAGCGTTTCCTGTGTATCCGCCTCAAAATCTGTATAATTTTTAAGCGCATAGGCAAGCTCGTCTATGCTCTGATACCTGTTATCCGGATTTTTCTGCGTACATTTCAATATTATTTTTTCAAGCCCGTCGGAAAGTTCCGGTCTCCATTTGGTAATGGGATACATTTCATAAGGCGGGGCTGATGGATTATGAGCAGTAAGGAGATGATACATTGTCATGCCGAGGCAATATATATCTGTCCGAGCGTCTGTCTGCCCCATGCCGCCAAACTGCTCGGGGGCGGCATAGCCTTTCGTGCCAAGATATGATGTATCCGCACCACACGCATCCTTGTACTCGCGCGCAGCGCCGAAATCTATAAGCATTATACTTCCATCAGATTTGAGCATTATATTTGATGGCTTCATATCGCGGTAAATGACAGGGATAGGCTGCGAATGAAGATAGTTCAACACATCGCAGAGCTGCAGAGCCCACTCCACAACCTTTCCCTGCGGCTGTGCCCCTTCTTCCTCCACAATGAGTTCAAGCGTGTTGCCGTCTATATAATCCATCACTATGAGAAAATCGTCACCATTGTCAATGACATCGACTATACGCGGCAAACTGGGATGCCTTAGCCGCCTTAACAGATTTGTTTCCGCTATCAGACTTTGGCGCATTGTATCAAAGCGCCTGTTGTTCTTCCTTCGTATTTCCTTTATGGCCCACGATTTGTTTGCCTTTTCGTTTACAGCAAGGTAAACTGTGCTCATGCCGCCATGTCCTATTTCATTTAAAATCTTGTATTTTCCGTCAACTATTGTGCCTATCTTTAACATTCTAATCCCTATGTCGCTATCTGTCCATTATTTTTACAAACGCCACCGATATATTGTCCTTCTCGCCGCGCTGCTTGTTCATACTTATAAGCTCCCTCAAGAGTCTGTTCATAGCACGTGAATTTTCCTGACGCTTCTGCGCACTCCATTCAAGCTGCGCAGGCTCGTTTTGGCAATATTCATATATTTCCTCGTCCGTCAGTTCATGGCGGAAGCCGTCTGAACAGAGCACAAAACTGTCCCCCACCTCAATCTTTCCGCTGACAAACTCAGGACTTATCGGTTTTCCCATGCCTATACACTGCAAAAGCACATTCCTGCGGGAATCATTCTTTGCCTGCGCGAGCGTCATATGTCCAAGCGCTACTTCCCTTGCCGTATATGTATG
The DNA here is from genome assembly GCA_947626435.1 of uncultured Lachnospiraceae bacterium. GTDB lineage: Bacteria > Bacillota > Clostridia > Lachnospirales > Lachnospiraceae > COE1. The sequence goes on along the minus strand of CANQSB010000020.1, from coordinate 6,818 downwards.
GTCACTTGTAAGCTGCGAAATCTCGTCCCCTAGCCTGTATGCCCTGCTGTCGCCCACATGCGATATATAATAAGAACCGTCAAAAAGTAAAAGCGCAGTGAGCGTCGTACCCATAGAAGTACGATGTTCCTTGCTGTAATCATATATTCGTTCATTACAGCCCTGCAGGATGCCCGACCAGATTTCCTCAAGCGTCTGCGCGTCAATCCCAGATGCGGCAAGAGCAGAAAAATCCTTCAAAAACCACTGTTCAAATGCCCGCACTGCCGCTGTGCTTGCCACTTCGCCCTGCTCCAGCCCGCCCATGCCATCGCACAATACCAAAAACGCAGCCTCCCCATTCGGCGTATTTGCCACTTTTACGGTAAGGCTGTCCTGATTGACGCTTTTGGTCGTGCCTGCGTCCGTCTGAGCCGCTACTGTATAATGTAATTCCATATTTTAAATTCCTTTATGCGCATAAATATTCTATTTTATATTAAATTCAAAAACCTCATCAGCAACCTGCAGCAAATCGCCTTTTTCAAGCTTTACATACTGCTGCTCTTCAAGTTTTTTTCCATTTACAAAGGTATGGTTGCGTGAACCTTTATCTACAGCATAAAAGCCGTCTGACCTTTTGACGATATCCGCGTGGTTTCTGCTGACAGTAGGGTTATCCTTTATACAGTAATCCACATAATTCTCGTCCTTTCCCAGCTTAAAGATGCCTCGGTTTATCATGATTTTCTCTTTTGTTCGCTTTCTGATAAGATATGCTACCTTTTTGACCTCCTCAAAGTCCACTGTCTGCTTTTTAGCGCGAGAACTATCCTTTGCCGCCTCCTGAAGCTCATCAAACACCTCTGTGCCTTCATCGTCCTGCGCCTCATCAATAGCCTCCATAAGCCTTTCGCATACGGAAATTATCTCCTGAAGCTGCTCATATATACCACGCTCATTATTCTCTGCCATATCAAACGGATAATATAAGAGCGCCACATCAAGCGTGTCCTCATTCACAAAAATCTCATCGGGACGCATAACAAGCTTCTGCCAGTCAAGCATATATTCCTCGAGTCCGCTCATAGCATTAAAAATATTTGAAAAAATTCTGACAAGCTTATCCCTGCCATCCCTGCTGTTATTCTGTGCCACAAAATATGTAAGCGGTTGCTTACCTGTTACATCATAGTAAAGCTTTCCTTCTTTTTTTGAAAAGCCTGCAATGCCCTGTATATGGTTATTTTCAAGCATTCCTGTCTCCAAATCATCAGGCTCGCCCAGCCCACCGTCTGAATAATCAAGCACGCTGTAAACGTTCTCCCGTATACGTTTCTCTGAAAATTCAAGTCCGTCAAAGCGACATTGGAAATGCTTTTCCTCTCCGCAAGCCTCGCTCGGCTGCTGCGAGTCCTCAACGGCTTTTGCGTCGCATATTTCTATTATCTGTTTATAGATTTCTTCAAGGCGCTGATATTTAAGTATTTGCGGCTGCTTAGCACTGGAAGGTTTTGCCGCAAGGTATACTTTTTTTATGCCTGATGGAATTTTCTTGTCATCAATTTTTAAATCATCGCTTATCAAAACCGCATCATATTTCTCGCTCTTAAAGTCAACGCCTTCAAGTCCTACACCGACACATACAGCCTCAATGCTATCGCTGTGACTGCCTTCTAAAAATTTGACAAGCCGCTGTATATATGAGGAAGCATCCCCTACAATTCCTATTTTATAGCTCATTGCACCACAAATCCCTTCCTAATAAAAAATGTGCCCGCCTATCCTTATGCCCTCGAGCCCCGGTATTGGTGTCCTAAAATATACGCACTGCCCTACATTTGTCACTCCGCTCATAGCCTCGTCCGCCGCCTTATAGCAATTTGCCGTTGCGGAGTCATTTGCAAGCGCAAGCGCAAGTCGTCCGCTTGCCACCGGCGAAAACTGTTTGTTTTGGTAAATAACACCCACCATAGTATTTGGATAACGGGAACTCAGCACTCTATTGACAACCACCGCGCCTACTGCCACCTGCCCTGTATACGGCTCCGCTCCTGCCTCACAGTAAATCAGATTGGCAAGGAGCTTGCGGTCGCCCTCCTCAAAGGTTACACTTGATATGTCACGCCACGCCGATTGTGCCGCAAGTCGCGAAAGCGCAAGCTCCTCCTCATATTGCTTTTGAAGCGCCGCGATGCTTGCCTCCTGCGCGTCAATCATGTCTTCAAGAGTGTCAATCGTCGCCTCCGCGTCCGCTATCTGCGACTTGTAATCAGCAACACTGTCAGACGTCTGCTTTACGAGACCTGCCACCCTGCTCTGCTCCGCCGCGGCATCCTCTTTCAGCGAATTAAGCTCTGTAAGCTCTGTTTCAAGACGCGCCTTTGTATCTTCAACTGCCTTCCGGCTCTCCTCATATTCAGCAAGCATTCTTTTGTCGTACTTGTTTATCTGTGCTATATATTCGCTTCTATTCAAAAAATCTGAAAAGCTCTTTGCGGACAACAATATGTCAAGATTGCCCCCATTCAGGCTGCGCTCATACATCATTTTTACCCTGAGCTTCATATTGGCATACTGCGTCTGCTCTTTAAGGACTGCCTGCTCAAGCTCCGACTGCGTATTTGTAATTTCCTGCTCCTTGGCAGATATATCCGCTTCTATCAGTTCAAGATTCGTGCTAACACTGGAAAGCTCGTCATTAAGGCTGCTGAGCTTCCCAAGCAGTGAATCCTGCGCTATTTTCAACGAATCCCTGTGTTCCTCTGTGTCTTCCTTAGCGTCCTTTGTCTTTTCCTTTTCTTCCTTTGCCTTCTGCAGACGTTCCAGTGTGGTTTCCGCATGGACGGTGAATGGAAAAGCGCCAGCAACAGCGCATAAGAGCACAGCCGCAGTCATAAGCAGTGCTGTAAGCCGCCTGCATACCGCCCTCATAAGTTAATCCCCCTATTATTTTGTACCAAATATCCTGTCGCCGGCATCGCCGAGCCCAGGCACGATATATCCATGGTCGTTTAGCTTTTCATCAAGAGCGCCAATGTAAATGTCCACATCAGGATGGTCCTTCTGCATACGCGTTATCCCCTCTGGCGCGGCTATAATGCACATAAAATGAATGCTTTTGCAGCCTCTTTCCTTCAAAAGCCTAATCGCCGCTGAAGATGAACCGCCTGTGGCAAGCATCGGGTCTACCACAAATACCTCACGCTGGTCACAATCTTCGGGCAGCTTACAGTAATATTCTACAGGCTCTAAAGTCTGCGGGTCGCGGTAAAGCCCGATATGCCCTACCTTAGCGGCAGGAATAAGCTGCAGCATGCCGTCCACCATGCCAAGCCCCGCGCGTAGAATAGGCACTACCGCAAGCTTCTTGCCCGTAAGCTCCTTCACAGTTGTCTTGCATATAGGCGTTTCTATCTCTACATCTGAAAGCTTTAAATCCCTTGTCGCCTCATAGCATATGAGGCTTGCTATCTCGCTGATAGTCTGCCTGAAATCCTTCGTGCCAGTGTCGATACGCCTGATGTAGCCAATTTTATGCTGTATCAGCGGGTGATCCATTATCACTACCTTTGCCATACGGCATTAATCCTCCTCCAATAAATTAACGCGCCTTACGTGCTTCTCCTCACCTGAAAACTCTGTGTTCAAAAAGGTCGCCACTATATCAAGCGCAAGGTTCCCGCCCACTATCTCTCCGCCCAGCGCAAGCACATTGGCATCATTGTGCAGTCTTGTCATTTTAGCTGAATATGTGTCGCTGCACAGAGCGCATCTTACGCCCTTTACCTTGTTTGCCGCAATAGATATGCCAATGCCTGTGGTACATACAACAATTCCTTTCTCACATTCTCCACTGGCTACTGCTTTTGCAGCCGCCTTGCCAAAGACCGGATAATCGCATGAATCCTTTGAATAGCAGCCAAAGTCTTTGTATTCTATATTATTTTGTTCCAAGTATCCGATTATCCTCATTTTTAAATCATATCCGCCATGGTCGCTTCCTATCGCTATCATTGCTTTTCCTCCTATACCTTTATAATTTTGTGTCCCGCCGCTTTAAGCAGACGGTTCATAATTGCCTGTTCAAGTCCGTCATTTTTGAATGCCTCAGAGTACATAAATTCGACATTTTCATCATCAAATTCCCGCAAAAAAGTGTACAGCCTGCTTGCTGCAATAAGAGGCTCGTCCCTGCTGCCTGCGTTTTTTACTATGTCAGCATCGTATTTTGTGACAAGAGTGTCAGTTCCTATGACGCCTGTTTTCTCTCCCTTTACCCTGTGCAGACGTACCTGCTGGTTTATGTATGATGCCACGTCATCCGGCTTGCCCTCTACAATCACGAGCTCTCCCTTGGGCGCATAATGGCGGTATTTCATTCCCGGAGCCTTTGGCGCTTTGCCTGAATCCGCGTCAAAAATTGTGACATCTATGTCAGTTTCTCCTATCACGCGCGAAATCATAGCCTGCGTGACATAGCCTGGACGAAGTATCGCAGGTATATCTACGGTCATATCCACTATCGTGGACTCAAGCCCTATCACCCCTTCATAATCATCCGCTGCAAGTATCATATCAATCCTGCCCTTCATATCCTGTATGACATATTTTGCCGCGGTAGGGCTTGGTTTGCCTGAAAGATTCGCACTCGGCGCTGCCACATAGCCTCCCGCAAGCCTGATAAACTCTGCCGCTACAGGGTGCGACGGCAGCCTTACCGCTACTGTGTCAAGCCCACCGGTAGTCTGCATTGGGACTACAGCCGATTTATTCATTATCATAGTGAGCGGTCCCGGCCAAAATGCTTGTGCGAGCTTTTTTGCTTTATCGGGTACGGCGCTTACTATTTTGTCAAGGCTGGCCAGCTCTGATATATGGACTATGAGCGGATTGTCGCTCGGCCTACCCTTTGCAGCGTATATTTTCTGCGCCGCCTCGGGATTCAGCGCATCGCCTCCCAGCCCGTATACTGTTTCAGTGGGAAACGCTACAAGCCCACCCTGCTTTATAAGCTCGCCTGCCTTGGAAAGCTTATCTAAGATATCCGAATATGCTTCTGATTTCTTTATAGTAATTATCTGGGTTTCCATCTGCGGGCTTCTCCATTTTGTCTGTCATTTCATCATGATTGTTTCAATAATTGTTTCTCGCAATCTGCTTTGATATCTTATTGTAGCACAAATGCTTTATTTAATAAAGAGTTTTTTCTGCAACTCAATCCCAATCACTCCATTTCGGCTATCATTGCCATTTCTTCCTTCAGCGTATCCTCGCGAACATGACAGTATAAATCCATTGTCATTTGCAGAGAATTATGTCCCAAAAGCTTTTGCAAGGTTTTGGGACGCATACCCTTTGCTATGCAGTTTGTGGCGAATGTATGACGCAGACAATGCGGCGTAAACGGTTTAAAGTCTATTTCGGGATTTTGCCGGTTGATTTTCTTGACTAAATAGTTGATAGAATCCTGTATATTTGCCGTATGCAAGGGGCGATATGTCTTACTGGTAAAAATCAGACTTTCAAAGCCTTCTAAAGATACACTGTCTTCCGGGAGACTTTCCTGCCATAGCTTCTGCTCCTGCAGTACCTCCCTTACCTGTTTTGTCATTGGGATGCTTCTCCTGCCTGCCTTAGTTTTGGGCGGATGAAATTCATATATTCCGTTTCCATTGTTTGGGAGATAACACAGTGTTTTTTCCACTTTAATTATGCTGTTTTCAAAGTCAACGCAGTCCCAAGTCAGACCAATTATCTCGCCTATTCGCATACCGGTGTTCAAGGCTACTACCAAAAAACAATATAGTCTATCATTTTTTACTGTTTTATATATAAGCTGTATTTCATTTTCTGTCAAAACTCTCTTCTCAGATTTCTCTAGATTATCAATTTTTGTCTTTATATGGAGTGCAGGGTTTTTAGTAATCAGATTGGCTTCCATTGCACAGTTAAGAATGTCAACGATAAGTTTTTTGCAGGCGTTTCTTGAAGCGTCGCTTTTTAAGTCATTGAATACCCTTTGCAGCATTATGTGATTTAAGCTTGAAAGGCTTTTGGTTCCTATAGTGTCGCGCAAACGGTTATATTGAAGGGCATATGTACGCAATGTCGTATCGCGACAGTTTTTCTTGCATGTACTTACCCATATTTCATACCATTCGTTTAGCGTGATAGACCGCGAAACCGGGGCGGATTGCTGTGCTTCTGAAAGCTGTGGCTGCTGTGGTTGCGGCGTGATTACTGGCGTTTGCTGTATTTGCAGTTGAAAATCCTGTTGTTGAGCGGCGTGCTGGGCTTGCAGGGGTGGCTCTTGTAATGACGGTTCTTGTGCGGGGTGTTCCTGTAATGGCGACTCTTGTAAGAGCGGTTCTTGTAAAGGGTTTTCTTGTAATGGTTGTTCTTGTGGAAGCTGTTCTTGTAAAAACTGTTCCTGTGCGGACTGCTCTTGCAGAAGCTGTTCTTGTGACGACTGTTTTTGTGATGACTGTTCCTGTGTTGACGTTTCTTGCGAAGTTTGTTCTTGCAGGGACTGCCCTTGCGAAGTTTGTTCCTGCGCGGACTGCTCTCTCGGAGTTTGTTCTTGTGTGGACTGCTCTTGCAGAGTTTGTTCTTGTGAAAGCTGCTCTTGAGAAAGAGTTGCTTGTGATTTTAGGTTTTGGAGTATTTCCTTATAGGTCTTGGCATAGATAGTCTTTGTTTTGCCGGTGCTGTCAGTAAAACGTGCTTGATAGAGTTTATCCTTTCTCTGTGTGATTCCCTTGCCTAGTTCTTTTCCTTTTAATGATTTTCCCATATGTGTTTCGCTCCTTTTATTAGAATATCAATTTATATATACA
>CANQSB010000019.1 GCA_947626435.1 uncultured Lachnospiraceae bacterium | reverse complement strand
TCGGGTAATCGGGTAATCGGGTAATCGGGTAATCGGGTAATCGGGTAATCGGGTAATCGGGTAATCGGGTAATCGGGTAATCGGGCAATCGGGCAGTCGGGCAGTCGGGCAGTCGGGCAGTCGGGCAGTCGGGCAGTCGGGCAGTCGGGCAGTCGGGCAGTCGGGTAATTGGGTAATTGGGTAATTGCGTAATTGCGATGAATGGCAACGACATCAAAATATGGAAAGAGGTGTATGATTCAATGACAGATTTGGCACAGATGAAAGAGCAGGTGCAGGAGCATCTGCAGCACGACATAATTCCATTTTGGAAAAGCATGAGGGACGACATAAACGGCGGGTATTACGGGTATTTAAGCTATGATTTGGCAGTGGACAAAAACGCCGTAAAAGGCTGCATACTCAACAGCCGTATAATGTGGTTTTTTTCAAACGCATACACGCTTTTAAGGGACGAAAGCCTTTTGAATGAGGCACGCCATGGCTTTGAATTTATGAAAAGCGCCTGCTGGGACAAGAAAAACGGCGGAGTATTCTGGTCGGTAAACTGCGACGGCACTCCGAACGAAACCTTAAAGCACACATATAACCAGGCGTTTTCGATATACGCGCTGTCCTCATATTATGACGCATGCGGCGATAAGGAAGCGCTTGATATGGCGTATCAGCTTTATGCTTTGATAGAGAGCAGGATGCGCGACGAGGGCGGCTACAAAGAGGCGTTTGATGAAAGGTTCCATGAGATAGACAACGAAAAGCTCTCCGAAAACGGCGTTATGGCACAGAGGACGATGAACACGCTACTTCATGTTTTTGAGGCTTATACGGAGCTTTACAGAGTGGATAAAAATGAAAAGGTCGCGGAAAAGTTACGGCAGATGCTGGACACCATTGCGGAAAAGATATATAATCCGCAGCTTCATCGCCAGGAAGTGTTTTTTGACGACAAATGGCACTCAATAATAGACCTTCACTCATACGGCCATGACATTGAGACGGCATGGCTTGTGGACCGCAGCCTTGAGATATTAAAGGATGAGAAGTATTCAAAAATGATTTATCCGATTACGGCGGATTTGACCGAATGTGTATACCGCATTGCGTTTGACGGCTCGTCGCTTGCGAACGAATGTGAACGCGGCACCGTCAACGAATGGCGTATCTGGTGGGTACAGGCGGAAACGGTGGTCGGCTTCCTGAACGGCTATGAAAGGAGCGGCAGGAAAGAATATCTCGACGCGGCATGCAGCGAGTGGGAATTTATAAAAAAGTATGTGATTGACGGACGCGGCGGTTACACGTCGGGAAAAGAATGGTACTGGAGAGTGTCAAAGGACGGTGTTCCCGACAGTGAAAAGCCGATAGTCGAGCCATGGAAATGTCCATATCACAACGGTAGGATGTGCTTTGAGGTAATCAGACGCGCAGACCGCGCAAGTCAAAATGGAGGGGAAAAATGAGCAGCGGATTATTTGAAGAAAACCGTACAAAGGTAATCAAAAAATACGAAGAAACAATAAATCGCAAAAACATAAAAAGCGATTTTTACAACGGCATTTACGACAGGTATGAATATCCCGTCCTGACGAGAGACCACATACCGCCGTTTTGGAAATACGACATGAATCCCGAGACGAATCCGTATTTTATGGAGCGCCTTGGTGTAAACGCGGTATTTAACTCGGGAGCCATAGAGCTCGACGGTAAATTTTATCTTGTGGCAAGAGTTGAGGGCAACGACAGAAAATCGTTTTTTGCGGTAGCGGAAAGCGACAGCGGTATAGATGGTTTTAAGTTTTGGGATTATCCGATTTTGTTCGACGACGTGTGCCCTGACGAGACGAATGTGTACGACATGCGCCTTACGAAGCACGAGGACGGCTATATTTACGGGGTTTTCTGCTCGGAGAGCAAGGATACGAGCGTGAATGACCTTTCGGCGGCAGTGGCGGCGGCAGGCATCGTGCGCACAAAGGACTTAAAAAAGTGGGAGCGCATTGAAAATCTGAAAACGCTCAATTCGCCGCAGCAAAGAAACGTGGTTCTCCATCCGGAATTCGTAAACGGAAAATACGCGTTTTACACAAGACCCATGGACGACTTTATAGATACGGGAAGCGGCGGCGGCGTAGGCTTCGGTCTGTGCGACGATATCACCCATGCGGTCATAGACGAGGAGATTATCACGAGCAGGCGCAAATACCACACAATCACCGAGGCAAAAAACGGCGCGGGCGCGGTGCCGATTAAGACGCCAAAGGGTTGGATACATATAGCGCATGGCGTGAGGAATACGGCGGCGGGTCTTAGGTATGTCGTGTACGCGTTTGCGACTGCGCTTGACGACCCTACGCGGGTTATCGCGGAGCCGGGAGGATTTTTGATTGCGCCTCTTGGCGGGGAGCGTGTAGGCGACGTGTCAAACGTCGTGTTTACGAACGGCGCGATAGCAAGGGAAAACGGTGACGTATACATTTATTATGCCTCAAGCGATACCAGGCTGCATGTGGCGACGACCACAGTGGAAAAGCTTATGGATTATGTGTTTAACACGCCGGAGGACGCGATGCGCTCAGTAAAATGCGTTGAGCAGAGATGTGAGTTTATCAGGAGAAATCTTGAATATGAGAATCGGTAAATAATTAAGTAATTTATTGCAGACCTGCGCAGCGCGGTTTCCGCAGGCTTGCCAAACGAAAAACAAAAGCCGCGCAGAAATGGAGAAAAAAATATGAGCAAAGTAACAATGATTAGTCCCGCAGTACCCAATATGCCTTGGCAGGAAAGACCCGAGGGCATAAAGAATGCCCCTGTATGGAGATACAATGAGAATCCCATAATAGGCAGAAATCCCGTCAAGGGGGTGGCGCGAATATTCAACAGCGCGGTAGTGCCTTACGGCGACGGATTTATCGGCGTGTTCCGCGGAGAGCAGACGAACGGTATATCTTATATTTATCTGGGAAGAAGCAAGGATGCCATCCATTGGGATTTTGAGGAGAACAAAATCAATTTTGTGGACGAGAACGGCGAGCCGTTTATGCCGCTGTATGCGTATGACCCGAGGCTTGTGAAGGTTGAGGACACATATTATATCATATGGTGCGTCGACTTTTACGGCGCGGCTATCGGAATGGCGAAGACTACTGACTTCAAGACCTTTACGCGCATTGAAAATCCGTTCCTGCCGTTTAACAGGAATGCGGTGCTGTTTCCGAGAAAAATCAACGGCAACTTCGTGATGCTCAGTCGTCCGTCAGACAGCGGACATACGCCCTTTGGAGATATTTTCATAAGCGAGAGCCCTGATTTGGTATACTGGGGCAAGCACAGGCATGTGATGGGCAAGAGCAGTGAATGGTGGGAGTCGCTCAAGATAGGCGGAGGCGCTGCCCCCATTGAGACGAGCGAGGGCTGGCTGCTGTTCTATCATGGGGTTGCGGGCACCTGCAGCGGATATGTATATTCAATAGGCGGCGCTATCCTTGATATTGATAATCCGTCAATAGTGAAGTACCGCTGCGAGAATTTCCTCCTTACGCCCGAGGAGTGGTATGAGGAGAGGGGCTTTGTGCCAAACGTATGCTTCCCATGCGCTACCATCCATGATTCCGCGACCGGCAGGATAGCGATATATTACGGCGCTGCCGACAGCTATGTAGGTCTGGCGTTTACCGAGCTTGACGATATAGTTGACTATATCAGGAGCAACAGCAGAGTGACGTCTATGGATACGGAAATAGGAAGACGATAGGCGCGTATAAGGAGTTGACATGCTGAGAGAGATTTTGATAAAGGATATACCTGAGCTTAAAATCCATGGCAGGACGACCGATTGCCTGGAGCCGCTCACGTTGTTTTGGACGGCGAGCGGCTTTGAGTGTAATGTGTCGGGGACAGAGCTTGCGGTTGAGGTCGAGGTAACTTACGATACATTTGAGCCATGGTTCAGCTATACGGTAAACGGAGACTGGATAGGCCGCCAGATGCTGCCAAAGGGCAGGTATTGGGTGCCGCTTTTTCGCGGAATGAACGCCGAGAGCATAAAAAATGTGCGTTTTTATAAGGATTTGCAGGCGATGAGCGACGACGGCAATTCATATGTGCATATACATGCCTTAAGAGGCGACGGCGTTTTCTATCCTGTTGAGGAAAAGGCGCTGAAGCTTGAGTTTATCGGCGACAGCATAACGTCCGGCGAGGGGCTTTTTGGCGCGAAAAAGGAGGAGGACTGGATACCCATGTTTTTCTCCGCCCTGCGCGATTACGCCTATCTTACCGCCAAGGAGCTTGATGCGGAGTATCGTGTGTTTTCACAGAGCGGCTGGGGTGTATGCAATACCTGGGACAATAACCCGAGGGGTGCGCTGCCAAAATACTACAGGCAGATATGCAGCCTTATGTTCAGTGAAAAAAATGAACGGCTGGGCGGCGGCAGAGAGCATGACTTTAAGAGCTGGCAGCCTGATTTTGTGGTTGTGAATCTTGGCACTAATGACGCAAGCTCGTTTGAACAGCCTGAATGGGTAGATGAGAAAACTGGAGAGCGTCATAAGATGTGCAAAAACCCTGACGGCTCGTATTGTAGCGAGGATATACGATATTTTCAGAGAGCCGTAAAGGATTTTCTGCGCACATTGAGGGAGTGCAATCCAAACGCGAAAATAATATGGTGCTACGGCATGCTTGGAATAAATCTGCAACTGGAATTGTGCGGGGCAGTCGGCGAATATGTCGCTGAAACCGGCGACAGAGGTGTGTCGTATCTTCAATTGCCGAATACGGACGACAGCAATGTCGGTTCGCGCTGTCATCCGGGATACTTGTGCCACAAACAGGCGGCGGAAGTCCTGAGTAAATATATCAAAAGCCTGCTGTAAAATGGAGCCGTCAAAATCAATTGCCAAATAAGACATCCGACCTGCAGCCGCAAGCCGGATGTCTTTTGTCTTGCTATAAGACTTAAAATTAAGGAACGCTGTGGACATCGGGAATGTTTGGCAACAAATATCAAATGGTAATTATGTTGGAAAAATTTTGCATACAGGCGGTGCTGATGTACAACATCAACAAAAAAAGCGCAACGCATAAATGGAAAATAGCAATAAATGAGAAGCGAGAGCAAAAGCCGTAAGGGTATAATAGTTTTATGCTCTAATGTTTTACATGTTCCTTAATAATTTGGGTTTTGTGGAGGAAAGTATGAATAGCCAAGGAAAGTCTGGAAAGAAGATTATTATTGCAGTAGCAGTCGTAGCGGTTATAGCGGTGATTGCTTTCCTGATGTCTTTGCGCGGTGTGGAGGACTTCCATGAGAAGTATGCGGGAGCTGACCTGAGCACCGATGTGGAAGGCATGCAGAGAGAGGGTACCTATACGGGATACCTTAATGACCATGCGGGTGCGGCGCATCCTGCGCAGGGCGCGGAGGTGGATTTGTACGACTACGAAGCCGAGGGCGGCGTGGAAGTGTACGACAATTATGAAGGAGAAACGAAAGCTCTGTTTACGGATACCAATTCCAAGGTTACTTGGAAGGTAAACGTGCCGGAAACAGGGTTCTATAACATTGGCATTGAGTATCTGCTCCCTGAATCAAGAGGCGTGGCGGCAGAGCGTATAGTATACCTGAATGACGAGGTTCCTTTTGAGGATGCGAGAAATATTTCGTTTGCCAGAATTTGGACGGACGACGGAGCGCCGACCGTTGACAATCAGGGCAATGAAATCAGACCCAGCCAGGTTGAAGTATTTGACTGGCAGGAGGCATATTTTAGAGATGACATGGGCTATATCACCGAGCCCTATATGTTCTATTTAGAGAAGGGTGAGAATACCATAGGCCTTGAAGCTGAGAATGAGCCTATGGTTCTGCGCAAGCTTGAGCTTGTTTCTGTACAGCAGCTTGATACTTATGAAGAGTATACGGCTAAAAACCCGGCAGACACATCGTCTGATACAGCAAAAAATTATATGACGCTTATTGAAGGTGAGGATTCAACTTATCGTTCGGAATCTTCGCTTTATGCAAAATATGACAGGTCTTCACCGACGACACAGCCAAACAGCGTTACCACCACAGTATTGAATTACGTGGGCGGCGAGGCATGGAGAAGCTCCGGACAGTGGATTGAATGGCAGTTTGAGGTTCCGGAGGATGGCTATTACAATATAATGGTTAAGGGACGCCAGAATTATTCGCGAGGCGTGGTATCCAGCAGAAGCGTGTACATAGACGGCAAGATTCCTTTTGAGGAGATGAAGTCGATATCGTTTGACTACAGCAACGATTGGGACTATATGGACCTGGCTGACGAGCAGGGTACGCCGTACAACTTCTATTTGACCAAGGGCGTACATACGATTAGGCTGGAAGCTACTCTGGGCGGCATAGGCACAATCCTTGAGGAGTTGGAGGATTCGACTTTCAGACTTAACCAGATTTACAGGAAGGTTTTGGTATATACGGGTGCTACTCCCGACCAATACAGAGACTACTATATAGAGAGAAGCTATCCCGAAATTATAGAGGCAATGGACCTTGAATCCAAGAGGCTTTACAAGATTGTAGACGACATGGTTGAATACAGCGGGCAGAAGGCTGACGGCATTGCGTCCGCGCAGACGGTGGCGCAGCAGCTTGAACGTTTCTGCAAGAAGCCGCAGAAGATTACGCTGGAGTTTACGACCTTTAAGGATAACATAACCGCTCTTGGCACATCATCTCTTAATTTGAGCGAGACAAAACTTGACATTGATTATCTGGTGGTAAGCGGAGTGAACGCAAAGCCGGAGAAGAAAAAGGCAAACGTGCCTATGAAGCTGTGGCACGAGGCGAAATCCTTCGTGGCATCCTTCGTAGTGGATTACAATGCGGTAGGCGATGTTTATGACGAGGGCGGCGACGAGGATATAGTTAAGGTATGGGTTCTGACGGGACGCGACCAAGGCACTATCCTGAAAACCATGGTGGACGATACCTTTACTCCGACCAGTGGCGTGAAGGTTAACGTAGAGGTGGTTGACCCCAGTGCGCTGATGAACGCGGTTATGGCGGGAAGAGGACCGAATGTGGTGCTTTCGGTAGGCGCGGACCAGCCTGTAAACTACGCGCTTAGAAACGCGGTGGAAGATCTCACCCAGTTTGACGACTGGGAAGAAGTATTCTCTCATTATACAAAGAGCTCTTATGAACAGTACGGACTTGACGGACATATATACGCGATACCTGAGACACAGACGTTTAACGTAATGTTCTACAGGAAAGACGTATTGGAGGAGTTGGGGCTTGACACTCCCAATACATGGCAGGAGCTTATTGAGATGATGCCTACTATACAGGGCAACAACCTCTCTATAGGCATTCCGACGGCGGCAGGCAGCAGCGCTATGGCTACAGCGACCACAGCGGTGGCATCCAACGCTCCTGACTTATCATTGTACTTCACGCTTCTCTATCAGTACGGCGGAGACATGTACAATGACACCGGCACAAAGACGGTAGTTGACGATGAGGCCGGCGTAAAGGCATTTAAGGACTATGTCAGATACTTTAATGATTATGGACTTCCTACAGTGTACGATTTTGTAAGCCGTTTCCGTTCGGGAGAGATGCCGATAGGCATTGCGGCATATTCAACATATAATACCCTGATGGTATCGGCGCCTGAGATTAGAGGGCTTTGGGATTTCACGTTGATACCGGGTACGGAGCGCACTGCGGAGAACGGAAGCACATATATAGACCGTTCAGACTTTATCACAGGCAACGCGACAATGATGATTTCGACCGAGGACGAAGGGCTTCGTCAGAATTCATGGGAGTTTATGAAGTGGTGGGCACAGCCTGATACGCAGGTACGCTTCGGACGCGAGATAGAGGCTCTGCTTGGTTCTTCGGCACGTTACGCGACGGCGAATAAAGACGCGTTTGTACAGCTTTCATGGAGCAATGATGATATCGAGGTGCTTGACGCGCAGTGGGATCAGACTGTGGGAATACGCGAGGTACCGGGCGGTTACTTTACCGGACGCCATATCACGAATGCCATCAGAAAGGTAATCAACGAAAAGACCGACTCACGAGAAACCATCATAGATTACGCCGTTACGATAAACGACGAGATTAAGAAGAAGCGGATTGAGTTTGGTCTGCCGTTAGATGAAGAATAGAGGGGTGAGGTGCAAAAATGAAAGAATATGTAAGTAAGTTTTTCACTCTGCGAAAGCATAATGCACAGGTCGCATGGAAAAAAGCGAAGAAAAGCAAGATGTGCTACCTGTTCCTTCTGCCCTATGCGCTGCTGTTTATACTGTTTTATGTGGCGCCTGTAGTAATATCCATATTTTACGGCTTTACTTATTACAACATCCTGGAAAGTCCGAGGTTTATCGGATTGCAGAACTATATCAGCCTGATACTTGATGACGACATATTCCTTATCGGTATAAAGAATACGCTGATGATAGCCGTTATTACGGGACCGTTAGGCTACATAATGTCATTCCTGTTCGCGTGGCTTATCAACGAGCTTCCCAGATGGGTGCGCAGCGTGGCGGTAGTCGTATTTTACGCTCCGTCGATTGCGGGCAACTGCTACGTAATCTTCTCGGTATTCTTTAGAGGAGACGCATACGGATACGTCAATGCTTTCTTAATGAACCTTGGCATTATAGATACACCGATTCTGTGGTTTATAAATCCGGATTATATGCTGCCGATATGTATGCTCGTCATTCTGTGGATGAGTCTTGGCACCGGCTTCCTCTCATTCGTGGCAGGTCTGCAAGGTGTAGACAGGTCGCAGTTTGAGGCGGGATACATGGACGGCGTGAAAAACCGTTGGCAGGAGCTGTGGTATATAACGCTTCCAAATATGCGTCCGATGCTGATGTTTGGCGCGGTAATGTCAATCACTCAGGCTTTTGGCGTCTGCGACGTGACTATGGCGCTCTGCGGATATCCGAGTACGGACTATGCGGCGCGTACTATAGTAACGCACCTGTTCGATTACGGCTTCACTAGGTTTGAGATGGGTTATGCATGTGCTATCGCAACCATCCTGTTCCTGATGATGATACTTTGTAACAAAGCAATTCAAAGTCTGTTGAGGAGAGTAGGAACCTGATATGAGCAAGAAGAACAAGAAAAAAGAGCAAGAAAATTTAGAACCGGTATACCACAAAAAGCTGATCAAGAGAAGAAAGCCCAATCGATCTGTCGTAGGAGACTTTTTCCTGTATCTGTTTCTGCTGATGGTTGCATTGGTAATGGCATTTCCGCTTATTTACGCGGTGAGCAGCGCGTTGAAGCCGTTGGATGAGTTATTTAAGTTCCCGCCGAAGATTTTGGCGCAGAACCCCACGTTTGACAACTTCTCCGATTTGTTCGTAACTATGGGAAAATCGTGGGTAACGTTTTCAAGATATCTGTTTAACACAGTATTTATCACATTTGTAGGTACGGCAGGCCACTTGATTGTGGCGTCAATGGGAGCTTTCGTATTGGCAAAATACGATTTCCCGGGCAATCAGACTTTCTTCAAGCTGGTTACTGTGGCGATGATGTTTACCGGATATGTAACACAGATACCGAACTATTTGATTCTGAATAAGCTTGGCTGGATTGATACCTACTGGTCCATCATTATTCCCGGCTTTGCGTCGCCCATGGGTCTTTTCCTTATGAAGCAGTTTATGGAAGGACTTCCGACTTCGCTTATAGAGGCTGCAAAGATTGACGGCGCGAGCGAATGGCGTGTGTTCAGCGGAATAGTGATGCCGAACGTAAAGCCTGCGTGGATGACGTTGATAATCTTTTCAGTGCAGGGCTTGTGGAATAATAAGGCGGCTACTTTCATCTATTCCGAGGAAAAGAAGACGCTTGTGTATGCCATGCAGCAGATTCAAAGCGGTGGTATTGCAAGAACAGGACAGGGTGCGGCGGTATTGGTCGTGCTGATGATTGTGCCGATAGCAATATTCGTATTCTCTGAAAGCCAGATTTTGGAAACGATGGCAAGCTCCGGCTTGAAGGATTAATGAGGAGTGAGGTGGCGTATGAAAAGGATAATCAAATCAATCGGTGCCTTAGCGCTGGGAGCAATAGTTATTGCGACATCCTCATTAAGCGTTATGGCCTCGGACAACAGCTATACATACAACTATGATTATTGGGGCGATGTACAGGATTCGCCGGATGCCTATACGGTGAACAATGTTTATACGGCGACGTCATTTGGCTTGGATATGAATTTCAAGAGCCCTCAAGGTATGTTTGTCAAAGGCAATATGGTTTATATATGCGATACCGGCAACAACCGCATCGTGCAGTTGGAGCGCACAGGTACGGAGCAGTTTGAGGTGGTGCGCATTATCGACAGCATCAAGGGCAATACGGATGTAAAGAACTTATCGGGACCGACCGATATCGCCGTATCTGACGAGGGCGACATCTTTATCAGCGACAACGGCAATGCGAGGATTGTCAAGGTTGACAGTGATTTAAACTATCTGCTTCAATTTAATCTGCCTGTGGACTCTACCGTAAGTGCGGAGAGCACCTTCCAGCCATCCAAGATTGTCATTGATACGGCGGGGCGAGTATACTGCATCGCTACGACTATCAATCAGGGCTTATGTAAATATGAGCCTGACGGGACGTTTTCAGGCTTTGTAGGCGCTACGCCCGTTACCTTTGACTGGGTGGATTATATCTGGAAGAAGTTTGCGACGCAGGAGCAGAGAGTGCGTATGGCATCCTTTGTACCTACCGCATATGACAATATCTATATGGACCATGAAGGCTTCATCTATGCCTGCGCGGGCGGTATGGATGAGGACGACTTGGATTCCGGAGCGGCGGACGCTATCCGCAAGCTCAATCTTATGGGCAATGATATTTTGGTTCAAAACGGCGAGTATCCGGTTTACGGCGATTTGTACTGGGGCAAAGGCGGCGGCTATGAGGGACCGTCATACTTTACCGACGTGACCGTATTTGACAACGACATATATGTATGCCTCGATAAAAACCGCGGACGCCTTTTCGGCTATGACGACCAAGGCAAGACGGTGTTCTGCTTCGGCGGCAACGGCAATATGGACGGATATTTCAGGCAGCCGGTGGCAATCGAGCATATGGGTCACGACTTGCTTGTGCTTGATTCTCTGGACTGCAGTGTTACGCTGTTTACACCGACTGAGTTCGGCGAGCTGATTTATGACGCGATTGAAGAATTTGACGCGGGTAATTATGAGGCTTCGGGCGAGAGCTGGCAGAAGGTCATGGAGCTTGACGGCAACTATGATTTGGCATACATAGGCATCGGGCGTTCGCTCCTGCGCCAGAAGAAGTACGGGGAAGCGATGGACTACTTTGAACTGAAATATGATGATGAGAACTATTCCAAGGCATATAAGCAGTACCGCAAGGAGTGGGTAGAGGATCATATCGTTATAATTGTAATTGTTATTTTGGCGGCGTTCCTTATTCCGCTGTCCATTGGCAGGATAAAGAAGATTAAGCATGAGATTGATACTGCTGATATCTTTGAAACCTAGATAATATGGAGGTTGCTATGGCTGTTGCATTGGGAAAGAAATTTAATTTTCAAGAATATATAAAGAGCCTTAAATTCGCGCTGTACTGCATTACCCATCCATTAGACGGCTTCTGGGATCTCACTCATGAAAAGAGAGGCACGTATGCGGCGGCGAACACTATTTTGTTTCTGACCCTGTTAATCAGAGTTTTGAAGCTGCGCTATACCAGTTTTATTTTCCTGACGGTGTACTGGGAGGGAATAAACATCTTCCTGTATATTGCCAGCGTGGCGTTTCCGCTCGCGATGTTTGTGGTTGGAAACTGGGGATTGACTACATTGTTTGACGGCAAGGGACGACTTGGGCAGGTATATATGGCAAGCTGCTATGCATTGACGCCGTATCCGCTCATTCAGTTTCCGCTGATGATTTTCAGTAACTTTGTCACTGTGGACGAGGCAGAGTTTTACTCGGTAATCAGTGTAATTTCATTAGTATGGGCGGCATTGCTGATGATTGCCGCTATGGGACAGATACATGAATTTGGCATGGGAAAGAATCTGCTGTTTATGGTGGCGAGTCTGTTCGCAATGCTTGTGATTGTGTTTATCCTGCTGCTGTTCTTCAGCATGATTTCGCAGGGCGTCGCATATTTTATTTCCTTAGCTAAGGAAATTATGTTCCGACTATAGCAAGGCGGTGAGTAAAAGGACATCTGCCGGGAGGAAGGATGGAAGTGACCATGAAGAAAGAAAAATCAGTAAAAGCAGTCGAAAATGATGCGAGCGTGTCAAGGGCGGCATGGAAGGATAAGCTGAAAAGCTTGGCTGTTCCGCTAATCATAACGGCTGTCATAGTAGTGGCAATATTTGTGATTGTCAATATGAAAGGTGAGACTGAACAGGCGGAGGCGATAAAACCATATGCTTATGACGGCTCAGAGCAGACTATCGTGATAGAAAACGATAAGCTAAAGCTCACAATGGATCCGACTACTACCCAGTTTACCTTGGAAGTAAAGGAAACGGGAAAGGTATGGTATTCCAATCCCCCCGATGCGGACGCTGATCCTGTAGCTGTGGCGTCATATAAGGGAAGACTTCAGTCTACGCTGCTTATGACCTACTGTATCGCGTCGGGTCTGCAGACTACATATGACAGCTATACCTATGGCGTTGCCAACGGCTTATATAATATTGAGACAGGAGACGACTATGTGCGTGTCGATTACTCGCTGGGAAATGTGGAGAAGGAATATCTGATTCCTCCTGTCTGCACAGTGGCTGATATGGATAAATGGTTTGGCAACCTTGACGTGTCTGACTCAGGCTTTATCAAGCGTTATTATAAGAAATATGACATCAACGATTTAGGAAAGGATGATGACAGGGATACGCTTCTTGCCAACTATCCGTCGTTGGAAACTGAACCGCTTTATGTGCTGAGAGACAGCGCTAAGGGCGCCATATTCCAGAAGCTTGAGCAGATTTTCGAGAAAGCCGGCTATACGGCTGACGATTTGGCGGCTGACAAACAGCTTAGCACGCAGTTGAGCGGTAAGGACGCATTCGTGTTTAATACGAGCATAATTTACAGGCTTGACGGCGGCGATTTGGTTGTGGAGTTGCCGATGGATTCTATGGAGTATACGGAGGCGACGCCTATCTATACATTGGTTCCGCTTCCTTACTTTGGAGCAGGCGGTGCGGAAGACGTAGGCTTTTCACTTGTACCTGAAGGCGGCGGCGCGTTGATTAACTTCAACAACAATAAACAGTCGCAGGCTTCATATTACGCTAACCTTTACGGCTGGGACATGGCATTGTCAAGGGATGCGGTAGTGCATGACACGAGGGCGTACTTCAATGTATTTGGCATTGCAAACGGGGACGATTCCTTTATATGTATAATGGAGGAGGGCGCTCCATACGCGTCCGTACAGGCGGACATTGCCGGACATGGAAGCAGCTACAATTATGTCAATTCAAGCTATACCATCAGCCCGTCAGAGCTGTACCAGGTAGGCGATTTGAACAGCCAGAACGTGTATAAGTTTTTGGAAACTCTCCCGGATGAAACGTTGACACAGCGTTACCGCTTTGTTGACAGCAACAGCTATGTTGACATGGCAAAGTGCTATCAGGGTTATCTAAAGGATAAATACGGAGATTATTTCGCGGAGAATGATGACGCTTCGACTCCGGTAGCATTGGAGATTGTAGGCGCGGTAGATAAGGTTAGACAGATTTTGGGCGTACCCGTATCAAGACCCTTGAAGCTTACAAAATACAGCGAAGCTGAGGACATGATACGTCAGCTGGCGTCAGAGGGTATGGACAATATGTCCATAAAATATACAGGCTGGTGCAATGGCGGCGTAAATCAAAAGATTCTCCGCAAGGCAAAGACGATAGGCGCCTTGGGCAGCAAAAAAGATTTGAAGGCTTTTGGCGATGCGGCGGCGGAGCTTGGCGCGGATCTCTATTTGGAGGGTGTGACACATTACGAATTTGACAGCGGAATCTTTGACGGTTTCTTCTCATTTACGGATGCGGCGAGATTTTTGTCAAAGGAAAGAGCCGAGCAGTTTGTATACAATCCTGTAACCTACAATGCAAGAGAAAGCGTAGACAGCTATTATCTACTGCATCCCGATATAATAGAGGAAAACACGCAGACGCTTGCGAAGGCGGCGGATAAATACAATGCAAACGTGGCGTTCCGGGATACCGGCAAAGACCTTTCTTCTGATTATTACCTTAAGGATACGGTGAGCAGACAGCAGGCAATGGTTTCACAGGCAGGCATGCTCAAGGAGATAGAGGACAGCGGCAAGAAAGTCATGATCGACATGGGCAATGACTATGCCGTTCCATATACGGATATGGTTACAAATATGGATTTGTCAGGCAGCGGATATACCATTATAGACGAGGAGATTCCATTTTATCAGCTTGCGATACATGGCTATGTAAATTATACGGGAGCACCGCTTAACGTGTGCGGCAACGAGCAGGAGCAGCTTCTTGAATCGGCGGAATATGGCGCGGGCTTATCCTTCTCGCTTATGCGTGAGACGGCATTTGCATTACAAAAGACGCTTTACACAGAGTATTATGCTTCTGATTTTGCGGCAGTTCATGACAGGATGCTGGAGACCTACAACAGATACAACAGCGAGCTGGGGCATGTATTCAATCAGAAGATGACAGACCATGAAAAGCTTAACGAAGATCTTTCCTGCACCGTTTATGAGGATGGCACGAAAGTATATGTAAATTATGGTTTTACGGATGAAACTACTCCTGATGGCGTGAAGGTTCCGGCTAGAGATTACTTAGTAGTGCGTTAGCGGTCAGACTGTCGGCGGCATCGCCGTCGGCGGTTTATGGCATAATAAGTTTTTAGAAAGGGTTATGGTTATGAAAACAAAGAAAACGAAGTTAGCGGGTCTTCAAAAAAGAAAAGCCATATCGGGTTACCTGTTTATAGCGCCGTTTATCATTGGTTTTTTGGCTTTTATGGTAAAGCCGCTGTTCCAGTCCCTGTACATGAGCTTTTGCGACGTGAAGCTGGGAACGGGAGGATTTGATCTGGTATGGAAAAGCATTGATAATTACAATTATGCTTTTCGTGTGGATGCTGATTTTGTAAGGCTCTTGACAGAGGAGCTTGCGAGGATGGCAATTTATTCAGTTGCCATAATGGTATTCAGCTTTTTTGTAGCGCTGGTGCTTAACCAGAAATTTAAAGGCAGGGCGTTGGTTCGTTCAATATTCTTCCTGCCAGTTATATTGGCATCTGGTGTAATGCTGAAGCTTGATTCCGACAATGCGCTGATGGCGGCGCTGGCACAGACAGTAGAAGTAAATGCGCAGGGTGCGTCAAGCGTTACAGATGCACTTCAAGAAATATTGAGGACTACTGGTGTAGGCGTAAGGGCGTTTGAAAAGCTGTTTGAGGTTATTGATAATATCTATGATGTAGCAATTTCTTCAGGCATACAGATTATCATTTTCCTTTCGGGATTGCAGACGATTTCGGTAAGTATGTATGAAGCTGCTGATATCGAGGGATGTACTAAGTGGGAAAGCCTTTGGAAGATTACATTCCCGATGGTTAGTTCCCTTTTCCTAGTAAACTGGATTTATACGGTAGTTGACTTCTGTATGAGATCTGACAACGAGGTCATTGACAAGATTACTACATATATGAATGTAAACCTGAATTACGGGCTGGCTTCCGCTATGGCATGGACTTACTTTGTGCTGGTTATGGTGATTATTGGAGTAAGTTCGTTCATTATCTCGAAGGGGGTTTATTACTATGAGTAAGACTGCAAGCAAGCCAAAGACGGGCAAATATACTAATTTTTGGGAGAGGAACAGAAAGTCGGGCGGTTATCTTCTGCGCAGGACTGTTATGGGGTACGGCGTGAGCATATGCAGGGCTATACTGCTCTTTGGATTATGCTTCCTGATTCTGCAGCCGCTGCTGAATAAGATTTCCGTAAGCTTCATGACGGAGGGGGATTTGTATGACCCGATAGTTATTTCCATCCCGCTGCATTTTACTACGGAAAACTACCGCCTGGCTGCCGGTCTGATGGATTACGCGAAGAGCCTGTTTAATTCGTTGATGATTGCGCTGACTATATCGGTGCTTCAGGTAACCATGTGCACTCTGGTAGGATACGGCTTTGCGCGTTTCCAGTTCCCGTTGAAGAACTTTTGGTTTGCCTGCGTCATGGTGATGATTTTGATTCCGCCCCAGGTAATCTCCACTTCGCTGCACCTGCATTTCAGGTTCTTTGACATATTGGGAATCTCGCAGCTGCTTACCGGCTCCACGATAAATCTGAGAGGCTCCATACTGCCGTATTATCTGATGTCGGCAGGGTGCATGGGCTTGAAGAACGGACTGTATATATACATGATACGCCAGTTCTTCCGCAACATTCCCAAGGAGATGGAGGAGGCTGCGTATGTGGACGGCTGCGGCACGCTCAAGACGTTTGTGAGCATAATGCTTCCTGACGCGAAGCCTATCCTTACGTCATGCTTTTTGTTCGCATTCGTATGGCAGTGGACGGACGGCTTTTATTCAAGCATGTTCCTTGGCAACATAAGCCTGCTCAGCATCAAGCTTAAGCAGCTTCCCGATACGTTTGGCGGGTACATGGCAAGGATTACGGGAGCTTCAAGCTCGGCGGGCGTTTCAGTGCCGTATACTAACTGTATGCTGGCGACGGGCACGCTGATGGTGATTGTGCCGTTGATTATACTTTATCTCTATGCGCAGAAGGGCTTCGTAGAGAGCCTTAGCAGTACTGGTATCAAGATGTGATATGAGTTTCACCTGACAGCCGTAAAAAATATGTACGGCTGCGGGCGGAAATTTATATATGGTAACTAAAAACAAAGCAAACGCGCGGAGAAAAGGCTCTGCGCACAGACAGCGCCAAGCGTGGAAGCGGGCGCATCCAGAATAAGGAGGAAAATATGAAAAGAAAAATGTTAAGTAGGCTTATGGCTGCTTCATTGGCTACAGTCATGACTGTAGGGATGACGGGCTGCGGCGGCGGCAATAATAACGCATCTTCAGACCAGTCAAACAGCACGACGGATCAGTCGGCAAGCCAGACAAATGATGCAGCACAGACACCGAGCACGGAGCAGGCTGATGCAGAGCAGACTACGGCTGCCGCAGAGGGTGAGGAAGGCACGCCTGAGGTAAGGATTGACCCCAACACAGGCGAACCGTTTGACTTAGGCGGCATGGAGATTATCATTGCAGACTGGTGGTCACCGGATGAGCCGGCAGATCCTACGACTGATTTCCAGCAGGCTCAGAGGGATTATCAGGATTGGCTTCAGGAAACATACAACTTTAAGATGGTTCAGAAGAACTACGCAGGCTGGGGCTGGGAGGAAGGCTCAATAGGTGAGGCATTCGTACAGGCCGCTACTTCCGGAAGTGATGAAAACGTCATCTTCACTCTGACAAACTCAGCGGCTACGGCATCAGACGTTAGCCAAGGCTTGATGTATGACATAAGCAAGCTTGACGGTGACGTAATTGACCTTTCAGAAGAGAAGTGGACAAAGAACGGTGAAATTTACTCATGGGGCGTAGGCGAGTCAATCTACTGCTTCTACACAGGTCCTTCAGAGCCCAGAGGAGGCTTGTATTTCAATAAGGACGTGCTCAGAGACGCAGGCATCGACCCTGAGAGCATTTATGATATGCAGGCAGACGGCACATGGACATGGGATGCATGGGTAGACATAATGAAGCAGGTACAGCGCGATACTGACAACGACGGACAGGACGATATATATGGCTGCGTACAGAACAACGGCGGTATGGTATACCAGTGTGTACGTTCTAATGGCGGCGCTCTTGTAAGCAAGAATGCAGATGGTTTATACGAGCTTACTGCTGACAGCGATGCTGTAAAGGAAGGTCTCCATTTCGCAATTGATACAGTTACAAACAATTATTATCTTGACTTCGGCAATGAAGACGGTTCTAACTGGGAAGATTACAAGAACCTCTTTATGAGCGGCAAGGCAGCCTTCATGTATGATGACGCATACTGCGCATATGAGGGCGGCTGGCTTACAGGTCAGAACCCTGTTGAAGTAAACGGTGTTACTCTTGACCAGAAGCTTGACTTCGGTTTCGTAATGTTCCCTAAGGGACCCAAGGCAAGCGACTATGTAGTAAACAAGCAAAACAATCCTCTGTGTCTTCCTGCTTCATACAGTGATGAGAAAGCAAGATTGCTTATGTTCGCATATGACGTATGGACAGACGATGTGCCGGGTTATGAGGGATACTACTCATTACTTGACAACCTCTATGGCGGTATGGCTGATACACGTTCCGTAGATGAGACTATCGACATGATGACTACAAGAGGTGTAGACGATTTACATGCAATCGTTCCTAACTTCGACCCTAATACAAACTTCCTGTATTCAATGGGCGTAGGCGCAGATGTTGACGCACTTATCGAGCAGAATCTTCCTGCATGGCAGACGGCGGTTGACGAGTTCAATGCTTCGCTTGAATAACGCGCTGCGGCATAGTCTGTATAAAATGATGAATCATAAAAAGGATGGCGTTTTTGTACGCCATCCTTTTTGGTTAGTCTTTTTGGTTATAAAGATTTCTTTGTCATTAAATTCCTATAGCTTTTTCAAACTCTTTGATTGACCCGGCCTTTGCCGCAGCCTTGAGCCATTCTTTCAAAATATTCAAATCAGTCTGCCCCATGACTATTTTTCTAAGATCTTCAGGAATTTCGCCATAATCTTCCAAAAGCTCTAATGTAGCTTCAGCCTTTCCTTCTGTTATTCCCTCTGCTCTACCTTCCGCTCTACCTTCGGTTATTCCTTCTGCCTTGCTATCTCTTGCAATTTCTTCAAATAATGTACACACTTTCGCTCCCTCCCTTTTTGACGTTTTCAATTGGATGCGATTCGTTGCTGCCAGGACATGTATCACTTCTTCATTAACTTTGTGATTGCTTTCATAATCCTGTGCTTTTTGAATCCGCGTTTTCTTGTCCAATGTTGTATTATAGATAAGATTCAGCAATTGGAACAAATCTCTGTTGTTTGTGTTTTTAGGTTTTTGAATAAAAATTTATTGGTATTCAAAAAAGGAATAATTTATGTTGTATATAGTATATCACAAAACTATTGTTATGAAAAGATTTTAGTTATGGCATATTGTGCGCATGATTCAAGATTCTCTTCCAAAATTTTCTGACAAGCCTATGTGTTTTTGGTAGAATTATGCCCGCTTATGTGCTACAATAATTAAAAAAGTGCATTATGTGCAAAGTGCTCTTAAAATGGGCATGAGTCGTAAGTACGCTGAGCTGAAACACTGCGAAAGGATGATAGTGATGGAAGTCAATTTTCATCTGCCGGGACTGAGGCAGAATTTGGCGCTTAATATGGTGCTGCTTTCAATGCTTGAAAAGCGGCCGCAATATTTTAGGGAGGGTGTAAAGATTGCCTCTTTTTTCGGTGAATTTCCGGTGTCACTGTGGAACGGCGGCAGACATTCGCGGAATGACCAGTGTGATGCGGGCTTTATCGAGAATGCCATTAAAAGCATTAACGCAAAGGGTGTGGCTGTACGCTATACCTATACAAATATGTTTATAGATGAGGAGGATTTAAAGGACCCCTACTGCAACTTCTGCCTGAAAGCGGCGGACAATGGCATGAACGGCGTGCTTGTGGTATCGCCGCTTTTGGAGGATTATATACGCAGGACATATCCAAGCTTTAGGATAAACAGCTCCACATGTAAAGAAATACGCGATATTGATGCGGTAAATGAGGAGCTTTCAAAGGACTATCATCTCGTAGTCCTCGATTACAATTTCAATAATCGTTTTGACGAGCTTGACAAGATAAAGGACAAGGGGCGCTGTGAGATTCTGGTAAACGCGGTGTGCCAGCCCGACTGTCCAAGACGCGGCAAGCACTACGAAAATGAAGCGAAAAATCAGCGGATTATGCTAAAAAACCGCACGCGCACGCCTGACAGGCAGATACCTTTAGAGCCTTGGCACTGTGATTATGGTGAGCACAATGAGTTTAAGACGATACAAAGCTACTGCACCTATGTATCGCCCGAGGACATCTGGGAAAAATATGTGCCGATGGGCTTTACCAACTTTAAGCTCGAGGGGAGGACGGCAAACCTCTTTTATATTATGGAGGTTTACTGCCACTATCTAATCCGTCCTGAGTATAGGGTGGATGCCGCGACCACGCTGCTAAACAGCCTTGCGGCAAACCGGTTTATCACTGTGGCAAGACCGAAGCCGGTGCAGTGGCATCCGGATAAGGTGTAAGGGTTTACAGGCGGCAGGAAAGGAGAAGGTAAATGGCTGATAAGGAGATATTTTGGCATCTGCCGGGTTTTTGCTATTTTCGGCAGTTAAATTATGCGGTAATCACCCTGATGGAAAAATATCCCGAATGTTTCCGCGAGGGCTATAGGATAGGCTCGGTTTACGGGACTTTTCCGGGGGCTATATGGAATGGCGGGCGTGTGGTAATGGGCATTGCCGGCAAAAGGGACATTGAGGCGACTCTTAAGCTTTACAACAGTAAGGGTGTGCCTGTAAGATTTACATGGACAAATTCAGTCCTTGAGGAAAAGCATGTTTATGATACCTACTGCAACCTCATCATGCGGCTTGCAGATAACGGCTTAAATCAGGCGCTCGTCAATTCTCCGATATTGGAG
The DNA here is from genome assembly GCA_947626435.1 of uncultured Lachnospiraceae bacterium. Lineage (GTDB taxonomy): Bacteria > Bacillota > Clostridia > Lachnospirales > Lachnospiraceae > COE1. Next base: position 44,320 of record CANQSB010000019.1, on the reverse strand, counting down.
GACTATATTCGTCGCGAGTATCCGCGCTTTCCGCTGATTTCATCTACTACTAAGAGAATAGTGGAGAGGGATCGTGTGCTTGGTGAGTTGGATAAGGATTATTTTTTGGTAGTGCTTGACTATGACTTAAATCATAATGAAAAGGTGTTGAGTGAGCTGGAAAGCCGCGCGGGGCGCATAGAGATTTTGGTAAATGAGGTATGCACACCGGGCTGTACGAGGCGGGCGGAGCATTATGCGCAGCAGTCAAGGGCGCAGCTTGAGTTTGATGTAAAGGACATTTTTCCATGTCCGAATGCTAATCCCAATAAGACATTTGAGGAGTGCAGGAAACGGCCTGCGTTTATTTCGAATGAGGAAATAGGGGGGTATATTGAAAGAGGTTTTGTGAACTTCAAAATTGCGGGGCGTGGAATGCCGCAGCAGTATGTGTTGGATGCTTATTTGTATTTCCTTGTGAGGGATGAGCGGAGGGAATTTATCCGCGGTGAGTTGGCGAAGATGGTGGGCGGTGCGTCTGTAAAAGCGCCTGTGTCGGCAGGTGCTGTGCGGAAATGAAAAATGCTTAAATACTGTGTCGGGGAGGGAGTTTTATAATTGCCTGTTTATGGTATTAAGTAGTGGTGAAATATGTTCTCAACTGTCCGAATTTAGTCAAAATATATAAAAATCGCGTCAATGTTACTGTATCGTAGATACAGTACATATGTGCAGCAAGCTGCAAGACTTATAATAATGATAAGGTAAAGCTTTGTTCGTTTTTATATCATGCTAAGTATGAACGGTACGGTACACTAGGTTATTGACTAGAGTTTCGCAAATGTTTATAATAGTGACATCTATAATAGTATATGTAAAAAGGAGTACGATATCATCATGAAAAGAAAAAATGTAAAGCATGTGTTGTTTGTACTTGTAACGACTGCGGTGTTGGCGTTGTCGGCATGTTCATCAAAGGATAATCAGGAAGCAGATGGACAGGTGGCAACGGTAGAAACGGTAGAAACGGCGGAGGCAGATACCTCTGTGATTGAAAGTCAATCGCAGTCGGAGGGAGAAACTGAGAGTGCAGAAATCAAGTCTGATGAACAGGAGAGTGAGACAATGACACAGACGGCAGCGGAAACGACAGACAATGCGAATCCCGATGCGCCTACGGCGTCTGAGGTGCTTGCGCAGATGACGGTGGGGTGGAATCTTGGAAACACTTTTGATGCATGGGGTTCACCGACGCCGCTTGATAATGAGACATATTGGGGCAATCCCAAAACTACCAAGGAAATGATTGACGCTGTACGCGCTCAGGGCTTTAACACTATCAGAATCCCGGTGACTTGGAGCGAAAATACAGGCGCGGCTCCCGATTATACGATAGACAGCGCGTGGCTTGAGCGGGTGGCGGAGGTAGTGGATTACGCTTACAGTGAGGGAATGTATGTCATACTTGACACGCACCATGAGCCTGATTTTTGGTTGAAACCGCAGAAGGACGGCTTGGACGAGGTTAAGGCGGAGCTTGCTGCGATATGGGGGCAGCTTTCTGAGAGATTTGCCGAATATGATTATCATCTATTGTTTGAGGGGATGAATGAGCCGAGGATAAAGGGCTCGTTTGAGGAGTGGTCAGGCGGTACAGACGAAGGTCGCGCGGCGGTGAATGAATTAAACAAGGTTTTTGTAGATACAGTGCGTGCCACAGGCGGTGAAAATGCTACGAGGTGCCTTATCATATGCCCATACGGCAATTCAGTTACGACGCAGACAATAACGCAGCTTGAAGTGCCCGACGACAAGTATGTAATGGTATCGGCGCACCTGTACACGCCGTACTTCTTTACATATGAGCCTAACAGTGGCAGCGGCAGCGTATACGAATGGGACGGTTCGCTCAAAACAGATATAAAATGGGCAACGAGCCAACTGTACCCCTTGATAAAGAAAGGAATCCCCGTCATAGTCACAGAGTTTGGGGCGGTAAACAAGACATACACGAATGCGGACGGACAGGAAACGCAGAACACGCAGGAGATAATAAAGTGGCTTGCGGATTATATGGAGATTATGAATGGCTACGGCATAAAATGTATCTGGTGGGACAACGGCAATTACTCTGATTCAGGCGAAAAATTTGGCATATTTGACAGGAGAAATCTCACATGGTATTCACAGGAGATAGCGGACGCGCTTGTGGAGTACGCCGCTAAGCCGCAAGATTAATCTCCGTAAAAATGCCTTAACCTGTTTTTATCGCGGTATTCCGTCGGCGAACAGTTTTTTTGCTGGCGGAATACTCTGTTAAAGGTGGAAATGCTTGGAAAGCCCGCTTTCATGGCAATCTCTGTGATGGAGAGGTCGGGCTGCGCAAGAAGCTTCTCAGCAACCTTGATTCTGCGGTGGCATATGTATGAGCAGAAGGTAAAGCCTGTGTACTGCTTAAAAAGCCTTGAAAAATGGTATTTGCTGAAGCCTACCGCGGCAGCGACATCCTCAAGCGTGAAATCCTCCATGTAATGCTCGTCAATGTATTCCAAGACATTATTGAATTTATCAGTGTATTCCTGCTGTTTGTATATGCGCGTGTTGGAAAATGCCTCTATGTTGTTTAGATGGTTTCTGCCAATGGTGACGAACATATTTAAAAGCAGGGAAAAAATAGTAAGCTCATAAAACGGCTTCTTGCAGAAATATTCGTCGCGTATCTGCATGAGGATAGAATGTATGTCGTCATAAACATACGGAAATGCCGATTTTGTGACATGGAGCGGCGAGGAAAGTCTTGCTTCGACCTCCGCAAAGCCATGTATTGACGCGATAGAAGCTATATCAAGCAGAAAGACAAAACGCATGCCTGTATCGGGCGCCGTAAGCGAGTGGAGCGCGCCGGAGGGTATAATGATGATGTCGCCGGGCTCTACATGGAAATACTGCTCATCGACAACCGCGTCATACCAGTTTTCTACAGGCATGATTATCTCGATGTCGTTGTGCCAGTGTGTATCGAAGCATGTATTTTGAGTGTTGTACCATATGCGTATCGCGCAGCTTTCCAAATGCTCTACCAGTTCATGCTTTCCGTCAGCAATGGTACGCTCGCCCGAGAAATCATTATTTACCGAAAAAAAGTCAATATTTTTTGCAAGCACATTAATCCCCCCATACAACTATTGCGCTCGAGAAGTTACGCTTTTGGTAACTTTATTGCCTGTTTATGCCTATTTTATCACATATTGCACAAAAAGTAAATTATACAACGCTGATAATATTTTGAAGAATAAGCAAAATTTACAAAAAAATTCATTAAAAGCAAATAGTGGGAGGCAAAAAGCAAAAAACGGAATGAAAATCAGGGACGGAGGACATATAATAGACACATGACGCACCGCAATGGGAAAAATGCCGCTGAAACGGCAGAATGAGAGGAATTATCAATGATAAAAAAATTTGGAAGCAATATCACAATCAAAAAGCTTGGGCGCATGACAGCCCTGTTTTTGGCGGTTTCTATGCTTGCAGGCTGTTCGGCGAAGTCATCCGAAAGCAATAGCAACGCGATATCGGACGAGCAGCAGACGGAGAGCGCACAGCAGGCAGAGAGCGCAGAAACCGAGAGTACGGGAGGTACGGAAGCTATGGAAACAGAAACGACAGAGATTGCCGCGACCACTACGGAAGCGGTAACTGAAACAGCAGAAAGCGGCGAGACGCAGGCGGCGGTTGACGACGGCGTGATTTTGAAGGACGCGGTAGTAAAAGAGCTTGGCTGCTATGTCGGCGCGGCTGTGACAGGCATGGAAATAAACAACGAACAGGTGTGGGATATAGTCACGACGCATTTCAATGCTGTGACTTTTGGCAATGAGTTAAAGCCCGACGCGCTGTTTGGCTACAGCAATGCCGTTTGCCCCGGCACTACGGAGGTAGAGCTTAACGGCGAGACAATGACAGTGCCGAAGGTAAATTACACAAGGGCGGATACAATGCTTGAAAAAGTATTGCAGTGGAACGAGAAAAATCCCGACAATGCGCTAAAGGTTAGAGGTCATGTGCTTGTATGGCACTCGCAGACGCCTGAATGGTTTTTCCATGAGGACTATGACAAGACGAAGCCATATGTTGACAAGGACACGATGAATAAGCGCTTAGAGTGGTACATACGCACAGTGCTCACGCATTATACGGGAGAAAACAGCAAATACAAAGATTTGTTTTACGGCTGGGATGTAGTAAACGAAGCTGTAAGCGACGCTACAGGCACATACCGCTCAGACAATGAAAATCCTAATGAGCCCCTTTCAAATGATACTCATGGCAATAATTCAAGCTGGTGGCATGTGTATGAGAGCAATGAATACATTATAAACGCGTTTAAATATGCCAACAAATACGCGCCCGCAAGTCTGGAGCTCTACTACAATGACTACAACGAATATATGGCAAACAAAAAGGAAGGCATCATAGAGCTTATTAAGGCGGTACAGTCGGCAGAGGGTACGCGCATAGACGCTATGGGAATGCAGGGACATTACGGTGCGGACTGGCCAAGCATATCGGACATAGAGACGGCAATCCACGACTACGCCCAAGTCATAGATAATATCCAGCTGACGGAGTGCGATATGAAGGCAAGCGAGAGCTATGACGGCAGCCCGGAAGCAAAGGAGAAGGAATATAAGGCTCAGGCAGAGCGTTACAGGGCGATATATCAGGCTCTGAAGTCGGCAAGCAAGGAGGATGGCGTAAATGTGACCTCGCTCACTTTCTGGGGAACGGCAGACCATCTGTCATGGCTGCAGAGCCGTTCAAATATCGGCGGAGGAAACACGACGGGACTTCCCGAGTGTCCGCTCTTATTTGACGAAAATTATGAGAAAAAGCCTGCGTTTTATGCTTTTACTGAGTAAAATAAAGATAGATATGTACCGCTTTCACAGTTTTGTGAGAGATAAACACAAGACTTGGGTGAAAACAGTTTCATTAAAAGCTTGGCTGAATAACTCACAGTTTTGTGAGAGGTAAACACAAAACTCGGGGCTGTCATAATAAGGATAAGCAAACAAAATATGGTATTATGTATGAATTAAAAGATACCATATCTTGTACTTATATTCTTTATTGTGACAGCCCCGATTTAATCTCTCAGGGTAAATCCCCGCAGGTCTGTTGCGTAACAAATTAATGACGAGCGGAGCGAGTCTTGGGCTGATACCCATCAGCTCTGTTGCGGGGAATTTCATTATGGAATAAAATTGTCAATCAAAAGCATCAATGTCTGCAAATCCGAACATGGCAGATAGAACCCCCTGCGCAAACAATCGGGTAAATGCAGATGTTGGCGGTACACTAAGCGTTCGTACCGCACATGACCTCGGCTAAAAGTTGCACAAAGGCTGAGTTCCAATATACAGTCACTTCGTTTGTCGAATAGCTTCCCGTCATATCGACAATCGCTTTGGCGGGAGGCGTATTTTCAGTAAGAACCTGCCTTGCCACTTCGTCAAGGCGGGCGCTGCAGGGACCGCCCGAAAGCATACCCTCCATAGCGCGTCCGTTGAAGCCCGAGGGTCTGTGGTGAGGATGCTTTATAGCGTCTGTGCCGCAGCCTGTGAGGTAGCACAGTCCTACGCAGTTGCGCCCGAGCAGGTAATGAAGCTGCTGTGCCGCCGCGTTGAGGTATTTCGCATCACCCGTAAGCTTATATGCGTCATATAGATGTATGCCGTTGTTTGCCGCATAAAGGTTGCTTCCCCATATGTATTCTTTTGAGGTGAGTGACGTGCCGTATCCGTCGGCAAGCGTGTTGGCAAGCAGCTTGTCGGCAAGCTCAAGCATAGAGCTTTTAATGCGCCCGACAAGCTCTGCGTCGACGGGATGCCCCGCAGTAATATATGCGCGGTTGCCATAGCTTCCCATGTCCTCCCAGCCATAGCCATGGTATATCCTTTCAGCGGCAAGGCGTTCGAAATCTTTTCTGTATTTTTCATCCCCAAAGGTCTTGTACAATTCCGCCGCCGCCCAGTAGCGTTCATCAGCGTCGCAGGCATCTCCGTATTCGCCGGTGCTTATTTCAGGAGGATTTTTAAAGCCTCCCTCGAGCACCATGCCGTACATGGCATCATAAGCCCGCTTTGCCGCGTCCGCAAGCGTATCTGCGTATTCACTATCAATTTCGCGGTAAAGGCGTGAAGCGAGCGCCGCCGCTGCCGCAAAATCCGCCGTAGCAGTGACGGACACGGGGCTGAGCACGAGCTCGTCCTTTTCCATATCAGGCATTATGAAGCCGCAGAAGCTTCTGCACGTAACCTTGTGGAAGAGCTTTCCGTCATCGTCCTGCATTTTCAGCATCCAATCAAGCTCATATTTGATTTCGTCAAGGAAAGGCGAGGGTTTTGTGGCGTTGATTTCGCTGTCCGGGGAAAGATAGAGCGACGCGAGCCCCGGGTTTTCTTCGTATGCATACAAGAGCTGCGCTACTGCCATCGCGGCGGGGGCGATATAGCGCCCGTAATCGCCCGCGTCATGCCAGCCTCCGCTTACTTCCTTGCGGCGGTTGCTGCCGTAGACGAGCGCGGGAGAGGTGTGGCAGGCGCCGTGGGCATATATGCCGCCTGCGCGTTTGGGAATATCGCAGCCGCAGCGCTGAAGGTAATAAAACGCGTATGCTTTCTGGAAAACGCCATTATATATGTCCGCGCCGACGGCGAACGTATCGGATTCGCCGTAGCCGTCCGCCGTAACATAATATCTGCCGGGCTCCGTGACCTCGGAAAAATCACCTATATAATTGATTTCCCCGGCGGAAGGGTTATCGACGCGCTTTGCCGCAGTGCCGGCGTAAACGAACGAGCCGTCGCTTTTTAATACGTTAAAGCTTACCGGCTTGTCTTCGCACACGCAGTTGAACGTGACAAGCTTTTCCATATCGGGCAGATAGCCGCACTGGTTTATAAAGATGCGTTTGTACATAAAAAGACCTCCTAAAAACATTATTTTGTGGGATGAATGTAAATAAAATCATCATATATACAGAGTATAATGATAAAAGCGAAAAAGAATATCAAAATGCTGTTATTTTTGATGTATATTGGTGTGGGCAACAGATTATTCCGTCTTTATCAGACCGATTTCCTTGAGGAAAGTCACGCAGTCCTTAAAGCCCTGAGCGTATGACAGCCTGGCTGATAGCGCTCCCTCTGCCGTATATGAGCAAACGAGACGGTCTATCAGCTTTAACTGCTCATCGCTGAAGCCGTATTCCGTGACCTCGTTTGTGGCAAGCCCTACATCCCTTTGCGCCTGTTTGTATTTTTCATCCCCTAAAACTACGGTGTCCAACCTTTCGTTTACGACATAATCAACTAACATATCAAAAATGCCTGAATCCATAAAATATCTCCTCCATACCAACCCTAAATATCTGAAAGCAACATTATAACACAATTATAACCGGATAATCGCATTATAAACAAGTAATATAGCGAAAGTTGACATCTGAATTGACATAAAGGTAATTCACCGTATCAATTGCCAAAAAAGTGGAATATATTTAATATATCACCATAATAGGAAATATGCAACACTAAAAACGAAAATATGTTCTATTGTGCGGAAAATTTTTTCCAAATTAGCTATTGACAAATATATATAACTGGTATATGCTGTAGCAGATAAATGGTTTGAGGGTCAAAATATTTGAAACCAAAAATATTTGAAAACCAAAATATAAAGACCCGGCGCCAAACGCCACAAATAAGGCATTAAGCGCCAAAAATCCAAATATTAAAAATCCTAATTTAAAAAGTAGAAAGGAAGGAAATCACAATGTTAGAAAGAGTAAAGGAAATCATCGAGGAGCAGTTAAATCTTGACGGGGTGGAAATCACGGAGGAAACGCGTTTCAAGGAGGATTTGGAGGCGGATTCGCTTGACCTTTTCGAGCTTGTAATGGCATTTGAGGAGGAGTACGGCGTAGAAATTCCCTCTGAGGACTTGGAAGGCATCACTACGGTAGGTTCGATTATTGAATATATGAAATCAAAGGGCGTAGAGGCATAATCGCGGGGCAGGCGTTATAAAGGAAACATAAAACTATGAAAACGAGAGTTACGGACATTTTAGAAATTGAATATCCGATTATCCAAGGCGGCATGGCGTGGGTTGCAGAGCACAATCTCGCGGCCGCCGTATCAAATGCGGGAGGGCTGGGCATTATCGGAGCAGGCGGCGCGCCCGCGGAATTTGTCAGGGAACAGATAAGGCAGGTAAAGCAGGCTACCGATAAGCCTTTTGGCGTCAACATAATGCTCATGAATCCCGAGGCGGATGCTATAGCTAAAGTAGTTGCGGACGAAGGCGTAAAGGTAGTTACTACCGGCGCGGGCAATCCCGCTAAATACATGGAGCTGTGGAAAGCCGCAGGCATAAAGGTCATCCCCGTAATCGCGAGCGTGGCAATGGCTAAACTCATGGAGCGCGGCGGCGCGGACGCGGTAGTTGCGGAGGGCATGGAGAGCGGCGGACACATCGGCTCCACCACGACAATGGCGCTCGTGCCACAGGTAGTTGATGCCGTAAGCATTCCCGTAATCGCGGCAGGCGGCATAGCGGACGGCAGAGGATTCGCGGCGTCATTTATGCTCGGCGCGGAGGCGGTTCAGATGGGCACGCGCTTTGTAGTCGCCAAGGAGTCGGTAGTACATCAAAAATATAAGGATATGCTTATCAAGGCAAAAGACATAGATTCCGCAGTCACGGGCATGTCTACGGGACATCCGGTAAGGAGCATACGCAACAAAATGACAAAGGAATACCTGCGCCTCGAAAAAGAGGGCGCGGATCTCATGGAGCTTGAAAAGCTCACGCTCGGCTCGCTCAAAAAAGCAGTAGTTGAGGGTGATGTCGTAAATGGCACAGTCATGGCGGGACAGATTGCGGGACTTGTCAAAAGCGAGCAGACCTGCGCGGAGATAATCGGCGAAATCATGGCACAGGCGCAAAAACTGCTCAACATATAATCGGAAGAATCAGTGCAAAAGCCGCCGATAACGGCAGTGTGAATAATGACGGAATGAGAGAGGAAGTATGGGAAAAACGGCATTTATCTTCCCAGGGCAGGGCGCGCAGTACGTCGGCATGGGAAAAGATTTTTATGATACATACGAGGAAGCAAGGGCAGTCTACAAGCTTGCGGGAGAGGTCACGGGGCTTGATATGGAGGAGCTCTGCTTTACGGAAAATGACAGGCTTAACGTCACTGAATACACGCAAATAGCAATGCTTGCCACGGAAGTGGCGCTTTTAAAAGTACTAGAGTCAAAAGGCAAAAAAGCGGATGTCGCCGCAGGTTTAAGCCTTGGCGAATACGGCGCGCTGGCAGCCGCAGACGTAATGGATTTAAAGGACTTATTCCACTTGATAAGAAAGCGCGGCATTTACATGCAGGAGGCGTATCCGACAGGCGGCGCCATGACCGCGGTTCTTGGCATGGACAGCGACAAAATCCTCGAAATCTGCAATCAGACGGAAGGCATAGTCACCATAGCAAACTACAACTGTCCGGGACAGATAGTAATAACGGGCGAGGAGGAAGCCGTTGCAAACGCTTCTAAGGCGCTTAGTGAGGCAGGCGCAAAGCGGTGTGTGCCGTTAAAGGTAAGCGGCCCCTTCCATTCGGCGCTTTTAAAGGATGCCGGCAGGAAGCTTCGCGAGGAGCTTGACAAGGTCGAGGTCAAAACCCCAAAGATTCCGTATGTCTGCAATGTTGACGCAAACTATGTGACAGATGTGTCACAAATCAGGGACTTGCTTGAAAAGCAGGTTTCAAGCTCGGTATGCTGGCAGCAGAGCGTTGAAAAAATGATAGCCGACGGCGTAGATACTTTTGTGGAAATAGGTCCCGGCAAGACGCTCAGCGGCTTTATGAGGAAGATAAACAAGGACATGAAATGCGTAAATATGGATAAGCTTGCCGACTTGGACAATGTATTGCAGATTTTGGCATAAACTAAAAATATAACACATATGTCAGTTTGCGTGGTGGATGGAGGAATATAAAAATGCTAAAAGGTAAGGTCGCTCTCGTCACGGGAGCAGGCAGGGGGATAGGGCGTGAAATAGCGCTCGCTCTTGCCAAGGAAGGCGCGACAGTCATAGTAAATTACAACGGCTCTAAAGCGGCGGCAGACGAAACGGTATCGCAGATAATGTCAGACGGCGGCACGGCCGAGGCGATACAGTGCAACGTCGCTGATTTTGCGGCAAGCGAAGCATTCGTGAAGCAGGCGCTTGAAAAGTACAAAAAAGTTGACATACTTGTAAACAACGCGGGCGTGACGAGGGATAACCTCATCATGAGGATGTCGGAGGAGGACTACGACGCGGTTCTTGACACAAACCTAAAAGGCGCTTTCAATATGATAAAGCATTTGTCACGCAGCTTCCTGAAGCAGAGGAGCGGCAAGATAATAAATATTGCATCTGTAAGCGGCATACTCGGCAACGCGGGACAGGCAAATTATTCAGCGTCAAAGGCAGGACTTATAGGGCTTACAAAGAGTGTGGCAAGAGAGCTTGCAAGCCGCGGCATAAGCGTAAACGCCGTAGCCCCGGGGTTCATTGATACGGATATGACAAAGGCGCTTTCCGACGATGCAAAGAAGCTTCTTAATAATACGATTCCGATGGGCAAAATCGGTACCCCCGCCGATGTGGCTAAAGTCGTAGCGTTTTTGGCGGGCGAAGGCTCGGATTATATTACAGGACAGGTCATATGCGTCGACGGCGGAATGGCTATGTAAACGCATAAAGGGCAGCATCGCAAAAAGGAAAGAGGAAAATATGAAGAAAAGAGTAGTAGTAACAGGCATGGGTGCAATTACCCCTATCGGCAACAGCGTGGAGGAATTTTGGGCAGGAGTCAAGGCGGGCAAAATCGGCTTTGATAAAATAAGCTATTTTGATGTCACAGATTATAAATGCAAGCTTGCCGCAGAGGTAAAAAATTTTGAGCCCGCTGATTATATGGACAAAAAAGCCGCGCGCAGAATGGAGCAATTTTCACAGTATGCGGTAGCGGCGGCAAAAGAGGCAATCGAGGATTCAGGGCTTGACATGGAAAAAGAGGATGCCTACAGGGCAGGCTGTGCGGTAGGCAACGGTATCGGCAGCCTACAGGCGATGGAACGAGAATACACAAGGCTTGTGGAAAAAGGTCCCTCAAGGGTAGCACCTCTTTTTGTGCCAATGGTTATCTCGAATATAGCGGCGGGAAATGTAAGCATTGCATATAATCTCAAAGGCAAGAGCATAAATGTAGTTTCGGCATGCGCCACAGGCACAAACTCAATCGGCGAGGCATACAGGACAATCCAGTACGGCGATGCCGACATAATGGTGGCAGGTGGCACAGAGGCTTCAATCACGCCGCTTGGAATAGCGGGCTTTGCGTCGCTTACGGCACTCTCACCATGCGAGGACCCGACACGCTGCTCGATTCCGTTTGACAAGGACAGGAGCGGCTTTGTGATGGGCGAAGGCTCAGCCATAGTAGTGCTTGAGGAGCTTGAGCATGCCAAGGCAAGGGGCGCGAAGATATATGCGGAAGTAGTAGGCTACGGCTGTTCATCAGACGCGTATCACATCACGTCGCCCGCAGAGGACGGCGCAGGCGCGGCGCGGGCAATGCTGAACGCTGTGAATGACGCGGGTATTTCGCCTGACGACATTACCTATATAAACGCGCATGGCACCAGCACGCACCACAATGATCTTTTTGAGACAAGGGCAATCAAGCTTGCGTTTGGCGAGCATGCAAAGGATATAAAGATTAACTCTACAAAGTCAATGGTAGGTCATCTTCTCGGCGCGGCAGGCGCAGTAGAATTTGTAACCTGCGTAAAAGAGCTGGAAGAAGGCTTTATACATAAGACAGTAGGGCTTAGAGAGAGCGAGGAGGAGCTGGACCTTGACTATTGCAAGGAGAGCTGCAATAAGGAGATTACCTATGCCCTCAGCAATTCGCTTGGCTTTGGCGGACACAATGCAAGCATTTTGATTAAGAAATATATAGAGGCATAAATACAAGGAAGGTGACACAAATGTCAGTTTATACGGCGAAAGAAATAATGGAAATCATACCGCACAGACATCCCTTTATGCTGATAGACACCATAGAGGAGCTTGAGGAAGGGCAAAGGGCGCTCGGCAAAAAGTGTGTAAGCTTTAACGAGCCCTATTTTGCGGGGCATTTTCCTCAAAATCCCGTAATGCCAGGCGTACTCATTATAGAAGCGCTGGCACAAGTAGGCGCTGTGGCGATATTGGGACAGCCCGAGTGGAAAGGGAAAACTGCGTATTTTGTTGGCATAGACAAGGCGCGTTTCAAGCAGAAGGTTTTGCCGGGTGATGTGCTTATGCTGGAAACAAAGATAATCAAGGTAAAGGGATCTATCGGCGTAGGTGAGGCGACAGCTACGGTAAACGGCAAGCTGGCGTGCAAGGCAGAGCTTACTTTTGCGGTCGGTGATTGACCGCGTTTTTCAATGTATAGGCATAATAAGCAGAGCGGAGGGAATTGTGATGGATAACAAACAATCGGTAAGAACAGTAAGACAGTTTCCGAATTTATACAATAAATTAGAGGAAAGGCTGAGACAAAAAGTCGCACAACCTCAAAATGAAAACAAAAATGATGGGCAGGCGGCAGCGGATGACGACAAAAAGCTTGTAAAATGTCCAAAATGCGGCAAGCTGCTGGAGCGTGACAAGGTAGTAAGAAAAAGATACGAGTGCTATGAATGTGGCGCGTATTTCAGGGTAAAAACCAAAAACCGCATCCGAATGGTCGCTGACTACAATACATTTGAACCATGGTTTGAAGATATGGAGGTAAGCAATCCTCTTGATTACGATGGCTATGAAGATAAGCTAGCGGCGGCGAGGGAAAAAACAGGTCTGAACGAGGCGGTCACAGTCGGACGCTGCAAGGTATTTGGCGAGGACATTGTTTTAGGCGTGTGCGATTCACGCTTTCTTATGGCGAGCATGGGTCATGTGGTAGGCGAGAAAATCACAAAGGCAATCGAGCAGGCTACAAGTCTTAGGCTTCCTGTATTTATGTTCTGCTGTTCGGGCGGTGCGAGAATGCAGGAGGGAATAGTTTCGCTCATGCAGATGGCAAAGACCTCCGCGGCGATTAAAAAGCATGGCGACGCTGGACTTTTGTACAGCACGATTCTTACCGACCCCACTACCGGCGGCGTTACCGCAAGCTTTGCAATGCTTGGCGATGTAATAATGGCTGAACCGGGGGCGCTTATAGGCTTTGCGGGACCGCGCGTCATAAAGCAGACGATAGGGCAGGAGTTGCCGGAGGGTTTTCAGACGGCGGAGTTTCTCGTAGAGCATGGTTTCGTTGACGGCATAGTGCGCAGAGAAAACCTCAAAAAGACGATATATTTCCTTATAAAATCGCATAAATGCGGCGGGAAAAAGACATATGCGGACTTCAGCGAGAATAGGGATTCTCACTTTGAACTCAGCGAGGATGTCAAGGAGCACAGTTGGTATTCAAGCCCGCGCAGCGCGTGGGAAAAAGTAATGGCAGTGCGCCGCGTGGAGCGTCCCGCGGCTACTGATTATATGAAACATATATTTGATGTGTTCGTGGAAGCGCATGGTGACAGGTGCTTTAGTGACGACAAGGCGATAGTCGGCGGCATAGCGTTTCTTGACGGACAGCCCGTAACTGTCATTGCCGACATAAAGGGCAAGGATATCAAAGAATGTCAGGAGCGCAACTTTGGCATGCCGCTCCCCGAAGGTTACAGAAAAGCCTTACGCCTCATGAAACAGGCGGAAAAGTTTAACCGTCCCATTATCAGCTTTGTGAACACATCAGGTGCGTTCTGCGGCATAGAGGCTGAGGAGCGCGGACAGGGCGAGGCAATCGCGAGAAATCTGCTTGAAATGTCAAGCCTGAAGGTGCCCGTACTCTGCATACTTATAGGCGAAGGTGGCAGTGGCGGCGCACTTGCGACAGCGGTAGGCAACGAGGTGTGGATGATGGAAAATGCTACATATTCAATTCTCTCGCCCGAGGGCTTTGCGTCAATTCTCTGGAAGGACTCCAACAGGGCGCAGGAAGCGAGCGAAGTCATGAATATTACGGCGCAGGATTTAAAGCGCCTCGGCGTGATAGAGCGCATAATACCTGAATTTGGCGGCGCGGACAAGAGGACTACGCAGGCGATTGCGGGCTACATGAAGGGGCATATAAAGGAGTTTCTTGCAAAATATGACGGCAAGGGCGGTGAGGAGATAGCGGCGGAGCGCTATGACAGGTTCAGGGCGTTTTGACGAACGCGTTTACATAATTGCGACAGAAATAATGGAGGAATTTTCGTAATGACAGTTAAAATCAGCGGCACAGGAAGCGCGCTGCCCGAAAAAACGATTACTAATTTTGATATGGCGAAGCTTGTCGATACCTCTGATGAATGGATTCGTGAAAGGACAGGAATAGCGGAGCGACGAATTTCCACAGAAGACACTGTATCGACGCTTGCGGCAAAAGCTTGTCAGGCTGCGCTTGAAAACGCAGGGGCTTCGGCGGAGGATGTAGAGCTGATAATTGTGGCGACCTGCTCGCCCGAGCTCCTGCTTCCCTGCTGCGCCTGTCAGGTGCAGAGTATTCTGGGCGCGCAAAAAGCGGCCGCATTCGATTTGAACGCCGCCTGCTCGGGCTTTTTATTTGCGCTGAATACTGCGTATGCCTATATAAATACAGGCTTGTACAAAAATGCTCTTGTCGTTGGAAGCGAGGTGCTCTCAAAGCTGGTGGACTGGAGCGACCGCGCCACCTGCGTACTCTTTGGCGACGGCGCGGGCGCGGCGTATATTCAGGCGGCAGAGGATGAAGATGCGCAGTGCGAAAACGGACGGCACTCAGGCATAGAAAGCATAGTCCAGGGCTCGGACGGCGCAAAAGGAATGGTGCTCTCATGCGGCGAGCGAGGCGTTTCAAACCCGTTTACTGAAAGCTGTGAGACACCGTCAAAATATATACATATGGATGGGCAGGAGGTATACAAGTTTGCCACAAGGCAAGTGCCTGCGTGTATAAGCGAGGCGTTGGATAAAGCGGGACTTGATGTCGACGACATAGATAAATTTGTACTTCATCAGGCAAATGTGCGAATAATAGAGTCTGTGGCGAAACGCCTAAAAGCAGATATCTCCAAGTTTCCGATGAATTTGGACAGAGTGGGAAATATGTCGTCAGCGACTATACCTGTGCTGCTTGATGAGTTAAACAGAAGCGGACAATTAAAGCGTGGCGACAGACTTGTGCTTTCAGGCTTCGGAGCAGGGCTTACATATGGCGCGAGCGTGATAGTTTGGTAAAAACGCAAGAGCGGCGGTTTTCATATATTTTGTCTAAATTCTGTGTTGTCAAATAGAGTTTTATAAATGCTTAATGAAATATTAAGATGGGAGGTGTGGCGGATATGCAGAGGAGCGAGAACAGAGCTTTGAACAATATGCTGGTAAAGCTGTTCAACAATGTAATGGATATCGAGGAAAAAGCGATAATCACGAGCGAATTTAAGGATATCACAAACAACGATATGCATATCATGGATGCGATAGGAATCGAAGAACCCCAGAGCATGTCCGCTATCGCCAAAAAGCTTTCTGTCACAGTAAGCACCCTCACCACAAATATGAACAGCCTTGAAGACAAAGGCTATATAATCAGGGAACGCAGCAAAAATGACAAGCGTGTCGTTTTGGCGCGCCTCACAGCTAAGGGCAAAAAAGCCTTTTACCACCACAGGAATTTTCACCAAAATATGGTAAAAGCCATACTGCGCGACATGGAAGAAGATGAGCTCAAAGCTATGATAAAAGGACTTCTCAACCTGAGTGACTTTTTTGAAGAGATGGAGAAAAAAGTATAATAAAGGCAAATACCAATGTTAAAACAGGTCAGATTTATAGTGACAATGTTACCCTTTGTGTGGTAGACTTAAATAAAACAGAGCTTGCAACGGACGAGGATAAAAAGTACGGCATTGACAAATGGGCGAAGCTGTTCAAGGCGAATACATGGGAGGCGGTTAAGATGTTGGCAAAAGAAGACATTTATATTAATGAAGCTTCTAAGACAATCTATGAGCTGTGCGCAGATTTCGAGGTCAAAAAGCGCTGTTGGGAGCGTGAGGAATTTGAGGATTATGTTGAAAGACTTGGTAAAGCCGAGGTAGAAACAAAAAAATACCGTGAATGGGCAATAGCCCACGGTTATAAGGAAGATTGAAATAAATGGGGCATCAGCGAAATGGCGGTGCCTCGTTTATTTTGGAAAAATAAAGATAAATATAACAAAAATGCAACATTTTAGCCAAAATGTTGCATTTTTTAATGTGATTTTTTGTTCTTACACCCTATATATCGGTTATTGTTTGAAATACTTTACCTTTTATGTGAAAAATTTTTGAATTTTGCAAGAAATGTCTTCCAAGAACATAATGAATGTCCCTAAATTAGCCGCAAAAAGGCATAGTTATGCCATAAAGCGATAAAAAATGTTTAAGGCGGCATTATTGAATTGAATATTTTACGCTCAAAAAAGCTTTTTATGAGCGGCTAAAGCGCAACCTTCATAAACACCTCGTCGCGCTCGTCCTGCTCTATGCCCAGATATCGGCGCGTTATTGGGAATGATGAATGGTTAAAGATATTCATGAGCATTACGGAAGGAATACCCATGCGCGCCGCAAAGTAGCCAAAGGTCTTTCTGAGCGAATGGCAGCCGATATTTCCCGCTATTTTCAACGCTTTCGCGGCGCCGTTTATGATGCGGTATGCCTGCGAGCGGCTCAACGGCTTGCCTGTGCTTCTTTTCCCGATAAATATAAAATCATTTTCCCTTATTGGCAGGCGGCTTTTGCTGCAATGCGCCATCAGCTTTTTTAAGGCGTTTAGCGCTTCCTTGTTTAAAAATATCGCGGATGCCTTTTTTGTCTTTTGTTCTCTCAACTGCAGATGTTTTTTAAATGAGCGGCATTTAAAGTCATATACGTCTTTCCATCGCAGGCTTAAAATATCGCTTATGCGCAGGGCGGTATTAATCCCGACGCAAAACAGCGTGTAGTTTCTTATCTCATTTTTTCTCAAAAAGTATTTTTTCATAGCTTCCAGCTCTCTTTTGTTCTTGATAGGCGACATTGTACTCATAGCATTACCCTTCTCTAAACGTTTCCTTTCGTCAGATTTCCTTTCTTCTAATATAATTCGTTTTGCGACAAATATCAAATGCAACATTTTGGCTAATTTGTTGTATTTGGAGGCTTATCCTCGAAAACACTTAAAAAACAAGGAGGTTTTTATATGCTGATGCTCACAGTACCAAAGGAAGAATATCTGATGATAGGAAAGGATGTAAAAATTACTTTTCTTGGCGGCAACAACAACCAGCTCAAGCTGATGATAGACGCGCCTAAGGAAGTAAACATCGCAAGGGGCAGGGCTATTCAAAAGCGCGCGGTAAAGCGCAGGAATGCGACACTGAAAAAGACGCAGGAGGAAAGTGACGCGGAGGCTTCCACCCAAAAAGTGCAGGAAGCATAACGGTCGCAGGCAATGATAATAACTGAATATGGTTCGTCAAAGCAGGCGCGCCAAAAGGCGGACCGTATTCGGATTATTATATACAACTGAATATTGAAAACAATGCAACTCAAAAACAAACGGCGGGAAACGGAAATTTCCGCAACGTGGCTAAGGCGCAGAGTAGAAAAATAACGCGCCAAGGCAGACAAGGAGGTAATTCTATGGTAGTACAGCACAATTTACAGGCGATCAACTCTAACAGAATGTTAGGCATTACACAGGGAACGCTTTCAGGCTCGGCAGAGAAGCTTTCGTCAGGCTATAAGATTAACCGTGCGGCAGATAACGCAGCAGGCTTGACAATTTCCGAGAAGATGAGAAAGCAGATAAGAGGACTTACGCAGGCGTCTACAAACGCGGAGGACGGCGTATCAGCAGTGCAGACGGCAGAAGGCGCGCTGACAGAGGTTCATGATATGCTGCAGAGAATGAATGAGCTTGCAGTACAGGCGTCAAACGGTACAAATTCAGAGTCAGACCGTCAGGCAATCCAGGACGAGATAAGCCAGCTCACTACAGAGATTGACCGCGTATCTGAGACGACAAAGTTCAATGAGATTTATTTGCTGAAAGGAAATGCACAGGGAACATATACCGACAAGAAAGTAAACGCCCATGACGCAGGCATCGACGGCAAACTTGTTGACAACGGCAATACGGCTGTATTTACAAAGGTACTTGAAAATGGTGATAAAGTAAATATCGCGGGCGAGGAGTATACGATTGCTAATACAACAACGATTCCAAAATCTACAAGTTCTACAGAAGGGTATGCGAAATATGATACCAGTGGAATTAGTTCAACCACGCTTCAAGCAGGCGATACAATTACAGACGATGGCAAGACGTATACTATGGTTTCGACGGTATCCGTAGATGGTATTACAGGTGACCTTGAGCTTACGGCAGCAACAGCAGCAACAGATAAGAAATCTAAGTTCAAGATAGTTGATGCTAATGGCACAGAGCATGAATATACTGTTGGCACTTTTTCAGGAGACAACGTTGTTAGTAAAGCCGATGCAGAGAATCTTATCAAGGGTGCTTTAAAAGATGGAGGTAGAGTATTCATCACTGCTGATAAGGATGGGGATGAAGTTAACGTAGAAGTAGTTGAAAAACTTGGTGAGGGCGAAATCGGTTACACTGAATGGAGCAAAAAGGATAGTGGCAAATGGGTTGGAAAAACAGTTGATGATGTAGTGAAGGGAACAACAATAAAGGACACTACTGCTGAAAAGGTTGATTCCGTAAACTTAGCTGGTACAGAAACCATTTTCACAAAGAAAGAACCTGTAAGCGCAGCAGATGTTGAGGAGCTTGTCAGCAAACTTCGCGACGGCAATGCATTCAGAATATATGCGAACAGTGATTCAGGTGACACTGCTGTTTTAACTGTCACAATTGCGGCTGAAACAAATGCCAAGAACGGCGAATATACAATAGAAGATGCCTTAAAGCTTCTGAAACATGTTATTAACAATGAAGACGGTGCAATGTATGGTATTCAGTTCGCGGCAGATGATCAGAACAAAGAAGCACTTGATTTGATGAAAGAACTCAAAATTACAAACAATGCGTTTGATGCAGATGGTAAAGTTGATTGGGATGGTGCGGCTAATGACTATGCTAGCATGATGACTGTAGTCGGAACAATCGGTGAGGAAACTCCTGTTGAAGACGAAGATTTACCTGAAGGCAATGTCCTCACGGTAGAAGAGGCTTATGAAAAAATAGCAAAAGAGCTTGAGGTGGCAAGCAGCATCGGTACAGACGAGGGCAAGGGAGCTACAGTAGAAAGCGACGGCGAAGGCAACTTCACTATCACAAAAGGTTCAGTAACAGTAAAGGATGACCTTGACTTTAACCTCCATGTAGGCGCAGATGCTGACATGACAAACAAGATTGGCGTTAAGATTGAGGCAATGAGCACGGCAGGGCTTGGCGTAAAGGATTTGAAGGTTACGGCGGTAGACGAGAACGGAAAGGCAATAAACGACGGCGGCATCGCTGCAACATACGCTATTGACGCTATTGCGGACGCTATCGCAAAGGTATCTTCACAGCGTTCAGCCCTCGGCGCTGTACAGAACAGACTCGAGCACACAATCGCTAACCTCGACAATGTAGTAGAGAACACCACAGCGGCAGAGTCACGCATCCGCGACACGGATATGGCTACGGAGATGGTACAGTATTCTAACGCCAACATCCTCGCACAGGCAGGTCAGTCAATGCTCGCACAGGCTAACCAGTCTAATCAGGGCGTACTTTCATTACTTGGCTAATCATTCCCAGAATGAAATAAATAACATGACCCCTAACAAAAAGAACCGGCGCGGTTTTGCGTCGGTTCTTTTACATAGAAAAGTATTTGAGAGAGCGGAATGAAACGGAAATTTAACATGAATTTTGATGCAAATTCAGGCGTTTTTCGGAATAATAAAAATGTAACAGGAAAGTGGTTATCTAATTTTTTTGCATACGGAGGCTGAATATTTTTTATAATATGGTATAATATAAAAATGCAACATTTCGGGCAGAATGTTGCATTTTTTGATGACATTTTTTGTTCTTACACCCTATATATCGGTTATAGTTCAAAATACTTTACCCTTTGTTTAAAAAATTTTCGTTGATTTTGGGAAAATGATTTCTGAGCACATGATGAATGACCTGATATTAAGTGAAAAAGGGCATAGTTATGCCATAAGGCGCTCAAAAATTTAAAATGGTATTAAGTTAATCAATCAGTTCTGCCAACCAATTTTGCTAAAGCGTGATTTTCATAAACACTTCATCGCGTTCGTCCTGCTCTATGCCAAGATAGCGCCTTGTAATCGGAAATGATGAGTGGTTAAAGATATTCATAATCAGCACGGCGGAAATGCCTCTGCGCGCCGCAAAATAGCCAAAGGTCTTCCTGAGCGAGTGGCAGCCGATATTTCCCGCTATTTTCAACGCTTTTGCGGCGCCGTTTATGATGCGGTACGCCTGCGAACGGCTCAACGGTTTGCCTGTTTTTTCCCTGCCGACAAATATAAAGCTGTTTTCTTTTATCGGTACATTGCTTCTGCTAAGGTACGCAAACAGCTTCTTTAGGGCTTTGACGGCCTCTTTATTTAAAAATATCTCGTTTCTTTTTTTCGTTTTTTGCTCCCTTACCTGCAAATGCTGTCTAAATGAATGGTTTTTAAAATCATACACGTCCTTCCAGCGCAGTTTCAAAATGTCGCTTATGCGCAGGGCGGTATTGATGCCGACACAAAACAGCGTGTAATTTCTTATTTCATTTTTCCCCAAAAAATATTTTTTCATGGCTTCCAGCCCTCTTTTGTCCTTGATAGGTGACATTGTACTCATAATCTTATCCTTTTCTAAACGTTTCCTTTCGTTAGAGTTCCTTTTCTTTAATATAATTCGTTTCACGGCAAATATCAAATGCAACATTCTGCCCGAATTGTCGCATTAGGGATGAAAGCGGGAAAACAAGGAGGTTTTTGTATGTTAATGCTCACGGTGCCAAAGGAAGAATACCTGATGATAGGCAAGGATATTAAAATCACTTTCCTCGGAGGCAACAACAATCAGCTTAGGCTGATGATAGACGCTCCCAAAGAGGTAAACATCGCAAGAGGCAGGGCAATCCAAAAGCGTGCGGTAAAGCGCAGGAACGCAACGTTGAAAAAGGCGCAGGAGGAAAGCGGCGTTGAGGCATCCGTTGAAAAAGCACAAAAAGCACAGGAAGCATAGCGGCCGCAGGCAATGATAATAGCTGAATACGGTTCGTCAAAGCAGGCGCGCCAAAAGGCGGACCGTATTCAGATTATTATATACAACTGAATATTGAAAACAATGCAACTCAAAAACAAACGGCGGGAAACGGAAATTTCCGCGGCAGGGCTAAGGCGCAGAGGTTGGAAATTATGAAGCGCCAAGGCGGACAAGGAGGTATTTATGGTAGTACAGCACAATTTACAGGCAATCAACTCTAACAGACTTTTAGGCATCACGCAGGGAACGCTCTCAGGCTCTACGGAAAAGCTTTCTTCAGGTTACAAGATTAACCGTGCGGCTGACAACGCGGCAGGCTTGACAATTTCAGAGAAGATGAGAAAGCAGATAAGAGGACTTACGCAGGCATCTACAAACGCGGAGGACGGCGTTTCGGCAGTGCAGACGGCAGAAGGCGCGCTGACGGAAGTTCACGACATGCTGCAGAGAATGAACGAGCTTGCGGTACAGGCTTCAAACGGCACAAACTCAGAGTCAGACCGTCAGGCAATCCAGGACGAGATAAGCCAGCTCACGACAGAGATTGACCGTGTAGCTGAAACGACAAAGTTCAACGAGATTTATCTGTTGAAGGGCAACGCGGAAGGAACAAAGTCAGAGAATCTTGTAGCGGCTCATGACGCAGGTCTTGACGGAAAGCTTGTTGACAACGGCGACGGAACATATTCCTTCAAGCTTGAAGAAGCCCTTAAGGCTGGCGACAGTGTTAAGATTGGCGGACAGGAGTATGAGATTGGCGAGTCTAAGGATAAGCTGGATTATGTTTCCATATCTACGGTAACCGGTTGGGGAGAAAAAGGTACCGGTAAAATTTATGAGAATGCTATTGATCTCACCAGCGCTACAGTGGCTTCAGAAACAGGTAAGACGGCAGCTCTTAAACTCAGGGATGGCGACAGCATAACAAAAAGCAATGGCGAAAAGATAACATTTGTAGAGAAGCTTACGGCGGAAGACATAATTAAACATTTGGGAGACGACTCAACAGCAACAACAAATGACTCATGGGCTAACAATGATTCAATAACCATAAAGAGTGCATCCGGTGTAATATCAACATATACAATCAGCGATACTGTTGCGACTGATTTGGAAAAGGGAATAATTGCCCAAGCTGATGTAGAGAAAGAGCTGGCTAACCTGCTGAAAGCGGGCACGACAATCGTTGATATAAACAACGCTAAAATTAATGCAGGCAATAACGGAGCTTTTAACAATATAATCGGTATGAAGATTGAGGAGCTTGAAGAAGGCGAGGTAAACATATTCGCAACCAAGACCGCCAGCCAAAAAGAGTTGAGGGAATATGCCATAGGGCAGTATTACTCAGAAGCTGAAGTAGGCGATAAGATTGTATTGGGCGGCAAAGAGCAGCAGATAGTAGCAGGCACCCCTTCTACCTTTGACGATTTGAAATCCGCGTTGGAAAAACTCGGCGAGGGTGCATGGGTTGTAGTAGGAGAAGATACTCTTACAGGAAAGCCCAATGTATACCAGATAGCGACAGGTCAGGGTGATGCGCCGGTTGAAAATACGGTAGACGGTTATCAAAAGCTCACTGTAGACCAGATTCTTGCCAGAATCAAGGATGGTGATACCGTAAGGACATACAGCAAGAATAATACAGCAGGTTTGAAAGATGAGTTGACCAATAGCGGTGTGGGCAGCACTATTGCTTCAACGACCTCCGATGGCAGGCTTGATGCGATGCTTACGGCTGAGATGCTTAAAAAGGCTGAAAAAGTGTATACCGCATTGGACGGCAATAAGAAGAACATTACCGAGAAGGAAGCTTATGATATGATGACGGAGGAGCTTGGAAAGGCAAGTTCAATCGGCACGGACACGGCGGCAGAGGTAGAGCACTTAGGCGACGGCGATTTCAGAATCAAGCAGGGCTCAGTAACCTACACGGACGCTTTGAACTTCAGCCTCCACGTAGGCGCGGACGCTGATATGACCAACAAGATTATGGTCAATATCGAGTCAATGAGCACGGCAGGACTTGGCATTAAGAATCTTAATGTAAAGGACGAAACAGGCGCAGCGGCAACATACGCAATCGACGCAATCGCAGATGCGGTTGCAAAGGTATCAGCACAGCGTTCAGCTCTCGGTGCCGTACAAAACAGATTAGACCACACAATCAAGAACCTCGACAACGTAGTAGAGAACACCACAGCGGCAGAATCTCGTATTCGCGACACGGATATGGCTACAGAGATGGTACAGTACTCTAACGCCAACATCCTCGCGCAGGCAGGTCAGTCAATGCTCGCACAGGCTAACCAGTCTAACCAGGGCGTACTCTCATTACTTGGCTAATCACTCCCTGAATGAAATAAATAGCACGACCCTAAAAAGAACCGACGCATCCGCGCCGGTTCTTTTTGCCGCAAAAACGAATGTTTTGCGTTTTTACATAAATACATCTGGAATACGCACAATTTATATGATAAAATATATTTGCCGACGCTTAAACATCTAAGTGGATATTTAATGTCACAGCCGGGATTTCCGGTATGGAGGAATATCATGTGCAGGCATAAGGCATAACGATAAACACATTTTCGGAGGACATACAGGTGGCGTTTACACTGGACGAGCTTCAGAGCATGATAACGGTCGATATGGGCGACTACAAGCTTGCGAGAGGCTCACAAAAGCTGATAACAAGGGATTTGGGCTCATGCGTGGCAATCGCCATGCACGACCCGCAGACAGGGGTGGGCGGACTGCTTCACATCATGCTTCCGCGCTATACGGATGTCGACATGAACAGCACGCAGAACCTCGCTAAATACGCCGACACAGGCATTGACACGCTCGTGAAAAACCTCGTGCTGAAAGGCGCGAAGCGTGAAAGGCTTGTGGCGAAGCTTGCGGGCGGCGCCCATATGGTAAGAAGTGAAAGCGAAAGCAGCGACATATCTTCGAGAAACGCCGAGGCAGTCAGGCGAAAGCTTGCGGGAATGCATATTCCTGTGATTGCCGCAGAGCTTGGCGGCTATCATCCGCGCACAGTCACATTTGAGCCGGGCAGCGGGACGTTCAGGATTTTGACAGCAGGGAAGACCGACAAGGTGCTGTAAAAAATAAAAAGCCGCTAAAGCAAGCGGCATGAAAAGAGGCAATATGACTGAATTAAATGAAATGGAGCTATTGGAAAAAAATATAATCAACCGTTATAACGAAATATTAAAAGCACTTTTGGAGGAGGGCGATATGGACACCCTCGAAAAAGTGATAACGGATGAAAATTATCGTGAGGAGATAATGCGCTCGAAGCGAAAGCATTAAAAGCTGTCTTCTAATTTTTCAGTAAAGCCAGCGCCAGTTTCCTCTTGTGATGACGGCAAAGGCTTGCAAATCTGTTATAAAGCCAGAAAGATTCGACAAGTATGTGATTAAACACGCCGATTTTGCTCTTGACGGTGCCATGGTAATAAGTACCGCCGTAGCTTATATCCTGTTTTTCTTTCACAATGCTTATCAAATCGCTCTCAGTCTTGACAGTGTCAGGCAGCTCCGTATAAGCAGTGCCTACACATTCAGCGTGATGCGAATCGCTGCCGCCAAACATGGGCAAATCGTACTCAAGAGCAAGGCTTCTTGCTCGGGCGTTTGCTTCCGGCGCTTCACAGGCGTTAAAAGCCTCGACAAAGTCAAAGCCTTTCATTATATCGTGGTTCCTTTTATACGAGTGTGTGCGCGTAATGCTGAGATGGCGCTCTCCACAGGGGTGCGCGGGTCCCAGTATGCCGCCATGCCTGTGTACTATTTCCTGAAGCAGCCTGACGGGCAGCCCCCGACATTCCAAAATCAAAAGCTTGACATTTGAAGGCATGACCACGAGAATATGCCCCGCGTCAATAGTGTCATATTCAATGCCCTTTAGGACGACGAAATTATCAAATTTTTCCTTATATAAATCGCGGTACGCGCGAAAGCCGTTGTAGGAATCATGGTCGGTGACGAGCATACCGCCGTAGCCATTATCCATCAAAAGCTGTATATATTCATCTATGGGAATCTTACCGTCAAGTGAACCCTCATGAGTGTGGCAATGCATATCAAACTTCATAAACGCCTAAATACCTCCTAAAATAAGCAAACGCTTTCAACGCTTATATTCTACAGCAAAACAATTCAATAATCAAACATCATTTTATGGAAAAAATCAAAAAAAATTAACAAAAAAAATGCCGTTGTATTAGCAATTAATGTCATTTATCCGACACGCGTTATGAAAAACCGACAATTTGCATATACTTTTCAGGGCTTTGATAATGCGTTATAGCTAATTGTCCGGATTTTGAAACTATATGCATTTTGCATCCATCTTAAGGAAATCTTAACAAATTTTTATACATTATAAAAGTTGACACACCAAAACGCATATTCTATAATTATATACTTGAAAGACAGGAATAATTTTAACCGCTTGCGGCATGACTGTTTTGAATAAAGGCTGAAGCGGTATGGAGGATGGTTATGAAAAAAATTATTTCTAAAACAGGCGAACTGCTCAGCGAATACCGCTCGCTTGCGGTGATGGTAGTTTACGCTGTGCTGTATTTGACGGCATTCTATTATCTGGAGCACAGAAACGTGTCATACCATGTAATCAATTTTAAGATTGACGAGTATATACCGTTTTGCGAGGTATTTATAGTGCCGTACATTATGTGGTTCGGATATGTGGCGTTTACGGTCATACTGTTCTGCATAAAGGACAAGGCGGAGGCGGATAAGCTGGTGCGCTTTCTGATTGCGGGAATGACGATATTTATAGTTGTATCGGCGGTTTTCCCAAACGGGCACCATTTAAGACCGAGGGTTTTTGAGCGCGACAACATATTTACGGACATGATAAAAGTGCTGTATGCCACAGACACGCCGACAAACGTGCTCCCGAGCATACATGTTTACAATTCAGTCGCCATTATGATTGCGGTGTGGAGGAGCAGGCTGTTTGCAAACCACAAGGCGGTAAAATGGGAGCTGCTCTTATTGGGCGCGAGCATCATATGCTCTACAGTCCTTATAAAACAACATTCAATGCTTGACGTGCTCCTTGCGCTGCTGCTTTCATCAATTATGTACTCTGTCTGCTACAGGAGAGAGACAGTCAGGGAGAAAAGAGAGGTCATCGACCGCCAGAGCGTTCATTAACAGCTGACAGCGTGGAAATATAAATACAATAAAAAAAGAGCTTAAACGCTCTTTTTTTATTGTATTTCATCCGGCCATCGGCGGCTGCGCGGGGACAAAATCCTCAAATATAAACAAGTCAAAGCTTTTTGACACCTTCTGCAGCTCCTCCTGCGAGCGGACTGTCCATGCAACGCTTAAGCTCTTATAGAGGCGGCGGCATATGTTTCTTGAAAGCTCATTCTTGTGCTTGCAGTTGTACGCCACAAAATCGGGCGCGGCATAGCAGTTGCCGATTAAATGCGACAGCAGGAAATACGTGATACTGATGCGCTTTTCCCTTGTAAAATCCTCGGAGAGCTGTCCGCGCACTATGTTCGGTCTGTGCTTGCGGTACCAGCGCACAGCAAGCGGGTGAAACGATTCAATACAGTAAATCCCTTTATAATCAGCCAGAATCCTGTCGCATATGCCGCACAGGCGGGAGGCGTTTTTCTCCACCTTATATTCGATAATCAGCGGCACTCTGCCGTCAACCATATCAAGAATATCCTTCAGCCTTGGGATTTTTTCGTCAGTGCCGAGCAGCCTGAATTGCTGCAGCTCGTCAAAGGTGTAATCCCTCAAATACCCCTTAACTCCACACATGCGCCAGAGAGAATCGTCGTGGAACACGACAGGGATGTTGTCCTTAGTCAAATGCACGTCAAATTCAATGCCGTAGCCCAAATCGGCCGCCCGCTTTATCGCCGCAAAAGAATTTTCGGGATAAGGCGTATTGTGCAGCCCCCTGTGCGCGTACATATGACCGTAAAACGGCTTGTAATCGGGCCTGCCGTACACGCGCGGCATAATGGAAATCAGATAGAGCATAACAGTCACACAGCAGAAAATCAAAAAAGTTGATACAAAAAACACTAAAATCAGGACCTTTCAAAACTTAAATGTATTTGCCTATAAAATCAAAAACGCGTCTGTAATATTCGTCGGTATCGTAAAACGCGCTGCAGCAGTGCTCGGCGTCTGCCACCGTATATTTATCCTTGGGAGCGCTGCATGCCTCAAAAAGCGGCTCCTGCATTGAGCAGGGCACGAAGTCATCGCCTGTCCCATGAATAAAAAGCGTGGGCGTATGCGACTTGGCGACCTGTTTAAGCGCCGAAGCCTCGCGGAAGCTGTAGTCCGCCTTGCGCTGTGAAAGCATTGAAGCGGTATTTAAAATCGGGAATTTTGGAAGCCCGAAGCGCGCGTCAAGCTCCGAACCGAGTATATCGTTTACGGAGGTGTAGCCGCTATCCTCGATAATAACCTTTACATTTGGAGGAAGCGTCTCCTCACCCGAAACCATCATGACGGCTGCGGCGCCCATAGATTCGCCATGCAGCACTATTTTGGCCTCTGAATTGAGTGACAAAATATAATCAATCCAACCCAGTATGTCCATACGGTCAAGCCAGCCCATTCCGATATAATCGCCCTCACTGCTGCCGCACCCGCGCAAATCAGGCAGCAGTACATTGTAGCCCTTCTGCCAGTAATGATATGCGTAGTGATACATGGCGGAGGCGTCAGCCTTGTAGCCATGTACGAGAATCACATACAGGCTGCTTGCGGGCTCCTTGGAAAAAAGCGTGGCGTTGAGCATAAGACTGTCGTGTGAGGTAATCATAACATATGCATTAGGAACTGTGTCAAACCAAGCCTTTCCCATAGCGCGCTCAAGGTCGTGCGTGGCTCTTGCGGAGGCGTTTTTTATGTAATATTCCTCCTCGCCGTCCGTCGTTTCGGCTTTCTTTTTTACCTTGCGCTCATTGCTTGCGCTGTTGCGCGAGGTGGTGTATTTTAACAGATAATGGCTCAATGCGACATCGCATGCGGCAGCCGCTGATGCCACAATGCCAAGTCCCGCTATGATATTGCGTTTTTTCATATTCCTCCATTCTACCGCTCTGCATGAAACGGTGAAAATTATTATTTTGGCGCGTATATGCGCATCTGTGTCTATTTTATCACTAATTCCCACTCGCAAACATAAAAAAATGATAAAAAAACAAAAATTGGTTATTTTCACTAATTATTAAGTTAAAAATGCGCTGTTGTACTTTGGACAATTTTAGTATAATATAATATGTAGTGGCAGTATCGGTTTTGAATGGTTTTGTTTTTATAATGATAGAAATGAGGAAGTTTATGAAAAAGAAAATAATCGCGTTGTTTCTTGCGGCGCTTACGGCTTTTCAGCTCACAGGCTGCACGCAGCTTATTACAAAGCAGGCAATGGAAAACCGTCTTGACGCGGAAAACTCTGATGAGGGCACAGCCGACAAAGGCATGGAGGAAAGCGGAGGGCAGGACGCCGCAGGCGGCAAGGCGGATGTCTCAAAACAGGACACCGCAGACGGCGGCAATACGGAAGAAGACTTGGACGGGGTCAGGTATCAGGACGATTACTATGAGTATGTGAACGAAAACATACTGAACGAGATAGAGCTTGGCGCTACCGATGCCCACTGGGATTGGTTCAGTGAGCTCAGCGCGTATGTGAGCGAGGAGATGTCGGACATCACGAGGGACTTGACAAAGGACGGCAAGGATTATCCCAAGGGCAGCAGCGAGCAGAAAATAAAGGACCTTTACGAATGTGTGTCAAATATCGAAAGCAGGAATAAGACGGGTCTCGGCGAGCTTCAGCCGTATATGGACGCCATCAGGGACGCGCGGACGATAGACGAATATGTGGACGCGCTTGCGAGACTAAGCGGGGATTACGGTTTCAGCAGCATTGTCGGCGGCTATTCGATAATGCAGGACAGGGCTGATTCGAGCAAATACGCCGTATATATGATGTATGCCGACACCCTTATAGGCAAGGAATACATTGAAAATTCGGCTGCCGGCGAATATGTTGACCTGTATCTTGACTACATAAACGATATGCTTACGGAATTTGGCTTTAGCAGTGACGAGGCGGCAGCAGGCGTGGAGGAGATAGAAGCGCTTCTGCGTGACATATGCGCCTCAACCCTTTCCGCGGAGCAGCTCTACGACCCTGCCGTTACATATAATCCTTATACCAAGGAGCAGCTTGGGCAGCTTTATACAAACTTAAATGTAGACAATATGCTCAAGGCGCTGAAAATTGACGGTCAGGACAAATATATCGTGATGGACGTAGAGCAGGCGAAAAAGATAAATTCCCTGCTTGTCGAGGAAAATCTGCAGGCGTTGAAGGATTATTCGACCTTTGTGCTTCTAAACGACATAGCGGAGTATTCCGCACAGGGCTACGCGAGACTCAAGGAGGATATGGACAACGCGCTCTACGGCATAACGCAGCGTTGGGACGATGAGCGCGTATATATGAACATGACGCAGGATTTGCTTCCATGGGATTTTGGTGAGATTTATGTGGAAAGGCATTTTTCCGAAAAGGACAAGGAAAACGTCGAGGAGATGATAGGGCTTATCCTTGACGAGTATGAGGACATCATCATGCGGCAGGGATGGCTTAGTGACGCCACGAAGCAGAAGGCGGTCAAAAAGCTTGAGACCATGCAGATAAAAATCGGCTATCCCGACGAGTGGCCTGCGGCAAAGGACATGATGCAGGTGGTGCCGGTATCGGAGGGAGGCAGCCTTATTTCAAATATGCTCACCAGTATGCAGGTGGCGATTGACGACAGTTTGAGCAGGCTCGGGGAGCCGGTTGACAAAAGCGAGTGGGAGGCGACGCCGCAGACCATAAACGCGTACTATTCCCCGCAGAACAATGAGATAGTGTTCCCGGCGGCGATTCTGCAGTATCCGTTTTATTCGGGCGACAGGGACGAGGCGGCAAACCTTGGCGGCATTGGCTACATAATCGCGCACGAGGTAAGCCATGCGTTTGATTCAAGCGGTTCGCTTTATGACGAGTATGGCAATTATAACATATGGTGGACGGATGAGGAGCAGAAAGAGTATGCGGAGCTTACGAAGTCGATAATCGACTATTATGATGGCTATGAGATGATGGGTATAGCCGTAAACGGCGAGCTTACCCTTATGGAAAACATCGCTGACCTGGGGGCGGTCACATGCATTGCGGCGATTATAGGGGACGACGAGGAGGCGCTTGATACGGCGTTTGGACAGATGGCATACAACTGGGCAAGCGAGGATACGGCAAGCTATATGATGTATCTGATAAATATGGATACACACGCGCCGAACAAGATACGCGTGAATGCTGTGCTCAGCTCGTGCGACGCGTTTTATGAGATTTATGATATAGATGAGGACGATGGAATGTACGTGGCGCCGGAGGACAGAGTAGGCATATGGAGATAAAAATCCAGGGTCGGCGCTTTAAGCGGTGCGGGCTGACCTTGGCAGAATGGAGGCTGAATTATGAGAAAGCTATGGATAAGGGTATTGATAGCGGCGGTAATGGCGGCGACGGCAGTCGTGGCTGTCGGCGCGCGGACGGGGGCGCATACCGCGGAGGCGGCGGAGTTTACAGTTGAAGCCAAAAAGGCGGTACTTTATACGAACGGAAAAACAAACGTATATCAAAAGCCTGATATAAATTCCCAGGTGGTGACTACAATCGAGGACGGACTTCCCGTAGAGGTAACGGGCATCACGTCAAACGGCTGGTTTAGGATAAACCTTGAGGGGACGTATTATATTCCGGGTTACGGGCTTGTGGAGGGCGACATTACGCAGAGCGTGACTATAAACACAAGCGATTTGAAGAAGCTCACAAAGGGCACATTTTCATTTTTTAAGAATCCCCAACTCAGCGACTTTGACGAGGACGACGTCGAGGATATGGACGAAAACACGTACATAAAATATATGGATTCGTTTTTGATGGGCTACGCCATAATAGACGACTGCATACTGCAGGATACGGGCGAGACGCTTGCGACGGTATACAAAAGGGAAGCAAAGACGGACGCAAAGGTTGCCGCCATGACCATGCAGGCATACCTTATTGATTATCGAAATAAATATTTCAGCAACAGCATGGTGGGCCCCTTTAGGAGTGAAAAGGACTTGAAGCTTGCGCTAAACCGCGCGATACGCTATGACATAGAGAGCTTTAGCAGCGTGTACAGAAACGCTTCTATCGGCAATAATGAGGACAAGATGCATGATTTTATGGAGGACGTCATTGACGATATGAAGGCGGAGCAGGGTGTGTCATTCACATGCAAGATAGAATATGGCACCTACAAGGAATCGGACGGCGGCGAAGCTAAGGGTTGGACGATAAATTTTACAAAGAAGGATTAAGCATAGTTTTGGTTTGATGCTTAATCATGGGATAGTTGGAGGCATAATGGCGAATATAGAGCACACCGTTACTGTTGACAGCGAGGGATATTTTTATTGCAGGGCAGTGGACAGCAGGCTTAGCTTTAGGAAAGACCAGCAGGTCTGCGGCAAGGGCTGCCCCTGCTTTGTGGAGACAAGCGGGACTGAACTTGTATGTCAGTATGAGGAGGAGGACACGCCCTCTCTTTTTCCGCGTGTTTCAAGGCTTGACGAGAGGCTTTACAAGGCGTATGCGTATGCGGCATGGGCACACAGGGGTCAGGTCAGGAAAGGGACGAAAATCCCGTATTTTAGCCACATAATCACTACTATGAATTATTGTATGGAGCTGACGGATAATCCGTCGGTGCTGGTGGCGGCGATACTTCATGATACAGTGGAGGACACATCTGTGACAATCGAGGATATACGCCATGAGTTTGGAAAGCGCGTGGCGTTTTTGGTGGAGGCAGAGACGGAGGATAAGCGCCGCGACAAGCCCGCAAGCGAGACATGGGAGATACGCAAGCAGGAAACCATAGAGCATTTGAAGGACATGCCGCGCGACGTGAAAATTATAGCCCTTGCGGACAAGACGGCAAATGCGGAGTCGCTCGTTAGAGAGTACAGGCTTGTGGGCGATAAGCTCTGGGAAAAGTTTAACCAGACGGACAAGCAGCTTCAGGAATGGTATTTCAGGAAATGTGCCGAGGCGTTGGAGGAGTTCCTTGATACAAAGGTTATGCGGACGTATCTTGGCTATATAAATGAATTGTTCGGATGAAGGGCTGTCTGGACAGAAGGGTGTTTGGGGTAAAAATTTAAGCTAAAGGAGTGCGGTGTATGGCAGAGGCGGCAGTTACGATAAAGAAGGGAGAGGGCAGGAGCCTGAAGGCAGGCGGGCTCTGGATTTATGACAACGAGATTGAGCGCGTGGAAGGCGAATTTGAAAACGGCGATATTGTAGCCGTACATGATTTTGACGGATACATGCTCGGCAGGGGATTTATAAATGAAAATTCAAAAATCCGCATACGGATGCTGACGCGGGACAAGGGGCAGCGCATAGACGCGGATTTTTTGGAGAAACGCATACGGGCAGCTTGGGAATACCGCAAAAAGACGGTTGACACATCAAGCTGCCGTATCATTTTTGGAGAAGCGGATTTTTTGCCCGGGCTTGTGGTGGACAAGTTTAGCGATGTGTTGGTGGTGGAGTCGCTTGCGCTTGGCATCGATAGGTTGAAAAGCGAGATAATCGAAATATTAAAGCGTGTGCTCGCTGATGACGGAATAAATATCCGCGGTGTATATGAGAGAAGCGACGCGAAAGTCAGGCTTCAGGAAGGAATGGAGCGCTTTAAGGGGTTTATCGGTGACGAGTTTGACACGAATGTTGAGATTGTGGAAAACGGCGTAAAGTATATAGTGGATGTGAAGGACGGACAGAAAACGGGCTTTTTCCTCGACCAGAAGTATAACAGGCTTGCCATACAGCGCTTGTGCAGTAATGCGAGGGTGCTCGACTGTTTCACACATACAGGCTCATTTGCGCTCAACGCGGGAATAGTGGGGGCAAAGAGCGTATTGGGAGTCGACGCGTCTGAGCTTGCGGTAAATCAGGCGCGTGAAAATGCAAAGCTGAACGGACTTGAAAAGACGGTTGAATTTGTCTGTGAAGACGTGTTTGACTTTCTGCCAAAGCTTGAGGCGGCGGGAGAGCGTTTTGACGTGGTGATTCTCGACCCGCCCGCGTTTGCCAAGTCGCGCAGTTCGGTAAAGAACGCGGTCAAGGGCTATCGAGAGATAAACCTGCGCGGCATGAAGCTCGTAAAGGACGGCGGTTTTCTTGCGACCTGCTCATGTTCGCACTTTATGGATTACGAGCTTTTTACGCAGATGATAGCGCAGGCGGCGAAAAACGTCCACTGCCGCCTGCGCCAGGTGGAATACAGGACGCAGTCCGCCGACCACCCGATACTGTGGAGCGCGGACGAGTCGTATTATTTGAAGTTTTATATTTTCCAGGTGATATGGGAGAGATGATGTCGCTACTTTTTCATAATAACTAATGGAGAATGGGAAAAATGGAGTTTAATGAACAGGAAATAGAAAAAATCAAAAACAACGCAAAACAGGGCGACGCAGAGGCGCAATGCCATTTGTCAACCCTATATTATAGCGGAGAGGGCGTAGAACAGGATTACCGTGAAGCGTTTAAGTGGTTTGAGAGAGCTGCAAAACAGGGATATGTGCCGGCACAGCACAATTTGGGTTACTTATATTATATGGGAGAGGGCGTAAAACAGGATTACCGTGAAGCGTTTAAGTGGTATAAGAAAGCTGCCGAACAGGGAAACATGTGGGCGCAATGCGACTTAGGAGAGCTGTATTATAGGGGATGCGGCGTACGGCAAGATGATGAGGCATTTAAATGGTATAAGAAAGCCGCCGAACAGGGTGAAGGAGCGGCAAAATTTAGTCTGGGAAATCTGTACAGTGAAGGGAAAGGCGTAGAACAGGATTATCAGGAGGCGCTTAAATGGTATAAGGAATCATCTGATACGGTCGCGGCGGCTTTGAACATCGTGGGAGATTTTTACAATGAGGGCAAAGGCGTAGAGAAGGATGTCGAGGAAGCATATAAGTGGTATGAGAAAGCCTCATTGTGCGGATACGCAAAAAGAGAATTTTTGACTGCACAGAAGGATTTTGGCGAGTGGCTGACGGCTGCCCGTGAGGGAGATGTCAAGGCGCAGTACCACATGGGAGAGACATACAGCAAAGGAATAAATATAGAGGAAAATGCCAGAGAGGCAATTAAGTGGTATACGAGAGCTGCCGAAAATGGTTACATAGAAGCCCAGATTAAAGTGGGCGAGTGGTATCTGGATAAAAATAACGATGAGGCAGTCAAATGGTATAAAAAGCTGCCGACAGGGGAGACAAACTAGCCATAAATTATCTCAAAGAAAAACTTTCAAATAACAAATCATAATTTTAACTGTCTGAAATGGAAAGCATGGACGTAAAATCAAGTAGATGGTATTTTTAAGAGCACTTATGGAATATCGCCTACGGAATACCGTAGAAATATGAACCGCTGAAATTAAAGGGCGTGGCGGCAAGATTTTTTCCATAAAATTTATAAAAACCATCAGTAAAATTATATTACCGGTATAATGACAAAACGGAAAATTTGTGCTATAGTGGTTACAGATAGAAAACAAAGCAGACTGGATGAGTCCGGAAAGGAAAAGATTATGGCAACGGTTAATTTCGCCTCGAATGGCTTCATATATTATCAGCATAGTGAATATTATGAGACACTGTTAAATAAAGAAAAAGAACAGAGTCTGGTTAAGGTGCGCTCATGCAAGATAAGGAAAAGGCGAAAAATCGTGTGATGTCAGGTGGCAGGTCTTTAAGGAAGATGCCGGAAATAGGACATGGATTTAAGTACCGCTTATCTTAGATGAGGTAGGCGGTATTTTTTATGTTCTATTAGCTCAATTGGGATGTTTATTTCAAATGGTAGGGGATGAGAATCATGGTGAATCTGCCGGTTATAGATATGGTAAGGACAGGACAGAATATAGGAAGGCTGCGGAAGCAGGCAGGACTGTCGGTAAAGGATTTGCAGGATATTTTCGGTTTTGCCACGCCGCAGGCAATATACAAGTGGCAGCAAGGGGCTGCCCTACCGACTGTAGACAATCTGGTGGTGCTTGCGGCGGTTCTTCAGGTACGCATGGATGACATTTTGGTTGTTGATACGGCGGCGCAGGTAAAGATTAGTGCATGAATAGAAAAATGCAGGCTGGGAAATGTCTGCAGCAAGGTTCCTTAGTCTAAAGGATAGGACATCGGCCTTTCAAGCCGGAAATGCAGGGTTCAAGTCCCGCAGGAGCTGTTGTGGCCATAGGATAGTGGTGATAAAGCGAAAATTCCCCATGGTCACTCCATGGATGGGTATGCCTAGCGGCGAGGGCAGCGGACTGTAAATCCGCCACACAGAAACACCGCAGGTTCGAGTCCTGCCCCATCCACTTAAAGCTTATTAATATGGACATAACAAGTGACGAGGAATAGATGAAAACGATTCGTTAATTGGAAAGGAGAGTAAGGGGCGTAATGAGTAGAAAATTAGCACATATAGAAAAGATTGAGTGGATTAAACCGATTGAAGGGAAGGACAG
Source organism: uncultured Lachnospiraceae bacterium (assembly GCA_947626435.1). GTDB lineage: Bacteria > Bacillota > Clostridia > Lachnospirales > Lachnospiraceae > COE1. Next base: position 8,201 of record CANQSB010000019.1, on the reverse strand, counting down.
AATTGTTTTGGCAGGTATACTTGGCTGGACGGTAATTGTCCAGAAGGCGGATTACAATGTTGGCGATAAGTGTATTTTTTGTGAAATTGATTCCGTATTTCCCGAGAAACCGGAATTTGAATTCCTTAGAAGTAAGAAGTTTCGCATCAAAACCATGAAAATGTCGGGAGTCCTGTCACAGGGCATTTGCTTCCCTTTGTCCATGCTGCCGGAAGGCAGTTACGAAATTGGCGACGATGTAACGGAGCTTATGGGGATTACTCAATATGAGCAGACGATGGATAAAGAAGAGGAAACAAATGAAGCAAATATAGTACCGGTAAAGAAATACCCTAAATTTCTTATGAGGTGGTCATGGTTTAGAAAATTAGTACAGCCAAAGGAACAAACAAAGGATTTCCCCCCATTCATCAGCAAAACGGACGAAATAAGAATTCAAAATGCGCCGTTTTACCTTGATATGGATTGTAAGTGGACGGCTACAGAAAAGGTGGACGGACAATCAGGGTCATTTACATTGCAGCGTATTAAGGGAAAACATTTTTGGAGTAAAGACACATATGATTTTGCGGTATGTTCAAGGAATCTCAGGAAATGGAAGAAGGATTCGTCTTCGTTTTGGTCTGTTGCAGAGAAATATAAGCTTGAAGAAGTTTTACACAAACTAATCGGGGATAATGAGTGGGTCGCTATTCAGGGAGAGTGTATTTCTCCAAAAGTACAAGGCAATAAGTATAAAGTAAAGGAGTCGGATTTGTATGTGTTTAATCTGATTTATCCAAGTGGACGCGTCGGCTCTGTCGAAACGAAGAAAATTGTTACTGAGTATGGTTTAAAATTTGTACCCATTGTTGACGAGGAAGTAAGCATAAAAGGAATGACGGTTCCGGAAGTTTTAGAGTATGCCACCGGCAAGAGCCAGTTATATGATACTCTTCGGGAAGGCATCGTATTTAGGAGCTTGGACGGAAAACAATCATTTAAGGCAGTAAGTCCGGAGTTTTTAATTAAATATAATGAATAGCATGTCAGACGATATTTTGGGGGCAGGGGAATGTGCGCCGATGTTGAACGGCAGGTTTGCGTCATTTTTCATCATGAGGCGGCACATACCACATACCGCTGCCCCACGCGGTATCGTTGTCCAAAAGAATGGATACCAACCTTAAATATAAATTGAGACCCTCTTGCAGCTCGGGCAGCTTTGTACCGTGTCTGAAATCCCAATACAGTTCTCCGCATATCAGGCTGGCGGCAAAATCCACCCAGTTGTTGAAAACGCGCGTCTGATCAATCCAATACTCCGTCAAAGCATCAAATTCGTCCCTGCTTATCAAACCGCAGGCATAGCCGTTGCGCAGATGTCCCATGCACTCGCTTATGTCCCACGCGAGATAACCGCGATGACCTATTATGTGATAAAATTGAAATGAAAAATCGCGTGCCGATTTGAAAAATTCCAGCGCCTGTTCATTTAGCTCTTCCAATTCGAAAGGCGGGCGTCTCTCCCAAAATTCTACAAAGTCCATATACTGACGATTGCACAGAATTTCATTCTGGCAAAAATCCAACAAAGAGTCCTTATCCGTAATGTGGAATACCCGTTCCAAGTGCGCCTTGCAGGAAGCTTCATCTTCTGAAGACGCGCATTTGGGCAATGCGGTAAAAGAGATTTGATCAGGACCGGGAATCCCCGGCGTCTTCCGCAGAGCGGCAATGCCCGACAGCAGGGCGATAAATTCATCTCGTCCGCAGGTTTTTTGTTCGGGAATACGATTCTGATACTCCTGAACAAATGCCGATACCTGCGAAGACAGATTAGTTTCATTTCCGCCGTTTATATTTTTTTCCTTCTTTTTGAAATGGTCGAAAAGAAACATGAGCATTACCTCCATGATACCGATTTGTCGATATAAATTAAGAGTATTAAAACTATCGAATGTTCAGTACGCAAGATTATTGTACCTTGATTTACAGTTCTGTCAAGAGTAATTTTAAAATTTTATTAAAAAAATGCAACATTTTCTTTCAAAATTTGACAAATTTTTTTGTGACTGTCTGACATATTTTGAAAATATTTCCCTCAAGCGTGGCCATTGGTGGTATAATGGTAAAAACGCGTTGGATTTAAAGGAGGAGAAATGTGTGGGATTGCGTGCGCTTGTTTTTGAAGATGATGTGTTTAAGAGAAACGACGTAAAAAGAGCGCTTGTGTTTGGCACGGTTTTGTACGGAGTCAACTATGACGTCAATATGCCGTTTAAAAAGCTGATTGACAAATTAAAGTAAAGGAAAGCGCGCGGACGGTTGCGCGGAAATGAGGTAAGCAATGGCGGATATGCAAAAATGCCCGTATGTAAACAGATGCGGCGGCTGCCACATAGGCAGTGAAAGCTATGAGGAGGAGCTTGCGGGCAAGCAGAAATGGATTGAGGAAAACATTGGAAAATATTGTAAGGTGAATGGAATAACAGGCATGTACTATCCTTATTATTATAGGAACAAGGTTCATGCCGTTTTTGGACACGTCAAGGACGAAATAGTTGCGGGAATGTATGAGGAGGGCACACACAATATAGTCCCGATAAAGAACTGTCTTATAGAGGACAAGCAGGCGGCGGCTATTATTGAGACGGCAGTGCAGCTTATAAATTCCTTTAAAATATGGGCTTACAATGAGGACACGGGGCGCGGCGTGATGCGTCATATACTAATACGGAAGGGAATGTCCACAAAGCAGATAATGGTGGTGATTGTGACGGCAGGTCCTGAATTTCCGCACAAAAACAATTTTGTTGACGAGCTTAGGAAACGCCACCCCGAGATAACCACGATAGTCCAGAACATAAACGGGCAGGACACGACAATGGTGCTTGGCGAGAGAAATAAGCCGCTCTACGGCGACGGCTATATAGAGGATGTGCTGTGCGGGCTGCGCTTTAGGATATCACCGAACTCATTTTACCAGATAAACTCGGCGCAGACACAGGCGCTTTACAAAAAAGCGATACAGGCGGCGGAACTGACGGGGAAGGAAACCGTTATTGACGCGTATTGTGGCATTGGTACGATTGGCATGGCTATGGCTTCAAAGGCGGGTAGGGTGATTGGCGTAGAGCTTAACACTCAGGCTGTAAAGGACGCCAAGGCGAACGCGAAGCGCAACAATATAAGCAATATACATTTTGTCAACGCCGATGCGACTGAATATATGACACAGATGTCAGAAAATGATCAGCGTGCAGATGTGGTCGTCCTTGACCCTCCAAGGAGTGGTACTACGGAGGAGTTTGTCAAAGCGATGGCGCTTGTAAAGCCGTCAAGGGTGGTGTATGTGTCATGCAATCCTGAAACGCTTGGGCGCGACCTTGAATATTTCAAGAAGGCAGGGTATAAGGCGAAAGAGGCTTGGGGTGTGGACATGTTTCCGTTTAGCTGGCATGTAGAAACCGTATGCTTGCTAACCCGTATAAAATAAGCATTTTCAGGAAATTTTTGGATGTGGAAAAGGGTATTTTCCACCCTTTTTCCACCACTGAACTGAATTATTGATTTTTTGAAAGAAAAAGGCTGAACCGATTGAACAATGATCGGTTCAGCCTTGCTTTTATGAAGATTTTGCAGCTTTTTCAAAGATTTCAACTGTTTCCAGTCGCATTTCATCCGTATTATGCACATATTTGTTCATTGTGGTCTGAATATCTGCATGACCAAGCCTCTCCTGAACATCCTTTAAAGGTGCGCCCGCTTCAATCAGCATTGTGGCGTGAGTGTGCCTAAGAGAATGATAGTTGAATGGTATGTGCATATTATGGTTCACAATTCTGCTGACATATTTGAATGAGTCAGTGGAGATCATGGAGCCATCATCCCTGACACAAACCAGATCAGCAGAAGGAAGGGAAACTGGTAATGCCCTTGATGCAGAAATGATTCGTTGTATGGTGTCCCCCTTTTCGTCAATTTCTGACTTCAAATAGTATTCGGTAAAATGTTCCCCATATTTCAGGCGATTTTTGGTCTTGTCCAGTTTGGCTTTCTTCAATGCCTTATATAATGTTTCACCAAATTTTATTGTCCGATTTGAAGTATTGGTCTTTGGTGTCTGGAAATACCATTCTGATTTTATCATTTTTTCCCTAGGTTAAATTTCTGAAAAGTAATTATTTTAGCCATATGAGTCCTTCCTTTCTTTTAATGTATCAATGGATCTGCAGGACCGCTACGAGGGCGAACTGCGCGATTCCCTGTTTGATGCCAAGGTGAACGGCTATAAGGCCGATCCCGACAACGAGGACTCTGTCGATCCTTGGGATATGATTGCCGACAAGGGAGGCAGCCCGGAAGACGCCATGTTCGCCGAGCCGGAACAGGAAAATCCCTAGGCGGTAGAAGCCTGCCGCGTCATTGACGAGGAATGCACGGATTCGCAGCAGGACTTCTTCTTTGAGCATTTCGGCAAGGGTACTCCGCTTGAGGAGATGCGCTAGGCTGAAGCCGAGCAAACGGGCAAGCTGCCGTCCCCTGCGGCGATGACCAACCGCAAGAACAAGATTATTGACAAGGCAGCCAAGTCTTTCGGGGTTGAGCGAGTGAAACGCAGCAAGTATCAGAAGAAAGATTGAACAGTGAGTGGCGGCAGATACGGTGGTCGGAGTCCACCCCGGCCGCACCTCTTCGGACGGCAATGAATGATGAGCACATCGAATTGATGATGCCAATTAAGGCAGCGCCTTATGATTACCAGAAAAGAGCCTTTACCTTTGTCTGTGACAAGTTCGGTGTATTTGATGGGCGTCTTAATAGCTGTGGCATGGTGCTTTTGATAGAAATGGGCATTGGCAAAACCATAGTGACATCCAACTTGCGGGCAGGTGTTTTTGCAACTTTCTAAAAGTATTTTTGGAGATGTTTTCATCAAACCTGATTACTCTGCAATACGCCGTTTGGTATCGAAGATAATAAAATCGTCAACATGGTTAGAGATATGTAATGTTGTGAAATATCATATTGAATATAGGGCAATTCAAAGAGAATCAGATATTTAAGTTATTTTCCTTTCCGGATCACTATGGTTCTTCCTCATAATCTTCAGATATTCAAATACATCTTTCCTTGCTGCGTCGTCCAGTACATAGAAATAGGCGATCAACTGGTCGATCATCGGCAGCTCAGTGTAGTCAAATTTTTTAATGATCTTTAGGGTGCGATTGGAGAAGTAAGCCTTCTTTTCCATGTTGATCATCAGAGCTTGAATCAGATCGCGAAACGGATCAACGAAACGAGAAGCGTTTATCAGGCAGATATGGATGCAGTAAAAGCAGAGATGGACAGGCTCTGGAAAGTGCAGATTGCCATGCTGAAAAAGCAGCCTGTCATAGAACAGTAAATGTAGTCTGCAAATTAAAATTCTATCATTTGAGAATTGGCAGATGTGACATGAAAAAATGCTACCGGCGGCAGCGGACGGATCATGCCTTGAAGACACCGGAATCTTACAGCGATAGTTCAGGAAGGAGATTATTATGTGGAACAGAAGAAAGATACGAACTTACCTTTCCGCGCGGAAGCAGCGGACGGGGATGCTGCTCTGCAGAAGTTTGCCGATTTTTTGTCGGAGATGATAGCAAGACATATATGTGAATTGGATATAGATTCTTTTTCATTACCGGATAAAAGATAAAAATTCCCATAGTGCGGTGTTGAATGTGTTAAAATGGCATGATATAATTAACATGATTTTTGCGTCCAAACCTTATGCGTGAGTATATTTTTACTATAAAGAAGAGAGGGGGAAGAGGTAACAGAATGGATAATAGAGAACATATGGGAAAGAATAAAGACGGAGTAATATTTCCTATTGCTCCAAATCTTTCCGAAATGGGTGACAGTTATTTGGAGTTTATAGAAAAAATTAAGATGGAAATTCAGAAGCAAAGAGTTTCTATTGTAATGAATGCCAATGCCGGTATGATTTGCCTTTATTGGAATATTGGTAGGGATATTTTAGCAAAACAGGAAGAAGAAGGCTGGGGAACCAAAGTTATTGACCGCATGGCAAAAGATTTGAAGGAAGCGTTTCCTGACATGTCTGGATTTTCCCCAAGAAATATCAAGTATATGCGTAAATTTGCTCAGTGTTGGTCGGACTATGAAATTGTGCAACGGGTCGTTGCACAAATACCATGGCGCACAAATATATCATTAATGGACAAACTAAAAACGGAGGAAGAGCGCATATGGTATGCTGGTAAAACGATAGAAAATGGATGGAGTAAAGCGATTCTGGAGTTGCAGATTCAGAACAGATTGATGGAGCGTACCGGAAAGACGGTCAATAATTTTCCGGCTGCATTGCCGCCGCTTGATTCTGACATGGCAAATCAGGTTTTTAAAGATCCCTATCTGTTTGATTTTTTAGGTACGGATATGCCCAGACGCGAGGTGGAGATCGAGAGACAGTTGACAGAGCATATTCAGAACTTCCTTTTGGAACTTGGTCAGGGCTTTGCTTTTGTGGGGCGGCAAGTCCACATGGAAGTCGGCGACCAGGATTTTTATATTGATCTGCTGTTCTACCACTTAAAACTGCGCTGTTATGTGGTGATTGAACTGAAAGCCTGTGATTTTGAACCGGGCTTTATCGGTCAACTGAATATGTACCAGAATGTGGTAGATGACATTTTGCGCCATCCGGACGATAAGCCGACGATTGGTTTGCTTCTTGTCAAAGGAAAGAATAAGACCGTTGTGGAGTATTCTCTTGCGGGGTATCAAAATCCCATAGGCGTAGCGGAGTGGAAAAACCAGATTGCCCAGGCCCTGCCTGAAGAATTAAAGAGCAGTCTGCCGTCTATCGAGGAAATAGAGAAAGAGTTGGAATAGCTGAAGAAATTGTAGTAAAAGTGCAACGGCCGTTGCGCAATTGGAGAGGGCAGGATGCGTAAAGAAAAAGTTAAAGTCTATACCTACACGCGGGTATCCACCGCCATGCAGGTCGACGGCTATTCACTGGATGCCCAGAAAGCCAGAATGAAGGCCTTTGCCGAATATAACGATTATGAGATCGCCGGTGAATATGAAGATACAGGAAAGTCAGGGAAATCCATCGAGGGCAGAGCGGAGTTTGCCCGTATGATGGAAGATATTAAGTCGGGAAAGGATGGAGTATCCTTTGTTCTTGTGTTCAAATTGTATGGAAGTGAGTTTGGATAATGATGAGCATGTCGAGATGGTTGTTTGCTTGTCCTAACAAAAACAGTCACTCCACTTTTTGAAACAATCTGGGCTAATCAAGCTGAAAACTTCAAACTTACCATGATTTTTGCGCTTGCCGAAGAATTGCGGGAAGTACTGGATAAGAAGGTTGATGTATTTGAAATTCACGAAATTAATCAGGAGAGTGAATTTTACAATACAATTATGAAAGAGAGGTTGCTTGTAGCATGAAATGTTCAGATTAGCAACGCGTCCAAAGAATACATGACAATGCCCAGTTAAAACAGCTTCGGCAAGCGATGGAACAAACACTCTGCCACTATGATTTGACCGGCACACGATGCGTGTCCCCCGAAAATTCCGGTTGACATATTTTGGCGCCTGTCGTAATAAAATAATAAAGACGGGAAACTTGAGTGTCAGTCAAAGCGCTGACATAAGGCGTTGCGCCAGAGGGCAGTGCCCTACGAGCTTTGAATGGGTTTGACGTTTACCGCGTTCTGGCTAGACTGCATATGCAATTTATGCATAAGCAGTTGAAAGAAAACGTCAGGAAAAGCTCTGCGAAATCAGGGCTTTTCCTGTTTCAAAAAAGGAAGAGGTAAGTCTGATGCGTAATGTGTATGACTGCGTGGAGGCTTTTGGAAAACTGTCGGATAAGGGATAGCGGGATTACAGCGTCTAAGCCAGAACGGTTTAGACGCTGTTTTTTGTGCAAAGGGAGTGAGACAGATGATTCTGGTAGACATGGGAGGTTCGCCGTCGTAGATGGAGGGGTAAATAAAAGGTCATGTAAGATGAAATAGCAAGACGTTTTGCTTCGTGTACCCAAAACCAGTTATTTTCGTACCAGATACAGGGAAATGTCCATTATTTTGGCTTGTAAAAAGAAACAATATAATAATATTAAGAAAGCTTCCTGTATACTTTAAATAGGTTAAGATATTGACAGAAAAAAATACCTCAAGTAAATTTAGATTATT
>CANQSB010000018.1 GCA_947626435.1 uncultured Lachnospiraceae bacterium | reverse complement strand
GTAATAATCTAAATTTACTTGAGGTATTTTTTTCTGTCAATATCTTAACCTATTTAAAGTATACAGGAAGCTTTCTGCCACATTATGCGGCTGAAATTTTTTTCAGCCTTGTTTATAGGTTTACTTGTAATACTCAAAAGAAAGTCCATACATACGGACAGTATCACCTTCATGAATATTAAGCGCTTCCAATTCATCCAATATGCCATTGTCTTTAAGAAATTTTTGAAAAAACATAAATCCCTTTTCCGAATCAATGTTAGTATAACCGAGCATTTTTTCGATACGAGGTCCCTCTACTACATACTCATTTTTCGCTTTGTCATATTCTACTGTGAATGGCTCTGTACCAGTCACTATATCCACTTCCGGATTAAATTCAGGCTCAAATACCGTAGGCGGTTCATTAATCTGTGATAAAAGGTCGCTTACATAATAAAGCAATTCATTTAAGCCTTGTCCCGAAACAGCCGAAACCGGAAATACCTTCACTCCCTTTGGCTCAAACTCATTGCGGATTTTTTGTATAGGGTCTTCACCAGTTTCCGAATAAATAGCATCTATCTTGTTTGCGGCAATTACTTGAGGTTTATGCGCAAGCCCTTCATGGTAAGCCTCAAGTTCTTTGTTTATGGCGTATATATCTTCTACCGGATTTCTGCCCTCTGTGGATGCGGCATCAACCAGATGTATCAAAACCTTAGTCCTCTCTATATGTCGTAAAAATTCATGACCGAGTCCTACGCCTTCGGAAGCTCCTTCTATAAGTCCCGGAATGTCAGCCATCACAAAACCCCTACCGTTATCCAAATCCACCACTCCAAGATTGGGATTAAGCGTCGTAAAATGATAGTTGGCTATCTTTGGCTTAGCATTTGTGACATGTGAGAGCAATGTGGATTTACCTACATTTGGAAAACCGACAAGACCCACATCTGCAATTACCTTCAATTCGAGCGACAGGTTAAGCTCCCTTGCAGACTGCCCTGGCTGTGCGTATCTAGGTGCCTGCATAGTCGCCGTTGCATAATGCTGATTGCCATTCCCACCCTTACCGCCTTTTAATATCACTTGGCGCTCATTACCGCCTGACATATCCGCAATAATTTTGCCAGATTCAAGCTCCTTTATGACAGTTCCTTCGGGGACTTTTATAATTATATCTTCTCCATTTTTTCCACGACAATTTTTGTTGCCGCCATCCTCACCATCTTGGGCGCAATATTTTCTGATATGGCGAAAATCTACGAGTGTATTCAACCCCTTATCGACTGTAAAAATAACGCTTCCGCCATTTCCACCGTCACCGCCGTCCGGACCTCCGCTAGGAACATATTTTTCACGTCTAAATGAAACATGACCGTCGCCGCCCTTGCCGCTTCTAATATATATTTTTGCTCTATCCGCAAACATTGACTGACCAACCTTTCTATAAATTAAGCAAAAGGCTCCTAATATTTAACAAAGCTTTTAATCAAAAGGCTTCAGACAAGAAAGCCTGAAGCCTTTTATTAGTTCGTAATTTATGTCTTAGTTCTCCTCTACAGGATAGACAGAAGCCTGTTTCTTGTCTCTGCCCTTTCTCTCAAACCTGAGTATGCCGTCTACCTTTGCAAACAGTGTATCATCCCCACCCTTGCCGACATTAATGCCCGGGTGAATCTTTGTACCACGCTGTCTGTATAAGATATTGCCTGCCTTTACAAACTGACCGTCCGCTCTCTTGGCGCCTAATCTTTTTGATTCTGAATCTCTACCGTTCTTAGTAGAACCAACACCTTTTTTATGAGCAAAAAACTGAAGGTTTAACTTCATCATGGTTTTACACCTCCTTGATTTTAAGTCTTAAATACTTACTACCGTATTGTTCTTCAATAGTCTGCAAACCCAGCACCATAGAATCCATCAAAAGCTTCGAATCATTGCCTATATCATCTAAAAAGCGACAGTCAATAAATCCCGTATCATCGTTACTTTCCACCTCCATCCGCTCATTTGCAAGAGCCTCAAGAGAATTTATTGTATTGATAACCAAGACTGATATTGACGCACAAACAATGTCGCTGCCGGATTTTGCATAACCTGAATGTCCTTCGCAGATAAAACGTTTATAACCGTTACCGCCGGATTTAAAAATCGTAACCTTAGTCATATATTAAGCGTTAATCTTATCAATCTTAACCTGTGTGTATGCTTGTCTATGACCGTTTTTCTTGTGATAGCCTGTCTTTCTCTTATACTTGTAGACGATAATCTTTTTATCCTTGCCATGCTCTACGACCGTAGCCGTGACGGTAGAATTTTCAACATCCGCGCCTACTTTAAGAGAATCATTGCTAACGGCAATAACCTTGTCAAAAGTTACAGTGCTTCCTGCCTCTGCATCAAGCTTCTCAACATTGATGACATCGCCCTCGGAAACCTTGTACTGCTTTCCACCTGTTGCAATAATTGCGTACATATTGCACCTCCTAAATAATTACTCGCTAACTTCGGTGACGCATACTAAATATTGCTGCGTACTTTTACCTCATTATGCGGCATACTCATATAGTTTAGCATTCATATTTTGAAAAGTCAAGCAAATATTATTCATTTTCCAATAATTTTCCAATAAATTTCAAGAATTTTTCATTAGCAAAATCTCCGAATACAAAGCAAAATATACAAAACCAAGGATAATATATATTTACATACCAATCCTTAGTTTGTATATTTCACTTAAACATCATATTATAAATTATGAAAATCCACGTAAACCACTACATTTATGTCTTACACTAATACTACACTACTTAACCACTCTAACCCTAAACACACCGTCAATGCTGTTAAGCTTTTCGATAATCTTGTCATCGGCAGCCTTCTCAATATCCATAAGAGTATACGCGTACTCTCCTCTTGACTTATTTGTCATATCGCTGATGTTTATTCCAGCATCGCCAAATGCGGCTGTAAACTGTGTAATCATATTTGCAATATTTTTGTGCAGGATTGCCACTCTGCCTTCTGTCACGCATACGCCCATATCGCATGCAGGATAATTGACGCTGTTTCTGATGTTGCCGTTTTCAAGATAATCCATAAGCTCGTCAACAGCCATCATTGCGCAGTTGTCTTCCGATTCCTCAGTAGACGCGCCAAGATGAGGTATTACTATACAGTTCTTGTGTCCTGCTGTAGTCGTGTTGGGGAAATCAGAAACATACTTCCTAACCTTGCCCGAATCAAGTGCTGCAATCATATCAGCCTCATTTACAAGCAAATCCCTTGCAAAGTTAAGCACAATAACGCCGTCCTTCATCTTGTTAATTGCCTCTGCATTAATCATGCCCTTTGTACTGTCCATAAGAGGCACATGTATAGTGATAAAATCGCAGTTTGCATAAATATCATCCAAATTGACAACATGCTTAACCTCGCGCGTAAGCTTGAGCGCCGTTTCTACAGAAAGGAACGGATCATAACCGTAAACCTCCATGCCAAGCGCTACAGCCGCGTTTGCAATTCTGCCGCCGATAGCGCCAAGACCGATAATGCCAAGCTTTTTGCCCGCTATCTCAGTGCCTGCAAATTTCTTCTTCTCCTTCTCAGCGTCCTTTGCGATAGTCTCAACGCCAGTATTATTCTCAACCCACTTTATGCCGCCTACAATATCCCTTGACGCAAGTAACATTCCTGCGATAGCCAGCTCCTTTACGCCGTTTGCGTTTGCGCCGGGTGTGTTGAATACCACAATGCCCTTATCCGCGCATTTGTCAAGCGGGATATTGTTTACGCCCGCGCCCGCTCTTGCTACGGCAAGAAGACCGTCGGGCAGCTCCATGTCATGCATGGCCGCGCTTCTTACAAGCACGCCCTGAGCCTGTGTGATATCGTCTGTTTTCTGATAGCTGTCCGTAAATTTATCCAGTCCCATTTTTGAAATGGGATTTAAGCAATTATACTGATACATTATGCGTTTGCCTCCTCAAATTTCTTCATAAACTCAACAAGCGCCTCTACGCCCTCAACAGGCATAGCGTTGTAAATGCTTGCGCGCATACCGCCTACCGTCCTGTGACCTTTGAGATTTTCAAAGCCTGCCTCCTTTGCCTCCTTGACAAATTTAGCGTCAAGCTCCTCGCTGCCCGTAACAAACGGCACATTCATAAGCGAGCGGTCCTCTTTCCTTACTGTGCCCTTGAAAAGCTTGCTCTCGTCAAGAAAATCATAGAGAATTTTCGCCTTCTTCTCGTTAATTTCTTTCATCTTTTGAAGTCCGCCCATCTTCTTAATCCACTTAAATACTTTGCCGCAGATATAAATGCCGTATGCAGGCGGCGTATTGTAAAGCGAATTGTTGTCAGCATGCGTCTTGTATTTCAACATAGTAGGCGTGCCTGGAAGTACATCCTCCGTAATCAAATCCTCTCTGATAATAACGATTACAACGCCCGCAGGACCGATATTTTTCTGCACTCCGCCATAGATAACGCCGTACTTTGTGACATCTACGGGCTCTGAAAGAAAGCATGAGGAAACATCCGCTACAAGCGTCTTGCCCTTTGTGTTGGGAAGCGTCTTGAATTTTGTGCCGTAAATCGTGTTGTTCTCGCAGATATATACATAATCCGCATCCTCGGAAATAGGCAAATCCGAGCAATCAGGTATGTACGAAAAGGTCTTATCTTCGCTTGAAGCAATCTTGTTTGCCTTGCCGTAAATGCAAGCCTCCTGATATGCCTTTTTAGCCCACTGGCCTGTAACGATATAATCCGCCACACCGTTCTTCATAAGGTTCATGGGAATCATCGCAAACTGCTGGCTTGCACCGCCCTGCAGGAACAAAACCTTATAATTGTCAGGAATGTTCATAAGCTCCCTCAAATCCGCTTCCGCTTCTTTGATAATCGTTTCAAAAGCCTTTGAGCGGTGGCTCATCTCCATAACGGACATTCCTGTTCCCTTGTAATCCAACATCTCATCTGCAGCTTCTTTAAGGACTTCCTCAGGCAAAACTGCGGGGCCTGCTGAAAAATTGTACACTCTAGCCAACTTAATACTCCTCCTAAATCTTTTTATTATATCATCATAACTGTCCTGCGCGGTATAGCCGCAAAGCATCAGATATGCGCCAAAACAGGCTTAGTGAAAATTAGTCTGACGCATTGCTGCTATTATGCTTTTATGCCGGACAGCTACATATTAACATGTATATGCTAGTCTTTAAATTTTACTTGATAATTTGTTATTTTGCCAAATCATCCGCGTCAAACGCATCGCTTATGGGCGCGCCTGCGGGAACCATAGGAAATACCTTGTCGTCCTCCTCAATTACGCACTCAATTACTACAGGCTTATTTAAAGCAACAGCCTTTTCAAGCGCGGGCGCAACCTCCTCTTTCTTTGTGACGCGGATTGCTTCACAGCCCAAGCCCTCGGAAACCTTTACAAAGTCAACCTTGTCGGTAAGCACTGTCTGCGAATATCTCTTTTCATAGAACAAGGTCTGCCACTGCCTTACCATACCCAATACATGGTTATTTATAATAATCTGTATAATAGGTATATTGTAACGGCTCGCCGTGGCAAGTTCGTTCATATTCATTCTAAAACAGCCGTCGCCCGCGATATTCACGCAGATTTTGTCAGGTCTGCCTACCTTTGCGCCGATGCATGCGCCAAGGCCGTAACCCATAGTGCCAAGACCACCAGATGAAAGGAATGTGCGCGGCTCTGTATATTTGTAATACTGCGCAGCCCACATCTGATGCTGTCCTACGTCCGTGGTGATGATAGCCTTGCCGTCAGTCACTCTGTCAAGCTCCTCGATTATATAAGGACAGGTAAGCTTATCCGTCTCATATTTAAGCGGATATTTTTCCTTTAATTCCTTTATTGTATTGTGCCATTCCTCATGCTTTTGGGGCGTAAGCTTGCTATTGAGCTCCTTTAGCACGGTTTTTAAGTCGCCTATTACTGACGCGTCGGTCTTTATGTTTTTGTTTACCTCCGCGGCATCTATGTCGATATGAAGTATCTTTGCATTTTCAGCAAATTTCTTAGGGTTGCCTATTACTCTGTCGGAGAAACGTGCGCCGAGTGCTATAAGCAAATCGCACTGGCTTACGCCGAAGTTTGACGTCTTTGTGCCGTGCATTCCTACCATGCCTGTATAAAGCTCACTTTTACCGTCAAACGCGCCTTTCGCCATAAGCGTGTCACATACGGGCGCGTCTATCTTTTCAGCAAATTCCTTTACCTCGCGTGATGCCCCTGAAATAATTGCGCCGCCGCCAAGATATATAAACGGCTTTTTTGCGTTTCTGATTAAATCAAGCGCTGTGTTTATGTCATTTTCCGTATATGAGTTCTTGATTTCGGGCGGTTCAGGCTTTTCCGGTATAAACTCGCATGTATTTGCGGTAACATCCTTTGTAATATCCACAAGTACAGGTCCCGGTCTGCCTGATTTTGCGATTTTAAACGCTTTTCTCAGCGTGTCCGCAAGCTTTGTAACATCCTTTACGATGTAACCATGCTTCGTGATTGGCATCGTGACACCCGCTATGTCAACTTCCTGAAACGAATCCTTGCCAAGCAACGGCAATGTAACATTTGCCGTAATCGCTACGAGCGGCACTGAATCCATATATGCCGTAGCGATGCCTGTGACGAGGTTGGTCGCGCCGGGTCCGCTTGTCGCGAGGCATACGCCTACTTTGCCGGTGGCGCGCGCATAGCCGTCAGCCGCATGGGAAGCTCCCTGCTCGTGCGAAGTCAGGATATGCGTAATCTCATCCGTATGTTTATACAGTTCGTCATATATATTCAATATACTTCCGCCAGGATAACCAAAAACTGTGTCTACCCCTTGCTCCTTCAAACATTCTATAACTATTTGTGAGCCATTTAACAGCATAATATTCCTCCCTATTTAGTCAAGTGTTTTTTCCTTATTTTTCAAGGAATTTTTAGTTTATATCTCAGATGAACGAGCCAAGATAATGGACATTTCTTTGTATCTGGTACGAAAATAGCTGGTTTTGGGTACACAAAGCAAAACGTCTTACTATTTCATCTTGCATGGCCTTTTGTGTGCCCCTCCATCTACGGCAGCGAACCTCCCATATCTACCAGGATCTTCTACATTCCTGCAGCGTCCTAACTTCCTTCGTCCCGCCTGTCCATATCCGGGGTGTCAGCTTAGCTCCTTTTCAGGGTCTTTGCCCTATGGAAATTATTCCTGCCGACTACCGGCTCATTCTTTGTTTTTGTGTTACTGACTTTTCCATGATTCCTATCCCGGCACCTTTCGGCGGACGTTTTCCCGGTCTGTTCCTCATGTCCCCAGCCTTCCTGCCGCGGCTGGATTCAGTCCTCTGCCATCTCTGCTGAAAACTCAATCCAACCGCGGCTGGTGTTTTTATGTTTCTTCTAATTCTGACGCTTATGCAGCCCGCTCCTGCGGTCTATGGATGTCTCTCATCAGTTTTTGCGGATCATAGTCCACTCCCTTTTTTAGGATTGCATAGAATACTCTGATCACCTTGCAGGCTATTGCCACAACCGACTGCATCTTCTTTAACGGATTATCCTTTCTGGTCCGGTAATACTCATAGATCTCCCTGAACTCCGCATTCTTCCCAATCAACGATATGGCTGCTTCATACAACGTATATCTGAGACGCTTCCTCCCGCGGCGGCTGATCCTGCTTTCACCGTTATGTTTTCCGGAATCGTTTGCCACGATTGCATATCCTGCCAGTTTCTGCAGCTGTTTTGGATTTTCAAAACGTTCAATATCACCCACCTCTGCAATAAAGCCGCTGACCGTCACAAGTCCTATCCCTTTCATCTCCATGAGCTTATCAATGTATGGGATTTCCTGTAGTTTTTCTTCTAGCTTTTCCAGCAGTCCTTCCATCCTTTCCTCATATACATCCATATCCTTCAGCAGGTTCCTCAGCTCCATCCTTGCCACTTCCGGCGCTTCCCTGCCTCCGACGCTGTGCTCCGCAGCCGATACCAGGGTCTTTGCCCTCTTCATTCCGGCTCCTCTCAGCTTCGCATCTCTCCAAATCCGGTTCACGCCTTCCGCTCCCAATTTTACGATATCCTCCGGAAGCGGCGCTGTCTTCAGCACCATCCTCCCGCTGACCGCCTTCATATCCCCATAAACGTCTTTATATTCAGGGAAATAGATGGAGAACCATCTGGCTATCCTGTTTTTAAGCCTTGTGAGCTCTTCCTGGGTCTGAAACCGGAGGTTTGACAGACTCCTGATCTCTGCATAAATGCCGGTGGGTATGTATGGGTAGGAAAAACGTCCTTCATTGACCAGCGCGGCTATCGTCTTTGGATCCTTACGGTCATTTTTATTGGGGTTGTTGTCATCAAGCTCTTTTGATTTTTTCACATGATGGGGATTTACATGCACCGGCCTCATTCCGTTATCCTGCAGGAACTTCCCTAAAGCAAACCAATAGTGACCGGTCGGCTCCATTCCGGGAAGTACAACGTCTTTGCCATGTTTTTCCGCCAATTCCTCCATCCATGCTTTGAACATCTGAAATCCTGCTTCTGTGTTGCTGAATTCAAGTGGCTTTTTAGAATACTCATAGTTTCGCCAGTCAAAGGCTCTGGCATAATGGGTCTCACTGCCGACATCAATACCGACAATCAAAGTTTTTTCAGTTATGGATGCAATTTTTGCGTTTTGTGTGTTACAATTCATTTTAGATACCTCTCTGTTCAATAAGATTTTTACTAACCTGGTCAAAGTCAGTAATCTTATTTTACTCTGAGGTATCTTTTCTCTCAACCTTCTTTCTTGGAATTCCCTATACTTGAATTATACAGGAAGCTCCTTTTTCAAATTGATGCTGCCTTTCGCCAACCATGGAGGAATTTTCCTCCTTTTTATATCAAACATTATTTGGATTTTGCAGTATTGCACCCCTGTTGCCGCTTGTAACCATCTCACGATACCTTGCAAGATAACCTGTCGTAACTTCGGGCTCTCTCGGTGTCCAATTCTGACGGCGTTTTTCCAACTCCTCATCCGATACCTTGAGATTTAAAGTACATTCAGGAATATTTATGGCAATTATATCGCCCTCCTGCACAAGCGCTATAGGTCCGCCGACAGCAGCCTCCGGAGATACATGCCCAATAGACGCCCCACGCGACGCGCCCGAAAAACGCCCGTCCGTAATAAGCGCCACTGTTGAACCAAGCCCCATGCCTGCGATAGCCGATGTAGGATTTAACATCTCGCGCATACCGGGACCGCCCTTAGGACCCTCATAGCGTATAACTACGACATCACCTTCAACAATCTTGCCGCCCTTTATAGCCGCGATAGCATCCTCCTCACATTCAAACACGCGCGCAGGACCCTCGTGAACCATCATCTCCTCGACTACTGCCGAGCGCTTTACTACGCTTCCGTCAGGAGCAAGATTGCCTTTCAATACGGCAAGACCGCCCGTTTTGCTGTAAGGATTGTCGAGAGGTCTTATTACATTTTTATCTTTATTTTCGGCACTTTTGATATTCTCGCCGATTGTTTTGCCTGTGACTGTCATACAGTCGGTATTTATCAGGTTAAGCTCTGTAAGCTCATTCATTACCGCATATACGCCGCCCGCCTCGTTTAAGTCCTCCATATATGTAGGTCCTGCAGGCGCCAAGTGACAGAGATTAGGCGTCTTTTCACTTATCTCATTTGCAAATGAAATATCAAAATCAAAGCCTATCTCATGCGCTATCGCCGGCAAATGCAACATCGAATTTGTAGAGCAGCCAAGAGCCATGTCAACAGTAAGCGCGTTCAGTATAGCCTCTTTTGTCATAATGTCGCGCGGGCGTATATTCTTTTTGAGAAGCTCCATTACCGCCATTCCCGCATGCTTTGCAAGCTTTATTCTTTCTGAATATACGGCGGGGATTGTGCCGTTGCCTCTAAGTCCCATTCCAAGCGCCTCTGTAAGACAGTTCATTGAGTTTGCCGTATACATTCCTGAGCATGAGCCGCAGGTAGGACATACCTTGTTTTCAAACTCGCATACTTCTTCCTCAGTCATAGTGCCTGCCGCATATGCGCCGACTGCCTCAAACATTGACGAAAGGCTTCTTTTCTGTCCCTTAACCTTGCCTGCAAGCATAGGACCGCCTGACACAAACACTGTCGGCACATTGATACGCGCCGCCGCCATCAAAAGCCCTGGGACATTTTTATCACAGTTGGGAACCATTACAAGCGCGTCAAACTGGTGCGCAAGCGCCATGCACTCTGTAGAATCCGCTATCAAATCCCTTGTCACAAGAGAATATTTCATGCCAATATGCCCCATAGCGATACCGTCGCATACGGCAATCGCGGGAAATACTACAGGCACGCCGCCAGCCTCCGCGACTCCAAGCTTTACGGCGTTTACTATTTTGTCAAGATTCATGTGTCCTGGGACAATCTCATTATATGAACTTACAATGCCTACCATCGGCTTGTTCATTTCTTCCTCGGTAAAACCAAGAGCATTGAAAAGACTTCTGTGCGGAGCCTGCTGCATCCCCTTTTTTACATTATCACTTTTCATTGTAAAGTCCTCCATTCTATCTAATCAAATATTATTTGTCTAGTTATTAAATGCGTTCTGCTATTAAGTCACCCATTTTGACAGTGCCGACCTGCTGTACTCCCGCGCGTTTGCTCTTCTCCTGAGGCATAATGTCAATCGTCCGGTAGCCCTCCTCAAGAACTTTTTTAACGGCGCTTTCGATTGCGTCCGCCTCCTTGTCCAAATCAAATGAATATCTTAGCATCATGGCTGCACTTAATATAGTAGCTATCGGATTTGCTATGCCTTTGCCCGCTATATCGGGAGCTGAACCGCCGCTTGGTTCGTACAGACCGAATTTTGTATCATTTAAGCTGGCGGATGAAAGCATGCCGATTGAGCCTGTCACCATACTCGCTTCATCTGACAAAATGTCGCCAAACATATTTTCAGTGAGAATAACATCAAACTGCTTCGGGTCTTTTACAAGCTGCATGGCACAATTATCCACAAGCATATACTCCAATGTCACCTCGGGATAATCCTTTGCGACTTCCTCGACAACCTTACGCCATAGCCTTGATGAATCAAGGACATTCGCCTTGTCCACGCTTGTCACCTTTTTGCGGCGTTTCATGGCTATATCAAAGCCCTTTACTGCAATGCGCCTTATCTCATTTTCATTATATGTAAGTGTATCTACTGCCGTAACCACGCCGTCAATTTCTTTTGTGCTGCGCTCACCGAAATAAAGCCCGCCAGTAAGCTCACGCATAATCATCATATCAAAACCGCTGCCGATAATATCATCCCTGAGCGGACAAGCTTCTTTAAGTTCCTTATATAAATATGCGGGTCTCAAATTCGCAAAAAGATTGAGCGATTTCCTAAGTTTGAGAAGTCCTGCCTCCGGTCTTAATTCAGGGGGCAGCTTATACCAAGGCGACGTTGATGTATTGCCACCGATGGAACCCATAAGCACAGCATCCGCCGCCTTTGCATCCGCAATTGCCTCGTCAGTGAGCGGCACTCCGCAAGCATCAATGGACGCGCCTCCCATCAAAATATCCTTGTATGAAATGCTATGACCGAACTTACCTGCCACTTTATCCAAAACCTTTTTTGCTTCCGCTACTATTTCTGGACCAATGCCATCGCCCGGTATACATACAATATTTAAGTTCATTATCGACTATCTCCTTTTATGTTTTTAATACGCTAAACCACTAAATAAATTTACACATATTAAATAATATTACATTCGACAAGAAATTTCAACCTTATTTATTATTTATTTTTTGCCTCTTTAACCTATATATGGCTGTATATAATTCAAAAGTGCCGCACATTGGCGACACTTTTAAGTGCATCTGTTTATTTTTCGGGCAGCTCTACCTGTTCTATCGCCGCCTTTTTCATAGGAATACGGCAGTTTTTGTTGTTGCCAAACTCTACGATAACATCCTCATCAGTAACATCAATGACAACCCCATAAAATCCGCTTGTCGTAAGCACACTTGCACCTACTTCAAGAGAGTTGATTGTCGCCTGCTTCCTTTTTTGCTCCTTCTTTTGCGGACGGAAAATAAGGAAATAAATCACAGCTCCCCAAACAACAATCATTAAAACCAAAGATAACGTGCTTGCCGCTGCCGCGCCGCCCTGAGCGTTAGCATCTGCCGCCGCCAATAATAAATTCATAAGATAAAATCCTCCATTCTGTGAAAATCTTTAAAAATCTGCCAAAAACACATAAATATATCTTACACAATAAAGCCCAATACATCAAGTAAAATATTTCTAAATACTGCAAAATATCGCTAAAAGCGTTATTCTCCGCTCATGCAGTCAAGCTTTCGCTTTTTGTATGCGGCAAATTCTCCCGCATCCAAAGCATCCCGTATTTCCGTCATCATCGTATTGTAAAAATAGAGATTGTGAAGTACGCAAAGCCTCATGCCGAGCATTTCCTTCGCTTTCAAAAGATGGCGTATATAAGCGCGCGAATATCTTTTACAGGTAGGACACTGGCAGCCCTCTTCTATCGGACGGTCGTCCAGCTCATATTTCGAATTAAACAGATTTATCTTGCCATGATTAGTGTAAAGATGTCCATGCCGCCCATTTCTTGAAGGATATACGCAGTCAAAAAAGTCAACGCCTCTTTCCACAGCTTCAAGAATATTTGCAGGCGTACCTACTCCCATAAGATATGTAGGCTTATCCTTTGGTAGATACGGCACTGTCTCGTCAAGGATATGGTACATCTCCTCATGAGTCTCTCCGACAGCCAGCCCGCCTACAGCATAACCATCCAAATCCATTTCTGATATGCGCTTTGCATGTTCTATCCTTATGTCAGAATATACTGCCCCCTGATTAATGCCAAAAAGCAATTGTTCTTTATTTATAGTGTCGTCAAGCGTATTGAGGCGCTTCATCTCATTTTTGCAGCGCTCAAGCCAACGTGTCGTGCGCTCTACGGACTTTTGGACATAATCACGCTCCGCCTTACTTGGCGGGCACTCGTCAAATGCCATCGCTATAGTAGACGCAAGGTTTGACTGGATACGCATACTTTCTTCCGGTCCCATAAAAATCTTCCTGCCATCTATGTGAGAATTAAAGTAAACGCCCTCTTCCTTTATGCGGCGAAGTCCTGCCAAAGAAAAGACCTGAAATCCGCCTGAATCCGTAAGGATTGGCTTATTCCAAGCCATAAACCGATGAAGTCCACCAAGTTTTTTAATCGTCTCGTCACCCGTCCTGACATGAAGATGATAAGTGTTTGAAAGCTCTACCTGGGTGCCTATCTCCTCCAAATCAGCCGTAGATACCGCGCCCTTTATAGCCGCAACCGTACCCACGTTCATAAATACAGGCGTCTGTATCGTGCCATGCACAGTAGTGACCTGCGCGCGTTTAGCACGTCCTTCCTGCTTTAATAATTTATATTCCATAAGCTTTTCTTTCTCAATCTAAGTTATCCAAAAATTCCTCCAGTGTAATGTCGTTTTCTATGATGCTATGCGCCGCTTCCCTGCCCACATACCTGAAATGCCACGGCTCATACTGGATACCCGTAATATATTCCTTGCCCAAAGGATAGCGAAGAATGAAACCGTATTCATCACAATGTTCTCTGAGCCATATGCCCGCCTCGGTTTCGCCGAAACCTATCTCAAGCGCCGAGTATTTAGAGCTTACTATATCAAGCGCAAGCCCAATCTGATGCTCACTCGCGCCAGGCACAGTGACTGTCATGGACGCGATTTTGTATGCGTCAAGATATGAATAGCCTTTCTCCATATAATAGTCAATTTTGCGGTTGAACAATACCGTCTGCCTGTTGTAATCCCTGTATGGCGAGCAGATTTTTAAATCGATGCCGTCGCTCTTTGCCGCCTGCATCATCTTTGTAAGGTCGTCTATAATCCTCACATCGCATTTCATGCTACCCTTGATTGTGCCAAGCGTAAATGTATAGTCATCCGGTACAGGATGCTGCTTATTGACAAGTACAAGCTGCCAGTCGTCCTTTGAAAGCTTTGATGTGGAGGTCTGATATGAAACGCCGGTTTCTTTAATTGCCTCATTCGCCGCGACAATATCATCAAGCGAATATTTGTCTATCTCGTCCGCGGAAACATCAAGCTCGCGGTTGTCATACCCCGCAATCACATCATCATCGTCAATAACCTCCGTCGCGGGAATATTGAATACAGTCGGCACATATTCATAGCTTTCCCGGATATCCGCCCAATCCTCCGTCATAAGCGCAAGCTCCTGAGCTTCCGGTGATAAATACGCAAAGCTGCTGCTTGCAAAGAAAAACAATACGATTGCCATAATGCTTGCGAAACGCTTGGTATTGCCGGCAAAATAACTGATTATATTATAAAATATCGTAATAAATATAATGCATACAAGCAGTGGCAGCTTTAAAAATCTATGCCGCTTAATCTGCATATGCATTTTATGTACGAGCTTATCCTTCCATGTATTTCTCATATTACAAAAACCCCCATGCCATATAGCCCGGATTATATTAATATCGGAAAAAATCTACCCTAACTTAACAGCCTAAATATTAAAAAGTATAGTTATATGAAATATTAAAAAAATATAAAATAAACCCACTCCCTATATAATATAACACAACATTTTCCGTTTTGCACTATAAAACGCAAAAAAAATGCAAAAAATTTCAAAAAGCTTGATTTTTAAGAGTTATTTTGATAGTATAGCTTAATATAAATTGAAAGGAAGGCATTTTTAATTATGGCAGGTTCAACATTTGGCAATATTTTTAAAATAACCACCTGGGGAGAATCTCATGGCGAAGCGATTGGCGTCGTGGTTGACGGATGCCCTGCGGGTTTGGAGCTTGACGAAAGCGATATACAGAAACTCCTCGACAGAAGAAAACCGGGAACTTCACAATTTGCCACACAGCGCAGGGAATCAGACAGCGTTGAAATTTTATCAGGCATTTTTGAAGGACGCACGACCGGCACCCCTATCGCAATGCTTGTGAGAAATACTTCACAGCGTTCAGCCGACTACAGTGAAATAGCTTCTTATTACCGTCCGGGACATGCTGATTATACATTTGACCAAAAATATGGCTTCCGCGATTATAGAGGAGGCGGTCGTTCGTCAGGGCGCGAAACCATAGGGCGCGTGGCGGCGGGCGCGATTGCCGAAAAGCTGCTTGCGGAGCTCGGCATTACCGTCACCGCTTATACCGAAGCGATAGGCGACATAAGCATATCCATGAAAAATTTTGATATCGCGGAGGCACGCCGAAACCAAACCGGAATGCCTGACAGTGAAGCCAACGAAAAGGCGGAAGCTTACCTTAAAGCCTGCATGGAAAAGCTCGACTCAGCAGGCGGAGTTGTTTCATGCATAGTAAAGGGACTTCCCGCGGGCATAGGCGAACCTGTATTTGAAAAACTGGATGCCAATCTCGGAAAAGCCATAATGTCGATAGGCGCCGTAAAAGCATTTGAAATAGGCGACGGGTGTGCGGCATCACGCATGAACGGCTCCGAAAATAACGACGCTTTCAGAATGAAGGATAATCAAATAGTCAAGGCAACGAATCATGCGGGAGGCATTCTTGGAGGCATTAGCGACGGCTCAGATATTATTTTGCGGGCGTATTTTAAGCCAACACCCTCTATCTTTCAGCAGCAGGAAACTGTAAACCGCGCAGGGGAAAATATAACTGTGCAGATTAAAGGACGGCATGACCCAATTATTGTTCCGAGAGCTGTTGTCGTCGTAGAAGCTATGACGGCTGTCACAGTACTTGACTTGCTTCTTCAAAATATGACATCACGCATGGACAGAATCAAAGAATTTTACTCATAAGCCCAGTGCAAAAATATTAAAACAAAAAAGGGCTGTCGCACCAAGGAACATAAAAGCGAAATATAGTATCATTAGCTTAAATATCATACTATATCTTGTATGCTTAATCCTTATTGCGACAGTCCCATTTTTCATTTTATGACAATATAAAACCGTAACATATAATGAGCATTGTTTCATTATAATTATAACTCGTGGAAGATAATACAGTTTGCCTGCATTATTTTCATTTCTTTTCCGTTCATAACCATGCACTTGTTTTCATAATCCACAGTAAAGAAAGTCATTGTATTTGTTTCGTGGTTTAACGATACTATATGTTTATTATCCGGAAACAGCGTCGCATCCTTGGGGTACTCTCCGCTTACAGGCAGACAAAACAGCTTTGTAAGCTCACCGCTCTCCTCATTTATTTCAAACAGAGCGACACTGTTTTCACCCGCATTTGACGCAAGAATATATTTGCCGTCATTAGATATATTGAGCGCGCTCGCCGCCACGCCCTGCTCCTCGTATTTCTCTGTCGTAGGGACTGTCTGTATCAGGTCAAAAAACGGCATATTGTTCTCTTCATGGTAATGGTAAACATCTATGCAGTTTTTCAGCTCGCTTATGACATACATAAAGCGCCCGTCCTCGGAAAATTTCAAATGTCTCGGCGCGGATTCCAAATCACATCGGATAATGTCCACCTGCTTCAATGTGCCGCGCGTGTGGTCTAAGCGGTACACATTGACATAATCTATCCCGAGGTCTGCCGCGCACAGATATTTGTTGTCGCGCGTCATCTTTACGCAGCTTATATGCGGGCGGAAACTCCTCTCCGCCACGCTGCCAAGCCCCCTGTGAAACAGTTCGTCAGTGATGGCGCCTACCGCACCTGTTTCTGAATCAAGCCTGAGTACCGTAATTTTGCCGTCATGATAGCCCGCGCAGAACAAGTATTTGTCGCTGTAGTCCGTAGATAAATAACAGCCCCTCATGCCGTTGATTGAAGCGGCGTTTACAAGCTCCAGATTGCCGTCAGGAAGAATCTTAAAGCTTTCTACTCCAAAATCTGTAATCGAGTACAAAAATCTGCCGTTGTGCGTGATTGTGACATATGATGAATTGGTTATCTCTACCTTTGATTTTTCTGAAAGCCTGCCTTTCTCAACATCAACGTCATATATTCTTATCCCATGATTGTCGCCCATTGTGTAAGTCGACACATAAGCGACACACTTTGACTTTGCCATGATACATTTCCTCCTAAAAAATAGATAGCTTAAACTTATACCTGTAATTTTATCACAACAAAATCTATTTGTTAATATTTTTTCAATATTATTTTTTATTTAAAATCCTCCACGACAAACTCAGGCGTTTCGTCTTTTATAAAGTAGTATGAATTATAATTCGGTATCACTGCCGAACATTTGTCATTATAAATATATGAATTATACTCATAAGACCAATGGGCAAGCGAGCTGTCCGTCAGCGCTTCGGAAATCTGCCTGATCTGTTCCTTGTCAGTGTACGTAATCGTGAGACTATCCGTCTGAGCGTCTGCGCCATCACCCTGAGTTGTAGATTTATAGCCCGACACCTCAATATATTCCACATTTTCCACATCAAGCTCTTTGTTGTAATCAAAGCCGTATGATTTTGCAAGCGATATCGTATTGGTAAACTGAGGATATACAGGATAGTTTTGCCTATATTCATCTTCGTAATATGGTGTCATCCAACTGTATTCTACATCTACAAGGTGTTCCGTCCCAATTCCAAAGCCCAACTTCCCTATCGGCATTGTGTTCATTATGTCGTCAAGCGTAAGCTGCATATAGTCCTGCCTGTATGCTTCAATAAGCTGCCTGCGATGCTCCTCGTCCAGATCCATCTCAATATTGTAAAATAAATTTGATAAATATGTCACTCTATCCACGTTTGAAATATCTTCATTGAAAATCGGCGTAATGCCAAGCTTATACTCCTCGTCCGCAAATACCTCACTCAAAAGCCTGTGCGTGTCGGCATCATTTAAGTCTATGATGTACTGCCTGTAAATTGTCTTTCCGCGCGCAAGCTTATAGCCCAGCACTATGCTATGAAATTCACTCTCCCTTGCATACTCCTCATACATCTCGTATGTGTCAAAATCACTGCTGTCTTTGACCTGCAGCTTTTGGGCGGCAGCTTTTCTTGCAAGCTCCATAACGGCGGCATTATTTTTCAGGTCAACATTTTTCAGCCTGTATTCACGAGCGCTTGTATAATGCCCGTCTTCGTCCCGGTAATCATAACCTAAAAGCCCGTCAATGGAAACGGCGCAGCCCTCAAGCTGTGTGTCAAGCGGCACATAGGTATCGTAGCCCAGCACGTCATACCTGAAAATTATTACGATAAGCGCCGTACATGCCGCGTTGAATAACATATGTTTTTTATTATTAAACGCTGCCCTTATGTCAAAGTGGAAAATTATCTCCATTATGGCAGACATAATCACAAAGCATAAAACCGTGCCAAACACAAACCAGCCAAATGACCCTTCTATAATCTCCATAAAGCATAAGCCTATCAGCAGTGACGCAGGAATGACTATAAGCGTCTTAATCACAGGCTCGGCACGCCTAAAGGCAATCGCCCTGCCCGCCGCCTCAGACGGTCTTTTCACATAAAACACAAAGCTCAGCGCGCCATAGCTAAATGCCTGTAGGATAAATGGCAGTACAAAACTGCCAAGCGCGCCATAGTTAAATGCCTTATAGCTTACTTCCACCGCTCTATATGAAATTTTTGCGTCATTAACCGCGTTCATAAGCCGCCCGATAAGCCCCAGCGGTGAAAAGCTGTACACTTTTTGCTCGCCCATTGAAATGCATGTCATAAAAAATTCATTGAAAAGGCTCTCCTTGATGATGAATATAATGACGCTGTAGGAAAGCAGCACGCCAACGGCAATCAGGCTTATTATTATATTTCCCGTAAGGCTCACCGCCATTACTGTCACACTGTACACCGTCAAAAAGCAAAGCAGCGTATAAAAGGCGTAACATACCGCATTTGCAAGCGCCTGCACCGTAAAAATGCCGTTTGCAGCCCCAATAAGCAGGCATATGGCGATATTAAGCGCGAACGGCGCTAAAAACTGCAGTATTCCCGATAGAAATCTTGAGGCAAACATCGTTGTGCGTTTTACGGGCATGCTGTTATACGCATCTACCTGTGTCCTTGAGTGCAGCCAGCAAAAACCGCTTACCGCGCATAATATCGCCGTCAGGCAGCCGCCGACTATCGCTCCCTCAACGCTGCTGCCAAAGAAATAATGCTCAAGGAAAATGGCGGGCGTATATGAATACCTGTCAGAATACTGCTTCATCGTGTCAAGCCGCATAAGCAGGCTCACATCCATCGCTATAAAGTACACTATAAATATGATTATCGGACACCATATCCTCTTTTTCCAGTCCTGCTTAATAAGATTAAAAAATAAGTTTTTTGATGTCATATCCGACTACCTCCGTTTCGCTTATAAATATTTCCTCTAGTGAAAGCGGAAGGATTTCCGCAAAAACAGGCTCAAATGAATTGACCATCTGCATTATCTCGTCCCTTTTGCCTCTTACCGTAATAAGATTTAACGACCCTCGCTTTTCTGATTTTACTATATTTAAAAGCTGTACAAGCTGCTTTTCGTCATCAGGGTTTTTGAGCACGCATTGTACTGTATGGATATTGAGTTTCATCTCCTCCAAGTCTTTCTGCATAAGCACTCCGCCCTGATGAAGTATGCCCACGCAGTCGCAGATGTCTTCAAGCTCTCTTAAATTGTGCGAGGCTATGACAGGCGTAAAGTCGCGGCTCGTAAGCTCTCCCGCAAATATACTCTTTACCGCCTGGCGCATCACAGGGTCAAGACCATCAAATGTTTCGTCGCAAAGCATATACTTAGTGTTTGCGCATATGCCGAGGATTACCGAAAGCTGCTTTTTCATACCCTTTGAAAATGTATTTATTTTTCGCCTTTTATCAAGACTGAATTTGGCAAGCATATCATAAAATCGCACCATATCAAAACCCACATAATAATCGCTGTAAAACTTCGCCATGTCCGCAGGTGTGGCGTTTGGCAGAAAATACTGGTCGTCCGAAATGTAAAACACTTCGCTCTTGGCAGCAGGATTTTCATATACAGGCTTATCGTCTATCGTGATAGTGCCGCTGTCGGGCTTTAACACGCCGCTCAACATACGCAGAAACGTGCTTTTTCCCGCGCCGTTCGTGCCAATCAGTCCAAAGACCTCCCCATTTTTTATATTTACCGAAATGTCTCTGACAGCCTCTATGCTGCCAAAAGATTTATTTATATTTGTTGCCGTTATCATAATTTTTCCCTTTCCGATGCCGTTATGCATCTTTCCACCATC
The DNA here is from genome assembly GCA_947626435.1 of uncultured Lachnospiraceae bacterium. Lineage (GTDB taxonomy): Bacteria > Bacillota > Clostridia > Lachnospirales > Lachnospiraceae > COE1. Next base: position 45,976 of record CANQSB010000018.1, on the reverse strand, counting down.
TGTCGCAGCTCGTCAGCCGTGATACCTGAAAGCATTGCCTTGTCTATGCTTTTTTGCAACTCGCCCTCTATCTCGCGCCGCTTGTTGTCGGCTGCGGCGGACAGCTCGCTCACGAAACTCCCCTTGCCTTTTATCGTATATATATAACCCGTATGTTCCAAAGCCTGATACGCCCGCTGTATAGTGTTTGGATTGAGCGACAGCTCCATTGCAAGATTCCTGACTGAGGGCATCGGCGAATGCGGCTCCAACGCCCCGCACAGTATCATCTGCTGCAGCTTCTCTATCACCTGCTCGTAAATCGGTCGTCTGTCCTTGTAGTCTATTAAAATCATGCCGTTTGTCACCTCCCTGCCTTCTGTAATACCGGTGGCATCATTTTTATATGCCATATGTTTTGAATGTTGTTTAACTGTATTAATACATTTAATACAGTATGGATAAAACTAATGGCTGTGCATGTTCACAGCCATTGCATAAAAAACATTGTCCCACCTCAAACTATATGATTAACTTATACACCAATTATGCAAGTATGTCAATACCTATAATATTTTTTCTAATGTAGTTTATAATATTTTCAATTTCTTTACAACGAAATCTATATTATCTATATGTTCTTTTGTTTCTAATATTGTTTTCTCCTTAAATGTAAAATTTTCACCATTATACCTTGGTCTTTGTTCCCATTTTATTATTATGCCTGATTTATCTGATAAATACTGTAAATCATCAACTATATGCTTTAATGAATCCCATGTTTCGCCATCATTTGCGTTTATTAAGCTTATAAGTTTTTCCGCATTATTCTCCAAGTCATGACCTTTTTCATATTCTTCACCCAATATTTCCAAAAGCCCTTTAACAAAAAATTTCGCAGACTGCTGATAATGATTGCAGGCGGCTCTAACCCACCTTACATCTGTATTATTCTGTTTGAATTTATCTAAGGCATCATTTGCCATTTCCAGCCATGTAACAGCGTTTTCAAGCATCGCACTCATATATCAATCTCCTATTTTTCATAATATTTTTATATAACTGTTTATTCGTGTCTAACTCCTCTAAAATAACCAAATCAAAATTTGAGCCAACCGACTTGGATACAATATGATTAAGCAGGCAGGTTTCTTCCTCCGTCAGCTCCCGCTTTAAGGAAATCATAATATCTATATCGCTGTCTATATTGCAACAGTTATTGACAGACGAGCCAAAAATCCATACAGACTTAACTACATTTTGGGCAAATTGGTCATTTAATATGTTCTTATATAGATTATAAACCTTTCGCTGCTTTAACGGGTGAATAGAATTAATATTCGGCACTTCTTTAACATATTGATAAGGAACTATAAAATGCCTTACCTTTTCTTCTTCTAATTCCCTAAATGATTTAACCATTCAAACACCTCGCTTCATAGCTTTAAGCTACGCAGCGGCAGCCAAAGCCGCGCAATCTGCCAATAGCTTGCGGCGGCTGCCACTGTCCGCTTTACTCACTGCTTAAATTTCTGAATACTTTTCTGATGATACAGCACAAAGCTGAAAATACTACCGAACGTTCCCGTACACAGAAACATCAAAGCCATTCCGCTGCCCGCGCCACCGCCGACAATGCGCCGAAACATTTCAGCCGCGCCGCCTTCCGTCCTCATAAACGGCTCAAACACATAGTCCGCCAAAAATCCGCCAAGCAGAATGCCTATAGGTATAGTAAAAAACTGCAGCGAATTTCTCACAGCAAATACGCGCCCCTGCATTTCTTCGGGGACATTTTTGTATAAAATCACATTCTGTCCCGCATTTATAAACGGTATGGGCAGACTCGCCGCCACCCCCGCGACAGCCCAGAGCAAAGCATTTCTTCCAAGTCCCATAAAAATATCACCAAGAAGGAACGAAAGCCCCGCCGAAACATAAATCATCTTGATATTGTCCTTGGAAAACCTGCCGCCCGCGACAATGATACCGCCCAAAATACCGCCCATCCCCGTCGCCGCATTGACAATGCCAAGCACAGCGCTGTTGCCGCCACTCCTCGAAAGTATCATCGGCGAGAGAATATTTTCATACGTAAGCGCGGAAAAGAAATTAAGCACAGCCAAAGTGACAATAATCATAAAAATGCCGTCATTCCGCCTTAAAAACCGAAAACCCTCGGCACAGTCGCTGAATATGGATTGTCCCTTCCCTACATCCGCACGGCTTTCAGGAATTTTTATCAGCGTAGCAAGCACAACAAACGCAAAAACAAAACTTGCCAAATCGACCGCCAGAATCAGCCTAAGCCCGCCAAAGGCAAAAAGCGCCGCCGCAAGCACAGGTGAAACGACCGTATTGAGGTTGCCGGCAAACGAATTCATTCCGCTCACTTGGGCAAGCCTCTCCTTTGGCACGAGCTGACCCGTCGCCACCGAAGACGCGGGCGCCTGAAAGGCATTCATCGCGCCGATAATAAAATTGACAAAATAAATGTGCCATATTTCCAAGCCTCCAAGCGCGTTTAAAGCAAGCACAGCCACGGAGCATGCCGCCGATACGCTGTCCGTTATGAGCATAAGCTTCTTTTTACTGAACCTGTCCACCACAGCGCCCGAAAACAAGCCAAACACGATATTTGGCACATACCAGAAAAACGTCAAAAGCGACACCGTCATTGCCGATCCGTTTAGCCCGAATATCCACAAAATAAGCGCAAAACTCGTCATAGAGCTGCCAAGCTGAGATATTGACTGACTCAGCCAAAAAACAATATATTTCCTAAAATTTTTGTTCATTGAATTTTATCTCCCTTATGAAAAATTTACTTTTTAAAGCCAAATTATACAGCCACAAAATTATTCCATAAGCGCAAAATCCAATGCGGGCGATATCAAACCACCTCTGCGCAGCTATCGCCCCTCACCAGACCTTGCGCAGAGTAAAACACTCAAATCAATTATTCTATGACACAACATATTATATACCTCCTTCGGATAAATTACTTTTTAACAATAGAATTGAAAAATTTCAATTCAATCAATAAACATCTCGTTAGATGTGCTTGTCCAAACATTAAATTCCGTCCATGGTCCCACATACAGCAGGTAATTATTCTTGGCTGCAATTGTTACCCCATCATCTCCTGACCATGCGCAATCACCGCTTAAATTAATAACAGGAATGTTTTCATCAGTTGTGCTATAATTATCAAATTCACACGTTCCTAAATCTATATAGTTCAAAATAGATATTGGATTTTTTTCAAAATCTTTTATGATATCCTGAGAGATATCTTCGCATAAGTCTGGTACAATTCTGGTATAATCCTCATAATATCTTCTTAATGCCTCACATATCTTTACTAAAAATTCCCTGTCAACGCCTATCAATAGCACTTATGTTACAACTATAAATGGTGGATGTCCCGTATCTACATTTTGTATTTGACTCGGTTTCCTAAATCTTAAGCTATGTCTTAGTTCAATAACCTTGCCTCTATTGTCATAGATAGAAACCTTTATCCACATTGGATATAACGGACTTAATGCTGAAAATAAATTTACAACATCTCCTATATTAAATACCCTATCTTTTATATTTTTTTCACTAAAATATGTGAGACGCATAAAATCATCTTTTGAGTTATAATTTTTATTTGCTTCAAAGATAGGAGTTATCATAAATTTATATGTAACAACCTCCTCATATGAACATTTTAATAACTCAATTAAAGATGCAACCAAGTTTTTCTCAAATATATTTTTATTCATTATTCTTAGTTTATCCATAAACTAGTTTCCTCTTATAAATCAATTGTATTCCAAAATAGAGGTGTAAATAAGGTAAAGCTTACACTTACCAGGAACTCAAAAAATTATATTTCCTAAGCCCCCCACACTCCCTTCAGCTGTTCCGCCAAAGCCTTAGTCGTCTTTTTACGCGTGATTTCCACAATCCCAAGCGGCGTAATATCCACCACACTAGTCAGCACCCTCTCACTAGCCGCAAGCTCCCTAATCCGCTGCATAAGCATATCCTCATACCCGGCATCCATATTTATAAAATCAACCATTATAATCCCCGACAAATTCCTAAGCCGTATCTGCCGTATTATCTCCTCAGCCGCCTCACAATTTATATTGTAAACAAACTCTGCGCTCTCCTTTTTGCCAATGTTCTTCCCCGAATTGACATCAATGACATACATAGCCTCTGTCTTTTCAATCACAAGATAAGCTCCCGACCGCAGCCATACCTTTGGCGAAAGCAGCTCCTTAATTTTCGTTTCCACACTGTAAAGCTTTTTAAGCGGATACGAGGCATCCTCATAAAGCGCCGCTCCGGACACAAGCTCAGGCATGTTCATCTCCATATAATCGACAAGCTCATCAAAAAGCTCCTTGTCGTCAGTGATAATCTGGCATTCGTCGCTATTTTGCGCAAGTCTGCCGTCATCGCGCAATGCCGTAAAATACGGCTTCGGCACTTTAAATATCCTGCTAAAGCATGTCCTATGCATCCCGTCACTAAGCAATTTATCCATCTGGGCGCAAAGCCTTACGCACTCATCCGTCACAGGCTTAAGCGATGCTCCCAAAAGTGATGCCGCGTTTGTGCGCACTACCACACCATAACTTATATCCTCCGGAATAGCCGTAATAAGCTGCTCCTTTTCGGCTCTTGTGCATTTATTTGAAACACCCTTTTCAAGCTTTGCATTTGACACCACACAGTATTTCCCAGCGATAGACAAATTAGTCGTAAATACAGGCTCCTTTGTGCGCACAGCCTCCTTTTCAAGCTGCACAATCACCTCGTCGCCCGCGATAATCCTGCCGTCATAGGCTCGGTTCGTCACTATCGGCCTATATTTATTTTCAAGCGAAACATACCCCATTTTGTCAGGCGCATATTCCACAAACACAGCATTTATATTTTTAACAACATTCTTTACCTTAGCCACAAAAATATCCCCAATGCTTATATCGCCGCCGTCAGCCGAACCGTCCGCATAAGCTATCGAGGTCAAACGGTTCTCTCTAGTGTCAATCGTAAACGACAAAACACCATCGCCATATTTTGTCAATACATACTTATATTCAAGCATCAAAAATCACTCCCTATAAACCCAAGCGGCATAAGTCTTGGCTGCTCCGCATTACCCGCGTTTAAGTAAGTTTCCTCTCTCGTAATCAAAAGCGCATACTCGTCAAGCTCGCTGCCATTCATCTCATAATACGCCCGCATGACAAGCGCAGGCTTTAAATTACCCGCACTGCTCGCGTCAACCGTAAGCCTAACCACCTCGCCGTCATCGTCAAGCCCCAACTCATATATATATGGCTTCATGTCAAACGTCACTTCACTCCGCTTAGTCTTTTTCGTCACCTCAATCTCTCGTTGACCATAAAAGTCATCCAAACTCCGCACACTTAAAAATACCGGCCTAAATCCCTCCCGAAAACGAATTGAATACGACGCCGCAAACACACTCGCCATAGCATTGCCGGCATCGTCAGGCAAAAGCTTCACCTCAATCACCTCAATACCGTCAACCATCTGACCATTAAGCGCATCCATAATCTGCCCTGAGCCTGTAAGAGAATTTACCTCTATATCCATATATTCGCCATTGCTTTCAAGCCCCACCCCAAGCGGCGCAGCAAACGTCATTATCTGGTGCGGGCTAAACCCCTCAGAATAAGCAATATCAATATTCGCACGCCGTATAGCTTTCTGGAAATAACGCATCACATCAAGATGCCCTATAAACCTCAAAGCCCCATGCTTAGAAAATTTAACACGCAACCTCATAAAACCTCCAAATCTACTTTTATTCAATTCAAACCCTATTCGATAATGTAGAATTTAGTCAAAATATATAAAAATGCAGCGTCTTGCAGCTTGCTGCACCTAGCAGCATTTTTATATATTTTGACTAAATTCGGCCGGTTGAGAAAACATTCAGCATTACCTGTTTGTTTCTAGCCATAATCTCTTTCCATGCAGCATATACCACACCCAAATCTCGCCGCCCCGCAGGCACTGCATTTTTCCCTGCAGTTTTCCGTCACCTGTTCATCGAGCGCCCTCTGCCACTCACGCTTTAAAAATTCCTTACTCACCCCACAATCAATAAAATCCCAAGGAAACACCTCATCAATCCCACGCTCCCTAGTCGTATAAAACGCAATATCTATACCACATTCCTCAAAAGTTTCAATCCACACATCATGCCTATAATACTCCCCCCACGCATCAAAAATACACCCCTTTTTATACGCCTCCATAATAGGCTCGCAAAGCCGCCTGTCGCCTCTGGCAAAAATTCCCTCCATCACGCTCGCGTCAGCCTCATGCCAATTATACTTTATACTTTTTTGATTTAGCTGCTCCATTATTGCCTTTCTTGTCTTGTACGCTTTATCAAGGAACTCCTCCTTAGTACACTGAGCCGCCCACTGAAACGGCGTAAACGGCTTGGGCACAAAAAATGAAGTGCTCGCCACAATCTGCACCTTTCCATTTCTCTTTTCTTTCGGAACAGTCTCATAGTACACAGCCGCGATTTTATTTGAAAGCTCAGCAATCCCTCTGATATCATTGTCCGTTTCAGTCGGAAGTCCGAGCATAAAATAAAGCTTTACCCTGTTCCAACCCCCTTGAAACGCCATGGCTGCTCCATTCAGTATGACTTCTTCAGTCAAACCCTTGTTGATGACATTCCTCAACCGCTGGCTTCCCGCCTCCGGCGCAAAGGTAAGACTGCTCTTTTTGACATCCTGCACTTTCTCCATCACGTCAAGCGAAAATGCGTCTATTCTAAGCGACGGCAGGGAAATGTTTACCTTTTTTTCACGACAGTTGTCAATCAAAAATCCTACAAGCTCCTCAAGCTTTGAGTAGTCGCTCGAGCTTAACGAGCTCAATGTAATCTCCTCATAGCCCGTATTGTCAAGCATTTTTATGGCATAGTCTTTCAGCATATCAACGCTGCGCTCACGCACAGGGCGGTAAAGCTGCCCCGCCTGACAAAAACGACAGCCCCTTATGCAGCCCCTCTGTATCTCCAATACCACTCTGTCCTGAGTGCATTTGATAAACGGCACAACAGGCTTTTCAGGATAATAGGTGTGCGTCAAATCCTTGACAATCTCCTTGGTAACAGTCGCCGGAATGTCATCTCTCTTTGGCGTAAAAGCCTTTATTGTGCCGTCCTCATTGTACGAAACCTCATAAAGCTGCGGCGCATATATGCCCGGCAGCCTTGCCGCGCGCACAATAAACTCCTCCCTTGATACATTGCTCTCACGACATTGCCTATATAAGTCAATCAAAGAACGGTACTGCGTTTCCCCCTCGCCTATATAGAAAAGGTCAAAAAAGTCGGCAATCGGCTCAGGATTATAGGCACAGGGACCTCCTCCTATCACAATCGGATGCGCCCATGTCCTCTCCTGCGCAATAAGCGGTATACCTGACAAATCAAGCACTTGAAGAATATTTGTGTAGCACATTTCGTACTGTATCGTGATGCCGAGGAAGTCAAAATCCTTAATCGGCTCCTGCGACTCAAGGGCAAACAGCGGTATGCGTCTTTCACGCAAAACAGCGTCCAAATCAGGCCATGGCGAATATACGCGCTCGCACCACACATCGTCAAACCGATTCAGCATATCATATATAATCTGTATACCGAGATGCGACATGCCTATCTCGTACACATCGGGAAAGCACATGGCAAATCTTACCGCTATGCTTTCCTTATCTTTCATAACACTGTTTACTTCATTGCCTATATACCGCGCAGGCTTTTCAACCTGCAGCAGAATATCATCGCTTAAAGCCAATTTCCTCATATAATCTATATCCCCCATGCCGCCATATAGCTTTACTGTACGACCGTCATCTTTCCATCGGCTCCGAACAGATAAGGCACTCCACCTATGTCAACGAGCCCGGTCTGCATATTTCCGTTTATGTCAAAATAGTATACATCCGTACCGATTGTCGTAAGCCCAACAGCCATATGTCCGTCCGCTTCGTAATATTTCGCCGTAATACCGTCGTTCAGCCAGCCTGTATACATAGCGCCGTCCGCTCCAAACAGGTACGAAAGACCGTTCATATTAAACACGCCCGTTATCATATGTCCATTTGCGTCAAACATATATGTATTTCCATTGATAATTTGCAGCCCGACAGCCATATGTCCATCCTCAGGCACAAAGTAATAGCTGTATACGCCGTCGCTAAACCAGCCCTGCGCCATAGCACCGTCCACGCCAAACAAATATGTGAGCCCGCCGATATTCTGAAATCCGGTCTGCATAATTCCGTTTGCGTCAAAGTAATAGAGCTTATCGCCTATCGGGCTAAGTCCCGTAATCATATGCCCGTCCGCAGCAAAAAAGCGTCTTCCGTCAGGCAAGTCAAGAAAGCCCGCATACATAACGCCGTCAGGCGCAAAATAATAGTACAAGCCGTTAATCGCCTGCAGTCCTACCTGCATTTTGCCGTCCAAACCAAAATAATAAATTCCGGAACCTATCGGGGTAAAGCCTACAGACATAACGCCGTCAGGCTGCATATAATAAATGCCGTCCTCAAGCGGCAGCCACCCTACTATCATGTGCCCCTGCGCGTCAAGGTAGTATTTCGCCACCCCTAAATCAAGCCATCCGCGCTGCATTTTGTAATTTATATAATAGTACAAAAATCCCTTTCTTGGCACCCAGCCCGTATTTACAATGCTTGTTGAATAATCCCTGAACGCGATATCCATATCGACGTCTCCCAAAATCCCGGGAACAACGCCGGTACAGCTATACTGCCATATTGCGGCGTCAGGAACTTCGCATGTAGGTCCCCACTGCGCTACCCATTTGTCATAAAAAAGAGATCCTATTTTCTGTGTATGCCAATATTTATTAGCATAAACCATAGGATAATACCCCTCCGCCTCTATCATCGCGCAAAAAGTATTCGCCATAAGCCCAAGCATATCGGGCGAAAGCTTATCTTGAGTGTCGTCCTCCACATCCCAGACTACCGGATAAGAAACCTGTACGTTTTGAATGGCGTTTAAAACAAACTGCGCCTCCTGCGCCGCTTCCTCAACGCTCCTTGCGTATGAGTATATGTATACTCCCGTCTTTATCCCGACAGCCTGCGCCGCCATCATATTGTAATAGAAAAAATCGTCAATCCCGCTTTTCAGGCTTCCAACCTTTATAAAAGCGAATTTAACCCCGCTCTGCGCCACAGCCGCCCAGTTGATGGCTCCCTGCCACTTTGATACGTCAATGCCCTGGTCCCCGACGGCCGCATTTGCCTTTGCGGCAGGCAGACCCGAAAGCATACATACCGCGAGCAGCATACAAATAAGCCTTGCGCAGCCTTTAGTTATTCTCTTTAAGTTCATTAATACTCCCCCTACAGGCTTCCCTTCGTGGAAAGCACGTCCTTTATACGCTCATCATAAGAAACCGCCTCATCAAGCGCCTTCGCGAATGCCTTAAAAATAGCTTCTATCATATGGTGGCTGTTTTCACCGCTTAAAAGCTTGATATGAATGTTCATGCCCGCGCTGTATGACACCGCGTAAAAAAACTCTTTTATAAGTGATGTATCCAAATCCCCAACTATAGCATTGGGGAAATCCGCCTCAAACACCAGATACGGTCTGCCGCACAAATCCACCGCGCACAGCGCAAGGGCATCGTCCATCGGCAGAATAAAATATCCATAACGTTTAATTCCTATTTTATCTCCCACAGCCTCCCTTATGGCGCTTCCAAGCACAATGCCCGCATCCTCCACAGTATGATGCCCGTCCACATAGAGGTCGCCCTCAACCAGAATATCCATGTCAAAAAAACCATGCTTGGCAAAGCCTTCAAGCATATGATTAAAAAAACCTATGCCTGTATCAACGCTCGACTTTCCCTCGCCGTCAAGTTCAAGCAACAGCTTTATGTTTGTTTCCTTTGTAACGCGCTTTATGTCTGCCTTTCTGCTCATTCCATCACTTTCCCCTCTGTTTGATAGGCGACTGCGAAACATGCTGTAAGCCTATCTAATTATATATTAAAGTAAGTCCACACAAAAGTTACTTCCCGTCAAACCGCACGCGTATTGAATTTGCGTGTGCCGTAAGACCCTCCTGCTCGGCAAAAAGCTCTATATCTTCATGCACTTTTTCAAGCGCCTCCCTTGAATACGAAATAATGCTCGACTTTTTAACATAGTCGTCAACATTGAGAGGCGAGAAGAACTTCGCCGTACCGTTTGTCGGAAGCACATGATTAGGTCCCGCGTAATAGTCGCCAAGCGGCTCGGACGAATACTCCCCAAGGAAAATCGCCCCCGCGTTCCTTATTCTCGTCATAGTGTCAAACGGATTTTTCGTCAATATTTCAAGGTGCTCTGACGCAATATCATTTGCAGTGTCAATAGCCATATCCATATCTGGCGCTACCAGAATATATCCGTAATTGTCAAGCGACTTGCGTATGATTTCTCTGCGCTCCAGCACGTTTACAAATTGATTTATTTCCTCCTCAACCTTTTTTGCAAGCTCCATGCTTGTGGTTATCAATATCGCGGAGGCAAGCTCGTCATGCTCTGCCTGCGAAAGCAAATCAGCCGCGACATACCTCGGATTTGCACTCTCGTCCGCAAGCACGAGTATCTCCGACGGTCCCGCAATGGAGTCAATGCTGACATGACCGTACACCGCACGCTTCGCGAGCGCGACAAAAATATTGCCAGGCCCTACAATCTTGTCAACCTTTGGTATCATCTCCGTGCCGTATGCCATAGCTGCTATCGCCTGCGCGCCTCCGACCTTAAAAATAGTGTCAACCCCCGCAATGTCAGCCGCCGCAAGCGTCGCTGGATTTACCCTGCCGTCCGCGCCCGCGGGCGTGGTCATCACGATGTTTGGCACACCCGCTACCTTAGCAGGGACCACATTCATAAGCGTAGTAGACGGATAAGCCGCCTTTCCGCCAGGGACATACACGCCTACAGTCTGCATGGGCGTTATCTTCTGACCGAGTATCGTGCCGTCCGCTTCCGCGTCAAACCAGCTGTTGCGCTTTTGCTTTTCGTGATACTCGCGTATGTTGGCGGCGGAATTTTTCATAACCTGTATAAAATGCTCATCAAGCGATTTATACGCCTCGTCTATTTCATCCCTTGTCACCCTGAAATTTTCTTTTGTAATGACACACTTGTCAAATTTCAGGGAATATTCAAACAGCGCCTCCTCTTTTCTCTGTTTTACGTTTTCAATGATTTCAGCCACTGTTTCTTCATATTCGCCATAATCATTCGTGCTTCTTTTTAACAGATTTTCGAGCAAATCTTTCTTAGACTCATTATTTAAACTGATAATTCTCATAGCTCCTCCTTTAATCTTTGAAGAATATTCTTTATCCGCTCAGCTTCCATTTTCATGCTCACCTGATTGACAATCATGCGCGCGGAAAGCGGGCATATCTCCTCCAGCACGTCAAGCCCGTTTTCACGCAGCGTCGAGCCTGTCTCCACGATATCCACTATAACGTCGCTTAGCCCCACAATCGGACCAAGCTCCACCGAACCGTTAAGCTTTATGATGTCCACTGTCTGGTGCTTTTGGTTGTAAAAATAGTCCTTTGCGATTTTGGGGTATTTCGTCGCCACGCGGATCATATCGTGGTGCTGCAAAAGCTCCTTCGCAGAGGCGGGACCGCAGACGCACATACGGCACTTGCCAAAGCCTAAGTCAAGCACCTCGTATGCCCTTCTGTTTTCCTCCATTATCGTGTCCTTGCCGACGACGCCTATATCGGCAGCGCCGTACTCTACATATGTAGGAACATCAGGACCTTTCGCAAGGAAAAATTTCAGCTTTAAGTCCTCATTTACGAAGATAAGCTTTCTCGAGTCCTTGTCCTTCATCTCCTCGCAGGTGATGCCTATTTTTTCAAGCAGCTCCAAGGTTTTATTGGCAAGCCTTCCCTTGCCGAGCGCAAATGTAAGATACCTCATTATTACCTCATTTCCACGCAGCCACATATTAAGTAATTTTGTGATTTGCTATCATCTGTTCTAATACTCAAATAACTCTTTGCGTTTACCTATTACGAATATGCAGGCGTGATTTTATTAAAAATATTAGCGTTGCGCCGCTTCAGCACGCTGTAATAAATTTATGCCCGTAAACCTATGCCTTGTGAAGTTATGGTTATTTGGTTATATAAAAGAAACCTGCAGAAAATTGTTCCTCCGCGCAAATTCCCTATACTCATCCTCAGACTTCTCCTTTTTGAGCATAACTGTATTAAAGCCATCTGAACGCAGCCTTTTTGCCTCACTGACAGCCTCTGCCGTACCGCACGAATAGACAAGCAGAAAGTTTTTATTTTCAGGCTCGGGACATATATTCTGACGCGTGAGCGCGGTCATCAGGTCGTCTATGATTACCACAAAGCCCGTAGCAGGCGCCGCCTTGCCAAAATGCTCAAGCAGCCTGTCATACCTGCCGCCCTTTGCAATCGCGCTTCCTGTCTGATATGTATATGCCTTAAAAATCACTCCCGTATAATAATTATACTTGCTAACCATCGCTAAATCAAAGGAAATATATTCCTCAACGCCATAAAGCTTTAGCAGCTCATATACCCTGCGAAGCCTGTCCACCGCCTTTATGGAACGCTCGTTGTCGGCACATTCAAGCGCCCTGTCAAGTATGTCATAACCTCCAAAAAGGCTGCTGACGCTGAGCAGGGAATTTACTGATTTTTCCGATACGCCTTTCTGCGTCAAAAGCTCCTGCGCACCAAAGTCGTTCCTGTTGGAAATAAACTCTCTAAGTTCAAGCTCAGTGTCCTCATCAAGCCTTGCCTGCTCGCATAAGCCCTTGAAAAAATCTATCTGCCCGATTGACACCTGAAACTCCTTCAAACCGCAGTTTATCAGCGCCTCGACAAGCATCGCTATCATCTCGGCGTCAGCCTCGGGCGATACGTCACCGATAAGCTCCGCGCCCGTCTGCGTCGTCTCCTTCAATTTGCCCTGCAGGTCGCTTGTGTTTATGAAGTTGTTGCCCGTATAGCAAAATCTCAGCGGGATTGTTTCGTCCATAAAATATTTCGCCGCGCACCGCGCTATCGACGGCGTAAAATCAGGTCTTAAGACAAGCGTATTGCCCTCCTTGTCAAAAAATTTGTACAGCTCCTTTGACGGCGTAGTGCCTACCTCGCGGCTGAACACGTCAAAAAATTCAAATGTCGGCGTCTGTATGTCCTGATAGCCAAAGCTGTGCAGCTTGTCGTTAAAAAGCCGCTCAACATTCTGCCTGCAGGCGTATTCCGCGCCGTATATGTCACGTACCCCCTCGGGGGTATGAACAAGACGTTTATTCATTTCTACCTCATTTCCGCGCCTGTCTGCCTTGTGTTTTGCTTAAATCCAAACAGGCGCTTTACTTTATTGCTTTAAAGTGCTAATTCGTTACCAGATTAGCACAGTGTATTATTCGTAGTATACACTGTTATGTCAGGCGTGTCAACCTCTATCGTCTAAATCAGTCTGTATCATATCCAGATAAGGCACCATCTGCCCCACTCTCGGCTTCATAAAAAAGCGCTTGTCAAGCTCCTCAAACCGAAAGCTTTTTCTGCCGCCGTTTTCCATTCTGTCCCAGTATATGTTCATTTCCCTAAGCCGCATATAGTACATCAGCTCCTTAGACGTATAGTAAATCAGGAAAAAGGCGACGCCCTCCTGCCTTTCAAAGTCGCGCATAAACTGCACCTGATGCTCGTGTATGTTCTGCAGCGAAAAGGTGTCCGCCGCACATTCCTTCGCATCAAAGCACACAGGTATTCCCTGCACCGCGCCTATATAGTCAACTGTACTTTTCTGGTCAAAGTATGCCAGCGTAATATGGCGCGTTTCCTTGTCTATCGTAATCGGCGTAATCGGCGTTGGCACTTTCTGGATAAGCGCAAGCCCGCCGTCTCGGTATTTTTCATTTGTGAGGTTTATCATCTCCTCCAAAAGCGAGCCTCTAAGCCCCCTTGAGTTCCAAGTTGCCATTTTATCCTCCAGACCGCTTTTACGGCTCAAAATTAATAATGAAAACGCCACCATTGTATTTTTCATTTTGAAACTTAATAAGACATAACACTCTCAAATATGGCTGGCAGCTTAGCTTCAAGCGTTAAACCCGAAATGTCCGCAAAACGCTTGTCATCTACGAGCGGAAAAGTAAGCTTATGCGAATGGAGCAGTTGGCTTTTTACGCCCAATGCGCGGTACCGCTGATTTATTTTCTCATCCCCATATTTTGCATCGCCTATTATCGGATATCCCATCGCCGAAAGCTGCGCCCTTATCTGGTGAGTTTTGCCCGTAAACAGACGCGCTTCGACAAGCGTGACATTTAAGCCGAAACGCTCCGACATAAACGACGTATCTATAAAGTCCGCATCTGCCCGAATCTTCTCAGGAATTTCATTTATATCTCCGTAAACGCGCACCATGTTTGACGCATTATCTTTATAGAGCCAACCGGTGATACGCTCATTCAGCATCGCTTTACCGTTTACAAGACAGTAATAGTATTTTTCAAGTGTCTTGTTTTTTATGATGTCGTTTATGTACTGGCTTCCCGCAAGCGTTTTTCCGCATATTATCATCCCGGATGTGTTTCTGTCTAAGCGGTTGCAGATTGAAGGCTTAAAAGCGGCAAGCGTCTGCGAGGATATGCTGCCACTTTCCAAAAGATACCCTATAAGCCATTCGTTCACGCTTATATCGTCGGCCTTTGACTTCTGCGACAGTACGCCCTCCTGCTTATCAGCGGCTAAAATATGCTCATTTTCAAAAACTATTGATACTCTGTCCTCTAGCTTTACATATGCGTCAATATACTGCCCACAAACACTGTCTTTGCCCTGCTCGTCTTGAACGGCTGTAAACTTCTGGTATGTCTCGTCTGCCAAAAAAAGCCTGACTTCATCTCCTGCCTGAAGTTTCTCACCTCCGTCCGCCCTTTTGCCGTTTAAGACTATATTTTTCTTACGAAGCTGCTTATAAATAAGGCTTGCGGGAGCGTTTGGCAAAATTCTCCTTAAATACTTGTCAAACCTCTGCTGAGCGTTTTTTTCGTCAACCTGTAATAAAATCAATAATACTAATCCCCCATTCCTGATGCGCCTGTTCTTACATTTTTCTGCGTAAGATTTAGAAATTCTTTGCAAAGCAGCCATTGCTGCAAATGATTAAAATTTCCTTTCAATCTGCCATTGTTTCGTATTAACAGCCAAAATCACAATGAAATATTACACAACAGCTCTAAAATCTCACTCTCCCTGCCCTGCTCATCAAATCGGCGGAGCTGTGTAAGCCTGTCTTCAAAATTTCTCTGCTCGTTTGCGCTGAATATCTTCACTGTGATATTTTTGAATCCATTCTGCTTTAAAAGCCCTCTGATATGCTCCTCACACGCCGCGGTATCGCACTCCTTAAATTCAGAGTAGCCAATAATATTTCCGCCCGCCACGCAAAAACAACTGACTGGAAAATTCTTTTTGTACGAGGTCAGGTACATACTGTACAGCGCGGACATTCCCTCCGCCGCCTCCGAAAGCCTGTCGTACACAACCCTGTCAAATTTGGGCATACGCAGATACATTATTACTGAAACAAGGCTCTTGCTTGCAGGCAAAAGTCCAAGCACAGACACTACTGTAAGCAGATTTTCCTTTGTCCCTGTGGAAACATAGCCCAATATAAATATCGCAATGGCAAGCGCAAAATAGCAGACAGTCCGCGCTATTACAAACTTTGTCTGATATGCGGGATAGTCGTACTCTCCTTTTTGTTTTTTATTCATTTCAAAAAATACCCCTTATTTATTTGGAAGGAACGCAAGAATAAGCTTGTGCGGAATAAGCTTTGCCGCTATGCCAAACGCGTTTATCCAGCCACCGTAAACTGATTTTTCTTGTCTGCGGAAAGAGTCTGATATTGCCCTTTCCACTACTTTGTCCGCCTGCGCCATGGCAAGCTTTTTGATTGCAAGTATTTTGCCGTTCTTCTCCGCTGTGTCAAAAAACGGCGTGTTTACAGGACCGGGACATACTACAGTAACATATATTTTCCTTGCCTTAAGCTCTCTGCCCAAGGCGCGTGAAAAACTGTAGACATAAGCCTTTGATGCCGCGTAAACCGCAAATCCCGGCTGCGGCATAAATGCCGCGCTTGACGCAAGCTGTATGATGCGGCTGTTTTTCCGCATATACGGTATGCACATATAGGTAAGCTGCGTCAATGCCCTGCAGTTTACGTCTATCATTCCAAGCTGTTCGTTCATATCAAGCTTTGTAAACTGTCCCATCACGCCGTAGCCTGCACAATTTACAAGCATTCTGATTACAGGCTTGTCTTTTTCCAGTACATTTTTAAATCTCGCGATATAGGCGGCGTTTGTGATGTCCATGTCAATCACTCTTGTCGTATGCTCCATATTCTGCGCGACTTCGAGCATAGCCTCCCTGCGCCGCGCAACCAGCCAGATTTCATCAATATTGCCGACAGAATAATCCAGCTGAAACGCAAATTCCGCACCCATGCCTGATGACGCGCCTGTGATAATTATAACGTTCATACGATTTTACTAATCCTTTCCTCATGATATTATGCATTAGGCGTTTGCGAAACTCTATTCGACAACGTAGAATTTAGGCAAAATATATAAAATAAGCGGCATCTTGCAGCTAGCTGCCTCTAGTATGCTGTACTGTTGATATTTAGCATAATTTGAATACTTATAATAATGATAAGGTAAAGCTTTGTTCGTTTTTATATCATGCTAAGTATGAATGGTACAGTACACTAGCCGCGTTTTTATATATTTTGACTAAATTCGGACAGTTTAGAACACAATTCGTAACTACCTGCATTACGATACAATGTCTATACTCTCAAATTTACTTCACTTTAGGCTTATGCGTATTTCGTATAGTCTTCTTCTTTTTCTTAACGCTGACTTGGTTTACACGCTCTCCACCGCTCTTTTTCACTTTCACCTTCTCTTTTTCTCTCACTTGCATATCACGCCCATACTTTATTCCAGCCCTATCCTTTTCGTTTTCCCTCGTAATCCTCCTCGGGCGTATAAGGCATTTTTTGTCAAATCCAATCAAATCCTCCCTATGCGCCGCCTTCAGCGCTTCATACACAAGCTCATAATTTTTTGGATTGCGGTATTGTATAAGCGCACGCTGCATAGCCTTTTCGTGCGGGTTCCTGCATACATATACGGGCTTCATGTCGACAGGATTTATGCCCGTGTAATACATCACCGTCGACATAGTTGACGGCGTAGGATAAAAGTCCTGCACCTGCTCAGGCATATAGCCCGTATCACGCAGATACTCGGCAAGCTCTATCGCTTCTTTAAGCGTTGATCCGGGATGCGAAGACATAAGATAAGGCACCAAATACTGGTTTTTCCCCAATTTTTGGTTTAGCCGTTTATACTTTTCCGTAAATGCCTCGTATACTGAGTTTTCGGGCTTTCCCATCTTTGAAAGCACCGCGTCGCTGATATGCTCAGGCGCGACCTTTAGCTGCCCACTGATATGGTGCTCCACAAGCTCCTTAAAAAACGTGTCATCCTTGTCAAGCATCAGATAGTCAAAGCGTATTCCCGAACGCACAAATACCTTTTTTACGTTAGGAAGCTTTCTTAATTTTCTCAAAAGCTCCAGATAATCCGAATGATCCACCTCAAGATTAGGACAAGGCTTAGGACACAGGCATTGTCTGTGTTTGCATACTCCCGATTTTAATTGCTTCCGGCATGACGGATGCCTGAAATTTGCCGTCGGTCCACCGACATCATGGATATACCCTTTAAAGTCCTTGTCCCGTATTATAAGCTTCGCTTCGTCCAAAATCGACTCGTGGCTCCTTACCTGCACTGTGCGCCCCTGATGAAAGGTAAGCGCGCAGAAATTACACCCGCCAAAGCAGCCGCGATTGCTTATCAGTGAAAATTTTATCTCTGAAATGGCAGGCACTCCCCCGTCTTTTTCATATGACGGATGATATGTGCGCTGATACGAAAGCGCATAAATGTCGTCCATCTCCTGCGTGGTGAGCGGCGGCTGCGGCACATTTTGGACTACATAAATACCGTTTGGGTACGGCTCAACCAGCGTTTTGCCGCTAAAGGAATCGGTATTGTCATACTGTATTTTAAAGCTCTTGGCATAAAGCCGCTTATCAGCCGCCATGTCGTCATATGATGGCAGCAGCTCATAATCATACAGTCCCGATATGTCCTTCGTCTTGTAGACAGTCCCTGCCACAAACGATATATCCTTGACGTCAATGCCGCTGTTTAATGCGTCCGCAAGCTCTATGATGGATTTCTCCCCCATCCCGTAAGAAATAATGTCCGCCTGGCTGTCAAGCAGAATGGAACGCTTGAAGGAATCCGCCCAGTAATCGTAATGCGCCATACGCCGCAGGCTTGCCTCTATGCCGCCTATTATAATCGGTATGTTTCTGTAGCTTTTCCTGATTAGATTGCTATATACGACAGTGGCATGATCCGGCCGTTTATATGGCACGCCTCCCGCTGTATATGCGTCACTCTCCCTGTGCTTCTTTGACACATAATAATGGTTTACCATTGAATCCATATTTCCGGATGAAACAAGGAAAGCAAGACGCGGCTCCCCCAACGCCTTTATGCTGTCGTCATCCTTCCAATCAGGCTGCGAGATAATGCCCACGCTGTAACCACGCGACTGCAAAATACGCGTGATTATAGCGCATCCAAACGAAGGATGATCCACATACGCGTCCCCCGTAACATACACAAAATCCAGTTGTTCAAGTCCAAGCTCCTCTATCTCAGCCTTATTTATGGGAAGAAAACCATTCGCAAGCGACAAAATTCGTTGCCTCCTCTTAAATTCTTAATGTTTTTATGCGTTTGCAAAACTCTATTCGACAACATAGAATTTAGGAAAAATATACAAAATAAGCGGTGTCTTGCGAAGCACCTAGCCGCGTTTTTATATATTTTGACTAAATTCGGACAGTTTAGATTATACTTCACAATTATTATTTCATCTCCTTCAACGCCATTATTTCCGCATCATGTAACTTGCGAAAATCCCCCTTTGCAAGCGTCCCGTCAAGCTCCAAAGCTCCTATTGAAATCCGTTTCAAATAAGTTACCCTGCCTCCGACGGCTTCAACCATCCGCTTGACCTGATGAAACCTTCCCTCCGATATCGACATCTCCATAATACAACTTTCCGCCGTCCTCTCCACCAGCTTCACCCTCGCGGGCGCAGTCGGCTTGTCATCCCCTATGTCAACGCCTCTCTCAAGCATTTCGATGTCCGCATCATCTACAGCCCCTGCACACTCCACATAATATGTCTTAAATATGCGCTTCTTCGGCGATAATAGCTTGTGCGCAAGCCCACCGTCATTCGTAATGAGCAAAAGCCCCTCGGCATCCTTATCCAAACGCCCGACCGGGGACAACCCCTTGCCTATATTTTCAGGCAGCAAGTCCATAACAGTCCGCTCCGACGCATCGCTTACCGCCGTTATAACACCTGCAGGCTTGTTCAACATATAATATTGATATTGACTATACTCAATCCGTTCCCCATCAAACTCTACTATGTCTGTGCTTTCGCATATATGCTGTTCAGGCTTTTTGACAATCTCGCCGTTCACAGCAACCTGCCCACGCCATATATATTTTTTTACCTCGCTTCTCGTGCCAATCCGAGCATTCGCCAAATATTTGTCTAATCTCATAAAATTCCCATTCCACAAATAAAAATCCTAAAGCCGTCAATCAGCTTCAAGTCTGCAAATCACATTCCAAACGAACCATATGCTTGAATAAATTTTATTTTTCCCTAATAGGATTAATTAAAAGCCAATCTCTTTAGGTCAAATAAATGAAAAAAATCCGCATAAAAACCATAGCTTACCTTTTTTTGCTAATCCTGGTACTAAGCCGCCCAGGCTCTACGTTTCAATATGCCTACAGCGGGCTTTACCAATGGGCAGTAAAAATGGTGCCCACGCTTTTTCCCTTTATGATGATAAGCTCCATAATGCTTTACAGCGGCATAGACATCGAACTCGGTCGAATGGCAGGCCTTGCGCTAAAACGCCTATACCATTACAGTGAATACGGTCTTTACGCAATATTTATAGGCTTTCTCTGCGGCTTTCCCATGGGCGCAAAGGCTGTGAGCGAGCTGTACGAAAACGGCAAAATATCAAAATCCGAGGCTCAATCGCTGCTTGGCTTCTGCAACAATATAGGCCCCGCCTATTTCCTGGGTATAATACTGCCCCTGCTCAGTGAATGTGGCTTCAATGACAAGCTTCCCTTCATTTTTGGAATGTACGGCATACCCGCAGTTTACGGCATCATCCTAAGCCACATTTATTTTAAGAAAAAGAAAACCGCCAACACCGACAGACTTAATCACACCCAAAACACCACCTCGCCCACCCCATCCCTGCCAGCAGTCTTAAAAAGAGCGTGCTTGGAAAATACACAATCGCTGATACTGCTGGGCGGATATATCACCTTCGCAAACACGTTCCGCGTATCACTTGACTTTGTGCCCATTTCTTCAAACACCAAAGCCGTCATATCAAGCTTTATAGAAATCATCGGCGGGGTTCAGGCAGTCTTTACCACATCACTGACCAACGAAGTCAAGGTATTATGCATAATGACGGCTCTTTGCTTTAGCGGAATCTCCTGCTTTCTGCAAACGAGCTGCTTTTTGGAAAGCGCAAAGCTTTCTATCGCAAATTATTTAAAGCATAAGGTAATAATCACCATCATATCCGCCGCTTATTATGCCTGCTGCATATACCTGCCTGCCGCGCTATAGCCGTACTATTTGTTTAATTACCGCAGCTTTATGCCGTTTGATACCGTCGTCAAATCATACTTATTTGAAACCTTGAAAATTATGCCTGACTTTTTGCCGAACCCCATATTGACCGTCACGGTCATGACATTCCCGTTCCCCAACCATGGCTGATAAGGCGACCAAGTAGCACCATTATCAATAGAATACGCGTAATACTGCAATGGAGACTCATCATCCTGCGACGTCAAGGTCACTGTGAGATATCTTCCCGCCTTATCATAGTCCACAAGCTTCGCGTCCAAATACAGCGGCGCGCTTGTATCATTACATACGCGCTGCGCCGGAACAGGCACTGCAAGCGGCGCATAACTGCTGTAATCCACAGTCTTATCCTTTGAAACCAGTCCAAAATATCTCGCTACCGCCTCCGCATCGCGCACTCCAAATTCCTTTAGCTTATTCTCCGACTGAATATTTGCAATATCATTTGTATTGTCAACATGACAATGCTCGACTATTACCGCAGGAATGTTTCTAATGGCACATTGATTTATAATCCCATAATAATCTGTGCCATATTGTCCTATTCTCGTCTTTATGCCCCTGTTAAATAGCCCCATTTCCTCAAACTGTATGAGAAACTCGTTCGCGACGCTGTAGCCCTGGCTATAAAGCATACCCAAAGACGGAATCCATACCTCACTCCCATAGAGGTTATGCGGCAGCGACATATTGAAATGAAGCGAAAACAAAAAATCCGCACCAACGCTCTCGGCAAATTTAGCCCTCTCCGTAAGCGACATATCAACATCCTCGGTGTGCGTCATGTACACTTTCACGCCGTCATACTTTTCAAGCTGCTCCTTCATATGAAGCGCGACTACCATAGTGTATGCTTTCTCGGGTATTGGCAGATAATTCGTCCCCAGATTGGAGCCGCCATGCCCCGGATCTATCACAACCACTACAGGCTCAGCCGCATATGCGTCAATATTTCCCGCACCAACAAAAACAGCCAGAAACATAGCAACGACTAATATTAATCTCTTCATGCTAACCCTCCATTCTTGCCGCACCAAACGCCTAAATCCCCTGCCGCCTTAAGCTCTTTTAATGTTTTTGTATAAATGTCAAGATAACCCACAGGATAAGCTGTGGGTTATTAATAATAATCTTTAAATAACATCCAAATTGCCGGCGCCGCTGCCGTCTGCCGAAGCCTCATCCATAACGGCTGGTGCAAGCTCGGCTCTGTTTGCCGATACTACATTGTCGATATCCTTAAGATGACTTATAATGTCATTATAATCCCTTGTCGTCAATTCAATCGTCTGATTGATTAAGCGCTCAAAGCTTTCAAGCATATTGTCGGTATACTGTATCGCCGAAGCTTTGACGTCGTTTGATTGAATCGTGGCGCTGTCAAGGATTTCCTGAGCCTGTTTAGTGGCAAGCTCAACTATCTCATTTGCCTGTGTGTATGCCTGCTGCATAATCTGATGCTCGTTTACAAGCTCGGTCGTCTGCTCGGCGACGTTGTCCAGAAGCTTTTGCGCCTTCTGCCTCGCGTCATTGAGAATAGCCTCTCTGTTTTGAACCATTTTCTCACACCGCGTGACTTCCTCCGGTATCTTATCCCTTAATTCATTGAGCATCTCGATAAGTTCTTCTTTTCTTACCATGATAATTTCTTCGGAACGAAACTTGTATTTGCAACTGTTTATGTATTCCTCGATTTCGTCAATTACCTGTTCAATTTTGTTGCTCATTTATACCCCTTACTCCTTCAATTCATATTTTTAAACTTCTCATAGACAAGCTTTACCACAAAATCAGGCACGCACTGGGAAATATCGCCATTAAACGCGGCTATTTCCTTCACGCTTGATGAGCTTAAATAAGCATATTCAAGGCTTGTAGTCAAAAATACAGTATCAAGCGTGCCATGCGAAAGCTTTCTGTTCGTCTGTGCAATCTGAAGCTCATACTCAAAATCTGTAATAGCCCTCAGCCCCCTCACAGAAATATGAATATCTTTCTCCCTCGCATAATCAATCAGCAGACCATTAAATGAATCAACCGTCACATTCGGCAAATCACGCGTGGCTTCTTTTAATATACTAACACGTTCTTCAACAGAAAACAATGAATTCTTGGCTTTATTATTCAAAACGCTCACAATAAGCCTGTCAAACATTTTTGATGCCCTCTTGATGACATCGAGGTGTCCAAGCGTCATAGGGTCAAAGCTTCCGGGATAGATTGCGGCTTTATTCATAAATACCCTCATTTCTCTTATTTATTTCATATTATTTTGAGAGGCCTCTTCGTTGTCTGTGCTTTTCTTAATGAAAACATGCTTATTTGTCTTGTATTTTTTTTGCTTTATGATTTCAAATCCAAAATCAGGCGCGTACTCCATATCGTTTTTGAGCGGTACTTCAACAATAATAAGAGTATCCTCATTTATGAACGGCGCTTCCCTAAACAGCTCTAACACGCGTTTTTCATATCCCTGATTGTACGGTGGGTCAAGGAAAACTATATCCGCCACATCCCTTATGCTGCCCCTGATTGCCGAAAACACGTCCTGCTTTAATGCCACAGCCTTATCCCGTAAATGCGTATGCTCAAGGTTTTGCACAATGCATTCAAACGCCTTATTGCTGTTTTCGACAAAATATGCCTTTTCCGCTCCCCGACTAAGCGCCTCTATACCTATGCCGCCGCTTCCCGCAAACAAATCAACAAATACCGCTCCCGGCAAATATGGCATAAGCATATTAAACAACGTTTCCTTAATCTTATCCGATGTCGGGCGCGTTTCAAGCCCTTCGGGTGTTTTAAGCAAAAGCCTGCGCGCCGTTCCTGCGATTACTCTCATTCTGCGTCTCCTTTTTACATATCATTTATTATACTCTAATTTTTGTACCTTTTGTATCTCTTTTTGTAACTTTTATTTTATTTATTTCAATTTTTTTATCATGATAGCTTATCAAGCCTTCATCCGACGGTTTACAGTAGTATGCTTCCTCGACAAAGTCACCCTTACCAAGCTTCATCCCGCGCACGCCTGCCGCCGTCTTTTTCAGCTCCGAAATCTCGTCTATGCCAAAGCGCAGAAAGTATCCGTCCCTGCTGCGCAAGATAATATGCTGCTGCTCATTCAGTACCTCAATGCTTATTACCTCATCACCGTCATTAAGCTTTGTCGCCGCTACAGTGCGCTTGGCAACATCAAATTCTCCGCCGCTTACTATCTTGCACATTGACTGCTTTGTGACAAACAAAAGTCTGTAAAGATTCATCTCAGACTGGCTTGCTATCGCCACAATATCTTCATTGGCGGAATTGTAATTGCTGATATTGTCTATCGGCAGCCCCTTGTCCCTGAATTTGCCAAACGGAACATCAGACACCTTCACAGTATGAAGCTGTCCCGTATTCGTAAAGACGCATATCCTGCCCATGCTGCGGCACTTCACCACGTATTTAAATTCCGCGTCCGCCGCTTCTTTATTGCGCTCATAAGTAGTCATATCTATCGTCTTGCAGTATCCGAATCTGTCCATGAGGAATATGACGTCCATATCTTCAGGCTTTTTCTCCTCATACACAGCCTCCTGCGAATTTTCTATCACAGTGCGCCTCTTGCGTGAATATTCCTTTTTGAGCGCGTCCAAATCCTGAATAAGCACTTGCGCCATGGAATCGCGTCTGTCAAGGATATCTTCATATTTATATATATTCGCGTTTGTCTGCTCATTCTCCTTTATGAGAGCGTCTATTTCCAATCCGATAAGCTTGTACAGCCTCATATCCAGTATAGCATTTGCCTGACGCTCTGTAAAGTTAAGCTGAGCCGCCATTATCGAAGATTCCTTTGAGCGGAACTTAATTCCCTCCGTATCGCCCCCCACAAGGCATTTCTTTACCATTTCCCTGTCCTTCGAGCCGCGGATTATCTCAATAATCAGGTCAATGATATTACACGCGCGTATCAATCCCTCCTGAATTTCCCGCTTTTCCAACTCCTTGTTTAGAAGCGTGGTGTACTTCCGCGTAGCGACCTCATACTGAAAAGCCACATTTTTAGCGATAATATCCTTTAAGCTTAGCGTCTCGGGACGTCCATCGGAAATCGCAATCATATTTACGCCAAAAGTATCTTCAAGACGCGTCTTTTTAAATAAAAGGTTTTTGAAATTTTCTATGTCCGTATCTTTTTTCAGCTCTATGACAATGCGTATGCCCTCCTTTGAGGACTGGTTGGAAATGTCTATTATCTCGGGCGCTTTTTTCTGTTCATAGAGCGCCGCCACGTCCTGCAGGAACTTACCGATATTTGCGCCAATCATAGTGTACGGGATTTCACTTATTACAAGATTAAGCTTGCCGCCCTTTGTCTTTTCGACCTCGACCTTACCGCGAAGCTTTAATTTGCCGATACCCGTCTCATATATGGACAAAAGCTCGTCCTTATTGCAGACAATGCCGCCCGTCGGGAAATCAGGGCCCTTGACATACCGCATAAGCTCCTTTGTAGTGATGTTTTCATTCATTATGTATGCCTTTGTAGCCTCAATCACCTCGCCGAGATTGTGAGGCGGTATGCTCGTCGCCATACCTACGGCTATGCCCTCAGAACCGTTTACAAGTAAATTCGGAAAACGGCTCGGCAAAACTGTAGGCTCTGTTTCGGTCTCGTCAAAGTTTGGCTGAAAGTCAACCACGTCCTTGTCCAAATCGGCAAGCATCGCTTCCTGCGTGATTTTTTGCAGACGCGCCTCCGTATAACGCATTGCCGCCGCGCCATCGCCCTCGATATTGCCAAAATTGCCGTGACCGTCTATAAGCGGTATTCCTTTCTTAAAATCCTGCGTAAGCACGACAAGCGCCTCATAGATAGAACTGTCGCCGTGAGGGTGATATTTACCCATAGTGTCACCCACTATACGCGCGCTCTTTCTGTACGGTCTGTCGTACCTGATTCCAAGCTCGTGCATATCATAAAGAGTACGCCTCTGCACTGGCTTTAAGCCGTCCCTTACGTCAGGCAGCGCCCTCGCTATAATGACACTCATAGCATAGTCGATAAACGACTTCTGCATAGTGTCCGAATACTCGGTCTTAATAATCTTTTCTTCCATAATCAGAATATTGCTCCTTGTCACAATCTACATTTCAAACCTGCTTCTGCTTGTATGCGTTATATACCGCATTTTGTGTGTTTTAATGCACTTATTCCGTATCATACATCAAGCTCCGCGTCCGTAGCGTGCTCATAGATAAAATCCTTTCGCGGCGCTACATCCGTACCCATAAGCATTTCTGTAATCTCCGACGCCATTCTTGCATCTTCTATCTCAATCTGCTTTAAAATTCTCGTCGCGGGATTCAGCGTAGTCTCCCAGAGCTGCTCCGCGTCCATCTCGCCAAGTCCCTTGTAGCGCTGCAGAGTAAACGCCCCCTTATGCTTTTTGCGGTACTTCTCCAAAGCCTTGTCATCATAGAGGTATTCTTCCTTGCCCTTTGACGGCATAGCCTTATAGAGAGGCGGCATGGCGAGATAAATATGCCCTTCATATATAAGCTCGGGCATAAATCGATAAAACAGAGTAAGCAACAGATTACTGATATGAGAGCCGTCAACATCGGCATCAGTCATAATCACTATCTTGTCATACCTAAGCTTCGTAATGTCAAAATCATTGCCGTATCCTTCGGAAAATCCGCATCCAAAAGCATTAATCATAGTCTTTATCTCGGCATTGGCAAGCACCTTGTCTATGCTCGCTTTCTCCACATTTAAAATCTTGCCCCTGATAGGCAAAATCGCCTGATAATTCCTGTCACGCGCCATCTTCGCGCTGCCGCCCGCCGAATCTCCCTCGACTATAAATATCTCACACTTGCCGTAATCCTTAGATTCGCAATTTGCAAGCTTACCGTTTGAATCAAATGAAAACTTCTGCTTTGAGAGCATATTTGTCTTGGCTTTTTCCTCGGTCTTGCGGATTTTTGCCGCTTTTTCGGCACAGGCTATCACATTTTTAAGCACCTCAACATTTCTGTCAAAGTATCTCGGCAGTTCATCCCCCGTAACCTTGCTTACGGCTTTCGCTGCGTCCTGATTGTCAAGCTTTGTCTTTGTCTGCCCCTCAAAACGCGGCTCCGGGTGCTTTATCGACACCACAGCCGTCATTCCGTTTCTGACATCCGCTCCTGTGAAGTTTACATCTTTTTCCTTTAAAATATTAAGCTCGCGGGCATAATTGTTGATGATATTCGTAAACATCGTCTTAAAGCCCGTAAGATGCGTACCTCCCTCGGCGTTGTATATGTTGTTGCAAAAGCCCAGCACATTTTCATGGAACTCATTTACATACTGAAAAGCACACTCTATAGTTATGCCCTCGCTTTCCCCTGTAAAGTAAATGATATCATGCACTGCCTCTTTGTTTTTGTTTAAATCCTTTATGTAGCCTACAATGCCGTCAGGCTCCGTATATGTGATTTTTTCAGGAATGTTGCCGCGCTTATCCTCAAATATAATTGTAAGCTTGGGATTTAGGTACGCCGTCTCGTGGAGCCTGCTTTTTACCTCGTCAGCCTTAAACCAAGTCTTGTCAAAGATAGTCGGGTCGGGCGTAAAATTTATCGTCGTGCCGGTCTCCTTTGTCTTGCCTATCACAGGAAGAAGACCGTCAATAAGCTCTATCACAGGATTGCCGTATTCATACTTGTCCTGATGAATGAAGCCGCCACTCTTGACCGTAACAGTCATCTGCGTGGAAAGCGCATTTACCACTGATGAACCCACACCATGAAGTCCTCCGCTTGTCTTGTAGGCATTGTTGTCAAATTTACCACCCGCGTGAAGCGTCGTGAAAACTATTCTTTCGGCGCTGACGCCCTTTTCATGCATTCCGACAGGAATACCGCGCCCATTGTCAGATACCGTAGCCGAGCCATCCGCCTCAAGAGTGACACAAATCTGCGTGCACGCTCCCGCCAAATGCTCGTCAACCGAATTGTCCACTATCTCATATATCAGATGGTTCAAGCCCTTTGTGGATACACTCCCTATATACATGCCCGGTCTTTTTCTGACCGCCTCAAGCCCCTCCAAAACCGTAATGCTCGACGCGTCATATATATTTTTTTCCGCCTTATCAGCCATTAAATTACCATACCTTTCTAAAACTTTTAAAATAATCCGCTTAAATCCATATAAGCAGTCAATATAAATCTATCATATTATAGCACAAGTTTTCAACATTGCAAACACTTTTCATAAAATTATCAAACATATGTTTTTTGTGCAGTTTGTATAAAATATTCGTTTTTATGCATTTATTTTAGTACAGCCATTGCAAATAAAAAAAAGTTTGTATACAATAGTATTAGACAATGTAAACGCTTTCATGATATCAGCTTCATTGTAAAACATTGAAACTATCTTAAAGAAAAGGAAGGATTTTAACTATGTATGGATTTGGTACAATGATTGAACAGCTAAAGAAAAACCCCAAGACAATCGTATTTACAGAGGGTACCGACCCCCGTATTCTTGAGGCAGCTTCGCGTCTCCTTGCAGGTAACTTCTTGAAGCCTATCCTCGTTGGCAACGAGGAAGATGTATTAAAGGCAGCAGAGGACGCGGGCTACAATATCCGCGGCGCGCAGGTTATCGACAGCAATCACTATGACCGATTTGACGAGATGGTTGACAAATTCTGCGAGCTTAGGAAAAGCAAAGGCATGCAGCCCGAAGAAGCCCGCAAAATCCTTGCGCAGCCAAACTACTTTGGCACTATGCTTGTCCAGATGGGTGTTGCGGATTCGCTTCTTGGCGGCGCTACATACTCTACTGCCGACACTGTCCGTCCTGCATTACAGATTATAAAGACGAAACCCGGCCACAGCATTGTATCTTCTTGCTTTATCCTTGTACGCCCCAGCGCTACAGGCGAAAACGAAGTGCTTGCAATGGGTGACTGCGCTATCAATATCAACCCTTCTGAGGACGAGCTTGTTGAGATTGCGGCGGAAACAATTGAGTGCGCTAAGATTTTCGGAGTAGACCCCAAGGTTGCATTCCTTAGCTATTCTACTCTTGGCTCAGGCAAAGGTCCCGAGGTTGAGAAGATGAGAAATGCCGCAAACAAGGCAAAGGCTCAGATTCCCGGCGTGCCTATCGAGGGCGAATTGCAGTTTGACGCGGCGGTTTCTCCTCGTGTAGCGCGTACAAAATGCCCTGGCTCAGAGGTTGCAGGACATGCCAATACATTCATCTTCCCTGACATCAATTCAGGAAACCTTGGCTACAAGATTGCGCAGAGAATGGGTAATTTCGAGGCATATGGTCCCATCCTTCTTGGCCTGAACGCTCCGATTAACGACCTTTCACGCGGCTGCAACGCTATCGAAGTTTATTCAATGGCTATCATTACGGCGGCTTTGGTGTAATTTTATAGATAACAAATCAAAACCACAGGTTGTCAAAAGCCTGTGGTTTTATTTATGTTTTTCATTAAATCAAAGCCTATTTTGAACCCTTTGCTTCAAAATCTTCTATATACTGCACGATAAGCTTTACAGTGCCGTCAATGCCTAATATGCTGCTATTGATTGACAAGTCATAGCTCTCAGCGCGTCCCCACTTCTTTGTCGAATAGTAATTGTAATAGCTCTGTCTCTGTCTGTCCTTTTTTACCATCATTTCCTTAGCCTTATCCTCACTGATGTCATACTTTTCCATGATGCGCTTAACCTTGCTCTCCTCATTCGCGTGGATAAAGATATGCAGGCAATTCTTATACTCCTGAAGCGCATAGTCGGCACAACGGCCTACTATAACACATGGTTCCTCCTCCGCAATCTTCTTGATAGTGTCAAACTGCGCCATAAATACCTTGTGGCTTATCGGCATATCGACAAACGATGATGAGTTATAGCCGAAAGTATATGTATCCATAACCAAGTTGTAAAGGAAAGAGTTCGTCGGTCTTTCATCGTGGTTTCTTAGCATCTCCTCGCAAAATCCGCTCTCCTTTGCCGCGCGTGTCAAAAGCTCCTTGTCAAAGTATTTGATACCATAATGCGCCGCAAGCTTCTCACCTATCTCATGTCCGCCTGAACCAAACTGTCTTCCTATAGTAATTATCGTATTCATATAAATCCTCCATTCCTGATAAACCCGCAAATGCATAATACGCAAAGCAAGCTGTCAAAATCTCGCCGCACAGTCAGGCACTGAAATAACCGCGCCTAATCATGTCATCCATATCAACATTTGATTATATGTATATTATACTAGACCATGTGCAAAATTTCAACAGTTTAATGCTTTTCCCTGACTTTACCTACATTCTAAGCTTCCTAAGCAGTTCCTCGAAATACTCTGGCAGCGGCGCGTTTACTTCTATATATTCGCCGCTTCTTGGATGCTTCAAGCCTATCGTCATGGCATGAAGCGCCTGTCCTTCAAGTTTGTACGGCGATTTGTGATTTGAATATACGGTATCGCCCAAAAGCGGATGGCCTATGCTTGCCATATGCACCCTTATCTGATGTGTCCTGCCCGTCTCAAGCTCACACTCAACATATGTGTACTTGTCAAAGCGCTCAAGCACCCTGTAATGCGTCACTGCATGTTTCCCGTCCGCCTTGATTGCCATTTTTTTGCGGTCTGTAGGATGCCTACCAATCGGCGCATCTACAGTGCCGCCGTCATCATTTATCCGCCCGCACACTATCGCTCTGTATCTGCGCGTAATATCATGCTTTTTTAGCAGTTCGGCAACCTTATTGTGGGTTTCATCATTTTTGCAGATAATCAGTGATCCTGTCGTGTCCTTGTCTATCCTATGCACTATGCCCGGACGCATAACGCCGTTTATGCCCGACAGTTCCCCCTTGCAATGATACATTACCGCATTTACCACTGTCCCCTCATAATGTCCCGCGGCGGGATGCACTACCATCCCTTTCGGCTTATTTATGATAAGTATGTCATCATCCTCATACAAAACGTCAAGCGGTATATTCTGCGCGCGTATGTCAGGCTCCGCCGCATCAGGTATGATGAACCTGACACTATCGTCAGTTTTCACCCTGTAATTTGCCTTTGCGGGCGCGTCATTTACAAACACGCTGCCATCCTTTATTAGCTTTTGGATATAACTTCGCGTCAGCTCGCTCAAAAAACCGCTTATGCACTTGTCAAGCCTCTCACCCTCCATCTCAGGGGAAACCTCAAAAACAATTTCTTTCATACCAATTATTACTTGACATCACGGAATTTTTTCGCCCTAAAGGTTAGAAATCCCAAATCCGTTTCCTTGTAAACAAACAACAACAAAATGATAAGATAAAATGACGCCAGTGTCACATATATATCCGCCACGTTAAATATCGGGAAATTAATAAGGCTGAAATATAAAAAGTCAATGACGTAATTATACCTTATCCTGTCAATCAAGTTGCCTATCGCCCCGCTTGCGATAAGTACAAGCGTAATATTCAGCTTAATAAATATTCTCTGGTACGGCGTCCGCAAAATTACATAGAGAATGATTGCAAGCACAACAGCCGCAATAAATATAAAAAACGCTTTCTGTCCCTGCAGCATGCCAAACGCCGCCCCGTTATTTTCAAGATAGTGAAGCTCAAATACGCCGTCCACAATCACAAACGGCTTATTCCCTTTAAGTCTCAGTGCGGCATAATACTTGCTGAGCTGGTCCAAAAACACAAACAGCCCCATTAAAATTACATCAATCACCAATAGTATCGTCTTTTTTCTGTTCATAACCTATCAATCGTTCCAATCTTCTTCCGAAAAAGAAATCTCTTTAATGCCGTCCAATATCTCCTTATTCGTAATAGAAATATCAATCATAGCTTTGCCAAGTTTCTTTAATACTATAAATTTGATATGGTCGCCCTCCACCTTTTTGTCTGACGCGGTCAACTCCAATATCTTCTCCTCATCAATATTGTCAACCGATATAGGCAGGTTAAACGGCACGAACATATCCCTTATCTCATAGTATTCATCCGATGAAAGGTAATTCCTTTTCCACGATATAAACGCCGCCGCGACGCACCCAAGCGCAACACATTCGCCATGAAGCATCTCAAAGTTCTTCGCCTTCTCTATAGCGTGGCCGATAGTATGTCCGAAGTTTAAAAGCGCCCTGTCGCCTTTTTCCGTAGGGTCTTTTTCCACCACCATTTTTTTGATAGTGCAGCTCTTATATACCATCTCCTCAAGTGTGTCCAATTCCCTGTCCTGTATTTCATACATGCTGTCTATAATCCACTCATAAAAGCCCGCGTCCTTGATAAGCCCATGCTTCATAACCTCCGCCATGCCCGAATAATACTGCCTGTCATCAAGCGTCTTAAGCGTGGAAATATTCATATACACAAGCTTAGGCATATAAAATGCACCCACCATATTTTTGTACCGATCAAAATCAACGCCCGTCTTGCCGCCTATGCTGCTGTCCACCTGCGCAAGCAAAGTCGTCGGTATCTGTATAAAGTCAACGCCCCTGAGATATGTTGCCGCCACAAAACCGGTGGTATCCCCGACTACGCCACCGCCAAGCGCGATAAGCATATCCTTGCGGTCAAATTTTTTCTGAATGAGGAACTCATATATTCCTTTAACCGTATCAAGATTTTTGCTCTTTTCGCCCATCGGGAAATCATATACCGCAATCTCCTTGCATTTACTCTTTAAACATTCGCATACATCATCGGCATAAAATCCCTTTACTTTTGAATCAGTGATTATGCAAAGCTTCTTTTCGCTTATTCCAAAAGCCTCAAGTTCTCCTGCAAGCGCATTGAAATTCTTTTCATAAGCAATGTCATATGCAGGCTTGCCGTTCATATTTATAGTCAATCTCTGTGACATACATACCTCCAATAATAATAATCAATAATTAAAAGAAAAACTTCCCACTTACATTCAAAAGCGGGAAGTTCACTAATTTTATCCCAAAAAGCTTACTTAATGTTGCGTGAGATTGGGGGTACGTCAAACGCGCCCGAAACAATCTCCTGAAAATCACCTGAAATATCAACACTTGCAGGCGTAATAATGAAAATATAGTTGGAAATCTTTTGAAGATTGCCGCTGATTGCATATGTAGAGCCACACGCAAAATCGATTATGCGCTGCGCAATCTCAACATTAAGTCCCTCTAAGTTGAGAACTACTGTGCGGTTAGCTAAAAGCGTCTCAGTAATCTCCCTTGCATCCTCAACAGTAGTAGGCTTAATCACGCAAACCTCCATACCGCTGCCGCCAGCCTTCTTTACCTGCCTTATAGGCGTAACCTTCTGATAATGTCTCTTAGGTTGAGGTTTTGTCTCATAATCGTCATCATAATCATCATTTTGAGCAAATGACGGTTTTCTGACTGTGTTCTCAACTATATCATCATCATAATAATAATCGTCATAATCATCCTCTGTATTTCCTAAACTCATCGTATCAAGAATCTTATTCATTAATCCCATTTTAAATCCTCTCCCTTCGAAATCTGCTTACCTGCTTCCAAATATGCTTGTCCCTACCCTGACATATGTAGCTCCTTCAGAAACAGCTACAGGGTAATCTCCCGACATACCCATAGATAAAAAATCCATACATATATTATCAATGTTTTTACTCATAATGTCAACAGCTAATTTTCGTAATTTGTTAAAAATTTCCCTGTTTTTTTCGCCATCTTCGACATAAGGGGCAATAGTCATCAAGCCTTTGACGGAAATATTGGGCAATTTAGCGATTTCGCGCACAAGTTCAAGCGTATCTTCAACCTTAACTCCAAACTTCGTTTCCTCATTCGCAACATTAACTTCAATCAAAATATTAACCGTAACAGATTTTTTTACAGCCTCCTTGCTTATCTCCTGCGCAAGCCTTAGAGAATCTACGCTGTGAATCATATAGACCTTGTCCACGATATACTTTACCTTGTTGCGCTGCAGATGTCCTATCATGTGCCATCTTATATCCTTTGGCATTGCCTCATATTTGTCAAGAAGCTCCTGTACCTTGTTTTCACCGAAGTCGCGGCATCCACATTCGTAAGCTTCATTGAGCATTTCCACCGGCTTAGTCTTGCTGACGGCTATCAGAGTTACCTCGGTGCTGTTCCTGCCCGCCTTTATACATTCTTCGTTTATAATATTCTGTACCTTTTCCAGGTTTTCTTTAATTTCATATTGAGCCATAAGCATCTCTCCATTTTTAATAATTAATTGTATGTAAAATCGTCATTGTTTACACTTGATGCGTCAAGCACTATCCTGTCATACACCGTAAGACCGTACTGCGTATTCGAGCTTACTATCGCGTATTCGTCATTCTCCGCCAAAATCGTTATCTGCTTGAAATCAGCATAACCCTTATTCATGTTGTACACGCCTATAAGCGTGCCCGATTTACTGACTGCCATTTTTTCGTCCGACTCAGGCTTACATATGTATGTGCCTATCTCAAGGCTGTCGTTATCGACATAAAACTCGTCTTCATTCGAGCTGTAAACCGTCGTTTCCACAAACTCATATGTCACGCCGTTTTCAGTATAGCTCTCCTTAAGCACTCCGTAATTGCCGTTTTGTCCGCCCTTAGTCATGTATTCCGCGGGTATTATGAAAAATGTCTTTTCCGCTATGGCCGACTTTGGCACCTTCAATCCCTTTTGGTTGTCAACCACAAGCTCTATATCAACATACCTGTCAGTGCAAAACGTCATACAGGAGTTACTGAAGGAAAGCTGCGCATAAACCCCGTCCGGAAGCCTGTATATCGTGACCTTGCCCCACGAGGTTTCCTGAGTCTTGATGAATTTTACCTCGACATATTCCTTCTCTTCAAGCTCATTGGCTGTCTGTTCGTCCACAGGTATCACAAGCGACCAGTTTTCATCTGTCACAAGCTTTCCCACTACAGTATTGGCTTCAACTAAGTCATTATTGTTCACGCGCGTCTTTGCGTATTCGGTGCGGTCAAAGACGGCCTCCGTAATCGTATCGGGCGTAAGCGTTTCATAGCCGTCCGTACTGTATACCACATAGCCTGTCTTGCCCGCTGTGCAAAGCGACACCATGCCGCCAAGATTTGACTTATTCAGCGTCTCCAGGCTCTCGTACATATCTATGTTTACAAGCTTTATCACAGCTCCCTGTATGTCATATTTAAAATCGTATACGTCATTGAAATTGTGCGGGTCAAAGGTCCTGTCATACTGGATAACCTCGGTACGAAATTCGTCAAGCTCATCATCAGTATAATTGGCTGTCCCTGTGCTGTCCGCTTCAAGCATCGTCGCAAGCCTCCCGCTTTCATCTATCGAAAAAACGGTATCTCTCGTCGACACGCGCGAGCCTTCCCTTACATAATAATTTATATATCCTGTATACGGCGTCGTGATAAGCTCCTCTTCGCGTATGGCAATGCCCGTATAAGTCTTTGCGACTGACAGCGAGCCCATCTGTATTTCATAACCCTTTATCGGGGTAGAATTCAGGTACATCACAATAAGTGCAATAATGTAGACAGTTATTGCGCCGAAAATGGCAAACTCTATTTTATTCATTGTCTTTCCCGACCTGTTGCGTTCCTGCCGCGCGCGCTGCCTGTTTCTGTCCGCCAACCTAACGCCCTCCGATAATCCATACTCAAAAGCCCCGGAAAACTAATCCGAGGCTTCAAAAAATATTATTTTAATAGCTTAAAGTGATACG
The DNA here is from genome assembly GCA_947626435.1 of uncultured Lachnospiraceae bacterium. GTDB lineage: Bacteria > Bacillota > Clostridia > Lachnospirales > Lachnospiraceae > COE1. The sequence goes on along the minus strand of CANQSB010000018.1, from coordinate 10,283 downwards.
ACTACCTTTGATTTCAATGCTTCCGGAAGCTCGGCTTCATCAAGTGAAAGACTGATAACAATTTTGAAACCATATGTATCGCTTACCTTGTCAAGCTTCTCAATAATCTCCTCCAACCTGTCAGAGCCATCAAGGCACGCTATCTTTAAAAAGCCGTCAAAATAAATCTGCTCAAGGTCATGATCCTGTGATACTATGCCGCGGATAAAGCCTACAAACTCATCAGCATTGGATACTCCGTAATCACATACGTTGATAAGCCTTACCTTGTTGTTTAGCTCATACATATGCCCTATGCTTTTGTCAAGGTATACGATATTGCCCGATGCATTAACAATCTCTTTATTAACCATGTCCAAAATTATTTTCGTCTTGCCCTTGCCCTTTCTCCCGACTACAAGTTGTACCATAAGTAATACCTCCTAAATGAATTTTGCACAATTTTATTATAATGTGTTTGTCCACAATATAATTATAGTAGAATACGCCATAAAAAACAACTTAAATTTTAAATTTCATCTAAAAGCGCAGTCATCTCCTGATACATGACAGTCCTGTCAGCCGCCTGAAGCACAATCGAAATATATGGGTTACCGTCTGTATTCTTGCTGTAAATCAAAAGACAGCTCCCCGCCGCGTTTGTAGTGCCTGTCTTGCCGCCTATGACCGTAACATTGTCCGGGGCAAACGCTTCCCCTTTTAAATATGCGTTCGTCGTCGATAAATCAATGGTTTTTTCGTTGCCATCCTTGTCGTGGTATATTGACGCGTAAGTTGATGTGTGTATCGTCTCTACAAATTTGTCATACTTGACCGCCGCGTTGCATATAAGGTACAGGTCATACGCCGTCGTATAGTGATTGGGATCCGTCAGGCCATGCGGATTGACAAAATGGCTGTTCGTAGCCCCGAGAAGATTTGCCTCTTTATTCATTATCTCCGCAAAGCCCTCTACGCTGCCGCCAATATGCTCCGCTATCATAACGGCTACATCGTTTGCCGATTTGAGCAAAAGCGCGTGAAGCGCCTGATCCATCGTCATGGTGTCGCCCTCTTTAAGTCCCAGCTTTACGGCGCCCGATTCGGTAATATTGACATTTGCCGATGCTGTCAGCACATCATCGAGATTGCCGTATTTAAGCGCGCACAGCGCCGTCATAATCTTAGTCAGGCTTGCGGGATTTAATTTTTCATGAATATTTTTGGCATAAATGACCTTATGCGAGGAAATGTCAAAAAGCCCCGCTGCCGTCGCCTGTGACATGTCCGCCTGCGTCCCCTCCGTCACATCGCCTGTGGTGACACAAAGCTCCGCCGAGAACGCGTCCAGTGTCTCTCCACGCGCACGTGATGCCGTAGAATAGCTTGAATTGTTCCTGTTTCTGTCATATGCAAATGAAAACTCTTTCGCACCGCACGCCGTAAGGCTCAACGCCATACTTGCCACGACCGCCGCAGCAAGCAGTCTACTGATAAATTTATTTGTACATCTCACGCCAATCCATATCTCCTCTGTCAAGCGACCTAATCAAAAGCTCCGCCGAGGCAAGGTTTGTTGCCAAGGGGATATTGTGTATATCGCAGAGCTTGACCGCGTTGTTTATGTCTGGCTCATGCGACTTTGAATTAGGATCGCGCAAAAATATGAGCAAATCTATCTGATTGTGCTCAATCTGCGCGCATATCTGCTGTTCGCCGCCCAAATGCCCGGCGAGGTACTTGTGTATATTCAGGTTTGTAACCTCCTCTATGAGCCGTCCCGTAGTGCCTGTGGCGTACAAATCGTTTTTGCTCAGAATTCCCCTGTACGCAATGCAAAAATTCTGCATAAGCTTTTTTTTGCCGTCGTGTGCGATTAAAGCAATATTCATTGTAAACTCCCCCATTTCTTTATGCATAATTAAATAGCTTAATTTTGCACTTCCCATATCGTTTCAATCATATATTATGTATTTTAACTTATTTGGGCGAAAAAAGCTATAAAAAAATGTTAAAATTTCACAAAATTCTTAAATTTTGCTAATTGTTATACTTTCGCACACATTGTAAACGCACATTAAGCACAAATCCCATTCCGATATACAGACTGACTAATGAAGTCAAGCCATAGCTCACAAACGGAAGCGGCACGCCAGTATTGGGGAATACGCCTGTCGCTACGGCTATATTTACAAAACCCTGAAAACCTACAAGCGCCGCCATGCCCGACGCTATACACGTACCTGCCAAATCCTTCGCCTTACGCGCGACGCTAAGACATTCAAGCGCGATAAGAAACAGGAGTATCACGACGGCACAGCCACCCGCAAATCCAAGCTCCTCTCCGACTACCGTAAATATGAAGTCCGTCTGCGGCTCGGAAATAAAATTGCCGTTTTTTACCGAGCTTATCATGTTGTTGTTCAGTCCTTTGCCCCAAAGCTGTCCCGAGCCTATCGCCATGATGGCGTTTGTCTGCTGATACGCCGTAGTCTGCGCGTATCTGTCGGGATAGAGCCACGCAAGTATTCGTCCCTGCTGATATTCGCCTATCAACGTCTGGTTTGGCTGCAGTATCATTACAAAGAGGATTATTATCGTCGGAACTGCCACCGCGAGCGTCCCCAGGATAATCTTGTAACTGAGCCCCCCTACATACCATACCACGCAAAATATTATCATTATTACTATACTTGTGGACATATCGGGCTGATTGTATATAAAATATATGGACGGGACAAGTAGCAGCAGCGTAAGCGCTATGTTTTTAAAGCTGTTTATCTTCTCTTTCCGTTTCTGGAAAAACTGCGCGTAAAACAAAATCAGCATAATCTTTGTAAGCTCTGACGGCTGGAACTGGATGCCGCCGACCTCAAGCCATCTCCGGGCATTGTTTACGACTTCACCGAAAATGCTTACCATCAGCAGCAGAAACAGATTAAAGAAATATATTACCCAGTAAAAGCGCAGGAAAAAGGAATAGTCAAAGAACGATATGACAATCATAATGAACAAGCCCATTATAAAGCCGAGAAGCTGCTTATTCTGCAAGTCCTCCCGCGCGCTGCCGACAGCCAAAACGCCTATGACAGTAATCGCAATCATCATAATTATTAATTTGAAATCGTAATCCCTGACTCTGTAATTTCTAAACATTAATCCTTTTTCCCGTCCCTGTTACCGTTTATTTAACTTTTTAAGTCCAATATCGGAATATTCGCGTACAGCGTCGGCATTATCTTGCCGTTTCTGCCTGAATTTCCCGATTTTGAAATTTGTATCTCCATGCTGGACGCGTCTATCTTCATGTATTTTGAAATGACCTGCGCAATATCGTTTTTGATAAGCTCCATCATCTCGGGCGAGCAGTTAACCCTGTCCGAGATAAGCAGAATTTTGAGCCTGTCCTTTGCAACCTGCCTTGAACTCTTGCGTTTAAATACCGAAAATAGTTTCATGCCCGCTCCTCCTGTAGACTGTTTTTTCTAAATAAGCCTGCAAAGCGCGTCCAGATGGATGCCGGCTTTCCAAGCTCCATAAAAGGAACCTCCTTACCCTCAAGACGACGGCATATGTTATAAAACGCCTGTCCCGCCATATTATCCTTGCCAACCAGCGGCTCTCCCTGATTGGTGGCAATCACTACGTTTTCATCATCGGGCACGACGCCGAGGAGCGGCAGCCCCAGTATGTCAAGCACGTCCTCGACCGTCATCATCTCTCCGCGCCGTACCAAATCCTGACGCAGCCTGTTTACGACCAAGTCGACCTTCTTTATCTCGTTTGCCTCCAAAAGCCCTATAATCCTGTCTGCATCGCGTATCGCGGACACTTCGGGGGTAGTCACCACTATGGCATGGTCTGCGCCCGCTATCGCGTTTTGGAAGCCCTGCTCTATGCCTGCGGGACAGTCCAGTATTATGTAGTCAAACTGCGTCCTTAGGCTTTCTATAAGCTTCACCATCTGCTGTGGCGTAATGCAGTTTTTATCTCTTGTCTGAGCCGCGGGCATAAGATAAAGCCCTGTATGGCGTTTATCCTTGATTAACGCTTGTTTCAGACGGCAGTTTCCCTCGATGACGTCCACGAGATTGTATACAATCCTGTTTTCAAGTCCCATAACCACGTCAAGGTTTCTAAGCCCTATATCCGCGTCAATCAAAACCACGCTTTTGCCCATCTGTGCCAGACCTGTTCCTACGTTTGCTGATGTAGTGGTCTTGCCTACACCGCCTTTACCTGACGTAACAACAATTACTTCACTCATAGGAACCCTCCATTACTTTTTTATAAAATGCTGTTAAGCAATTCTTTTGTAATGGGCTTTACCAGTATCCTCATGCCGTCCTCATACGCAAGCATGGGCACAGGCTTTGGCTTTGGTTTCCAAACCGAATGACGCACGCGTTCGGGCTTATATGTACAATCGCCTATGCGCAGCGAGCTTGGACACATTTCAAGCGCCGCTATAATGTGATTTCTGTCGCCTCCTACTCCGGCATAAGCCTCTCCCGCAAGAGTACCTATAATAACTATGTCCTTTGTCGAGTATACACCGCACCCTTCATATACATCTCCTATAATTGTGATGCTGCTGTCCGTCTCAATGCTTTGACCGTTTTTTAAAGTACCCTTATAAAATTGTCCACAGTTTTCATCCTTCTGAAACTGAGTTGTCAGATTGTTCTGTATGCCAAGGAACTTGACGTTCCTTTCCTCATCCCTGCTCATAAGGCATAGTACCTTTAAATGCGAGTTCTGTGTAATGACATCCAGTATCTCTCGCTCCTGCTTTTCAGACAGCTCGCGCCCCTCCAGCGAGATTGCTACGGACGCATCCTTAAAGAAATCCGCCGATGCGCTGAATTTGCCCGCAACTGCCGCAAGCAAGTCCTCATATGGAATTGTGTCATCCATCACTACGGCTATGCCGCTCTCAAAACGCTTTAAAATAACCGGATTTTTCACATTTGCTCCTTTTTTGTGCTGATTTAATCTCCCGCCGCACTTACGGCTTCGGGCATCTCTGCTGTACCTGTGAGAAGATCCTCCTCCGCTTCCAAATTGTAATAATATTTATATACATCCCTTGCAGTCTGTGCCGCATAATCCGAATTGTAACCGAACATGATGCGGACGGTCACTGATATATCCGGATTTTCATAGGGTGCATAGCTGATAAAGAGCGCGTGGTTGGGGCGCAGCTGACTCTCCTGAGCCGTCCCTGTCTTGCCCGCGACGTTCACGCCGAGGTTGTTATATGAAGCCTTTGCTTCCACTACATTGCGCATGCCTGTGTGTATGGCATTCCACAGGCTGCTGTCAAGCTGTATCTCATTTCTGATATCCGGCGTAAAATCCTCTATTACATTTCCCTGCGAATCTGTAAGCTTGTCCAAAATACTCAGCTCATATACTGTCCCGCTGTTTGCGACGGCTGTGACATATCTTGCAAGCGCCACAGTCGTGTACGAGTTTGTACCCTGACCGATAGCAGAAGAAACCGGCAACTCCGTAGAAAATTGTGAATCTGACTCTGTTATCTCTACCCCGGAATGCTCCGTCAGTCCAAACATATCCGCATATTTTTTAAGCCTTGAAAGTCCGTAGCTGCTGTTGTAGCCTGTGCCGTCCTGACTGAGCCTGTAGCCAACCTCGTAAAAATACATATTGCACGAATTCGCTATCGCGTTTGACAGATTCATTCTGCCATGAGCGCCCGGCGCTATCCAGCATCTTTGTATTGTCGGCGCAAGCTTGTCAAATACGCCCGTACACATGATAGTTTCTCCCAAGGAGGACACTACGCCTTCCTCTATCGCAGCCACCGCCGAAACAATCTTAAACGTAGAGCCGGGGGCTGTCCTCTCCTGCGTGGCGGCACACCATATCGGTGTGGACAAATCGTTATAAATCCTCGAAAGGTACTCTGAATCTGCCCCGTTTGCCATCTTATTTATGTCATACCCCGGATATGACACAAGCGCAAGCACCTCGCCCGTATTTACGTCAGTGACGACGCACGAGCCGCGGCATGGGTCAAGCGCAAGCTGCGCGGGCGTTATCTGCAGATTTTTAATCATATCCAGCATAAAATTATATGCGTTTAAATTATTGCTGTTGTTTTTAAGTATGTCAATTCTACTCTCATCGACGCTTACCAAGTCCTGCTCCCAGAGTATGAGGCATACCTGCCTGCCTGTGACAGTCTGCGAGCTTATCATATACTTATAAAGACGCTTCGTAAACTGCGTATTGTCCTGCAGATTTTCTATTATGAAGTTGATTATGCTGTCAAGGACCTCCGTCGAGTCAGAATACTGCGAATTGACAGTGAGCTTCGTAATGTCAATCCAGTTTTGTGAAATCGCATAAGTCAAATATTCATTGAGGCTTATGCTTTTGTCCTGCGTCCATGCTATATATGCCGCGTCCTCCTGATTTATCTCCGAGCTTAACAGCACTCCCTTATCCGTAAGCATTGACACGATGTAGCTTTCATAATTCTGGTATTCCTTTGTGAGCTTGTCATATGGAGTCTTTTCTGTCGAAAGCTCGCTTCTCAGCTTTGCAAGCACCTCTTCACGCTTGGCAATGTATGTCAGGTACACCTCTTTTTCGGTATCGTATGCGTCCTCGCTTGAAAAATGGTTGAAATCTATTATGTTATTGTTGAACAGGGCAAAATATACGTCGTCAATCGGTATGATGATATTGCTTCGGGACGACGCCGTTGCCGGGTCATAGTTGTATATGTTTTGGATTTTGGAAACCACAATGCCCGCGATTTTCTGCTCAAGTATGTTGTAAATCGCCACCTGAAGATTTTTATCTATCGTAAGGTAAAGGTCATTGCCCGCCTGCGGTTCGACATAATCCGTAGCTTCTATCACTTTTCCAAGATTGTTTACATATATTGTCTCGGAACCCTTTTTTCCCTGAAGTTCAAGCTCCATCACCTGCTCTATGCCGCTTTTTCCCACTATGTCGTTTGACGTATAGCTGTCACTCTGCTCTGAAAGCGTAGCAAGCTCGTTTGTGTCTATCCTGCCCGTATAACCAAGTATATGCGAAAAATAATAAGGGTAATTATACCGCCTTATGGTATCCTCCTTTATGGAAATGCCCGTAAGCTCACTGGCGTTTTCCATGATGACGGCGACTGTTTCAAGCGATACGTCCGTCGCTATCGTGGTAGGGATATATTTCTGGTAGCCGTTCAGGCTCATCTGGTAGCGTATGGACGCAACCTGTAGAGCCTCCTTTTTGGTATATCCCTTTGCCGGATAAAATTCTTCGCCCTTTTTGCCGTTTGGAAGCACCTCATACTCGCCTATCTCAAACCGCTTTGTACCGCACAGATAATCTATGATTTCTTGGGCTGACGCCATTTTTTCCGATACCAGAAGCTTGTCTATCGTCGCCCTGCCGTAGATGTCCGCCTTGAAACGCAGAAGCCTCGTGCCCTCGACATTGAACGCATAATCGCCGTCCTCATTGATTATTATATTAAAGGAGCTGTCAATATTGTCGCCGCTGTCCTCTATTATCTTGATAATGCGCTTGAGCGTGGTGTTTATTTTTTCATTTCTCCCCGTCGTCGTCTCAAATACGTCTTCTATAGTGACTGAATAGGCAAGCTCATTGTATGCCAGAAGATTACCGTTGCGGTCAAAAATATTGCCTCTCGTACCCGATATGACGCGCTCTTTTTCTATCATCAGCTCAAAATTGTCAAGATACTCCTGACCATGGACTATCTGCAGGTCAAAGAGCCTGTAGACTAAAACCACCGCCATGGCGATAAAGATGATAAACAGCAGCAAAAGCCTTGACGTGATGAGATTGAGCAAACCCTCCCTAAATCTTTTTACCAATGCTGTTGTCACCTCTCTCAATGTCCTCCACATTTCTGTTCAAAAACAGAATACATGGATATAAAAATACCGTAACTAAAATCGTGTATACAATCTCAGGAAGTATTACACTCCTGAAATAATAGCCTATCGAAAACCTGCCCCTGAGCAGGAAAAGCAGCACATAACATACAAAGGAATATACAAAGTCGCTTGCAGTAATAAGCGCAAGCGGAAGCTTAATGTCGTCCTGGTAAAATATCTGATGAAACGCGCCGTTCGCCGCCCCTATGTATAGATATATAAGCGCATAAAAACCGAGCACCCCGCTGCCGTAAAATATATCCATCAGAAAACCGCATATAAAGCCTACTACCATGCCATATTTTTTGTCAAACATAAAGCCGTATGAAGCGGTAACGATTATCAACAGATTAGGTGATATTCCGCCAAAGCTGAAGGTCTGAAATACAGTGGTCTGCAGGATAAAGCTTATAAATATAACGAAAAACAGTATAATATTCCTTTTCATTGACTATTATTCCTTACCAGCCTGTTGCTTGGTTTTGAGGATTACCAAGACCTCCTCTATATGCTCAAAATCAACTGCTGGGGTAATCGTCCCCGATTTTGTAATGTTGTTCGCGTCCCGGTTTATTTCGCTGATATAGCCTATCAGAATACTTGGCAGATATTTGTCGCTGATGTTTGACGTCACCACCTTGTCGCCAAGCTCCACCTGCTCCTTTGAATCTATAAGCTGCTCAAAGCCTATAACGCCGTTCTGCATAAGCTCCAGCGAACCTGTCACCATAAGTATATCCGAGCTTGCAAGCACCATGCCGCTGACGTTTGAGTCGTCGTTTATAACAGCGTTTACCTTTGCCCAATTTGGTCCTATGTCAACAATCCTGCCGACGAGGCCGCCGCCCGCAATGACATTCATATCTATTGCCAGTCCATCGTCAGTGCCCTTGTCTATTGTAAAGGCATGAAACCAGTTGCCGCTGTCACGCGCTATCACACGCGCACCCACCTTGTCATAGCCGCTGTATTGCGTATCAAGCTGGTACAGCTCGCGGAGATTGTTAAGCTCGTACTTATCCTGCTGAAGCTGCGTGTTCTCCACTGTAAGGTCTGCTATCTGCTGTTTGAGCTCTTGATTTTCCTGAAGCACCACCCTCAGCTCGCCAAGCTCGTCCACTCTTACAGAAATCCAAGTACCGACGCGGCTTACGCCTTCCTGAAACGGTACGATGATATAGCCTGCCAGCCTGTTGACGGTTGACGGCGAATATTCTGTAAAAAAAGTTATTGCCATAAGTGATACGCACACGCAGGTCAAAATCAAAAGCAGATATTTGCTTGGTATAGAGAATTTCTTTCTCTTTCTTTTTACTACCGGACTCATCTGTATCAGCGCCCCGTTCCTTCTAAATAAGCGACTGATTTGTAATTGTCATCTTTGATTATCTTGGCAAGTCCCAATGCTACGCCCGATACGGGATTTTCGCTGACATTCACCCTCAAGCCTGTGCCCTTTGCGATAAGCTCCGCAAGATGCGCCACCTGCGACGCGCCTCCCGTAAGGTACACTCCGCGCCTGAATATGTCGGCTGAAAGCTCAGGCGGAGTCCTCTCCAGGATAACGCGGATATTGTCTATGATTACGTTAAAGTTTTCAAGCATACATTCGCTGACTAAATCAGTAGGTATTTCCTTTTCCATGGGAAGCCCTGTCACGATGTCGCGGCCGTATACGATAGCGCCCTTGTTCTCCTCCTCGAGCTCGCGCAGCGATATTTTTACCGCTTCCGCCGTCTTGCTGCCTACTATAAGGCTGAACTCCTTGCGGATAGCATTTTTGATTGACTCGTCAAATTTCTGCCCGCCTACCTTTATGAGCCTGCTAAGCACTATGCCTCCAAGCGAAAGGATTGATATTTCTGTAGTGTGGAAGCCTACATTTACCACCAGAATGCCCTGCGCGTTTTTGACGTCTATGTCAAGGCCAAGGCCGTCGGCTACCGCTTTTTCGACGCGCATTATCTTTTTCGCCTTTATATTGGCGTCCTTTACCAGGTCTGAAAACGCCCTCTTTTCAACGGCTGTGACATCCGAGGGCACCGCGATGTAAAACTCGGCAGGCTTAAGCGCCCCCTTGCAGCTGTCAAGAATAAAGTTCCTCAAAAGCATCTGCATATTTTTTATATCCGCTATTACTCCATTACAGAGCGGATAGGAAATTTCGATATTTGACGGCGCTTTTTCAAACATATCAAATGCTGAATCACCGTATGCAAAAAGATTTTTCTTGTCCTCGATAGCTATCATATTTTTTTCTACTGTAACGTTATCACTGTGCGAATTGTAGATTTTGATTGTCCTGGTACCTAAATCAATACCGTATGCGTTGTTAGCCAACATAACAACTCCTTTCTGTTTCTC
>CANQSB010000017.1 GCA_947626435.1 uncultured Lachnospiraceae bacterium | reverse complement strand
GGGGGGGGGGGGGGGTATATACAAGACATTAAAAAAGAACTGTAAAAATTATACTTATTCTTTTTTCTATGAAAATAAGGAACTAGGGGAAAATATATCAGACAATTGCACAAACCAGAATCTTGAAGAACTAAAATTTGAAGATGAATTATTTGATATATTTATCACACAAGATGTATTTGAGCATATAAATAATCCGTTTGCTGCTTTCAATGAAATAAAGAGAGTGTTAAAACCAGGGGGATTTCACATTTTTACAGTGCCCATAGATAATCCTTTAAAAAAGACTGTTCCTAGAATTAAATTAGAAAACGGTATAAGATATCCAATACTTCCAGAAATATATCATGGGAATCCAATTGACAAAAAAGGGGGCTCTTTGGTTACTTATGATTGGGGAAATGATATTTGCGAGATTGTTGAAGAATATACAGGAATGTCAACTTCTATTATAGAATTTGATAAGTATTTTAATTGTGATGAGAATGCATATTTAGGATTAACGGCATATTCGCTATATGTTTTGATTTCTAAAAAGATGAAATAAATTCAAGAACTTTTATTCGACTCGCTTTTTCAATCATTAGAATAGTAAAACAAAAACAATTTCGTGTAATAACTTATTTAAAAATGCATTAAAAATAAAAGGTGAGTATTTTATGTCACAAAAAACTTTGACTATATCTATTGCAGCTTATAATGTGGAGTTATTTATTAAAAAGGCATTACAAATAATGAGATAATAAAGAAGGTAATAAAATTGGTTGTTGCAATCACAGTAACTTATAATGGCTCAAAAACGTTGGCACAAACTGTTGAGGCATTGCTTACACAAAGCCATGTTATAGATTGGATTATCATTGTTGACAATGATAGCTCTGATGAACATTTAAATCAGATTCGCAAAATAGTTAAATTAGACAGCAGAATTATTCATATCCGTATGGAAACAAATACAGGAGGTGCCGGAGGATTTCAGGCAGGCATGGAGTATGCTCTGGAGAAATTTAATCCAGATTGGTACTGGCTGATGGATGATGATGCATATCCTTCAAAAACGTGTTTGGAAAATCTGTTATATTATCAACAATATAATGATAATATTGGCTGCTTGGTTCCATTAATTTATGGAATTGATTTAAATAAATACCAGCTTTATCATCACAAAAAAGTATCAAAGCTTTTAACAAAGGATATACCTGTTGTAAAAGATGTATCAAAACTTCAAGAAGTAACCAAAATAGATGCCAACGCTTTTGTAGGTCCTCTTATTTCTAAAAATGCCGTAAAAAAATTGGGGGTTGCAGATGGCAGCTTGTTTATATATGGAGATGATTTAGAGTACACATATCGGATTTCAAGGCAATTTGATGTTTTATTAATCAAAAATGCTATCATTAATCATCGCGATCCGCTTTCAATTAAGCAAAAATCAAATCCGAAAGAATGGTGGAAAGAATATTATGCTATTAGAAATCGGATTTTGTTTGTACATAAATTTCAGGCAAATATATTGAGGGGGAAGCTTGCAGACATTATATTTGGGGGAAGAATCATAAAGAAACAGATGTGTGCCCTGATTTTGCCAAGATATAAAGGACGGCGTGTTGTGCGTTGTAAGATTTTAAAAAAAGCATATAAGGACGGAAAAAATAATGTATCAGGTATTGTGATACAGCCTTTAGACTTTTATCAATGGTTTGAGAAATAGATATTCTTATAGATGTTATGTGTCATTTTATTTAGAGGAACATATGAATAATTTTTTACATTTTAAAATAAAAAATGCAGAATGGTATCGAATTTTGTTTTTCAGCATCATTATTTTGTTTTTTGTGTTATTAAATATTCGAAAATTAAATTTAATATATGTTGTAGGTGATGAATTTGGTTATTGGGCTAATGCAGCATCCTTTGTGGGACTTGATTGGAGTGGGGTTGCAAGCTTAAACCCCTATTATTCCTATGGCTGGAGTTTGTTTCTGGCTCCACTTTTTTGGATTACCCATAATCCTGCTATATTATACAAAATGGCAATATCTTTAAATGCATTGTTTTTGGTAGGAAGTTTTATTTTGGCATATAGTTGTGCAAAGAAATGGTTTCCTTATGAAAGCCATAATAAATTACTATTTTGTACTTTCGCCATTACGCTTTATTCAAATAATATTTTCCAAAGTCAAACTTGTCAAAGTGAAATTGCTTTGGTAGTTATGGTATGGTTAATAGTTTGGTTGTTAAGCAAGTGTATTATAAAAACGAGTGTACCAATTCTTTTGGCACTCGGAGCTGCTACAATATATACGTACTTAGTACACATGAGATGTATCGGTATATGTATTTGTGTAGCTGTTATAACTACTATGGTTTTATTCAATAAAGAAAAATCAAGAAAAATTGTACATTTTATGCTTCCCTTTTTGGTGATATTTGCATTTTCATTTATGGTCAAGAATTTTTTGCTGAATAAAGTATATATAAATGAACAGTTGGTTTCCGTAAATGATTATTCTGGACAGTTAGGAAAATTGGAGCTTTTGTTTTCGATTCGTGGATTGTGTTTATTTTTCTTGAATTTTATTGGTCGTATTTTTTATATTGGGGCTTCTACTTTTTTTATTGCATACTGGGGATTTATCAGTATGATTAAAAAAAGTATAAATTTGTATAAGACTATACGAAACAAAGACAAAAATTGGGAAATAACAGATATTATAGCTTTTTTTGTACTGCTGTCATATCTTGCAACTGTAGTCATTAGCAGTATTTATATGATTGATATTAGCCAAGGACGACTGGATACATTAATTTATGGACGTTATACTGACATCTTGACTGGTCCTATAATTTTATTTGGTTTTTTAGAATTTATAAACTATAGAAAGCGTTTGCACAACTTAAAATTTTATGCGATTATAGTGTTTCATATTACAAGTGCCATATTAGTATATTTAGCTGTTATGTATTTTGAATTAAAAGAGTTATTCCCTAATAATGTTTCAGGAATTGTATCGTTGATGTATAGCAATGGCAGGTATGCAAATCAAAATTTTTCTTATATCGTTTCTGTTAAAATAATTGCTATAGCTGTTTTGATGGAAGTGCTTCTGTATATCATGCCTAAGCCTATAAAAAATGGCAGTGTAATTTTCATTGCTATATGCATGTGGCTGTATTGTGGATATGATAATAGTAATATAAATACTTATAAATATCAAATTTCCTCAAATGATTACTTAATTAGTCAAATGATCAATAAAATAGATCCTGAAGCAGAAGTATATTTCTTGCATGGAGAGCAGACTAATTCTTGGACTATGATATATATTGATTATATTCAATTTTTACTGCCAGATATACCCATAAAGGTACGAGGGATAGAGGAACTTGGCAGTGTGCCTGAAACAGCATATTTAACCATAGGTAAAGATGAAGATTATAATACACTGCATGATACATATTTTTCTATTGCAGAAAGCAATCGTTTTACCTTATATGCTCAAAAGGAAATCCGGAATTAAAAAAGCAATTCATGTAATCTTATATTTGAATTATTAAGGAGGCGCATGTATATTTTCTTAATTATATATATTGTGATTATTTGGGAGATAATCAAAATTATTCTGTGGATTTTGGGATTAATTCTTATATATGCTTTTTGCAGCATCAAAAAAAAGGCAGAAAAATCTAATTGTAATATTACTAACAATTTTGAAAAATACAGACCGTTATACAAAAAACAATATAAGGATACTGTCGGTCATGTAATTAACGGTATGATTAAGTACTATATGGATAAAATATCAAAAATGCCCTGCCATTGGTTAAGAATGTTTTTTTACAAATATGTTTTTAATATTGATATTGCAGATAATGTAGTAATCTACAAAGGATGCATTTTTCGAGCACCTTATAAAATACATATAGGCGCTAATACAATAATAGGTGATGATTGCATATTAGATGGGCGCGGTGGATTATACATTGGCGAAAATGTCAATTTGTCTAGTGAAGTGCGCATTTGGACAGCGCAACATTCAGTAAATTCACCTGAGTTTTCTTATGTAAGTGAACCAGTTTATATTTATGACAGGGCGTGGGTGAGCAGTAATACAATTATTTTGCCTGGGAGCATTATAGAAACAGGTGCCGTTGTGACTGCAGGTGCCGTACTGACAAAATGTGTTCCTCAATTCACATACTGGGGGGGGGTACCTGCCAAATTTATAGGCAACAGACCGCGTGAATTAACTTATTCATTTACGGGAGAACATGACTGGTTTTTTTAATGGATGGGAGGCTGTTTTAATTATGACATTCATATTGCGTGGAATAGAAAATGGTATTAAACATACACATGTAGGTCAAATACTTAAAAAGAGACTCAAAGCGGTTTGGAAATTAATTTTCTGAAAGGTAAAAGCATTTATGTTATATACAGGAAAGAAACAATTATGCAATCAAAATTCATAAAAAACTATTTATACAATACCATATATCAAGTTTTGGTTGTTATAGTTCCGCTTATTACAGCACCGTATATCTCACGTGTACTTGGAGCTGAAAATGTGGGTATTTTCAGCTATACAAGCTCCATTGTATCGTATTTTTCAATTTTTGCCGTTTTAGGGACAAACATGTACGGCATACGGGAAACGGCATACCACCAGCATGATAGACGCGGGATTTCCGTTATTTTTGGCGAGGTGCAGTGCCTAAAACTTATTTTGACTGCGGCGGTACTGCCCTGCTACCTGCTATATCTGAGTTTATGTCATGAATATAATGAGATATCCATTATACAGGGAATAGTTCTTCTGTACTCTTTTTTTGACATAAGCTGGTTCTTTCAAGGGCTGGAAGAATTTGGCATAACAGTATTCAGAAATATGGTCGCGAAGGTTTTGGGAGTTATTCTGATATTCGCTTTTGTTAAGACAAAGGAAGATTTGGCGCTATACACAGCAATACAAGTCATAGTCATTCTTGTAGGAAATATTTCCCTATGGTTTTACCTGCCTGGTCGACTTATGCGGATATCCATTCGCGAAATCAGACCATTTGATAATATTAGAGGAATATTAGAACTTTTTATACCTGTCGTAGCAATTCAAATTTATAACATTCTGGACAAGTCAATGCTTGGTATAATAGCGAAAGATATGTCTGAAAATGGGTATTATGAACAGACGACAAGGATTATAAGTATATGTATGCTTTTAATCACATCACTTGGAAGTGTGTTAAATCCGCATATATCAGCTGAATATGCCAAAGGCAGTATAGAGAATATTGGGAGCACAGTAACAAAGGCATTTGAGTTTATTATTCTAATATCATGTCCGCTTTGCGTTGGCATAATCGCGGTTTCTGATTATTTTGTGCCATGGTTTTTTGGAGACGGGTACGATAAAGTTGCGTTATTGATGAAGATATATTCACTTGTGATACTGATTATTCCGTTAAGCAACATGGCAGGAATGGGAGTGCTTAGTCCAACAAAACAGCACAATAAAGGGACTTTGGCGGTTATTGTAGGAGCTGCGGTTAATTTTGTTTTAAACTGTATTCTGATTCCCATGTGCTCTTCTGTTGGAGCCGCTGTTGCGACAATAGCTGCCGAAACAGCAGTTACTGCCCTGCATTTATTTTTTATTAGAAAAAACATTCGGCTAAAGCATGTTTTTGCCTTTCTTTTGAAGGACTTAGCAGCTGCTGTTATCATGGGATTCTGCATTATTGCCTTTGGGATGCTGATGGACAGATACGGGTTTAACAATATACTCATAACCCTTTTACAGACAGTTTTAGGTGCAGTTATATATTTTGCAATAATATGGTTCATAGTGAAAGACAAGCTGTTTAAGCAGCTTGTTAATAAGATAACTGCACAATTATTTCACAAATGATATCAAAGACGGCATTAAAGATAAAAAGAATCTGTTGCCAAATTCAAAAAAACCGACGACTTTCATATATCCTATGCTAGAAAATAATTTAAAAATATACAATGGAAGGAATAAGTCATATGCATATTTTAGCACACCGTGGATTTTGGAATGAAGATATTTTATGTAATTCGCCACTGGCACTTAAAAGCGCCCTGGAAAGAGGCTTTGGTTTTGAATCGGATGTTCGTGATTACATGGGGCATGTGGTTATCTCACATGACGTTGCCGACAAATCATCCCAAGATGTTCAGGAAGTTTTCAAACTGCTTTCTGCATATGGGGACAAATATTGCTTTGCCATAAACATCAAAGCAGACGGATTAAAAGGACATCTCAAACATTATGTTGAGAAATACCACATTAATAATTATTTTCTGTTTGATATGTCTGTCCCGCAGATGGTCGAGTTTGAAAAAGAGGGACTGAGATTCTTTACACGCCAAAGCGAGTATGAAGTTACACCTGTAATGTATGGGCAATCAGCAGGAGTGTGGATAGACGGGTTTGAAAGCACCGACTGGATTACAGAGGAACTTTTGAAGAAGCATATTTCATATGGCAAGGAAGTGTGCCTTGTCTCGCCCGAACTGCATGGAAAAAAGGACTACGAGCTGTTTTGGCATAATCTAAAGAATTGGGATATTGATTTTTCAAAGGTTTTTCTGTGTACGGATTATCCTGAAAAAGCAAGGGAATATTTTAGCTGACTTGGGAGGAAATGGTAAATATGATTAAGGCAGTTCTTTTTGATATGGACGGCGTACTGATCGATGCCAAAGACTGGCATTATGAGGCACTGAATAAAGCGCTTGGATTATTTGGAATAGAAATAAACAGGTATGACCATTTGAATACTTTTGACGGGCTTCCCACCGCTGTTAAGCTAAAGCTGATTAGCAAGCGTTATTACCTTCCGGAACAGCTTCATGCATTTGTCAATCAAATGAAACAGAAGTATACAATACAGCTCATATATGAAAAGTGCCATCCGGTATTCCAGCACGAATATGCCCTTTCCAGACTGCATAACGAGGGATATAAAATAGCGGTCTGCTCTAATTCCATACGCTCAACAATAGAACTGATGATGAACAAATCCGGGCTGATTGGCTATATTGATATGATCGTTTCAAATGAGGATGTAAGGAATGCAAAGCCGGATCCTGAAATGTATCGGCTGGCTATCTCAAGCTTTGGTCTGGAGCCGGCAGAATGTATAGTCGTAGAGGACAACCCAAATGGCATTGAGGCAGGAAAGGCAAGCGGCGCAACTGTTTTAGAGGTTGCAACGACATATGATGTTAATTATGATAAAATCAAAAACCTTATAAATAAAATTAATGGAGGCATCAATGATTAATATTCTTATTCCCTCAATGGGGCATTCATCCTTTTTTGAAGGCAGTTTTTTCCCAAAGCCTTTGATCGAAGTAAAAGGCAAAACAATGCTTGAAATGTTGATCGATAATTATGCAGGGTTGGATTCGAAGACTTACATATTTATTTTTGACAAAAAAAATTGCAACGAATTTCACATAGACGCTTCTGCTAAAATTTTATCACCTTCAAGCATAGTAATATCATTACAAAATCAGACCGCGGGAGCTCTGTGCACCTGCCTGATGGCGGTTGATTATATCAACGATGATACGCCGCTCATTATTGCAAATTGTGACCAGACGATAGATGTTGATTATGGTAATGTTTTAAAATATTTTGAAGAACAGGAGTTTGACGCAGGAGTAATTACTTTTCCAAGCATACACCCTCGCTGGAGCTACGCGTTCAAACAGGGCGAGGAAGTTGTAGAGGTAGCGGAGAAACGACCGCTTTCACAGAACGCCATTGCCGGATTTTATTACTACAGAAAAGGCTCGGACTTTGTGGAGGCTGCAAAAAAGGCTATCGAAAAAGACAACTGTCTGGATGGCAGATTTTATATTTCCGCTTCAATAAATGAATTGATACTTTTAGGGAAAAAAATCGGCTATTACGACATACCAAAAGAGCACTATCATTCATTCTATTCGCCAGCCAAGATCAAGGAATACGAGGAGGGCATATGCCAGTGAAGACAGCAAAAATCAAGGATATGACGAAAGGCTGGTTTGTAGGCAATTTTGAACCGACGCTTTATAAAACCAATGATGTCGAAGTAGCGGTAAAGTCTTATAGCGCAGGCACATATGAGAACAGGCATTACCATAAGATAGCGACGGAGATTACGGTCGTTATCAATGGGACGGTAGAAATGAACGGAGTGCCATATACAAGAGGGGACATTATAATAATGGAGCCTGGGGAGGCAACAGACTTTTTGGCTCTGACAGATGCTGAAAATGTCGTGGTAAAACTGCCGGGCGTCAATAACGACAAATATGAAATTTAAGGGGGACTTTTATGCTTAATATAGTAATTCCTATGGCAGGACGCGGAAGCAGGTTCGCACAGGCTGGTTATGAACTTCCCAAACCGCTCATAGATGTAAACGGTATTCCGATGATAGAATGCGTCACGAAAAACCTTACTCCGAAATGTGAGCATAGATTTATATATATCTGCCAGCAGGAACATCTTGAAAAATACAATCTGGCAGAAAAACTTGAGAAAATAGCGCCAAACTGCGCAGTGGTAACAGTAAGCTACATAACTGACGGCGCTGCATGTACAGTCCTTTTGGCTGAAAAATACATTGATAACGATAGTCCGCTTATGATAGCAAATAGTGACCAGTATGTGGACATATGCATAGATGATTATCTTGATGCCATAAAGGACAACGATGGACTCATCATGACAATGCCCGCAGACGATCCTAAATGGAGTTTTATTAAATATAACAGTGACGGGTATGTTACGCTTGTAAGGGAAAAAGAAGTGATCTCAAATGAAGCGACGGTCGGGATTTATAACTACAGCAGGGGTGCAGATTTTGTAAAGTATGCCAAACAGATGATAGAAAAGAATGTGCGTGTTAATAATGAGTTTTATGTAGCCCCGGTATATAATGAAATGATTGGCGGTGGGAAAAAGATTGTTTTTAAAAACATCGGCAAAAGGATGCATGGGATTGGAACGCCTGAGGACCTTGAAATATTTTTAAGGTGGAAACGCGGTTGAAAGCGCCGTTTCATATAAATACTGTCCGTCAATAAAGCAGAGCGTGGAGGTAGTCATTAAAATGGATAATGCTGTGTTTGTATGTCCGTTATATGATATGAAAAATCATTTTGAACTGGCTTTGAATTTATATAAAAGCAAGCTTGAGCATGGAATCAACAGTGACCTTATCTTTATTTTTTCCAATGAGGAACAGAAAAACAGATTTGAATTATTAGTAAGCGAAAACTGCGATGGTGAAAAGCTAAAATACGCAATCCTTCCGGCAGAAATGGATCAATACACTGCAAAAGCTGTCACCAAGAAAATATACGGTCTGGAAAAATATATGAATGACTATGATTACATAATACTGGTCGACTGCGAGGCATGCTTCATTAAGAATTTTGATGCTGGCGAACTGGCGAAAAAGATATGGGATTCAAGGAGCATGCTAGCCGCCAATTTGTCTCCTGATGGATTCTTCATAATGCGCAATTGCTACAAGGCTATGGGGCTTTATTACAATAAAAAGCTGAGAAAAGCGTTAGGAACATATAAGTATAATTTCTGGTTTAACGAACTGCAGGTGTATAAATGCGAATATCTTCATGGATTTTTTACATGGCTGGAAAAGTTTGATAAAGCTAAAATATTTAATACGTGGGACTGTTTTGAATATTATGTTTTTTTTGCCTATTTATGCCTTGAACATGATTTCGGCATAAGGAAATATCCATACTTATGTATGGGAGGCATTAATGAATACTTAGATATATTTAATATAAAAAAGCAGCGGAAAATTCTAAAAAAAATGAATGTACATTGGACATCCTCCATGGAGGCCGTTTCCGATGATACTGTAATGCTTTTTCACCTTGACAGAAGCAAGCAGACAGGTGGTTATGGTTATAATCACATATGGAGGAATATGATGCGCTTTATTATAAAGAGATATTTATGTTTAATAAAAGAATTACCTCAAAATATACGTAATCAGTGAACGAATGATGACCTTTTTAGAACGTGGATTTGTAAAAAAACAACAGCATATAAAATTCAAGAATATTACCTTCATTATCATAATAAAAAATTTTTGTTTATGCGGCTGTGCTATATAGTGACTATGACATTCGGAACATATGCAGTCGTATTTCATGATTTCCGGCTGGTTTGTTTTGGTATTGGCATTATTGTCCAGAGGGTATGAAGGATTTTTTTACTGTCAATTTCTGGCAGCGGATATTGAAATGGTGGAAGAATTTGACAGTAAATTTAACTTGAAATTCTG
Organism: uncultured Lachnospiraceae bacterium; assembly: GCA_947626435.1. GTDB lineage: Bacteria > Bacillota > Clostridia > Lachnospirales > Lachnospiraceae > COE1. Next base: position 56,021 of record CANQSB010000017.1, on the reverse strand, counting down.
CTTGTATGTTCGTAAATCAGAGCTTTTTGGGGAGAATCAGCTATTTTATTTATTAATATTTTATACAGTAACGCACCTTGTTGTCAAAATAGATTTAATCGCGCAGTTTCTAAAAAAGTAAATATTTGCGTGTTTAGATATAGCTGCGGGGTGATAACCGCAGAACTGCACCTTGACAATTTCATACTTTATATTAGGAAAATATTTTTCCCTCTGAAAACTGTTGACAAACATTTGTTTGCATGATAATCTATATTAGAACGCAAGTTTGCTGCATAACAGAAAGTGCCGCGAAAGCCTAATGACAAGTCAAAGCAGATGAAATCAGCAAAGTATATGCATAAACAGCAATGCGGAAAGAGAGGACATTTAATTTGACAGAAAGAGAAAAAGGCGCAATCAGCAAAGACAACACGCAACTCAGGGACAGTTCCGCAAAAATCATTTTTGACGATCCGATTTTATGTGCGCAGTTCCTGCGGGATTATGTGGACATCCCGCTGTTGCACAATGTACAGCCTGAAGATATCGAAGATGAGACAGAGCGCTTCGTGCATATGTTTACTGAGGAAAGGGACTCGGACGTAGTGAAGAAAATCCGTATAAAGGAAGAAAAAACTCCATTTTACATAGTTTCCCTTATTGAACATAAGTCATATGTGGATTATAATGTAACTATGCAGATATTCCGCTACATGGCATTCATCTGGGAGGACTACGAGAAGGAGCAGGAGCGTATGCGTCATGGTATCAGCAAGACCAAGGATTTCCGCTATCCGCCAGTATTGCCCATAGTGTACTATGAGGGCATCGGCAAATGGACTGCGCCGATAAGCCTGCATGAGAGGATACTCCTCAGCGATACTCTGGGTGAATATATTCCTGACTACCGCTGCATTATGGTACAGCTAAACGAGTACACCAACGGCAGGCTGATGGAGAAAGCGGACGAGCTTTCGCTGATAATGATGCTGAATAAGCTCCATGGCTCAGAGGACTTCGCTGCGCTGCAGAGCGAAGTGCCTTCGGAATACCTTGAAAAAGTAACGGCGCAGACGCCGGAATATCTGCTTGGAATAATAGGACAGATAGTAGAAATCCTGCTGGCAAAGCTCAGCGTTCCCATGGATGAGGCGAGGAGGTTTGCGGATCAGGTAAAGGAGCGCAAGGTGGGAGAACTTTTTGCAAACTTTAAAGGCTACGACGTGCAGGAGGTAAGGCGGATTGCAAGGGAGGAAGGCGAAAAGGCTGGCAAGAAAGTTGGCGAGAAAATTGGCGAGAAAATTGGCGAGAAAATTGGCGAGAAGAAAGGGTTGGCAGCACTGGTGAGATCGTTGAAAGTGTTCCTTCCCGATTTTGAAAATGTCTATAGTGCGGTCATTAAAAACGAAGAATACGCAGGCTGCACCCGCGAAGAAGTCATGAAATACTATTAAACGTACAGGCTGCGTCAACGTTCCGCATCCATTCCAATCAGTTTTTATCGGAGGTCAATAAGCATGGCAAGGACAGTAGGCATAGGCATACAGGATTTTGAAACAATCATATCAAACAACTACTTTTATGTGGATAAAACTGCTTTCATAAAGGAATGGTGGGAAAGCGGCGACAGCGTCACGCTCATCACCAGACCGAGGCGTTTTGGGAAGACCATCACTATGAGCATGGTAGAGAGATTCTTCTCGGTACAGTATGCCGAAAACGGCGGGATTTTTGAAGGGCTCAGCATTTGGGAAGACGAAAAATACAGACAGCTTCAGGGAACTTACCCCGTGATAAGCCTTAGCTTTGCAAATATAAAGGAGATTTCGTATCAAAACGCGGTAAAACGCATATGCAGCCTGCTCAAAAAGCTTTTTGAACAAAACCGCTTTCTTATGGACTGCCCTTTTTTGTCAAAGTACGAAAAGGAATATTATGAAAAAATGATGGGTGAAATGACCGCGTTTGACGCGCCTATGGCAGTCAACCAGCTTTGCGACTTTTTGCACAGGTATTATGGCAGGAATGTCATAGTCCTCCTTGATGAATACGACACTCCAATGCAGGAGGCATATGTAGATGGATATTGGGATGAATTTGTAGCTTTCACGCGCAGCATGTTCAACTCCACATTTAAGACTAATCCATGGCTTGAACGCGGCATAATGACTGGCATTACCAGAGTGAGCAAGGAGTCGATATTTTCTGACCTGAACAACTTAAAGGTGATTACTACTACATCAGATGAATACTCTGATGCGTTCGGTTTTACCGAACAGGAAGTGTTCAGCGCAATGGATGAGTTTGGCTTGGAGGACAAGAAAGGCGTAAAGTGGTGGTACGATGGTTTCACATTTGGCAGCATTACCGACATCTACAATCCATGGTCCATAATCAATTATCTTGACAGTAAAAAATTCACCAGCTATTGGGCGGACACGAGCGCAAACAGCCTTATAAACAAGCTCGTCCGTGAGGCGAAGGCGGATGTCAAGAAACTCTTTGAGGGGCTTCTCAACGGCGGCACAATCACAACTGACATAGACGAGCAGCTTGTCTACAGCCAGCTTGACGGCAGCGCGGAGACACTCTGGAGCCTTATGCTCGCGTCAGGCTATCTGCGCGTCAATAAGTACACAGGATACAAAGAAGGCGTGGTAGAAAGCAGCCAGGAATATGAACTTGCGCTTACAAACCATGAAGTACGCATAATGTTTGAAAAGATGATTAAGGGATGGTTCAGGACAACTTCCGATTATGGCGAATTCGTCAGGGCGCTGATTGCCGGAGATACAGATGCAATGAATGAATACATGAACAGCATATCGGAGGAAATATTCAGCAGCTTTGACACAGGCGGCAATGCCTCGGGACGCACGCAGCCGGAGCGCTTTTATCATGGCCTTGTCCTAGGGCTTACAGTGGAGCTTAAGGACAGGTACGTGATAACATCAAACCGCGAGAGCGGCTTCGGCAGGTATGACGTGATGCTCAAACCCAGGGACGAAAGCGGCGACGCCATAATAATAGAATTTAAGGTCTTCAATAAGCGCCGCGACAAATCCCTTGACGACACCCTGGATGAAGCCCTGAAACAGATAGAGGAAAAAAATTACGCCGCAGCCCTTACGGCTGAAGGAATCCCAACAGACAGGATACACAAATACGGCTTTGCTTTTAAAGGAAAGGAAGTGCTCATCGGCGGGAAATAACCGCTGCGCACTATTTCACAGTAAATGAGCCTCCATGTATCGTCACTGAAAAATAAATAATTATAAAACACGAAAAAAATCCTGGTATAAGGTATGAAATTGTCCATCACGCAGTTGAAGCCTTAAACCGGGATTTTTTATTTTCTCACAAAACAGGAGGAATATCCAATGATAATCACCCAGACGCCATTCCGCATGTCCTTCTTCGGCGGCGGCACAGACATGGAGGAATATTTCAGGGAATACGGCGGCGCAGTGCTCTCCACCACCTTTGACAAATACTGCTACATAAGCGCCCGCCATCTCCCGCGCTTCTTTGAATACCGCACCGAGCTTGTATATTCAAGGATAGAGCGCGTAAAGAACGCCTCTGACATAGTCCACCCTCTCATACGCAGCGCCATGGAAATGCTGGACATGCATGAACTGCGCCTGAACTATGAGGCAGACCTTCCCGCACGCTCGGGGCTCGGCACGAGCAGCTCCTTTGCAGTGGGGATGCTCAACGCTTTCTATGCGCTGAAGGGCAGGTATGCGGACAAAAGGAAGCTTGCAGACGACGCGATTTATCTCGAGCGTGTCCTGTGCGGGGAGGCGGGCGGCTGGCAGGACCAGATAGCCGCCTCCTACGGCGGGCTCAACCGCATAGACTTCAACGCGCACGGGTATGAAGTGTCGCCCGTCATCATCTCGCCCGAAAGGAAGGAGGCGCTCAATGACAGCCTCGCCATGTTCTTTACGGGCTTTACCCGTTTTTCATCAGAGGTTCAGAAGGCAAACGGACTTGATATAAGGGCAAAGCTGCCGCAGCTTAAGGAAATGCATGGGCTTGTCGGTGAGGCGGAAAAAGTCCTGACGGACAGGCATTCCAGCCTTGACGAGTTCGGGCGTCTCCTTGACTACACATGGAAGCTTAAACGGGGGATAGGCTCTGCCGTATCAACCGAGGGCATTGACGCCCTTTACCGGAAGGGACTTGAAGCGGGCGCACTCGGTGGAAAGCTGCTCGGAGCCGGCGGAGGCGGTTTTCTCATATTCTATGTGCGCCCCGAGCGCAGGAAGAGCCTGATGAATGCAATGTCAGGCCTGCTCCATGTGCCCTTCAGGTTTGAGGACGGCGGCGCAAGGGTGCTCCACTATACGCCCGAGTCCTGGGAGGAGGAGGCATCATGCTGACGGTAATCATGGCGGGCGGCAGGGGGACACGCATCGCGGGTATCGCGGGAGACATCCCCAAGCCGCTCATCCCAGTATGCGGCAAGCCTGTCCTTGAAAGGGAAATAGAATGCCTGCGCGCGCAGGGGTTCAGGGACATCATAATCACGGTAAGCCATATGGGCGGAAAGATTATGGATTACTTTGGCGACGGGAGCCGTTTCGGCGCGCATATCTCATATTACTTTGAAAAAGAGCCGCTCGGGAATGCGGGGGCGCTGTTCCGCCTGCGGGGGGAAATGGCGCGTAGTGTTGATGATTCCTTTCTATTGCTGAATGCGGATTCTGTCTTTGACATTGATTTTAAAAGGCTTGTCAATGCGCACGAAACTAAGAACGCAGACGTGACGCTGTTCACACACCCCAATTCCCACCCGTATGACAGCGGCCTCGTCATAACCTCTGAAGACGGCGCGGTCACGCAGTGGCTCTCAAAGGAGGACAGCCGTCCGAAATGGTACAAAAACCGCGTGAATGCGGGCATACATGTGATTAGACAATCAGTGCTTGACGAATATATGGAGGCGCTTGCTGACAGCCGAAAGATTTCAGTGGATAATGCCGGAACAAACGGAAATGAGAGCACCATAGTGCCTGACGGAAAAACAGACCTTGACAGGGACATATTGAAGCCCCTTGCGGGAAGCGGGAGGATGTACGCATACGACAGCCCCGAATATGTAAAGGATATGGGAACCCCTGAAAGGTTTTATGCCGTATGCCGTGACTATGAAGCTGGAATTGCTGTGTCGAAGAACCTGTCACGCAGACAGAAGGCAGTATTCCTTGACCGCGACGGGACCATAAATGTATATAAGGGCTTCCTGAGGGACATAGACGGGTTTGAGCTGCTTCCGGATGCGGCGGAGGCTGTAAGAAGGATAAATGAGTCAGGCTTCCTTGCCATAGTGGTGACCAACCAGCCCGTAGTGGCGCGCGGTGAGGTTACTTTTGGGGAGCTGGCGGAGATACATAATAAAATGGAGACACTGCTCGGCGAAAAGGGCGCGTATCTTGACGGCATATATTTCTGCCCGCACCATCCTGACAGCGGATATGAGGGCGAGGTTGCAGGGCTCAAATTTGACTGCAGATGCAGGAAACCAAAGCCGGGGATGCTGTTAAAGGCGGCAAAGGACTTTAACATAGACCTGTCGGAATCATGGATGGTGGGCGACAGTGAGACCGATGTCATGGCGGGGAAAAACGCGGGCTGCCATACGGGGCTGATAAGCACAGACAACTCATGCAGTGAGAAACCGCAGGACAGGCCGGGCGCTGACTTAACAGGCGCATCGCTGTGTGAGCTTGTGGACAGGATATTAAACGGAAAGGATAATTGTGGACAGTATGAGAACGCTTGATACAAAACTGCAAAAACATATGGAACTACTGATTGACAGATACCCTGCGCTTGAAAAATGCAGGGATGATATAACGGAGGCATATCTTGTAATGGAGGGTGCTTACGAACAGGGCGGGAAACTCCTCATAGCTGGAAACGGTGGCTCTGCCGCGGATTCCGAGCATATGGCAGGAGAATTGATGAAAAGATTTAAAATGCCAAGGCCTGTAAGCTCTGAATTTTACCATAAGCTTATCAGCGCAGATCCGGCAAGGGGCGCGCAGCTTGCCAAAAAACTTGAGTGCGGTCTGCCCGCCATCCCGCTTGTGGCACACGAGGCGCTGACGACGGCATACATCAACGACGTCGACGGCCTCGGCGTGTTTGCGCAGCAACTGTACGGCTATGGGAAGGCGGGGGACGTATTCCTCGGCATATCCACGTCGGGGAACAGCGAGAACATACTGAACGCCGCCGTAGTCGCAAGGGCCATGGGCATTAAGGTGGTAGGCCTTTCTGGGGCGGGGGGCGGGGAACTCGCTTCCGCCGCCGACGTCATTGTGAGGGCGCCCGAGACAGAGACATACATGGTGCAGGAGCTCCACCTGCCGATCTACCACTGCTGGTGTCTGATGCTGGAGGAACATTTTTTCGGGTAAGCGGCAGCATCATTTTCCGCCAATCAGCGCCTCCTTGCCCTTGAAAGCAAAACCGTATCTGTGTATCTTATCTGATGGAATCCCTTCGGCCGTAAGGGCTACGGCATACTTTTTTCTTCTTGACGCGCAAATATTCTAATGTAAGCATAAAGGTTTCAGAGTGGTTCCACACTGCCATCAGGCTGGCTATAGACAAGCTGTTCGTCTATATCAGCTTGATGACACTGCCATCGAATAGTGTATAAAATAACAACTATTAGATATCTCTATCCTAGTAAAAGTCCCACGACTCTTTCCACGCGTTGTTCCACACGCGAACAAATATTTTGTACATGTAAAAGTTTAAACATTGTAAAACGTACCAAATCAATAAGCGTACATATACAATATATAAAAACGCTTTCGCAAAATACAGTCCCGACGACCACTGGCACAGCAACATCGCTTATGAAATCACAAAGCCCTTTGATAACATGATTCATCACTAACAGATTTCCATGTATCAGATATACCCCAAACGAAGACTGAGCCAATATTCTTATCATTTTCTGTATAAAACTGTTTTTTATGTTTATTCTCGAAAATATTTCTAAAAGTACAAGGCTATATACAAAAATCGTCGGCGAATTATATTTAAACAGAACACACCTGAAGCTTTCTGCTAGACCATAATTTACTGTACAGTAATCTGCAAAAAGAAGATATGTATAAGTAATCAGCAGGCATACCCCCCCCCAGTATATGAGTTTTTTTATACTAATATGTTTCATAATTCTATATTTATGTATAATCCCACCTGCACAATAACATAAGCATAACCACATCGTAGAATATCCTTGCCTTAATCCGATTGCCGTAACATCATTACCGTCTTTAAGTAAAGTCAGGAACGTTCCTACTGTTATAATAGATAATAAAATCAACCGATCCTCTTTCTCTGAACTTCTTTCAATCAGTATATTCATTGCCGGTATTAAGAGAAACATCCCAAAATAGGCTGAATAATACCAATATCTGGATGACATAACCGGTAAAAAACTATATATAATATCACTGGCAGTCATGTTAATGTTTGTGAAGAGTTTCATCACCAGCATTATCCCTACAGAATAAAATAACACATTGATGTGAAGATAAATCAGATTATGTAGCTTTACATTTTTATTATATAGGTTATAACCGCTGATTAAAGCGAAACAATCTACCGAACACAGCGTCAGAGTTTTAATGGCATAAATACAATAATAATTGCTCGAAAAAATTTTTATATAGTTTTCCCATCCACTAACATGTAAAATCACCACACCAAGCATACTTAAAATACGCAGACAGTCAATTCCCACATTACGTTGTCTATTATCCATAGTCATTTTCTCCCCAAAATATTAATAAACATTATCCCAGTCTGTTATCTAAAGATAAAATAAAATCAGCTTTATCAATTTTGCCCTTATTTTTCCCATTTCACATATCAGGCTAAAAAGGCGAAAATCATAAAAAGAGCGTTACTGCTATCCATATGATTGGCTCAAACCTCACAAATCTATTCTCCCAACGGAAACCAATGTATCCCCACGATAACTCTTCTGTTTTAACAAGAATTTTCTTATCCTAGGAACACACTTATTAAGTCCTCTGTCAAAATACCAATTGGAAAATTTTTGATCGACAAAAACTATTTCTCTCGGAAATACCCCCCCCCTGATTAAAACTTTGGCCAATGTATACGGTGAAAACCAATATCTGTGATCCGTATTGATAATTTCCACCGGGCGCATCAATCCTGACCTTTGCATTTTATACAGATTCGGAACATCAATAATAATTTCACCGTCTGAAGGAAAATTTAGTTTCAACAGCGTGTTTTTTAGTTGGCTTATAAATATAACAGGATTATCAACATGTTCTAAGATTTCGCCCATTACCACACAATTATAATTAACCACAGGAATCTTATTGATAATATCTACATTCGTAACATCACCATAGTATACATTATTGCTAAATCCTTCTTTTCTTACATAGTCTATTGCATCTTCTGCTATATCAACTCCGATACATACATCTGCCACTTCTTCCAACAAACCTTGAAGCCATATATGATGTTCAACCTTTTCTCTGATTAAAGGTATGTGATCGCAGCAGCCTATATGCAATATCCTTTTCCCTTTGCACCTATTCATCAAAAATTCCAGTCTGGTCATAACTGCATTGTTTTCCAATTGCATCTCATATCCATCATCAAAATCCATTCCTTTTAGATACGTTAAATCTCTGTCACTTAAAATCATCCTTTTCTCCTTTTCACTCTACCGCACTTTGATTATGCTGTTTATTTTTCTTCTTATAATAACCGCTATCTCTTTCACCGTCGCTGGTTCAAAAACATAATTTACCGTCATAATGACAATGCCATTCGCCAACAGGACAACCGCCGCCTGCGCCAGCCATACAGACCACAGTGGCGTAATCTTTACAAAATATAATTCCAAAAATACCATGACTATCCCCACCAATATATTTCTAAATAGTCTGCTCACAGTACGAACGCGTGTATTATGCGCCAACAGCTTTGCGGAATAATCAATCATACGGGCCGACATTAATACATGGGAAACCAAGGTTCCAATAAGCACACCAACAATTCCATATTTTCTGACCAGCAGCAGCGAAACGGCAATATTGACAACGGCCTCCTCAATTGCAAATTTTCGAGATTGTTCAAGCCTTCCGACTGCCATATTGATCATACCCGATACATCTTTGACTAGCGCCGACAAACCGTTCGCAGCGAACAGCAAACCCACACCATACCTGATATAATCTGCATCCTGCACTCCCTTTGTATAACATGAAACAAAAGGAACAATTAAAACAGCAAAGCATGTACATGATATAAACAGTACAATAAAATAGAACAACTCATATAATTCAAACAATTGAACCAGTTTACCATTTTCTTTTCTTGCATACAAAATTCCAAAGCTTGCACTGATTCCCGTTGTCAACGATGCCGCAAGATTTGTCAGCATGGAAAAAACCATATTATATACAGTGTATACACTGATTTCCTTCAAACTACGTCCCGGTAAAAACAGTGTCAGAACAACAATATCCGTGTTATAAGTAATCGTTGCACATATCTGGAATATCAGAGTATTCCAACGCTGTCCGATCTTAACTGTGCCATTAGAATGATAATTCAGCTGAGAATATTTTGTTCTCATATAAATACAAATAAGAATTGCTTCTCCCAAATGTACCAAAACGGCAAAGAACTTTACCGGCAATACCGCTACATTATTGTACAATAAAAGCACGCTTACTATTGTTAATATTATGGTAGCAAATGTCCTTATAACATTTAATACATAGTATTTCTGATCTGCAACCAAGAACACTTTATATTTCCCAAGGATAAAATAATCAATAGCATTTAAAGCCCCGATGCACAAGACCATAAGAGCGGTGAAGCCATAACCAAATTGGGGCGGCATTAATATCGGATAGATTAAGGCAAGCATTACAATAACTGCCAGATAAATACAACCACTTTTAAAATATAACTTTTTGGATGCGGTAAGTATGCTTCCTATTTCCTTTGTATCATTCTCTGCAATTGGTTTATAAAGTGCTATGACCGCAGCATCGCCAATTCCTGTTTCGATCAGTGCAGCATATGTAATAAACTGCGATATTGAAGAAACCAACCCGTTCATTTCTGAGCCGTAAATCGCCAGAATATACCTTGGAATGATTAACCCAGAAATCATGAGCACAATTTGAAGCAGAATATTTGCACCTACGTTCCGAAAAATCCTTTTTCCCATCACGTATGTCCCCACAAATCCCTAAGCTTTTCCAAATACAGGTTGAAATTATAATTTTGTTCCATATCCATATGCAGGCTTTCCCTCTGCTGATAATCTCTGAACTGTTCTGCCAATGTCTGCATATCTGAGATATCGTCCGTGATATTTCTACTCCGCAATATTATAACGCCTTTCTGCCCTCTCTTATATAAATCCGCTATCGCCCCCACATCATTTCCCGCAACAGGAATTCCTGCGGATAAAGCTTCAAGGGTAACAAGTTCAAATCCCTCGTATAGACTAGGGAAAAACATAATATCACCGCTGTTATAAAACACATTCATTTCATTCTTACTCAATTTCAATCTGATGGAAGTATTCTTAAAACCTCGGAATGATTCTATATTCTCCTCAGAATTTGTTGCGATAAGCAGTCTTGCATTATCATGCGTTTCACAGTACACCGCCAATTCGAGCACTCTTCCCAAACCCTTACCGGCTTCCAATCTGCCGCAAAACAAAATGGTAAATCTTCTGTCTTTTCTTTCCTCTCCCCGAATGGGAAAAAACTGATCCGTATCAATACAATTTTCAATGACCCTGACTTTTGCGTCTTCTATACCGTACAATTCGCACAGCTCGTCCTTAACATGACTTCCTACAGCAATGACTCTCTCTGCACGTTTCGCTGACTTTCTCTCAAAGCGTTGATTAAAATGCCATTTCGCATCCTGTTGTACCGCCAGCTTATATCCCCTCATTGTTCCATGGGAAACATACAGATCTGCACATACAAACGGCGCATTAAATCCCTGCGTAACGATCTTGACATCCCCTTTATTTTTCCGCTTTAATGATTTTACATATATACTTGCAAGGAATGCATCCATGACATAATGTTTTCCAAGGAGGAATCCATAACACGTCTTACTGCGTATCTGAAAAAAATCTATTATTTCGACATCATATTCTTCTTGCCATGCCTGCTGCATATAATATGTAATACGCTCTACACCGCCAACGTCACTTATACCATTCCATGATACAATACATATTTTTGTCTTATTCATGCTTCTGTGCTCCTCGATCTTTCCATATCTTGTGATACAGCTTATATAAAATATGATACAATTTCATCCTAATGCATAAATATGTCAGGCGATCTTTTGCGCTGAAATATTTGTTGGTCAGATATCCCGATCGTTTTGAGAGTTCCTTCATCACAGGTCTGTAAATACTCAGCTGTTTTAGCCCCCTATCTTTATTTAACCCTGCTGCAATCCATAAAAGCGCCCATTCTTCAAAATATTCGGTTTCTTCGATAAACTCCGGATACTGATGCCGCACTTTTTTGCAGAATTCACATACATGATCATAAAACATATAATCAGATTCTCTGACTCTTTGATGGGTAAGGCTTTCGTTATTAACCCTATAATAATACCCAATATCCGGGAGAACCGTAATCCTGCTGCAGGCATTAATAAAAGCCGCTTTATTGATAAACTCATCATTGTTACATTTTAAGACTTTAAAGGATTTTTTAACATACTCGTATCTGTAACAGGCCGCCCACATATTTCCATCCAGATATTCATGACATAATATGTTTCTGATACCTTCCCTGCAATCAATATACATAATGTCAGTCTGCTTAAAGCATGCTTTTTCCCCATTTTTTGCTGCATTGAAACAGACCATGTCAGCATCTTTCATATTGATGACGCACTTTTCTATGATCGTGCTGTCCATGAAAAAATCATCTGCATCAACAAACAATATATAGTCACATCCATTTAATTGCTCGACAGCGGCAAGCCTCGACTGCATAACGCCTTTATTTTCAGCATTAATGCCAATAATGGGGAAGCCTGCTGACAGGTATCTTTGGATTTTACTCCATGTATGATCGGTGCTTCCGTCATTTACTATGGCAATAACAATATTTTTATATGACTGCCTTAAAACGGATTCTATACATTCTTCTATATACTTTTCTACGTTATACGCCGGAATCGCAATTCCTACTTTAGGCAATTGATTGTCCTTTTCATTAGAATTATACAATTCTTATTTTCCTCCGATACGCATATTATCACCATGTAATAAACTTATTTCATATATAAATTAAATACAGATCCTTCTGCCACGCTTTGCCATGTTTCCCCTAACGTAATATCTGACGGACACCCTTTATATGTTATGCAATAAGAATTGTCTTCCAATTGATCGACTTGAGCAATTTGGACTACCTGCATGGGGATTTCCGGCATCAATACCTGCATTCTTGAATAAAACCCATAATACTTGTACCCATCATCAATAAAATAAACACTATTATTATCATGATTTTTAATAACATATTCTGCTATTTTAGTATCCGACAGACCATGTTGATTTATCTGGTTGATCGTATCAATGCATATACTGCTGCTATCATAAAAAAATAACAATACAACTAGCATTAGCAAACCTTTCATCTTTTGCATTTTATTAATCCAATAAATTATAAATAACATTGCCGCCAACACAAGTGTGAAATAAAGTATAAGTCCAACAAAATCACTGTTGCGTTTTATGCCACCTGCAAATCCCGCTATCCGATAGACATCTATGTGAATTTCGCTGCTATCTAAATATTTGATAATTCGCGCTGACGCGATACCTGCAAACAAACATAATATTAAAATAGCACTTATCGTTTTTACATCCATATCTGAGCTAACACACTTGTAGATACCCATAAACACAAATGGCATCATGGCATATTCAAAATATCTTCCATAGAAAAAATATGTAAAATTATCTGACGCTCCTGTTCCGCTTACGCAGCATGCAGCAAACATCATCATAAACGATAACAGAGTAAATAACATACTGCCTGACTTTGCCAGACTAAATTGCTTCTCTTTATGGAGTAATTCTTTGTATATGTACAATATGCCGATTGCCGCCATGGTCATTGTTGAAACCAGTGCATAAAATAATTTTGCAAAAAAACCATATATATATAATTGCATATTCTTTATGTCAAACAACCATTTTAATCTATCCAGTATAAATGTCGCTGTTATGATATTTCTATCTTTTAATTCGCCCTCATTTGTAACTCCTATATAAACAGCATCGATCAGATACCTTTTAACCCCAAAACCAATCAGTAAAAAAAAGACACAAGTACATCCGAATGCAACGGCATATCTTAATTTAATTTTCTTTTGCAGCACACATATCAACACTGTCATGAGTGACGCTGCCAATACTGCAATTGTTCTTGTATGAACAAAAAACATATAAGTTATGCAAAACCCATAAAGGATATACAGGTACATTTTCTGTTTTTCCAATGCTTTGCACAACAAAAAAATGCTCATCCAAAACAGTGTTACAAGCAATGATTCTGCAATGACCTGAAAAGCTTCACCTATCATATACGGATAAAAACATGTAATAAAAGAAATAAATGCTAAAAGGCTCACTCTCTTATCATCCGTTATTATTTTCATCACAGCAATTTGTATAAAATATGTAAGAACAATACATAAAATATTAATAAAAATAGCACACCTTATAATTTCAACGCCCGTATGAAAAAACAAAAAACATGGGATTAATATAAGCGAGTAACCATATCCATAATAAGGAATAACATCATATATACCGCTCCAATCATGCCCAGTAAAAAAAGCGGTATTCATCAAATATCCAGGTTCATCACCGATCTGCCATACTGTGCATATATTTTTTATATTGCTTGCATAGAATAGGAATATTACTATCCCGAACAATATCACTATTACATATCGTATATTTTGAGATTGTTTTCCTAATATCATTTTGTATTCCCACTTCTTAGATTAAAAAATTTATACAAACTATTTCAAGAGTACTAAACTTCAATCAAATAAAGTAAAATATGTTATCTATCATCCGTTCTTTTTAGCAAAACAAGCATTATTTCTAAGTGTGATTTTCTATCATATGGAATACATGCAAGTTTTTGAGTTTCATAATTAAATGGTGAAGAATCGAGATATACTCCAGATCCCAAAAACAGCCTTGTATGCATACCTGATATCTTATCCAAATTCTTTTCGGTTTTAGGATTATTGAGCAGATGTTCCGTTATGATCACATACTTATAATTTTTCCTTTTAATGTTTTCCATCACCATTTGAATCTGAGAATTATTCAAATGCTGCAATACCTGTCTGCATAAACATAAATCTCCATCAGGGAGTTCATCATCGGTAATATCTTTATATAGGAAAGCTATCTTATCGTTACCATATTTTTTCTGATTACAGCGTATCAATTCTTCCACACAGTCCACCCCTGTATAGTATTCACAGGCACCTGTTAATTTTGAACCCACTCTGAAATCTCCGCAGCCTAAATCTACAATTCTTTTTATATTGTGTTTTTTGCAAAAATCACAGATACATTCGGCATATGGAATACCGTATTTATCATCGCTTCCTTTTCCGGAATAATAGCCCCCCCCCAGTATGGTTTTCATTCCAAAGTCCACGTTTATATATTTCGCCGAATATGTCCTCATTCGTTCTGGTTTGATTATTTAAAAATATAATTCTTTCAATAAATTTCCTAAACAACCTTTTTTTCCTCCTCATCATTAATATAGCAGCCAATATTCTTTACAAAAGCTTCTGTACTAAAAATAGTTTCAATTATAGATTTATCCTTTATGTATTTCTTCCGGTTTGTCAGCACCTCAAATATACAATCTGCAAGGTTTTCCACATTTCCTTTTTGACTGACAAGTCCCATTCCCGTCTTCTGTACAATAGTGCGTACCCCATATAAATCCGTTGAAACAACCGGAACACCGCACATCATTGCCTCCACTTGTACCAATCCAAATGCTTCCAACGAATTAATACTCGGAAGAACGAAAACATCTAGCGAGGAATAAAATTCACCTAATTTTTCTTCTGGAACTTTCCCCAGAAATTTAATATTTTTAATTTGATGTTCATTAATATACTCTATAAGTGCCGGATAAACACTTCCGCCTGCAACATTCTTATAATCTCCACCAATAAGAAGTTCTGCATCTACATTTCTGGCTTGTAGAATTTCAAACGCCTTGATAAGTATATCGATCCCTTTCTCCTCAACGATCCTGCCACAGAAGCCTATTTTATAATTCTGCTCTGATATATGCGCCGATGCTGAAATTTTTTTAATGGGTCCGCCAACTTCTACAAACTTATTTGAATATTTATAGGCAACCCTTGAATGGATTGCATAATCAGCAGATGTAACCCACACCTTTGAACAGCGTTTTAAACAGATTTTATGCGAGCAGTCCATTATTTTGGTAATCATACTGTTTAACAGTCCTTTGGGCAGATTAATATCACAATGATACATTGGCATAAGCTTCTTCTTTTTGATAAATAACGATAAAAGTCCCGATTCTAACATTGGCAGCTGCAAATTTACAATATCATAGTATTTTGCCTGCCTGATCGTTCTTATTATAAAGGACGGACTTATAATGCCCTTACTGATTTTCAACAGTACCCGACATCTTTCTACCGGCACGCCATTTATCGACTCAACCGTTGGCAGCGCCTTGTCATGCTTTGAAGTTATCACTTTCACCTCGTATCCATCAGACGCCAGTTTTTCTGCCACTAGCCGCTCGACTTCTGTAACTCCGCTTGTGTATGGAGCATAATAATTTGATACAAACAGAATTCTTTTTTTCATAAATCAATTTCCCCCCCCCACATAATTTTAAGGAAAAGCCATTTAAGCTATATATCTATCCAAGAAAGCAATTTTGCGTTTATAGCATTGATCCTGCTATTTGTAATATGCATTAAAACCTTTTCGATTGTGTATATCCTGACTGTATCTACTACAGCTGAAATCATAAAAATCGCAATACTACCTAAAAGCATATATATTATATATTCTTTGGTATAATATAATTCGGATGTCAAACCCAAGCAGCGGAGAATCAGATTTAAAAGCGGGCCATTGTGAAATAAATATACCCCAAAAACAGTTCTGCTAATAACAATGATTTTATCTGAAACATTTATTCTCATGAAAAGAAAGAAAAGCAATCCTCCCATGATTACAATCGCTGTTCTATCTAATCCCCATATAAATTTCAGCGGATACAATCCCATTATAGTATAAAGTGGTACAGAAACTATACAGACTACACCAATAATTATAAAAAGCAGCACACTAATTTCACGCCTTTTTATTCCATGCAAATTATATTTTTTTATATATCCCCCCAACAAATAAAGCAGCGTAAACATGAACACAGGAAAATTCTCATTCGGTTTCAGCCAATTTTTTCCATAACCCATCGTTGGCAATACAGAAAAAAATATCAATCCAATTATCAATATCCCTTTTAATTTTTTTTTACTTAAACTCTGTGCTATATAATTAAGCAACGGGAAGAAAAAACTCATAACAAAATAGGTCGAAAAAAACCAATATGTACATGCTCCCACCGGCAGAATTGCATATATTATGGATTTTAATGTTATTTTCTCTATGCCCATTATAATAATGACTAAATATGAGAACACAGAATAAAATTCAACCTCAAACCATAATTTAACGATCCTCCTGATATGAAATTGTTTATTATACATCAAATAACCTGTAGTAATGATAAAAATACTATTTGCTATATCTCCTCCCAAAAACATAGCTATAGCTATGATATAATTTTGCCCACCCCCCCCCAATAACTCCTGCATATTTAAAGCGCCTACAATATGTCTGCCAATAACCATAAACATACTTACAACTCTAAGCAATTCTATCCAATTCTCTTTTTCCTTCATAGCAACAGCCTTTCTACTAGAAGATCTTATACTTACTCCAGATATAATTGATCAGTATAATAACAGCGCTGAGTCCTATGCGGCTTGGGTAAAGCGGACATTTCAAAATGCTGACCAATATAAAAAACAGTCCTGTATCTGCAACTAAAGAAGCTGAGCGAAGTTTAACAAATTCAATAAGTTTATGACTGGTACTTTTCTGTTCTTCATTTTTAAATACCCATTTCCAATTTAACCAGAAATTTATCAAAACAGCACAATAATAGCCTATTATATTAGCCAATAAGTAATAAAAATGGCCCCACTTTGTAAGGATGTAAAACAATACCAGATTTATTACAGTTGTCACTCCACCGCATATAATATATCTCAATAATTCTTTAAACTGTCGATTCATTTTCTTATATCTAATCGTTCTTAACTGCATATTTTAACATTAAATATTTCATTTCACCTTCTGGAACCATATTTTCTAATTTATAAGTATATATAATGTTCCTGTCAATAAAGTTAAAAACATTCCCAGGGAGCACAGTATCAATGTATACGCCATCAGAGTTTTTCATCCTTTGATATTTGGCTGCATAATCATAGGACTGTATCATTCCACGCAAAATATATTCGGAAAATGCAAAGGAATTCATCAACGTAATGACAAGCATGATCCAACAAAAGTTTTTAATCAAGCCAGTCCTAATTTGAATATCCTGCAGATGCAGCATCCATAGATATAATGTAAAATATGGAAGAAAATATATATATGGGGAATATCTGGCTTGTCCTCCTGCCGGCATCACGACCATAAGCAGTATACTTGCCATGATGATAACCAATATTGCTCTACATTCTGATTTTCTTATATTATACATTCTAATTATGATATATATAAACGCAATAACACTTACAATCAATATTCCTCCGAAGAACACCCCGCCGCCGCCTCTGATGTTATCGTGCGTACATTTTGAAAATTCTTTCAGCTTAAATGTAAACGGTATTTTCCACTCTAACGCTGTTTTACTGTCATCCGTGCTGACTCTCACAAACAGCATCGTAAGTAATTGCCTGATAGGGCTCGCATTTTCCAGTCCCACTGATTTCAAAGAATTACTAGGGTCTAATATATCTGCTCCAATCATTGGGTAAAACGGATTGCCATAGTTCTGCATATTTTTAATATAGGTACCTGCGCCAACTATACAAAAACTTGTAAATACAACACAAATATAATAGACGAATACATCTATTCTAATTCTTCTATATTTAATACACCAATATACAAAAAACGCTGCACAAAATACGGCCTCGAACGCTAATCCAGTAATCTTCAGATTACTGCATAAAATGATACAAACGGCTAAATAAATCATCTGTCTTTTTTTGAAATCTAAATTGCAATGTTCGTCGGACAGTGATAACAATACAACAACGCTGGAAAGCAACAGTTGTCCCAATGCGCCATCAACGTAATAAGTAAACAATTGCGCAATCGAAACCGGAATGCAGGGAAAAACAATACTGATTACTGCTGCATATTTAGGTTCCAACTTTTGGCTAAAATATGAATGGCAGATACCAAAAGAGGCAATAAAAGTAAGTGCGTTAAATATTTTAGCGGATTCGATATAACCTGTAATCGCATATACAGATGCGTCAAAATACCATGCCGCTTTAGGATAGCATGCCGCCCAAATATCCGTCTTACTTAATCGTTCACTTGGTATCCGCAGCATGGAAATATAATCATAAATATTATCGTAAACAGGATTCCATCCCATTTTTAATATGCCAGCAGCAAATTTATGATATAAATTTCCATCATAAGCAATTTCTTGAATCAACCAATTTACAGATATTGCTGCTGCAATAATCAAAATCGTCAACGCATATATAGATATTACGTTTTTTTCTTTCTTATCCTTATATAACAATGCATAACAGACTGCCGCAATAAAAAAACCTAAAAAAAAGTGAATTGATGAAATAGGAATATGACACAATAATAAAATAGAAGTTAATAGTACATTGAATCCTTCTATCAACAGCAGCAATTGCCCGCATGCTGCAGTTTTATCCATAAAATTATATAATTTGTTTCTATTTTTTCCCATTTTCTTCATTATCCTTTATTTCATATATTAAGCCACCCTCAAATAGTGTTCCATCAGCAGATATATTTTCTATATTATATTCATATTCAATATTTCTATCAATAAAATTAAAGACTGCCCCAGGAAAAGGATTGTCAATCCAGACTTTCCCTGTTTTTTTCATGTCCTTATATGCCATAGAATATTCAACAGAAAAGATAATGCTGCGGCAAGTCCATTGCGAAAAAATAATAGCATTTACAAAAATAAGGCCAACCATGAACCTGCAGATCCATTTGACTTTTTTGTATTTTGAATAGTCTTGCATATATAGCATCAATAAATATACGGCAAAATTGGGAATAAAATAAATATAAGGAGAATATCTTGCTTGTCCTCCTGCCGGCATGCAAATCATAAGCAATATACTAACCGTTAATATAATCACAATGGAGATAACTTCTTGTTTTCGGTTTTTATACACTTTAAAAAGCAAATAGCCAAGCAAAACAATGCTACAGCACAATATTCCACTGAAGAAAACTCCACCCCCCCCCCGAATATTATCGTATTTACATCGTATGATTTCCTCCAGATTAAATGTAAAAGGCACCTTCCATTCTACAACATTACTTTTATAATTAGTACTACATCTGACAAACAGCATTGTTATTAATTGCCAAAAAGGACTTACATTCTCAAGTCCTAAAGATTCCAGCGAATCACTAAAATGTAATTCATTAGAACCTATCGCAGGATAAAATGGATTCCCATAAACAAACATATCTTTGATATATGCCGCGCTTCCAACAATAACACATGCTAAAAATATTACTGAAAAATAGAAAATTCCCAATTTAAAGAGTATTTTTTTTCGTTTAACACACCAATATAAAAAGAAGATAGCACAAAATGCCGTTTCAAATGCCAATCCTGTAATTTTTAAATTACTACATAAAATAATACAGATTGCTAAATAAATAAATTGACGTCTTTTATACTCTTCATCAACACATTCATCCGATATAGATAATAAAATCACCACACTAGCTACAAGTAACTGTCCCAAAGATCCATCCAAATAAAAAGTAAATAATTGAGCATAGGAAACAGGGATTCCAGTAAAAATAATACTTAATGCTAAAGCACGTTTATAATTAACTTTTTGTTGAAAATAATCCCAACAAATGCCAAACGTTGCAAAAAAAGTTAAAAGATTAAATATCTTAGAAGCATCTATGTAATCTGTAATTGCATATATAGTAGAATCAAAATACCATACTGCTTTAGGATAACAAGCAACCCACAAATCGTTTTTATTTATTCTTTCTTTCGGAATCCCCAACATGGCAAAATAATCTTTCAAATCATCATAAATGGGATTCCATCCTAATTTTAAAATACCTGTTGCGAACTTATGATATCCATTTCCATCCCATGCACTTTCCTGAATAAACCAATTTATACATATTGCAGTAAATATAATAAAAGCGGTAAGATATATTATTGATAAGATACATCTTTGGTACTTTTTTTTATAAATATTAATATAACAAACTATTGCAATACTTATACTCGCTGCAAAATGTATTGGCGACACTGAAATTTTAAATAAAAACAAAATCGATGTCAGTATTACATCAATTCCTACAATCAATAAAATCAGATGTCCACTTTCTGCCCATATACATATTTTTCTCTGTCCCACAATCTACACCTTTATAATACATATAATAATCCGAATATCAGAATCACATAAATAAGGACCAAACATATCAATACCTTATCAGACAAAAATACTTCTACGGGATCTCCATATGACTCCCCCCCCTCAATATCCAATTCATATTTCATAACTATCGTAATAATAAATGGTAATGTCCAGATTAATTTTGTATTTCTGGCATTATTACCAAAATCAGATCCCCATAATGCATAAAAAACAAGTGTAAGTGTCAAAAAAATTTTCATCATATTATCAAGATAATTTATGGTGTATTTTTTCAAAACATCTCTCGTAACACCATTATTAACTTTAATCATTTCATTCCTTCGTTTCCCCGTCCCCAAATATATAGACATTGACATTACTAACAAAATTAACCAATTTGAACACTCCGTACCACTAACTGATGCACCATATAACACTCTAAGTACAAATCCAGATGCTAACATCAAAATATCAATAACTGCAATTTTTTTGCCTCCCCCCAAGCTATATATACAGTTGACTATTATATATAGTAACAATAACATAAAACTTCCATTGCTTTTTTCAATATATAATGAACCTGAAACAGATATTACGATTGATAGAAAAGCACATATTATAGCACAAAATTTAGAAATTTCTCCACTGGCAATTGGACGATTTTTTTTAATCTCATGCTTTTTATCTTGCTCACAATCCTTCAAATCATTCACTATATAAACAAACGAAGCTGCTAAGGAAAAACAAAAAAAAGCAATTATTAATTTTTTGAATATATGTAAGTCAAAAAGAGTTTGTCCAAAAAAAGCCGGTACAAAAATCAATAAATTTTTTATATAATGTTTTACTCTGAATAAACTAAAATATTTTTTCATATATTTATCCCACATATTTACCTACCCCACTTTATATAAGCCCAAATAACGATTAGACATAACAAGTTCCCCAACAATATTTACCGCTGGCAGATAATCTTCACTGTTTCTATCAACTGCCGGAACAAATATAAAATATTCTTTTTCGCTAACATCACTTTGTTCAGATATGATTTGCAAATGCCGATCATACATTTCAAATTGAAGTTGAAAAGCCATCGGAGGCGTAAACCAACTATCTGTAGCATTATAAAAATAGATATTTTTATCGTTCGCGCAAATTTGAAGCGCTCTTTCATTAAATTCAGTCATACCATAATAATTATTAAATATTTTTTGATATACAACTTCACTCGCACTATACTCTCTATAGCTCAATAACATACACATACATAGGAATAAAAATATGCTGCATTTGGCTCCTTTCAAAATACAGTACCTTATTATACACATAAGTAAAAAAATCATATTTGCAACCATCATGGCTAAGACCAAATTATAGCCGCCGTCTTTTACCCCCTGCCAATACCTATCCAAAACCGTATTGCAATTCACAATATAAGATTCATTAACTATCTGCACGCTACTGGCAGCAATATACAAAATAAACAATACTATAAAATAAGCTGCTGCATTTTTTCGCCAATCTCTAGGCCATGGATCATACAAAAAATACATTATGCCCATAAAATATATTGGTCCAACTATAATATCCTGATATCTCCCATACAGCAAAGCTTGATAAGATCCACTTGAGGATAATTGAAAACTCATAACAGCAAAAAGACCTAACATTGATACCAACAACCATGCAATAAAAAAATCTATTTTTTTTTCTTTAAAACTTCTAAATAAATTTCTTATGATGCCCTGTAAAAAAAAGAAATAAATCATATATGTTGTTAAACCGAAATAAAAGAATCTCAAAGCAAAGGTTCTAATCAAATCAAGCCAACCATATATATTAGTCAATTTTTGTATAAACCACGACCCTTCTTCAAAAGCCGAAGAAAGAGTATTTACTGTCGCAAGCGCAGCCGATGGTTTCCAGACCGCAGATCTAATATTCAGTCTCAAATTTTCCTCAAAAATTACTAAAGTCAAGCTCATCAAAAAAAATACAATTCCATCTCTCAATGGTATTTTTTTATATATAAGCATAAAAAACAAAGTTAAGAATACCGCTACAACTATTCCAATCGTCCTAATATGTACGCTATAGGTGTATATAGCCACCATTCCAATTAGCATAAGTTTATAAAACTTGTATTTTTTATTTATAGAATAAAATAGTGCCGTTAAACACCAATATAGAAAAATCAAAATGCATTCCGTCCATGCAAAATTGGATTGTGTAATACTATTGGCATAAAATCCAACTATTACAGCTGCTAACAATACATAATTTCTTCGATTTTTGCCAAAATATGAAATGCCAATATAATATGAGAGAAGAAAACTTGACGTTAAAAATAATCCGTTAAGTATTATTGCAGCTTGGTACGCAATTCCCAAGGGCGCGAGAAAATATATTAACAATGCTAAGATACACGGGTAGCCATATGAATAATAACCTGAAAACGCAGAAACAGCACTCGACCAATCATAACCGGCTAAATATGCGCCCGTTCCCCAATATCCCAGTTCATCCCATGCCATTAAATTGACTAATTCATTAACGTGGCGAGTAGATACTCGAAAAATGACAAGAGTGCATAAAAACAACACACAATAATGTACAGGAAAATGAACTTTACTTATATTAAATTTGCGCTTCATTTTTCGCTATGACTCCTTATTCAAAAATAAGCATTTCATTTCACTATATTTTGAAACTGTTTAAGGTATATTTGTGTACAATATTTGTCTAAAAATAGTTTTCTAACATTTTCATTTATTCGCTTTGTCTTTTGTGAACAATTTCGCGCATAATCATTGATTTTTTTTATAAATTCTTCTTGAGAATCACATTGGAAAATACCTTCTACGCCATCAACAGCATAGCCCTCTAACGCTTCTTTTGAAGCAAAAATATTTTTACCATACATGAATGCTTCCGCAGTTTTTACTTTCATTCCTCCACCCATAAAAACAGGCATTACCACAGCATCCGCCTTCACATAATATTGTTCAAGTTCTTTGACAGTTCCAAGAATACATACATTATCTGTATGACTGATTTTACTATTCAATTTTTCCATGTTTTTGCCAATTATTGTCAGCTTTGCATCTACATAAGGCATAACTTTCTCTATAAACCATATTAGCCCTGTATAGTTATGTGCCAAATAGGATCCAACATATAAAAGTTGCACTTGAGACCTATAATCATCTGAATAATCATTATCTCCACCACGGAAAGAATCTTCTAATGTAATCGGCAAAACCATATCAACTTCCACATTATAATATTTTTTTATTAATCGCTGATCCCGATTATTTAAGCAAATAAATCTTTTCCCGAACCTACACATCAATCGCTCATTATATCTTGCTGAAAAATATCTGAAGATGCAAAAAATACTATGTTTTTTTACTTGATCCCATGTATATTGACGTTCTACGTTGTGAAAAAAAACAACATTATCCATTTTTCTTATCAAATTATTTTTTATAATTTGTCCAAAAGTAGAGCCATCAAAAAAAATTTTATCTATTTTTTGTGTACAAATATAATTTATAATTTCCCTTTTCTGCTTTTTAGAATATTGCTCATCTAAGCATATATAAGTGAAATATATTTTAAAAATATTTTTTTCAATTTTGAAATACTTTACATCTTCCCTATCCGATTTACTATCAGAGGTCAAAATACATAATAGGACATTGTCTTTTCCATATATGTTTGATAACATACTATAATTCCTAAATGCGCATACAGCACCACCATCGCTTTTCGATTCAATAAAGTCAAATCTGGTCAGAAATAATATTTTCATATATATCCCCCTGTTATTTCTTTCTAATTTATGGTATGAAACTATCCTTAATACACAGGGTATTTGATTTTTATATATAGCTTTTCACAGAGTAGTAAAATTTTATTAGGTAAAAATTTAAAAAGTAATTCTTTTATTTTCTCTATCACTACCCATATAATCTTTTTAAAGACATTTGTTTCACTGATTCCGTGTGTTCTTCTAACATTCTCCTTTTCTTTATGTCGAAGAGTAAAATTAGAAGATGAAATGCCATCCAATCTATATACTGAAACTATTTCATCGATATATACAAACGCTACATTTGCTTGATATAAATCTAACAAATTACTATAATCTCCTGCGATCTTATATTGTTCATCAAACGGATATTGCACTAATAAATCACGTTTTATAAAACAACTTTGATGGCAAAATGGCATTTTTTTTCTAATCAAGTCCAAATTCGCTTTCCATAATCCCACTCCTGCTTCTCCTTTAGCTACTGTATCGCCATACAGAACTCCTGACCGAGGATATAAATTGTTCTTAAAAATACTTGACAGTGTGTTGCTCTTATAAAAAGTATCACCGCTGTTCATAAACAAGATCCACTCTCCTTTACAATGACTAACCGCTTGATTCATTGCATTATAAATCCCTAGATCAGGTTTATTAATATGAAGAATTTTTTTATGGGGATATAATTTTTTTATATACTCAATAATCTCTGTTGTTCCATCATCAGAATTTGCATTTTTAATGATGTATTCCATATCAGCATAATCTTGTGATAAAACCGAACGCATTGTTCTGACTATATTCTTTTTATCATTTTTAACTATAGTGATAACAGATATCATAGAATACCCCTTTAATAAATTGATATTCGTTCTCAAAAAACACTATTATACATAACCACCTATTTTTCTATACTTCTATCTAAAACTCTTACTGCATCCGTCTTTTTTGAAATTTCATTACAATTTATTTAATTTATCGATCATTTTTCACTTGAAATCTTAATAAGCAGAATAAGATTTATGACATATACTTACTTAATGTTCATTAGATCAGACAAGACTTTGTCCCAGATATGCCATACAAACAAGTCTGCTGTATCTTTTCGCCAAAACTTTATAATCGTATCTTTTGGCTGTTTCCATCTCCGCCGTCTGAATCGATTCAAGAAACGACCTGTCGGTCAAAAGCCTATTAACAGCTTTCACAATCCCATCTACATTCTTTTCGTCAACAAGCAATCCATTTCTGCCGTCTTCAATAATCTCAACAATACCTCCTGATCTACTTGCAACTGTTGGGAGCCCCGATGCCATTGCTTCAAACAGTACTGTTGGAACGCCTTCCTGATCACCATTTGCAGCAGTAATTGACGGAATAACCAAAATATCTGCAGATGCATAAATATCCCTGAGTTCGGCATGGGCTTTTGCACCCCAAAAGACAATTTTCACTGTATCCATGCTATCATTAACTGCCTTTACCTGCTCCTCAAGACTGTTTCTTAATGGTCCATCCCCCACGATCACCAACATTGCATCTATGTTTTTCATAGCTTCGATCAGATAGGTGACCCCCTTTTTTTCCGCTAACCTTCCCACGAACAAAACAACTCTCTTATCGCCCTGTCCAAAATAATCTGGCTGATAGTACTGTCTGCCAAATTTCTTAGTGTCCACCCCCATGGAAATAACATCTGGCTCAAGCTCAGGCACAAGTTCTTTCACTTTATTTTTCAAATGTTCTGACACTACAGTCACACCGCTCGCCCTTTTTAAACATCTAACCTTCAGTTTTTTAATAACTCCCTGATTTAACGATGTCACGTCCCCGCCATGTCCCGTCACGATATACGGCTTTTTGAAAAAAGACTGTACAATTCCCTGTGGAATCAGCCAATGCGCATGAACCATATCATATTTAGGAAGTAGCCTGAATAAATTCAGCCACAATGCCATAAATAAAAACGGAACCAATAATACTCTTATCTTCTTCTCTTTAATACGCGGAACTATAGCCCCAGGATAGCAAAGAGTCTCCCATTTATGTATTGGAAAATAATGATATCGAATGACATTCACGCCTTCTATGATTTCTTTATCAGCAGCACCAACCGCTGCAGGCACAAGCACGGTCACATCAAAGTCATTTGCCATATGTATGCATAAATCTAAAACGAATCTTGGTTCTGTGTCATCTTTCCATCTAGGAAATGTAGATGCTGTGACAAGCAATCTTTTCTTTTTCATCATCCATCGGTGCCTCCATGTACCATTTGATAATCCCTAATTTGGGACAACTATAAAATTTCCTACAGTGACAGCCCTGCTTATCTTATCTTTTCATTCAAGCAGTCTTTTCAGAAAAAAATCGTCTATAGACGATGTGACTGACCTTTTGTATAGGCATGACACACAATGTACAGCTTTTACTTTTTTAACTTTGCAAAAGAGGAAGTTAATATATACCATAAGGAACATCCCCACACTGGCTCACGATTTTTTCCACCTTAAAGCCATTGGGGATAAGCCTATGTTCAAACCTATATCTCGTAAATCGATAATAGCCATAAGGGCTTTTACGAACTAGATATAAGAAATATACTGATATAATCGCATAACCGTCTGGTTTCAGAGCTCTGCTTATTTATTCGAACGCTTCTTCCATATCATCTACATGCTCTAAGACATTGGTACATGGTACCGAGTCAAATGACTCGTTATCAAATAGCATGTTGTCAGAACTCGCAAAGATATTTAACGTCCTTTTGGTCATGCCTGTATTGCTCGACATCGATGCCGATGTCTTTTTGTAAACGCCATTTTGTATAAGC
The DNA here is from genome assembly GCA_947626435.1 of uncultured Lachnospiraceae bacterium. GTDB lineage: Bacteria > Bacillota > Clostridia > Lachnospirales > Lachnospiraceae > COE1. The sequence goes on along the minus strand of CANQSB010000017.1, from coordinate 28,503 downwards.
TGCGTCTTACCACATCCTACATCAAGCAAGCTGCCACGCAAGTATCAGCTGAATTATTTATTAAGTCAACATAGCGCCCATTTAGCAATCTGATGTGATTTTTGCCAGTTTACAGTTATTCTGCTATTATCCTTTTTTATTAGAAAACCTTGTTTTATGCTCATCATGACTTCCCCATTTCTTCACAAAAAAACTCCCAACGCAAAGTATGTCATTTGACAATTGCATACTTTGCATTGGGAGTTTTCCCATTATATTTTTGTTGTGCTCAATTACTTGTTATTTTGTATTTTCCTTTCAAATATTGGTTCCGCTTTCCTCTTTAACCTATACGGCATTCCTTCCCACGAAACGCAAACCCATACCTGCGTATCCTTTCAGGCGCTATTCCCTTCGCTTCAAGTGAGGCACTGTAGCGTTTCTCCTCAATCTGCCTGAGCGCGTCCTTCACCGTGTCGTCAAGCGTCTTCTCGTCCTCAGGGTCAAAGACCTTAAACTCTATGATTATCGCGTCATCTTTCTCATTCAACGGTTCAAGCATCACGTCATACCGTCCGAATCCGCTCTCGCGGTTCGATGTTACATCATACCTGCCTGCGAGGTCCACTATCAGTCCTAATACGAAGCCATGGTAGAAGCGTTCCGGCTCAGTGTATTCTGACGGTTTGTTCCCAGCGTCAAAGCTGCTGAATGTCGCAAGCGCCACTTTGTTCATATAACGGTTCATGGCTTTTTTGTCATCAATAAGCAGCGCCTTGATGAAGTCATTGTATGATTCCTTGGCATTGCCGCAAAACCAGCCCTTTATCATCTTCTGGAACATTTTTTTTACTTCAAAATTTGTAATCGCAAGCGTGTATAGCGCATCGCCCTCACTGTCCGCAGTTTTTGCTTCACTGGCAGAAAGTATCTTAACTTTCAAAACCTTAAGATACCCTGTTGCCAGCAGCAGGCTCCAGACAGCATTTTCATCACCGTCAAGCTGGCTGAAAACAATCTGCTCGTCTATTTCAGTTTCAAAACTCATGCCTGAAAGCAGCTCCTCCATCGTCTGCTTAATGCTGGCGCTGCCTTTCCTTATAAGTGAATTGATAAGCCCATTCCCGCTTGTGTTTGACCAGTAAGTATCATAAACCCCTCCTGACTCTATAAAAGAGGCTATCGACCATGGATTGTATATGTCAGTATGCGCCCCAAACGTAAAACCGTCATACCACTTTTTTACATCCTGCTTGGCATGCCCTAAATCCATGGCGTCAAGCGCCGTAAAGACTTCTTTTTCTGAAAACCCAAAGCAGCCTGCATATTTATCGGAAGTCGTAGTCACTACTTTCAGGTTGTTCAAGTCAGAGAATATGCTTTCTTTTGAAATCCTCGTTATCCCTGTGATTATACCGCGGTACATGTCATTGTTTGTCTTGAAGGTAGAATTGAACAGCCCCCTGAAAAATTCAACGGCCTGATCCCAGTACCCAGACAGCCATGCCTCCTGCATCGGGGTATCATACTCGTCCAGCAGTATGATTACGTCTTTCCCATAGTACCGCCGCAGGAAACCCGTCAGCGAGTTTATTGCCCCAGCGGCTATCTCGTCGCCCATACCCGGCTGGACTGTTTCGTAATATCCTTTCTCGTTAGGACTGAGCAGCGTTCCTTCAAGAAGATACCTGTGCTTTTCGTACAGCTTTGATATGACTTCCGTTATCTTGTATTCCATCTTCTCATAAGTCGTGGCCTTTACATTGGCAAAGCTCAGAAATATTACCGGAAATGTCCCCTGCAGATGCCTGTACTTGTATTCACCGCCAGAATCCCTTGTTTCCCATACAGCTTTTCCTTCAAACAAATCTCCACGCCCCGCGTATTTGTTGGAAAAAAAACATTCTATCGTGCTCATGTTGAGCGTCTTCCCAAACCTGCGGGGCCTCGTTATCAGCGTGACCTTGTCGCCGTATTCCCACCATTCACTTATGAAATTCGTCTTGTCAATGTAAAAAATATTCTCAGTGATAACTTCCTCGTAATCCTGGTACCCCAAAGCCGGCCTGCCTAGCATATGCGTCCCTCCTGCCAATAATGAAACCGTTTTTACCCCACAATTCCATTATAGCCGTTCAGCCCGCTTTTCACAACATTTTTTTCCTAATGCAAAGTATGCAGTTGTCAAGGTGCCATACTGTAATCAAACAATCTATATAAAGCCTTTCGGCTATATAGCAGAGCTGCTCCTCTCATCCTCGCGCTGTGGCGTTTCCCCTACGACCATGTAAGTCCTCACGGCCTCCTTCTCGACCTTCTGCTGCATATACAGCGCGTCATATTCAGTCCGCCGCACATGGTACTGCGTGTCCTCCAGCAGCCTCCTGTTCGCCGCTAGCGTGTCAGCCATAAGCCCTATCATAAAGGTCAGGAACCCGATAATCAGCAGCATGCACGCCAGTATCAGCGACTGCACATGCCCTGTTGCCGTCCCCTTGAATACAAACCAGAAATACCTGAGTATGTACCCAATCCCCAGCGCCATAGGCGGCAGCATCAAAAACGTAAAGCACTTAAGCGGCTTATACATCATATACGCCCGCAGTATCGTGATCATTGACTTCTTCACATACCCCCATATGCTGTTGAACAGCCTCGAGGGCCTGAGCTCCGGATTTGTCTTCACAGGCACACTTGTAATCCCGAGCTTTTCAAATATTTCAAGCCACAACACGGCGCAAATGCAGTAAATATGCGGCTTTAGCCCCTTTGGGCATGCACGCGCCAAGGAACAAAGACGAAAAATATTCACAAATTACAAAAAAAATTTACACAAGACATCCCGCAAAGCATTGTAATTACTACAATGATGCCGATTCTTTTTTTTACAAAAATCATTAAAAAATATACACTTACTCCAAAATTTCAATCTCAGCTAAATAAAAAACCACACAAATCCCCCGATAATTTAGAACAAATGTATCCATATTTATAGTAAATTTTTTCCCACAAACACAAACTTTTGTGTTATCATTTAAGTTAGTCAGCTTTTTAACATATAGCTTACACAGTGGAATTACCCTACCTTTCTGTTATCAACAAAAGGCAATTGGGATAAAAACAAAAAATAATTTGGAGGATTAACAATGCTTAGAAACAGAGATATATTAGAGTTAAAACGGCGTTTCAAAAAGGAGAGCTGCACTTTTACGCGGATGTGCGGCTGCTATGTGGACGCAAACAAAAATAAGGTGGTGGAGCTTGACGAAAACTTCTTGAATTTGGACGACGAGGAATTTTACAAGTACCTCGATATTGCCAAAAGGGCGCTTTCAGGGACAATAGGCAACAACCTTTTAGAGCTTAAATTTACGGAAGACCAAAGCGGACAGCTTACAAAGCAGCAATATCTTCTGGGGCTTCGCGAGAGCGGGCTTGGTAATCCAGAGCTTTTGGAGCATCTGTATGACATGATTATCGAGCATTACGATTATGTCGGCAACTACCTGATACTGATTTTCCATGACGCGTATGACGTCATCACCAAGACAAATGACGACCTGAAGCTCGACGAATCGGAGGAGGTTTTCCGGTACCTGCTCTGCGCCATATGCCCCGTAAACCTTTCAAAGCCGGGTCTTGGCTACCGCGAGGACGAGCACAGGATAGGCGCGCGCATTCAGGACCGCGTAGTCGGTATGCCTGACGTCGGTTTCCTGTTTCCGTCATTTGTGGATAGGAGTGCCGATGTCAACACCCTTACATACTATGTCCGCGACGCCAAGGACTCTCACAAGAATTTTGTCGAAAACGCCCTCGGCTGTGGAGCTAAGCGCACAGCCACAGAGGAGCAGAATACTTTCCACAGCATAGTAAAGACTGCTATTTCACCAATTATCGAGAAAAGTGACGAAGTTCTTTTGGATATACAGGAAAGCCTGAATGACATTGCCGAAGAGCATGAGGCAGAAATGGAGGATTTGGTGGTTATTGAACCAGAGGCGTTTACGCTCACCAATGAAATCATAAAGGACGTACTCACTAAAAATGATATTCCCGACGCCGCGGTATCGCTTATCCAGGAGCAGTTTACAAGCGAATTCAGCGACACGCCGCCTGTCGTAAAAAATCTTGTAAATGAAAAGGCGATTGAAAAAAATAATAAGGAGAAAAAAGAAATAAAGCTGCTTGAAGAAGTGGCTACGCTCAAAAACGAGCTCAAGGAAACCAAGGAGGAAAGCGAAGAAAAGGACAAACAGATTGAAACGCTCGTAAGCATGGAAGCACCCGTTAATTCCGAAGACGCACAGCGATGGGCGGAAGTTTTTCTGCGCATGAAGCCTGACAAGGCAGAGCAGGTAAAGGCGCAGACAATCGACGGTCAAAAGTATCTGCTTATACCTATGGGAGAGGACGAGCATATCAATCTTAATGGGGTGGATACGACAGTGTAGTCCTTTCCATTTTATATTACTTAAGCGATTGTGAAACATGTTCTAACCGTCTAAATTTAAACAAAATATAAAAAGCGGGAAACTTCCATCAGAAATCTCCCGCTTTTTAAACCTTATATTTTTTCAACGCCAATTACAACTTTTTCCCCATTGACATTCCACTCCTTGGAAATTCCGCCGTTTTCATATTTAAACGCATTGGCGAGAACCTTCTCGCCGATTGAGCCTGAGTTTTTCTTCACAATCTCGGCAATCTTCTCATTCCCACTGATGTAAACATTGATGTGATCCATGACCTCAAAATCGGAGTCCTTGCGCATTGTCTGGATTTTGCTGATTACCTCATATACAAAGCCTTCCTCGATAAGCTCGTCAGTGAGATTCGTGTCAAGCACTACTGTAACCGTATTGTCCGCCTCCGTTACATAGCCTTCCTTCTGCGTAATGTCGATAAGCAAATCCTCCTCGGCAAGCTTGACCTCTGTACCGTTTACGTCAAACGCGATAAAGCCGTTTTCTTTAAGCTCCGCAAACGCCGCGTTTCCGTCTATCTCCGCAAGCTTTTTCTGAATGCCGCCAAGCTGTTTGCCGTACTTAGGTCCTACTGTCCTAAGCTGCGGCTTGAAGGTGTAGGTCGTAAACTCCCTTACGTCCTCGGTAAACTCCACGCTCTTTACATTCAGCTCGTCGCGTATTATCTCCTGATAAAATTCGCTCAGCGTAAACGGCGCTTTTATCAGCATTTTGCTGATTGGCTGGCGGTTTTTGATGTTTGCGGCATTTCGGCAGGCGCGCCCCATGACTACCACCTTCAATACAGCTTCCATATCAGCTTCAAGCTGCGTGTCAATAAGCTTCTCATCAGCGACGGGGAAGTCACACAGGTGAATACTCTCGGGCGCTGATTTGTCTATGCTGCATACAAGATTGCGGTAAATATCCTCCGTCATAAACGGTATCATCGGCGCTGCAGCCTTTGAAATAGTCACAAGCGCCGTGTAAAGCGTCATGTATGCGTTTATCTTGTCCTGCTCCATTCCCTTCGCCCAGAAACGCTCGCGGCTGCGCCTTACGTACCAGTTGCTCATCTCGTCAACAAACTCCTGCAGCGCTCTTGCCGCCTCGGGTATGCGGTAATTTTCAAGGTCGCTGTCAACCTCTTTAACTACCGTGTTGAGCTTTGACAAAAGCCACTTATCCATTACGGGCAGCTTGTCATATTCAAGCATGTACTTTGTCGCGTCAAAATCATCTATATTTGCGTAAAGCACAAAGAAAGCATAGGTATTCCAAAGCGTGCCCATAAACTTTCTCTGCCCTTCCTGCACGGCTTTGCCGTGGAAACGGTTTGGAAGCCAAGGAGCGGAGTTGATATAGAAATACCAGCGGATAGCGTCAGCGCCGTATGTTTCAAGCGCCTCAAACGGATCTACGGCATTTCCCTTTGACTTGCTCATCTTCTGCCCGTTCTCGTCCTGCACGTGCCCCAGCACGATTACATTCTCATACGGCGACTTGTTGAACAAAAGCGTTGACTCCGCCATAAGTGAATAAAACCACCCTCTTGTCTGGTCCACCGCCTCGGAAATAAACTGAGCGGGGAACTGCTGCTCAAACAGGTCTTTATTTTCAAACGGATAATGGTGCTGCGCAAACGGCATCGCTCCTGAGTCAAACCAACAGTCAATTACCTCGGGAACTCTGTGCATGTCCTTGCCGCACTCGGGACACTTAAACGTGACCTCGTCAATATACGGTCTGTGCAGCTCAACCTTTGCGTCATCGGGCTTGCCGCTGCGCTCCGCAAGCTCCGCGCGGCTCCCTATGCACTCCTGATGTCCGCACTCACACTCCCATACGTTGAGCGGCGTGCCCCAATAGCGGTTTCTTGAAATACCCCAGTCCTGGATATTTTCAAGCCAGTCGCCAAAGCGCCCTTTGCCGATAGACTCAGGAATCCAGTTGACTGTGTTATTGTTTCGTACTAAATCATCCTTTACCGCCGTCATCTTTATAAACCACGACTCACGCGCATAGTAGATAAGCGGCGTATCGCAGCGCCAGCAGTGGGGGTATTCATGCTCAAACTTAGGCGCGTCAAACAGTAAGCCCTTTGCCTCCAAATCCTTTAATATCATAGGATCAGCTTTCTTTACGAAAACGCCCGCATAAGCCGTTTCCTCAGTCATCTCGCCTTTGCCGTTTACAAGCTGTACAAACGGCAGATCATACTTTCTGCCTACATTTGCGTCGTCCTCGCCAAATGCAGGCGCGATGTGTACGATACCAGTACCGTCTGTCATTGTGACATAGCTGTCACATGTGATGTAATGCGCCTTTTTGTGCTGCTTTTCTATTATCTGCGCTGCAAAGTCAAACAGCGGCTCGTATTCCTTGCGCTCTAAATCTGTGCCCTTGTAAGTTTCAAGCACCTCATACGCTTTTTTGTCCTTATCATCTTCATTTTCAGCAAGCTTTCCAAGCACGCTGTCAAGAAGCGCCTCCGCCATATAATAAGTATAGCCGTCCGCTGCCTTTACCTTACAGTAGGTTTCGTCAGGGTTTACGCAGAGCGCGACGTTTGACGGGAGAGTCCATGGCGTCGTCGTCCATGCAAGAAAATATGCGTCCTCTCCGACAACCTTAAAGCGCACTACCGCAGAGCGCTCTTTTACGGTCTTATAGCCCTGTGCAACCTCCTGAGATGAAAGCGGCGTGCCGCAGCGCGGGCAGTACGGAACGATTTTAAAGCCCTTATACAAAAGCTTTTTATCCCAAATCTGCTTTAACGCCCACCACTCGGACTCTATGAAATTGTCGTCATATGTGACATACGGATTGTCCATATCAGCCCAAAAGCCGACCGTGCCTGAAAAATCCTCCCACATTCCCTTGTATTTCCATACGGATTCCTTGCACTTTTTGATAAAGGGCTCCATGCCGTACTCCTCAATCTGGTCTTTTCCGTTCAAGCCAAGGAGCTTTTCAACTTCAAGCTCTACGGGAAGCCCGTGCGTGTCCCAGCCTGCTTTTCTTGGCACCATATAGCCTTTCATTGTGCGGTAGCGCGGTATCATGTCCTTGATTACGCGGGTAAGCACATGACCTATATGCGGCTTGCCGTTTGCCGTGGGCGGTCCGTCGTAAAAAGTGTATGTTTTGCCCTCCTTGCGGTTCTCCATGCTCTTTTTGAAGATGTCATTTTCTTTCCAGAACTTCTCGACTTCTTTTTCCCTTTCGACGAAGTTCATGTTTGTGGAAACCTTTTGATACATTGTCGTAGTCCTCCATCTGATTTTTTCGTTTAGCTAAGGCACAGGCACTAAAAACAAAAACCCCCGTCCTTCGTAAAGGACGAGGGTATAATGCCTCGCAGCCACCGTTACGCCATACGCGCCGGATTTTGTATTGCGCAAAATACAAATTACGGTTTAATATGCTCCTCCCTAACGCGGAGGGGACGGCGGCGCTTACTTTCAATCTAAATGTACAGAAGATTTTAGTGCCGCGACTCGGAAGTGATTTTCCGCATTTCTCTACTCATGCCGACCTCACACCACCGCCGGCTCGCTGTAAATTTTGATGAAACGCGTACTGTCTTCGTCATAGTCTTTAATGCCGATTGCCTTAATATTTTATATTTACCAGTATAATTCCAAATTTACCGTCCTGTCAAGCACTAATTAAGTCCGAGTGCCGCCCAGCTTGACGCGCCGATAATCGGAAGCGCAAACTGCGTATAAGCTGCCGACTGCGGAGTGTCTATATACTTGAACACGTCATAAATCTGCTTCGGCGTAGTAGCCCAGCCGTTTGCGTCGCAATTATAAAGTCCGCAGGCTGAATTGTCATGAGCCTTTTCATATGGGCTGTCTACCAGTCTGTGCACTATAAACGCCTTGATATACGGGCTCTTTGAAGCAATCTTGTATGCATATGCAAAGCCTGCCGCCTGCGTCGCCTCATTTGAACCCTGCGAGTTAAACAAAACCTCTGATATGCTGATATATCTTACCTGACCATTCGGTGCAAGGAAAGAAGGCTGCGTCATATAATTTATAAAGACATCAAAGTTCAGAAGATTTATCATTTTTGTATTCGGTGTCTGGCTTATAAGATTCATTGCCTTATAGTTGCTAGGCATATCCCAAAACTTAGCCGCGTAAAGTGGAACCGCATGAGGATGCCAAGCCAAGCCCCAGTCGATATTGCCATGTGAAGCCACGTCAATGTTAAAGTTATCTATAAACGTCTTCGCGCCATACTGATTCGGCGTACCGTCTTCCCATGTCCATCTCTGGTCTATGCAGGTAAGAACGCGCGCATTGGCATTGCGGCTCTTAATCGCATTGTAGCACATGCGGAACGCTTTCTCGTATTCGAGCGTAAAGCTGTTTACATTGTGATTGCCGGCAAAATACCAGGGATTGTTATTGTTTACCTCATTACCTATAATCCAGTTTGAGATAAGCCCCGTCGCGGGATTGCTGTAGCGCTCCGTCAGGAAGCACATAAGCGCCTCTATCGACTCCGCGCCGAGCTGCTCGTCCGTATTGAAAGCATACTGCCTGTATTTAGCCACACGTCCCGCGGGCTTTACGGTAAGCGCCGTAGCCGCGTTGTAATAGTTTACAATGTTCATCGTAACTTCTACGTTCTGAGTCGCAAGAAGCGTCATAATCATATCATACTCAGCCACTATCGACTGATTGAAATTGTAGGTCTTACCATTGTATGCATAGGGCAGCGCCGCGCCCGGAAGGAAAAACCTGTCAATGGCAAGCTCATAGCTCGCATGCTGAGCGCCTAAATCGGATAATGACAAAACAGCCGCATTATCCGCCGTAACGCCTTTTATTGATGCATGTACAGGATTTGCCGCTGTATGCGTAGCAATAGCCTCGGGATTGGTAATGTAAAATTCTTGGCTTACTGCCGTAAACGTACCGCCCGTCTTTACCGCTACCACAAACTTAGAATAGAGCTTTGATGCTGCCGTACCCTCGTCAAGCGTAGTCACGAACGTAACCGTACCTGCCTTTGCAGCCTGTGCGCAGAAATCCTGCCTGCTGCCGATTGAACCCTGATAGGGCTTTAATTCAAAAAGATAATAGTTGTTGTCATCGCTCGGTACTGCCGCGGGTGCTGTGGCAACCACCGTTATCTGGTTGTTACCGCTAATGATACATTGATTGATTGTCATGTTGCCTGCCGCCATAGCCGTAATCTGCATAAGGCATACAAGCAGTGCGCAGATGACTGCGTAAAATGTTAGCTTTTTTTTCATTTTTCCTCTCTTTCCGCCGTCTTTGCGGCTTTTAAAATTATAAACTGCAACCGATTTTTATAGTATATCATTAAAAAATGATTAACACAATAAAAAATATCAATAAATATTCATAAATGTATACGGCAATTTTTTACATTTATATAGTTAAGCTTCCATAACATAAGTGACAAATAAGTTGCCACTGTCCTGAAACATTTTCGCGGCGTCGTTAAGCCCCACCTTGTACACTGTGCCTGTATCGGGATTCATGAGCACGACATTGTACTCGTTAAAGCCTGTCACCAGCACAGCGTCATTGTCTCCAAGCATCGCAAGCACCGGTATGTCCTTATTCACATAGTAGAGCACGGCATCAAGGCTTACGCCCCTAAGCTCCAAAACGCGTATGCCGTTTATGTTCTCTTTCAGAATCTGACTGACCGTCATGTTGCCGTCAAGCATAGGCTGTATGTTTTTTGTGGAGCCCGCAAATCCCAAAATCGTCTCGAGGCATACTGCCAAACTGCTGCTTTCGTCATCGCTTGCGCGTCCTGTGATAGCCATAATCTGGTTTTTCGTACTGCGTGATTCTCTTTTCCATATATACTCCCCCCTTTCGTCTACCACAGTACCGCTTACCGAGTACGCCAGATTTACGGCATCCGCCTCATGAGCAAAAATTCCCGCAATTCCGTCCTTGCCATATACATAATATCTGTCCGCCGGATTCTCTACGCTAATCTCCATGCTGCGCGAGCCCTCATACAAAACCTGCATTGGAAGCGTGTGCTTCAGCGTCTTGCTGTCCAACGTGTTTTTCAGCACAAGCTGCACTATTTTTTCATAGCTCTGCGTAGCTACAAGCTCCGACGTATTGTAGCCCGTATCTTCCGGCGTGCTGTTGACTATCTGGTCGTCCGCCAGACTGTTGTATACGCCATCCTCCGTCTTTTCAAGCCTTGTGAGCGTAATCAGGTTGTCCGTTATCTCCGCTCCCGTCACATATATATTTTCATGCTCGTAGCTTTTGAGTATGCTGCCCTGTTCATTTTGGATATATACCACGTACATTGGAAACGTCATCATTCCCGTCGAATCCATGGTTATATCGTCATACCGCGCCAGCCCGTATATCAAATCCTCATTTATAAATCCAAGCGGCAGCATGCGGTTATTCCCCTGCGCCTTAAGCTCCTTCGTATTGCCGGTGTTGAGGTTCATCAATATAAGCCCCGTACAGTCATACGCATCAGCGGAATTCTGCCATACAAGCATTTCATCACCGGCGGACACCTGAAAGCTCCCCTGCTGCAGATTTGACGCGACCTCGCTGTAGCTCCTTTCAAGTATGTTTACAGCGATTATCGAGCCGTCAAGATACAGGTAAAGTATGCCTTTATTGTTCAGATAGGAAAGCTGGTCCATGTCAGCCTTGAGCATTGCATACGATTTGTTGTAGGGTATGAACAAGAGCTCCTCTACGGTGTTCAGCATTCCGTTGTACTCGTATACTTGTATACCTATTCTACCCTCCTGGCTGCCCCTGTTCATATAGCCGTATACCATAAAGCTCACATTGCCCGTCTCGTCCACGTTCAGGATTTTTATGTCATGGTTTTCATAAGTCGTGCGCGGGTCAAAGCCGTCCGCAAAGGCGAACAGGCTAGCAAGCTTTTTATCCGCCGAGTGATAGCAGAAAAGCTGCTTGCCGTTGACAAACGCCAGGTTCGAGCCACCGTCGCTCTCCAGCATCTGGAGTTCGTCATCCCTTATGCCAAGCATTATTTTGTTGTTCGCGTAGACATTCGCCTCCGGGTCAAAAATCTGGTTCATCCTGCGTTCATAATCAAGCAGATAAGTCCTGTCTGGCGTGTACCTTATGCGGAAGTATTCGCTTACATTATAATCATAAGTGTCCGCGCCCTCCGTCGTCTGCACTATGTAGTACAGATGAATCGAAGCGTTGCGCTCGTCTATCTCATTTATGACAATGCGGGGAGCTACCAGCTCTTTGACCTTTAAATCGCCCCATGAAACCTGTTTTAAGCTGCAATGGATATTTACATAGCTGTACGTCGTATTGTCGCCTGTCGAGTCAGGCTCAAGATATGTCGCAAGCTCGCGCGCCCTTTCCTTGTCATACGTCTTTTCATGGAAGGTTTTCACATACGAAAGCTTTTCCCTAACGGCAAAATCACCGCCCGATATTATCCTCGTATAATACTTGACCGTCTCACCGCCCGTCTCAAGCATCAATATCCAGTTGTATTCCGTCCCCGCCTCTATCAAGTCCTTGATTGTGACCGTCGCGCGTATCTGCTCTGCGCCCTCGCGGTAATCCTTGACCTGTGTGCGCTCCACCAGCCTTGTGCCGTCTATGCTTCTGACCTCAAAGGAAATGCCGTCTATCTCATTGCCGTATTTGTCTATGACTATGTCAATCGTCCTGCCCTCTCCAAGCGGCGTTATCGTATCCCTGAAAAAACTGCCGTCTACGTCCTGCCGCAGCCCATACATATAATTGCAGTCAATTCCTTCCGCGCTTACATGCACCAGCGGAAGCGACGCCTTTGACATGCCCGCAGTCATCTCTTCGTTGCCGTTATTGTAAATGCCGCTGCTCACAAACAGCGTAAGTATAAAAACAGCCGTACACACCAATATCTTGCTGATAAGATTCTTCATATTTCATACCATCCGCCCGCTTCAGCGGACGCTCTAATCAATAACTTAAATTTTCAGTCGGCTAACAGCTTTTTCAGCGTAGGCGATACATTGATAAAATCCATAAACTCCTCCAGACCGTACCCTCCGGTTTTCGCATATTTTACCTGACTTGCGCCACGCCGCTTTACCGCCCTTATCAAAATGTTTTTGGGGGTATGCTCCATATCTATAAATTCAAGGAGCTGAGTGTCATAGCCCTGTTCTTCGAGCAGATTCGCCCTGATGGCGTCTGTCATGAGCGCCGACATCCTTTCCTTTATAATGCCGTATTTTAAAAGCGGTGCAAGCTCTCGGCAGCGTATCTGCTTATTCAACTCATGCTGGCAGCAAGGCACAGAAAGTATGACGGACGCGTTCCATTTGACTGCCTTGGCAAGTGCATAGTCGGTCGCCGTATCGCACGCGTGCAGGGTGACTACCATATCAACGCTGTCAGCGCCGTCGTATGAGTTGATGTCCCCCACAAGGAATTTTAACCCATCATATCCAAATTTATCCGCAAGCCGCTGACAATTTTCTATTACGTCTGCCTTTAAGTCAAGTCCTATGACACTAATGTCATATTTGTTCATTATTTTCAGATAATAATAAAGCGCAAAGGTCAGGTACGATTTGCCGCAACCGAAATCGATTATGCGGAGCGGTTCGTTTTCTTTCTGCGGCAGACTGGGCGGAATGTCGCGGACAAATTCAAGGTAACGGTTTATCTGCCTGAATTTGTCATATTTTGAGTTTATGATTCTACCATTGGACGTCTGCACGCCAAGCTCTATCAGAAACGGCACCGGCTCATCCTGCGGCAGGATGTATTTCTTTTGTTTGTCATGGCTGAAAGCGGGAAACGCCAAAGCGTCCGCGTCCGCTTTCAGAACCCTTTCCTTTATGCTTACGCTTCCTTTTTTGCTTATGAGCGCGACCGCGCCATGATATGGCGTCTCAACTTCAAGCTGTCGGAAGTCCGCACTCACCGCATCCGCAATAAATTCCGCAAGCTCGTCCGCCGCAATATTTTTGTGGTAAACCTTTGTCCCGACGAAGCTTTCCGCCTGATAATAAAGCCCGCCTTTATCCGCCACCGGCCGTACCCGCAGCTTTGATATTTTTTCCCTGTCGCGCGGGTTGCTCGCCGTCGCCTTTAAAATCATCCCGTCATTCTTTATGTAGTTGTCCAATAATTGTCTCAGCTTTTCCATAGTTATGATTATAGCACGCATAGGACATATTTTAAATAAACAAATTGCAACAAAAAAAATCTTAACCAACGGACTATATAAGCAAATAATCTAATCGGACGCGGCTGTGACGCCATATGCCGGGGATTGGGGCAGAAGTTTAGCCCGGCGGTGATTTTTATCCGGCTGTGATTTGTCAAATTGTTGTGGCGCCCACCGCCTAGTTGTGATACAATTAACTAAAATATGAACGGTTGAAACGGAGGAAGCAAATGTATCAGATAATCGACGGCAAAAAGATATCACAGGAAATAAAGGACGAACTGAAGGAAAAGACGGCGGCGCTCAAGGCAGATGGAAAAAGCATATGCCTTGCGGTAATTCAGGTGGGCAGTGACCCCGCTTCAAGCGTCTATGTCGGCAACAAGAAAAAAGCCTGCGCGTACATAGGCATAGAGTCGCTTGCGTACGAGCTGCCCGAAGAGACAACGCAGGACGAGCTGCTTGCACTGGTGCGCAGATTAAACGATGATGACAAGGTAAACGGCATACTCGTACAACTCCCGCTGCCAAAGCAGATTGACGAAAATGAGGTAATCCAGACTATCGCTCCCGAAAAGGACGTTGACGGCTTCAACGAAAAGAATGTCGGCGCGCTCTGCGTCGGCAGTAAAGGCTTTGTGTCCTGCACGCCGTTTGGCATAATCCAGCTCTTAAAGCGCTCAGGCATAGAAATATCAGGAAAGCGCTGCGTGGTTATCGGGCGCAGCAACATAGTGGGCAAGCCGATTTCGCTCCTGCTCCTGCGTGAAAACGGTACGGTCACGATATGCCACTCGCGCACCGAAAACCTAAAAGAAATAACAAGGCAGGCGGACATTCTGGTGGTGGCAGTCGGCAAGCCGAAATTTGTGGACGAAACCTTTATAAAAGAAGGCGCGGTAGTCATTGATGTGGGAATTCACCGCGACGCTAACAACAAGCTCTGCGGCGACGTGGATTTTGAAAAGACCGCCCCGCACACAAGCGCGATAACTCCCGTCCCCGGCGGCGTAGGACCTATGACGGTCGCGATGCTTATGTACAATTGTGTCAGCAGCGTGGAATAAGGGACTGCAGCTTAAGAACCATTTTCAAGCTTTATAAATTTAATTCACAATCATCCTGCTATTGCATATAGTATCAGTGACATATACAGCGTACAGGAGCAGTAAAAATGGATTCATGCAGTAATTACGGAAGTGTCACAATATGCGAGGATATCCCGCTTTCGTTTCCGCCACAGCATCAGGAAATGCAACCGGGACTTGAATGTATCATGCAGCCGCGGCCGATATCCGACCGTCCACAATGCGGGCGCAGGCTGGAAAACAAAGTTGCTATTATAACAGGCGGCGACAGCGGCATCGGAAGGGCGGTAGCGTATGACTTTGTAAAAGAGGGGGCTGCTGTCGCGATTATCTACTATAATGAAGAACGAGATGCGCATGATACAGAGAAGCACATACACCAGTTGGGCGGAAGCTGCATACTGATGCAAGGCGATCTGAAAGACCGATGTTTTGCAAAAAAATGCGTTGAAAAGACATTGGACTGCTTTGGAAAGCTTGATATTCTTGTCAA
The DNA here is from genome assembly GCA_947626435.1 of uncultured Lachnospiraceae bacterium. Lineage (GTDB taxonomy): Bacteria > Bacillota > Clostridia > Lachnospirales > Lachnospiraceae > COE1. Next base: position 13,279 of record CANQSB010000017.1, on the reverse strand, counting down.
CAATCACGCGGTCCAGTATATCCAACGCAGTATTCTTGACATATCTCCGGAACAACTCCATCTGGTATTTGAAAACAATATCATATCATATTTTTACATGATTCAGGCCGCTCTGCCATATCTGAAACGAGGAAGCAGTATCATTAACACCACTTCTGTCACAGCGTTTCAGGGACACAAGGACTTGATTGATTACAGTGCGACCAAGGGGGCGATAGTCGCTCTCACAAGGTCGCTTTCGCTGTCACTCGCAGAGCAAGGGATACGCGTGAATGCCGTTGCGCCCGGGCCTATCTGGACGCCGTTGATTCCGGCATCTTTTTCGGCGGAGGAAGTCAAGACCTTCGGGCGCAAGACCTCTCAGGTGCCGATGATGCGCGCGGGACAGCCTTGCGAGGTATCGCCATGCTATGTATTTCTGGCATCAGAAGATGCTTCTTACATGACGGGGCAGGTCATGCATCCAAATGGAGGCACAATCGTCGCTTAAAGGAATTCTTTCTATTTTCTTATGATAAACAAATGAGTTAAAACAATATAAAACACGCTCTGCAAGTGTTCTATTGTAATGAATAACCAAAACAGCGGCAAAGGCTTTTTATCGCCTTGTCGCTGTTTTGGTTTATAACGTCATTATAAGATAATTGATTATTTTGCCGCAAGCTTTTTGCTTACTATATCTAATATTGGCTGTCTGTCTTTGTCGGGTATGCCGACTGCGTTCACAGCTTCTTCCACGCTTAATTTCAGTGATTTCATCATATTAATCACTGCTTCTGCCCATGTTGTTTTTTCTGCCTGTTCATACGCCTGCTCATATGCCTGTTCATATGCCTGTTCATACGCCTGTTCCCTAATCCCTTCACCTAAATTACACATAACGTTCGCCTCCTCGCTTATTGATACTGACATTGGAATATTAAAATCCCTTCTTAATTTTCAGAATAATGCTTAACATCCAGGGCAATGTTGTAATCGCTGCAGTACCGTAACAATAAATCCTCAATAATTTTCACAACCTCTTTCCTGTTTCTAGTAATATAATCCATAATCGGCTTTTCCCAGTTTTCATCAATTATAACCTTAACATGAAACGCTCCATTAGGATCAGTGTCAGGATACCACCCCAAATCAATTCCAACGTTGTATTTTTTATTTTTCCGCCTTAGATATGCTATGTCTTCAGTGAAATCCATCCAATTTTCATTTCCTATAGGACAATCCTCAACATCAATTTCTAAAAATTTGTTAAGCACAACTTCCCATCCCGCCGGAATCCTTAATGATTGTAGTTTTAACATTTTAAATCCTCACATTTTACTTTATCTTGTACTATATATTGACATCTTCACGAACTGCTTCATAAAGAAAACCGCAATCATTACCATCGGTATAATTTATATCTCGTATTTTTCACTATCTCCTTATAGTCTTCAAAAGATGTCGTTCCGGTTCTTATTACATGTAACAGTTTCTCTTCATAATTAATAAAGTTGTAGTTTATCATTATATTGTCTTTAAACCTCCTATCATTTTTCCCGTAAAAAAATTTGCGCATAAAATTTTCCGTTTCACAATATATATCCCTCTGGCAATAACTTTTATACTACATTATGGCAGGTTATTGAATAGAAAACACGCTCTGCAGATTTTTATTGTCACGAAAAATACAAACAGCGACAAAGGCTTTTTACTGCCCTACCGCTGTTTTTTATAATATCATTATAAAATGATTGACTATTTTGCAGCATGCTTTTTGCTCACCATATCTAATATGGGCTGTCTGTCCTTGTCAGGTATGCCGACTGCGTTCACAGCTTCTTCCGCGCTTAATTTCAGTGATTTCATCATATTAAGCACAGCTTCTGCCCATGTTGCTTTTGTTGCCTGTTCATACGCCTGTTCCCTAATCCCTTCACCTAAGTTACACATAACGTTCGCCTCCTCACTTATTGATGCTGACATTGGAATATTAAAATCCCTTTCAAGTATTTCTTTCTTCTTACTCGGTTTCGTGTCTGCCGACAGCAATACATCCAACAGCTTTAGTATCGGCTTATCCTCCGCATTTTGAGCATTTCCTAATCCCAGCATGATTATGTTAAGTAAATCGTAGCACTTTTCATTTTCCTTATATGTACCAATAATATTTTGCTCTGAAATGCTATACTTTGTAATAGTATTCGCCCTGTCCTTGTCTGTATTCATCAATATCCAGATTGAATATACCTTGCGTATTTTTTCGTAGTGACTTTTTGTGAAAACTTTATTTTTCTGGGCTGATATCATGCGGCTTACGTAATATATTGCCCGTTTGATAATAGGGTATGTAGTTTTGTCGCTTTTTTGCGCTTCTATGTTTATTATCAGGTGGATTGGTTCTTTTGTATCAGGAACTATGGCTGAAAAGCGTATGTCGTAGTAGACCTTGCCTTCTTTAATTGAGTTGTCTTCTGTGTTCTGTCCTTCAATTGCTGTGTCAGTATAGTCTGCATCTTCTGTGTAGTCCAGCTCATCTTGGTCTACCGCTACTGTAGATATCTTTGGATCGCCCTCTATACATTCCTTCAAAATCTTTGGGATTGAGTATTTTTTAAATTCATCGACACATTCCTTCAATATCCATGCAAGTATTATCTTTTCAGATAAAATACGTTTTACGCAGGCGTCATACTGTGCCTCCTGGCTGGCTGTGTCAATTATGCCTGATATTTTGTTCTGCACTTGGTGTCCTCCATTTTTCTGTGTTTGCTAGTTTTATAATACCTTAAAATGCAATGCCTTGCAACAGGAAGTTCAGACAGCTTCGATAATGTCCCATTCAAAGACCGATTTGTTTCATCCATATTTTACCATGTTCTTTCTCCATTCAGTCCGACATATCCACAGACTGACGGCGTACACGTCATACCCAAAAAGGACACCCGCGCAAACAAGTGTCCTTTTTATTTTCGTTTTTGTATTTTTGTTTTGTCCAAAATTACTTGCTAAAAGCTCTCTAATCTGCCTATAAATGCCCGTGGAGTCAAATCACTTCAAAATTATTTCCCCAAAAATTCCTTAACCTGCTCATAAACGCCCTTAGCGTCAAGCCTGTACTTTTCCACAAGCGCAGCCGCAGAGCCAGACTCGCCAAACACGTCCTGCATGCCAATCTTGTACACAGGCACAGGATAATGCTTGCAGAGCGCGTCACAGACAGCGCTCCCAAGCCCACCGATAACAGAATGTTCCTCCGCCGTCACTACCTTGCCCGTCTTCTTTGCAGAGTTGACAATAATCTCCTCATCAAGAGGCTTGATCGTGCAAATATTGATAACCTCCGCGCTCACGCCCTGTTCTTCAAGAAGCCCAGCCGCACCAAGCGCCGAATCAACGCATATGCCCGTCGCCACTATAGTGACATCTGTTCCTTCTCTTACCACAGTGCCCTTGCCAATCTCAAACTTGTAATCAGGTCTGTCATTAATCACAGGCACAGCCGCGCGCCCGAAACGTATGTACACAGGTCCTACATACTCAACAGCCGCCCTGACCGCCGCACGCGCTTCGACATCATCAGCGGGGCACATAACCACCATGCCAGGAATAGTCCTCATCAGCGCGATATCCTCATTGCACTGGTGAGAAGCGCCGTCTTCTCCCACAGTAATACCCGCGTGCGTAGCGCCGATCTTTACATTGAGGTGCGGATAGCCGATAGAGTTCCTCACCTGCTCAAATGCACGCCCCGCCGCAAACATCGCAAACGAGCTCATAAACGGAATTTTGCCCGAAAGCGAAAGCCCCGCCGCGATTCCCGTCATATTGCACTCCGCGATGCCGCAGTCAATATGCCTGTCCGGAAACGCCTTTCTGAACATTCCCGTCTTTGTAGCCGCCGCAAGGTCCGCGTCAAGCACTACAAGATTGGGATTTTCCCTGCCTATCTCAACAAGAGCATTGCCATAGCTCTCTCTGGTCGCAATCTTCTTTACTTCTGACATAATTCTTCACCTATCCTCTCCAAATCAGCCATAGCCACAGCATACTCCTCATCATTCGGCGCCTTGCCGTGCCAGTCTATGCTGCCCTCCATAAACGAAACGCCCTTGCCCTTTAAAGAATGAGCGATTATCGCCGTAGGCATTCCCTTAGTCGCCCTTGCCTCCTTAAACGCCGCACGTATCTGGTCGAAATCATGCGCATTAGCAAGATTTATTACATGGAAATTGAATGCCTCAAATTTCTTGTCAATCGGATTAGGCGAGCATACATCATCAATGCTGCCGTCAATCTGCAGTCCGTTGTTGTCCACTATCACGCATAGATTATCAAGCTTTCTGTGCCCCGCAAACATTGAGGCCTCCCAGACCTGGCCTTCCTCCAGCTCACCGTCGCCAAGCAGCGTATATACGCGGTAATCAGCATTTGAAAGCTTCGCGCCAAGCGCCATTCCACACGCCACTGAAATGCCTTGTCCAAGCGAACCGGATGACATATCTACGCCCGGCACATGCTGCATGCAAGGATGTCCCTGCAAATACGAGCCAAGCTTCCTAAGAGTTTTTAAATCCTCCACAGGGAAATACCCGCGGTTTGCAAGCGCCGAATAAAGCCCCGGCGCCGTATGACCCTTAGACAGCACAAACCTGTCCCTGTCCTCTTTCTTTGGATTTTTCGGGTCGATATTCATCTCCTCAAAGTAGAGAAATGTAAAAATATCCGCCGCAGACAGCGAGCCGCCCGGATGCCCCGCCTTCGCAGCATGCACGCCCGTCACGATACCTTTACGAACTTCATTCGCCATTTTTTGAAGCTCTAAATTTGTCATTGCGTTTTCCTCCGTTCTTATATTTATATAAATTAATTTACCACATACGGCTAAATGCGTATACGCAAAACTTAGTCATTTCTGCCCGATAATTGCTAATTTTGATTTTTAACTGCAATGCGACACCGCTCTCCACGACACGCCGCACTGACACTTGCCTTATCAATTAACGAATGTCTTTGCTTACTATTCAATTTTATTCCCGTAATAAGCATTAGCCCCATGCTTTCTGAAATAATGCTTATCCTGAATACGCTGCGGCGCCGGCTCCACATCAGGCTTTAGCTGCTCCGTAAAAAGCGCCATCTTCGCGACTTCCTCAAGCACTACGGCATTATGCACAGCCTCTTTGGCATCCTTACCCCACGCAAACGGCCCATGATTTTTGCAAAGCACGGCAGGCACAGCCATAGGGTCTTTGTCTTTAAATGTTTCTATAATGATAGTGCCGGTATTCTTCTCATACCCTTCGTCCATCTCCTCCTTGGTAAGCACCCTCGCGCATGGGATTTCGCCGTACATATAGTCGGCGTGAGTCGTGCCGTAGCAAGGAATACTCCTCCCTGCCTGCGCCCAGCTCGTCGCATATGTGGAGTGCGTGTGCACTATACCCCCAATCTCAGGGAAAGCCTTGTAAAGCTCCAAGTGCGTAGCCGTATCGGACGACGGATTGTATTTCCCCTCGACCTTATTGCCATTCAAGTCCATAACCACCATGTCCTCCGGCTTCAAAAGGTCATAATCCACACCGCTCGGTTTGATGACAAACAGCCCGCTCTCCCTGTCAATCGCGCTCACGTTGCCCCAAGTAAAGGTGACAAGCCCGTATCTTGGCAAATCCATATTCGCCTCATAAACCTTTTTCTTCAATTCCTCAAGCATTTTTCCCACATTTCCTTTCACTTTATATTACTATCCCTATCTCATCGAATCCACAGCCGCCCTCTCAATCGCAAGCCCTTTCCTATACCTCTCAATAAACTTCTCAAATCCTGCTACGTCCTTCGCGTCAGGCTCCATTCGCGACGACTCCTCACCCGCAAACACCTTGCTGTTCAAATAATCTCCAAGCGCCTCGCCCTCAGCTTTTTCCTTCATATAATTTGCAAGCACAGCAATGCCCCACGCACCGCCTTCACCCGCAGTCTTCATCACAGACACAGGCACATTCACAGCCGCGGCGACAACTCTCTGCCCCACACCCTCAGTCTTGAACAATCCACCATGTCCCAACAGCTCGTCAAGCACCACATTCTCCTCCTTGAAAAGAATATCCATCCCAATCTTAATCGCTCCAAGCGCTGTAAACAGATTTACCCGCATAAAGTTCGCAAGGTTAAATTTCGCGTCAGGCGTGCGCACAAACAGCGGTCTACCCTCCTCAAAGCCCGTCACGTGCTCGCCCGAAAAATACCCATACGCCAAAAGCCCTCCGCAGTCAGCGTCACCTTCCAGCGCCTTCCTGTAAAGCGTGCCGTAAAGCTCGTTCATATCAGCCTTATGTCCCATCGCCTCATAAAATTCCTTAAAAATATTCACCCACGCGTTCAAATCCGAGGTACAGTTGTTGCAATGCACCATAGCCACGAGGCTGCCGTCGGGCGTCGTCACAAGGTCAAGCTCGTCATACGCCTTTGACAAGTCCTTCTCCAGCACAGCCATAGCAAACACAGACGTGCCAGCCGAAATATTGCCAGTACGCTTCGCCACGCTGTTTGTCGCGGTCATGCCCGTACCCGCGTCGCCCTCCGGCGGACACATAGGTATCCCCGCCTGCAGTGTGCCGGACACGTCAAGGAGCTTCGCGCCTTCCGCGGTAAGCTCACCCGCGCTCTCTCCTGCCAAAAGCACCTTCGGCATAATATCAGCCAATTTCCATCCATAGCCTTTATCCTTTATCAACTCATCAAACTGGGATATCATTCTCGCGTTGAAATCCTTCTTGTCTATATCTATAGGGAACATTCCCGATGCCTCGCCTATGCCAAGCACATTTTCCCCGCTAAGCTTCCAATGTATGTAGCCCGCAAGCGTCGTAAAATACACTATGTCCTTTACATGCTCCTCGCCGTTCAAAATCGCCTGATACAAATGCGCAATACTCCACCTCTGAGGAATATGGTACTCAAACAGCTTGGTCAGCTCCTCGCTCGCCTGCTGCGTGATGGTATTCCTCCAAGTCCTAAACGGCACCAAAAGTTCGCCCTTATTGTCAAACGCCATATATCCATGCATCATCGCACTGAAGCCAATCGCGCCAAGCGTCTTAATCTCCGCGCCGTATTGCTTCTTCACGTTTGCCGCTAAATCCTGATAGCACGCCTGCAGGCCACCCCATATGGCATCAAGGCTGTAAGTCCAGATGTTGTTTACAAGCTGGTTCTCCCAGTCATGTATGCCGACGGCAAGCGCCTCGTGCTTCTTGTCAATCAGCACAGCCTTTATGCGCGTAGAGCCAAACTCTATGCCAAGCACTGCCTCGCCATTTTCAATAACATCCCTTGCGTCGTTCCCCATAAAATACCTCCATTCTCACTAAAAATATCCATAATCTTCCAAAACACCCTACATTTAATATAACATACCATTTATCCAATCACAACAAAAAACTATGGCGTTTTTTGTTAAAGCATAAAATAAAGTATGGAATGTAATTTTTTATACAGCTCCAACAAATTCTTTTTCAAAGAATCCCACAAAATTAAAAATCCTAATCTAAAGTAGCCATTGCTTCATTCACAATCTCATGCCTTAAATCAGGATTTTTATATATTTTATTCAGTTTATTTTAGATTCACTGTTCTTCTTTGTCCATACTTTGTCCGACCTCGACCAAAACCCGTTTTAGTTCAGCAATTATCGCATCCTTCCTAGCTAGCTCTGCCCTATTTTCAGCAAGCTCTGCTCTGTTTTCAGCAAGTTCCGCCCTATTTTCAGCAAGTTCTGCCCTGTTTTCAGCAAGTTCCATATTGCTTTCAGCGAGTTGCTGCTTAAGCTCCCCAAGCTCAGGCAGCAGCATTTCCTTTAGCGCATCACTCATAATCCCACCTCCCAGAACTATCTCTTCAAATATCTCAGTGTTTACGTCCGACGCAAGGTTCACTACGGTTTCAGCCTTGGCATAATATTTCTCATTACCTTTCAGGCTCTCATATCTGTCTAAAAGCTCATCCGCCTGCCTGATATCCATGCTGCGCGTCAGCGCTTTCAGCCATACATGAGCGCTGCTGTCAAGTTCCTTTGTTACCACAATCTGCATTGGAAAAAGCATATCCTCAATATAGTATATCCCGTTTCCGCCTGTTGTGACGCGGTACTTTTCCGATAGCTGTGACAAAAGCTTTACGGGCTTCTGTTCGCGTATCAGCGTGACTGTGATATCTGTGTCAAGGACTTCATCCACCGTACCTGTATCAGCTTTATACAGGCACGCATATGCAAGCACCTTGTAAAATGTGTCTATGTTCATCCCGTCGTCAGGCGACTTGAATTCCACAATGTTGTGACCGAGGAAGATTGCGCCGATTTCATTTTTTATCGTTTCATGCGCTTCTTTTCTGATAATCAGAAGGTCTATCTGCAGCGGTTCGCTGCCTAAATTATGCTCCCTGTCATACAGCAGAGCTTTTTCATTTTCCATCAGCTCCAGTTCCATGCTTGTGCAAAATGCGGGATGCCACTGTGTCCTGTTTTCAATCTCCAAATATGTATCCTTTCCTTGTCTGCATCAGGCATATACCATGAAGCCAGACATTCATTCGTTGTTCTTAATACCATTATATGTGATTTGCGGTGTAATATCAAGCTGAAAGAAGGAGTGGTTTGTGGCAAATTTACAAAATATGTGCATAATTATGTGCTATTTGCAGCAAAATTCTGCGTAAAAACCATAATGTAAGCACGGCAAATACAATATTAATTATACCAGCAGACACGACACTGAATGTTTCAAGAAAAATGGAATATGTTTCATGATGAATAATTTCTTCTATTTGCTCAGCTTTCAGAATTGCTGTTGACGCAGTCTGCATGTTTAATAGTATTTCATGACTTCTTCGCGGGTGCAGCCTGCGTATTCTTCGTTTTTAATGACCGCATTATAGACATTTTCAAAATCGGGAAGGAACACTTTCAACGATCTCACTAGTGCTGCCAACCCTTTCTTCTCGCCAATTTTCTCGCCAACTTTCCTGCCAGCCTTTTCGCCTTCCTCCCTTGCAATCCGCCTTACCTCCTGCACATCGTAGCCTTTAAAGTTTGCAAAAAGTTCTCCCACCTTGCGCTCCTTTACCTGCTCCGCAAACCTCCTCGCCTCATCCATGGGAACGCTGAGCTTTGCCAGCAGGATTTCTACTATCTGTCCTATTATCCCAAGCAGATATTCCGGCGTCTGATGCCATGACGCATACGCTCCTGCTCCTTCTCGTAGTCCTCCCAGATGAATGCCATGTAGCGGAATATCTGCATAGTTACATTATAATCCACATTGACTTATGTTCAATAAGGGAAACTATGTAAAATGGATTTTTTTCTTCCTTTATACGGATTTTCTTCACTACGTCCGAGTCCCTCTCCTCAGTAAACATATGCACGAAGCGCTCTGTCTCATCTTCGATATCTTCAGGCTGCACATTGCGCAGCAGCGGGATGTCCACATAATCCCGCAGGAACTGCGCACATAAAATCGGATCGTCAAAGATGATTTTTGCGGAACTGTCCCTGAGCTGTGTGTTGTCTTTGCTGGTTGCGCCTTTTTCTCTTTCTGTCAAATTAAATGTCCTCTCTTTCCGCATTGTTGTTTATGCATATGCTCTGCTACCTTCATCTGCCTTGACTTGTCATTAGGCTTTCGTGGTACTTTCGCTAAGCAGCTTTCAGATAGAAAATATTTCTTAATATAAAGTATAAAATGTCAAAGTGCAATGCTGCGGTTATTTCTCTACAGCCACATCTATACATGCAGTATTTAACTTTTAGAGGTTGCGTGATTAAATCTATTTTGACAACAAGGCGCGTTATTGTACAAATTCGTCCATGTCCTGTCCAGATTCTGCCAAAACTCGTCTCAGTTCAGCGATTATCGCGTCCTTCCTAGCAAGTTCCGCCCTGTTTTCAGCAAGTTCCATATTGCTTTCAGCAAGCTGCCGCTTAAGCTCCCCAAGTTCAGGCAACAGCATTTCCTTTAGCGCATCACTCATAATCCCACCTCCCAGAACTATCTCTTCAAATATCTTCGTGTTCACGTCCGACGCAAGGTTCACTACGGCTTCAGCCTTGGCATAATATTTTTCATTGTCTTTCAGGTTGCAGAAAAATTCTGCGTAAAAACCATAATGTAAGCACAGCAAATACAATATTAATTATACCAGCAGACACGACACTGAATGTTTCAAGAAAAATGGAATATGTTTCATGATGAATAATTTCTTCTATTTGCTCAGCTTTCAGAATTGCTGTTGACGCAGTCTGCATGTTTAATAGTATTTCATGACTTCTTCGCGGGTGCAGCCTGCGTATTCTTCGTTTTTAATGACCGCATTATAGACATTTTCAAAATCGGGAAGGAACACTTTCAACGATCTCACCAGTGCTGCCAGCCCTTTCTTCTCGCCAATTTTCTCGCCAGCCTTTTCGCCTTCCTCTCTTGCAATCCGCCTTACCTCCTGCACGTCGTAGCCTTTAAAGTTTGCAAAAAGTTCCCCCACCTTGCGCTCCTTTACCTGATCTGCAAACCTCCTCGCCTCATCTCTGGGCACGCTGAGCTTTGCCAGCAGGATTTCTACTATCTGTCCTATTATTCCAAGCAGATATTCTGGCGTCTGCGCCGTTACTTTTTCAAGGTATTCCAGAGGCACTTCGCTCTGCAGAACGGTGAAGTCTTCTGAAGCGTGAAGCTTGTTCAGCATCATTATCAGCGAAAGCTCATCTGCTTTTTCCATCAGCCTGCCGTTGGTGTACTCGTTCAGCTGTACCATAAGGCAGCGGTAGTCTGGAATATATTCACCCAGAGTATCGCTGAGGAGTATCCTCTCATGCAGGCTTATCGGCGCAGTCCATTTGCCGATGCCCTCATAGTACACTATGGGCAATACTGGCGGATAGCGGAAATCCTTGGTCTTGCTGATACCATGACGCATACGCTCCTGCTCCTTCTCGTAGTCCTCCCAGATGAATGCCATGTAGCGGAATATCTGCATAGTTACATTATAATCCACATATGACTTATGTTCAATAAGGGAAACTATGTAAAATGGAGTTTTTTCTTCCTTTATACGGATTTTCTTAACTACGTCAGAGTCTCTCTCCTCAGTGAACATATGCACGAAGCGTTCTGTCTCATCCTCGATATCTTCCGGCTGCACATTGTGCAGCAGCGGGATGTCAACATAATCCCGTAGGAACTGCGCACATAAAATCGGATCGTCAAAAATGATTTTTGCGGAACTGTCCCTGATCTGTGAGTTGTCTTTGCTGGTTGCGCCTTTTTCTCTTTCTGTCAAATTAAATGTCCTCTCTTTCCGCATTGCTGTTTATGCATATTCGCTGCTGCCTTCATCTGCCTTGACTTGTCATTAGGCTTTTGCGGTACTTTTGCTAAATAGCAAACTTGTGTTCGAATATATGCTATCATACAAACAAACGTTTGTCAACAATTTTCAGCGAGAAAATATTTTCCTAATATAAAGTATGAAATTGTCAAGGTGCAGTGCTGCGGTTATTTTTCCACAGCCATATCTAAACACGTAGTATTTGCTCTATATTGGTGACGTGACTAAATCCATTTTCATAGTAAGATATTCTAATGATGTTGGGGTCAATAGTCCCTCTATAGTACCTTGAAAATTTCATATATTTTGTAGATAATTTTCCAAAGTATCGCAATTTGCGATATAATAGAGATAACCTATGAAAGAAGGTATTCTCTATGTCATTTAAAGAAAATGCGTATCAACAGCTATCCATTACAGACAGTTTTTCGGGTCTTACAGCCAGAGAGCAAAAGGCTTTGGAAAAATCATGGGCAAAGGTCTTTGCGGATGAACTTTTCCCGGCAATTGATGAAAAAAGATTCGCCGTTCTTTACAGTGACCGGGCATCCAGACCGAATACGCCGGTCAACGTAATCGTCGGTGCACTCATTATCAAGGAAATGTTTGATTACTCTGATGATGAGATGGTTGAGAATCTGATGCTGGATCTTCATCTTCAGTATGCATTGCACACGACAAGCTTTGAAGAACAGCCGCTTAGCGATAAGACCCTCAGCCGCTTTAGAAAACGCTGTTACGATTATGAAACGCTCCATAATGTGGATCTCTATCACGACTGCGTTAAAAACTTGAGCGGCACCATTGCAAAAATCATGGGTATCAACGGACGTGTCCGCCGCATGGACTCCATGATGATCGAATCCAACATCCGTAAGCTCAGCCGGATGGAACTGCTGTACACCTGTATCTCCAAGCTGATTATCCTTATCACTAAAACCGATAAGGAACTGCTTCCTGAACGATTGAAGCACTACGCTGAGCCAAATGATTTTAATCAGGTCATCTATCATCAAAGGAGCACAGAAACAGACGACCGGATGCAGACGCTTTTAAATGATGCGGATACGCTTCTTTACATTTGCGGCTCTGTCTACGAAGGTACCACGGAATACGAATTATTCATCCGGTGTCTTTCTGAACAGACAATCGTTGAAAATGAAGAACGCAGACTCCGCACGAAAGAAGATGGGACCATGAATTCCAAGGCCTTACAGAACCCGTCGGATCCGGAAGCGACATTCCGCACAAAGGCAGGAAAAGACCACCGTGGTTATGTGGCAAACCTGGAAGAGGCCGTCGGTAAAAATGGTTCCATGATAACGGATTATGCATACGAGCAGAACATTCATAGTGACAGTCAGTTCTTAAAAGAACATCTGGAGCAGATGAATGTACAGGAAGAAACCGTTACAGTTGTTGCCGACGGAGCCTACAGTGGAACAGAAAACACAACACTTGCAAAGGAAAAGAATGTAAACCTTATAACGACCAGCCTTACAGGGCGGGAAGCGCCGGATATCACTGCTGATTTTGAGTTCAATGAAGAAGGAACCAAAGTTCTCCGATGCCCAGCCGGATACCAGCCTAAGAGCTGCACGTATAGGGGACCAAGCAAGCAGTGTCAGGTATCGTTCCAAAGAGAACAGTGTGCAGGGTGTCCGTACAGGGATCAATGCCGTCCTAAAATATATAAAAGGGTGGCAAAGATTATCACATCCAAGGCAGCACATGACCGAGCCGTTATCCGTCGAACCATGCACAGCGAAGAATTCAAAGACTATGCACGACTGCGAAATGGAGTTGAAACTGTTCCGTCCATCCTCCGGAATAATTATCGCTTAGGGAAACACTGATTAAATCAATATTTCAACTATCTTTCCGCCGCCATATATAGTATAATATAAGTATTACAAAT
>CANQSB010000016.1 GCA_947626435.1 uncultured Lachnospiraceae bacterium | reverse complement strand
CAATTCTTTTTTTATAAATTTATGATAATTTTTTCCATATTTTTAAATATTACACGCCTATGCGGTTGAATTTATCGGTTAAATATATTATAATTTTATAAATTTTAAAGTTTTTTGCATATTATGTCAAATTGCGTCAAAAACACAGCATTCAAACCGCTGCGGGCGGTGTGGGAAGCGATATATGAAAATTATAAATCCGACTGCCGTTTTTTTGTCCGTCATGTTTCCATTGATTTTTACCGGATGTTCACACTCGGACGATACGGAAGCCAAAGAAACACAAATAATTGAAGAAATCGAATGGGCTGCCGGCTTTGACGAAGTCGTTCCCGCGGCCGCTTCCGCCGTCAGCGGGAGCCGCGACAATACGCCGGTATGCCTCGTACCGCAGGCTTCGGGCGACATCGTCTATTCCAACACGCTTGCCTCGATAGACGCTTCAAACGCGTCAGAAGGCTACATTATGGTTAATTACAAGGGCACTAACCCCAAAGTAAAGCTTCAGATAGCAAGAAGCGACGACGTGACGTATACCTACAACCTTCATGGCGGATATGAGGTTTTCCCGCTCTCGGAGGGCAGCGGCGAGTACAAAATCGCGGTTTATGAAAATATAACCGGCAACCAATACGCCACCGCCATTTCACAGACGATAGACATAAATATTTCCAACGAATACGGTCCTTATCTGTATCCAAACCAATATGTAAACTTCAATTCTTCAAGCAAGGTCGTTGAAAAAGCACAGCAGCTTACCGAAAACTGTTCAAATGACTTGGACGTGGTAACAAAAATATACAATTACGCGACCACCATCGTCTACGACCACACAAAGGCAGAGCTTGTCGAATCAGGTTACACGCCAAACGTAGACGCGATTATGGAGAGCGGTACAGGCATCTGCCTTGATTATGCGGCTTTGATGGCAAGTATGCTGCGCAGCCAAAATATTCCTACACGTCTTGAAGTCGGCTACGCAGGCGACGTTTACCATGCTTGGATAAGCATATACACGACTGAAACCGGTTGGATAAACGGCATCATTGAGTTTAACGGCAAGGACTGGACTATAATGGACCCCACCTTTGCCGCAAACTCCAGCGAAGAAGCCCTAAAAAGCTTTATCGGCGATGGCAGCAATTATACCACAAAATATATTTACTAAGATCTAATAGTACCATTAACGGAGGCAGCAATGAAAAAATATAAGTCTCTGACAAACAGTGAGACCGCCTCGTTCTGCGGACAGCTTGCCCTCCTTCTTCCCGCTGGAATCAGTATTCTTGAGGGCATCCAACTGATGATGGAGGATTCTGCCGACAATGAGAGCAAGGAGCTTCTACTGCAAATAGAGGCCGCTCTGCTTGAAGAAAAGGGCTTTTCCGAGGCTCTGGCGGCAACAGGCGTCTTTCCCGAATATGTTACCTCCATGGTGCTTTTGGGGGAGGAGGCAGGCAAACTCGACATAGTCATGGCAAGGCTTGCCGATTATTACGCGCAACAGGACGCTATCACCACAGCTTTAAAAAATGCGGTCAGATATCCTCTCATAATGCTTGGTTTGATGATAATTATTCTTTTCGTGCTTATAACAAAGGTTCTTCCTATATTTAATCAGGTATTTTTGCAGCTTGGCAGCGGTTTGACGGGAGCTTCCCTCAGTCTTATGAAGCTTGGAGGCATTTTTCAAGCCGCATCAGGCGCTTTGGTACTTATTTTGACGGTCTTGGCTGCCGTCTTGTTTATTTTATCAAAAAGCGCCCATCTTATGAAAAGACTCAAACACATTTTACATACTTGCCGCCTTACAAAAAATTTTTTTATGAATACGGCTTATAGCAGATTTGCGTGTGCTATGTCTATGCTTATTTCCAGTGGCATAGACATTTTTAAGGAATTAGACATTATTAACGGAATCGTAGAAAACGAGTTGTTTAGTCAAAAGCTTGCTGTATTTCAAAATTCTCTACGGAGCGGCGATTACATAAATGACGCAATCAAAAAAGCTGGCATTTTTAAGGCACAGCATCAAAAAATACTACAAATCAGCTATAAGACAGGTGACAGCGACCGCGTATTTACCAAACTGTCCGAATATTACGAAGATGCCGCGCTGAATCAACTTCACAGGCTCTTAGATATAATCGAGCCTGCCCTTGTCATTATATTTTCATTCGTGACAGGCATTATACTCATATCAGTCATTATGCCCCTCATCGGCATTATGTCAGGCATATGATAATTCTGCATGGCTTTAAGGAGTGCTTTACATGAACCGCTTTTCAACAAATAAAGAAATAAGACTGCCAAGACCGCTGCGCATTTTACCTGCTTTATTTATTGCAGGGTTTTTTGTCCTGTTTTTAGTCGGTCCGTCGTTCATCGGCAATATCGCTGACGAAGAACAATGCAAAAATCTTGAAACGACGCTTAGACGGGACATCCTGCAATGCTATGCCGTCGAGGGCACATATCCGCCAAGTCTTGATTATTTGGAAGAAAACTACGGATTTTTTTACGATACGGACAAGTTTTATATCGACTATATAGCTATCGGCTCAAACATCATGCCTGATGTGACAATAATACCCAAAACGGCAGGCAGCCATTAGTCCTTATCAAAGCTATTATCTTCATAAACATTTGCGAAACTCTATTCAACAATGTAGAATTTAGAACCCGTTTCGCAGTTACCTAATTATATTCACGAAACAAGGAGGCAATATGCGCCCATTAGACCGCGAAAGACGCCGTCACTCAATAGAGTTAGTGTTTATTCTGTCGCTGTTTCTGCTTTTTGCCATCTCTTCAATCACTGCAATTCTCTTTGGCATAAGCATATACAGCCATACCTTCTCATCAATGAATCGCGGTTATTCCTCCCGCACCTTTACCGCTTATATTACAGAAAAAATTCGCCAGTCAGATGCCGCCGGCTCTCTATATATAGATGACAGTGACGATTACGAGCGCCTTGTACTGACTCAGACTATCAATGGCGAAGTCTATTCCACTTCACTGTATGAGTACGATGGTTTTTTATATGAGCTTTTCTCTAAAGCCGACATAAAGCTTTCTCCCGACGCAGGACAGAAAATCCTCCCATTGTCGGAGCTTGATTTTGAATTTGCTTCCCCCACACTGCTACGCGTACGCTACACTGATGAATTTGAAAAAAATGCCGTTGTCTATGTAAGTCTGCACAGCGATAAATGACACTTGTGTCGTTTTTTAAGTTAGGATTTTATACCGTCGACACCGGAGAATGAGAGGAATTATAATGACTGTCCGAAGCTCCCCACGCAATAGGCTCTTTCTCATAGAACTGATTATATCCATATTTTTCTTTATCGTTTCATGCGCTGTCACCGTACAGCTTTTTGCGAAGTCATACGGCATAAGCCAAGATGCTGCAAATTGCAATAACGCATTGCTGTACACGCAAAATATAGCCGAGATTTTTTTAGGAAACGATGGCAGCTTTGACGCTGTAAAAGCTGCATACTCTGACATGGAATGTGCCGATGATAAATCACAGCTTCTTTTACTTTTTGATAAAAACTGGGATTGTACCTCAAACAGGGAAAATGCTTTTTTTGCAGTTTACGCTGAAAGTTATAATGACGACAAATTTTCGTATGTTGATATATATACCTATGAGTATTCAAAGCTGTACACAGACGACTGCATCCACAAACAGACTATAAAGAAATACCGCCGCTCGATATAACTTTTCGAAAATCAGCCATTTACAAGGCCCTATTTGATAATGCAGAATTTAAAAAACATTTTACAGCCGCCTGTCACAAATGTTAGGCATTTGCGTAATGTGTTCTAATCTGTCCGAATTTAGTTAAATAGAGTCTCGCATATGCCTATCACAAATGTAATCGAAAGGAACAAAACCACCATGAACCAAAAACCCCTTTTCAGCCTTAATATCGGTCTATCCTCAATAGTGCTCATTTTCACAGTTTTATGCCTAATCTCCTTCGGCGTATTATCACTCGTAAGCGCGAACGCCGATTTACGCCTCAGTCAAAAAGTTTTAAAGCGTTCAACCGCATATTATGATGCATGCAATCTTGCTGAGGAAGACATCAGCAACTTCGATGCCAAACTCCATAAAGCATATGCACAAGGAGCGACAAACCAGAGCGAACTCATCTCAAATTTCTGTGGAAAAAAAGGGCTGAACAGCTATTCCCAAAGCTTTACCTATTACATAAGCGATATACAATCTCTACATGTTAAATTATCCATAAAATACCCATCCCCGACTGACAAGCAACTATATAAAATCGATGAATGGAAAGTAATAACAGACAATACGCTGGAATATGATGACACTCTTCATATATATAAGTAATAAGCATTCATAAAACTCTATTCGACAACATAGAATTTAGAACTTGTTTCGCAATTATCTAATATGATTCAAGTGTCAAAAGCGTGTTCTGCAAAAAGCACTTGTGCAATTTTCCCAAAAAGCAGATATCAAAACACTCTAAAAGCAATTATTAAGTGTTGATTTTTGTGCAATATAACGGCGTGTGTTTGAAAACTCAAACTTTTGACACCCTAATCCTAATATAAGTCAATTGCGAAACACTATCCAATACCGCAAAGTTTGACAAAGTACACATAACATGCACAATCAACAATGAAGCTATCACGATAAATTATATTCCCTCAGTGCGGCAACTACATCATCATAAATAAATTAACGCGTTCCCATGCCATATAAACACAGGAACGCGTTTTTTAATTATACACTATGATTTCTTATCGCTCTATCCTTATTCCTCAGTACCGCCGTCTACCGCAACAGGCTCCTCCTGCACTGCCGTTTTCTCCTCAGCACCGGCGCAGTCTGACTCTTCATCAAACTCATCATCGCCAAACTCGATAACATCATCCAAATTCTTGTCACAATCAAGCTTTACATTCCTATATCTCCTCATACCTGTACCTGCAGGAATAAGCTTACCTATAATGACATTCTCTTTAAGACCTACAAGCGGGTCAATCTTACCCTTAATCGCCGCCTCTGTAAGCACTTTCGTGGTCTCCTGGAACGACGCGGCAGAAAGGAATGAGTTAGTCGCCAACGCCGCCTTTGTGATGCCTAGGATAATATCCTTAGCCTCCGCGGGACGCTTGCCCTCGGCAACAAGCTTCTCATTTATATCCTCAAGCTCCAACCCGTCAACAAGCGTTCCAGGCAGAAACTCCGTATCGCCGCTTACCTCAATGCGCTTCTTTTTCAGCATCTGGCGCACAATGACCTCAATATGCTTATCCGCAATATCAACGCCCTGCAGACGGTAAACCCTCTGAACCTCGCGCAGAAGGTAATTCTGCACTGCGCCAATCTTCTTTATTTCAAGCAGGTCATGAGGATTAACGCTACCCTCTGTAAGCTCGTCGCCCGCCTCAATAGTAGCTCCGTCCATAACCTTAATACGAGAGCCATACGGAATAAGGTATGTCTTTTCATTTACGCCGTCTGAAACAATAATCTCGCGCTTCTTCTTTGTGTCCTTAATCGTGGCAACTCCGCCAAACTCCGCGATAATCGCAAGTCCTTTAGGCTTTCTCGCCTCAAAAAGCTCCTCTACACGCGGAAGACCTTGCGTAATATCATCGCCCGCAACGCCGCCTGTATGGAAGGTTCTCATAGTAAGCTGCGTACCGGGCTCACCGATTGACTGGGCCGCTATAATGCCTACAGCCTCGCCTATCTGAACAGGCTCGCCTGTCGCCATATTAGCGCCGTAGCACTTTGCGCAGATGCCTACACGCGACTTGCAGCAGAGAATATTTCTTACCTTCACCTTCTCAATAGGCTCGCCCTTTTCGTTTACGCCCTTGGCAATTATTTTTGCCGCGCGGCTCGGGGTAATCATATGATTTCTCTTTACAAGCACGTTTCCATCTCTGTCAGTTATATCCTCGCATGAAAATCTGCCCGTAATTCTGTCCTTTAAGCTCTCTATAGTCTCCTTGCCGTCCATAAATGCCGCAACATCCATGCCCGGTATGAAGTCCTTGCCCTCACAACAGTCAACCTCACGGATAATCAGCTCCTGGCACACGTCAACCATTCGGCGCGTCAGATAACCAGAGTCGGCTGTACGAAGCGCCGTATCAGAAAGTCCCTTGCGCGCGCCGTGAGCGGACATAAAGTATTCCAAAACGTCAAGACCTTCACGGAAGTTTGACTTGATAGGAAGCTCGATAGTACGCCCTGTCGTATCAGCCATCAAGCCTCGCATGCCCGCCAGCTGCTTAATCTGCTGGTTTGAACCACGCGCGCCCGAATCCGCCATCATAAAGATGTTGTTGTACTGGTCAAGACCGTCAAGCAGCGTCTGGGTAAGCTTTTCGTCTGTGTCCTTCCAAGTCTCCACTACCGCCTTATATCTCTCCTCCTCAGTCATAAGGCCGCGTCGGAAATTCATCGTAATATGGTCAACAGTATTCTGCGCCTCCGCAAGCATCTGAGGTTTTTCAGCGGGCACGGTCATATCAGAAATGGAAACTGTCATTGCCGCGCGCGTAGAATATTTATAACCCATCGCCTTGATGCTGTCGAGCACTTCCGCTGTCTTTGTAGCGCCGTGAATATTGATAACCTTTTCAAGTATCTGCTTTAAGCCCTTCTTGCCTACATGGAAATCCACCTCGAGCAGCAGCTTGTTTTCAGGCTTTGTCCTGTCCACAAACTCCAAATCCTGCGGAAGTATCTCATTAAAGATAAATCTGCCAAGCGTCGATTCCACTATCGCGCTTATCTCGCTGCCGTCCGCCTCCTTCTGCGTCACTCTTACCTTAATCCGCGAGTGAAGCATGCAGGCGCCGTTTTCATACGCAAGAATAGCCTCGTTTACATTCTTAAAATATTTGCCCTCGCCTATTGCCCCAGGACGCTCCTGCGTCAGATAGTAAATGCCAAGCACCATATCCTGTGAAGGCACGGCAACAGGACCTCCGTCTGACGGCTTAAGCAGGTTGTTCGGAGAAAGGAGCAAAAATCTGCACTCTGCCTGAGCCTCCACTGAAAGCGGAAGATGCACAGCCATCTGGTCGCCGTCAAAGTCTGCATTAAACGCCGTACAAACAAGCGGGTGAAGCTTGATAGCCTTGCCCTCCACAAGAATAGGCTCAAATGCCTGAATACCAAGCCTGTGAAGTGTCGGGGCACGGTTAAGCATTACGGGATGCTCTTTAATAACCTCCTCAAGCACGTCCCACACGGTGTGATCAAGCTTCTCAACAAGCTTTTTGGCATGCTTTATATTCTGTGAAATCTGCCTTGATACAAGCTCCTTCATAACAAAGGGCTTGAAAAGCTCAATAGCCATCTCCTTCGGCAGACCGCACTGGTAAATCTTTAACTCAGGCCCTACGACAATAACTGAACGCCCTGAATAGTCAACACGCTTTCCAAGCAGATTCTGACGGAATCGCCCTGACTTTCCTTTAAGCATGTCAGAGAGCGATTTAAGCGCCCTGTTGCCCGGTCCCGTAACAGGACGTCCGCGCCTGCCGTTGTCAATAAGCGCATCTACCGCCTCCTGCAGCATTCTCTTTTCATTTCTCACAATAATGTCGGGAGCGCCAAGCTCCAAAAGCCTTTTAAGGCGGTTGTTTCTGTTTATGATTCTTCTGTACAAATCATTCAAATCCGACGTGGCGAACCTGCCGCCGTCAAGCTGTACCATAGGGCGCAAATCTGGCGGAAGGACAGGTATGGTGTCCATTATCATCCACTCCGGCTTATTGCCCGAGCTTCTAAATGACTCAACCACTTCAAGCCGCTTTACTATCTTAGCGCGCTTTTGTCCCTTAGTATTGTCGTTTTTGAGCTCCGCACCGAGTTCCTCGCACTCTTTTTCGAGATCTATGGCACAAAGCAGCTCCTTGATTGCCTCGGCGCCCATGCCTACGCGGAAATGGTTTCCCCACTTCTCCCTGTTATCCTGATATTCCTTTTCAGACAACACCTGCTTGTACTCCAAATCAGTGTCCATAGGGTCCAACACGATATATGAAGCAAAATACAGCACTTTTTCAAGCACTCTCGGCGTCAAGTCAAGGATGAGCCCCATACGGCTCGGAATGCCTTTAAAATACCATATATGCGATACAGGAGCCGCAAGCTCAATATGACCCATGCGCTCTCTGCGCACACTTGACTTTGTGACTTCGACACCGCACCTGTCGCAGATAACGCCTTTATACCTAATCTTCTTGTACTTGCCACAATGACATTCCCAATCCTTGCTCGGTCCGAAAATTCTTTCGCAGTACAGACCGTCACGCTCCGGCTTTAACGTCCTATAATTGATAGTTTCAGGCTTTGTTACCTCACCCTTTGACCACTCCCTGATTTTTTCAGGTGAGGCGAGACCAATTTTAATGGCATCAAAGGTAATAGACTGATATGATTCATTTTTGTTCTCAGACATTTTGGCACTCCTCCCAATTATTCATTAAAGTCATCATTTTCTTCATCGCCGAAGTCGTCATCACTAAAATCATCTTCTGAGTAATCATACTCATCCTCTTCTTCCAGCTCATCCTCAGCGTCAACCAAGTCGCCGCTGCCGGCATCAAACTCCTTGCGCTGATAGCCTTCAAAATCCTCTTCTGTGTTGTACTTGTTGTCGCCCTCCATCTCCACTCTGTAATCGCTGTCCGTATAGTCAACCGACTCCATAATTTCGACTTCGTTGCGGTCCTCATCATATACCTTGACATCCAAGCCAAGAGACTGCAGTTCCTTGAGCAGCACCTTAAAGGACTCAGGAATACCCGGCTCAGGAATGTTCTCTCCCTTGATAATAGCCTCATATGTCTTGACGCGCCCCACGACGTCGTCCGATTTAACCGTCAAAATTTCCTGCAGAGTATGTGAAGCGCCATAAGCCTCCAGCGCCCAAACCTCCATCTCGCCAAATCTCTGACCGCCAAACTGCGCTTTACCACCAAGGGGCTGCTGCGTAACCATGCCATACGGTCCCGTAGAACGCGCATGAATCTTGTCGTCCACAAGGTGGTGGAGCTTCAGGTAATGCATATGCCCGATAGTAACAGGACTGTCAAAATACTCACCCGTTCTGCCGTCCCTAAGCCTTACCTTGCCGTCCCTTGAAATGGGTACGCCTTTCCACAGCGCCCGGTGATCTCTATTTTCATATAAGTATTCCATAACTTCTGGAAGAAGTTCCTTCTTATGCTTGGCTTCAAACTCCTCCCACTCAAGATTTACATAGTCATTCGCAAGGTCGAGCGTATCCATAATGTCATTTTCGTCAGCGCCGTCAAATACAGGCGTAGATACATTAAAGCCAAGCGCTTTCGCCGCAAGCGAAAGATGTATCTCCAGCACCTGTCCGATATTCATACGCGAAGGCACACCGAGCGGATTAAGCACGATATCAAGCGGTCTTCCGTTTGGCAGATACGGCATATCCTCGACAGGAAGCACTCTCGAAACAACACCCTTATTGCCGTGGCGTCCCGCCATCTTGTCGCCTACGGAAATCTTTCTCTTCTGAGCTATATATATGCGGACTGACTGGTTCACGCCGGGAGCAAGCTCCGTGTCACCGTTAGCCCTTGAAAATACCTTTGCATCGACTACCACGCCGTATTCGCCATGGGGAACCTTGAGCGAAGTATCTCTTACCTCTCTTGCCTTCTCGCCAAAAATAGCGCGCAGAAGTCTTTCCTCCGCCGTAAGCTCCGTTTCACCCTTAGGAGTAACCTTGCCGACAAGTATATCGCCCGCGCGAACCTCCGCGCCAATACGGATGATGCCTCTCTCGTCCAAGTCCTTCAGCGCTTCGTCACCGACGCCCGGCACGTCTCTCGTAATCTCCTCCGGTCCAAGCTTTGTGTCACGCGCCTCCGTCTCGTATTCCTCTATATGAATAGACGTATAAACGTCCTCCTGAACAAGCCTCTCGCTAAGAAGCACGGCATCCTCGTAATTGTAGCCCTCCCAAGTCATAAAGCCGATGAGCGGATTTTTGCCAAGCCCCAGCTCGCCGCCGCTTGTCGATGGGCCGTCGGCAATGACCTGCCCTGCCTCAACATGCTCGCCCTTTACCACTATAGGCTTCTGGTTGTAACAGTTTGACTGGTTGCTTCTCACGAACTTATACAGATTAAATTCCGCCTTCTCGCCGTCATCATAAGTAATCTTGATAAGCCTTGATGATACATATGTGATAGTGCCTGCCTTCTTAGCCACTACGCACACGCCGGAGTCAACGGCAGTCTTTACCTCCATACCGGTGCCTACTACGGGAGCTTCCGTGAACAGCAGCGGCACTGCCTGACGCTGCATGTTTGAACCCATAAGCGCGCGGTTGGCATCATCATTCTGCAGGAACGGGATTAACGCCGTCGCCACGGAAAACACCATCTTGGGCGACACGTCCATATAGTCAAACATAGCCTTGGGATATTCCTGCGTTTCATCAAGGTAACGTCCCGAAACGGAATTGCGCACGAAATGACCATTCTCGTCGAGCTGCTCGTTTGCCTGCGCTACATGGTAATTGTCCTCCTCGTCAGCCGTCATGTAAACGACCTCATCCGTGACGCGGGGATTTTGCGGATCTGATTTGTCTATCTTTCTATAGGGAGCCTCAATAAAGCCGTACTCATTTATTCTGGCATATGACGCAAGCGAGTTAATCAATCCGATATTGGGGCCTTCCGGAGTCTCTATAGGGCACATCCTGCCATAATGCGAATAATGCACGTCACGAACCTCAAATCCCGCCCTGTCACGCGACAGACCGCCGGGACCCAACGCCGACAAACGCCTCTTATGCGTAAGCTCGCCAAGTGGATTGTTCTGATCCATAAACTGCGAAAGCTGTGAAGAGCCAAAAAACTCCTTGATTGCCGACTGAACAGGCTTAATATTGATAAGCGCCTGCGGCGACACGTCATCCGAGTCATGGGTCGTCATTCTCTCACGCACTACGCGCTCCATCCTTGACAGACCTATGCGGTACTGGTTCTGCAGAAGCTCGCCTACGGATCTTATGCGCCTGTTGCCCAGATGGTCGATATCGTCACTATTGCCAAGCCCGTATTCCAGATGCATATTGTAATTTATCGAAGCCAGAATATCCTCCTTGGTAATATGCTTGGGTATCAGTTCGGAAACGTTCTTCGTGATGGCAAGCTCAAGCCCCGCGGGATCGCCTTCATACTCCTGCAGGATATTGATGAGCACGGGAAAATAAACCTTCTCCGTAATGCCAAGGCTTCTGGGATTGCACTCTATAAACTCCCTTATGTCTACCATCATATTTGAGAGCACTTTAACCACCCTGTCCTCCGTCTGTATAAACACGAAGGGCACTGCGGCATTCTGTATCGCCTCCGCCTTTTCAGCGGTAAGCTTCTCGCCTTTTTTTGCGATAGGCTCCTTGGCGTCCTCGGAATAGGGATCCCAGACGTCTTCCGCGAGAACCTGGTTTCTGATTCTATTTCTTAAAGAAAGCTTTTTGTTAAATTTGTACCTGCCCACCTTGGCAAGGTCATACCTTCTCGGGTCAAAAAACATCGCAGCCACAAGGTTTTCAGCGCTGTCCAGGCTGAACGGCTCGCCCGGGCGAATCTTGCTGTAAAGCTCTTTCAAGCCTTCCTGATAATTTTCCGCCGTATCCTTCGTGAAGCTTGCGTGAATTTTGGGCTCGTCGCCAAAATGCTCAAGTATCTCCTCATTCGTACCCAGTCCAAGAGCGCGAAGCAGCACCGTGATGGGAACCTTCCTCGTCCTGTCCACGCGCACATAAAACACATCGTTTGAATCAGTTTCATATTCGAGCCATGCGCCACGGTTGGGAATTACAGTACACGAAAACAGCCTCTTGCCTATCTTGTCATGCGTGATGCTATAATAAATACCGGGCGAGCGCACCAGCTGGCTGACAATGACGCGCTCCGCGCCGTTAATAACAAACGTACCGGTC
Source organism: uncultured Lachnospiraceae bacterium (assembly GCA_947626435.1). Classification (GTDB taxonomy): domain Bacteria; phylum Bacillota; class Clostridia; order Lachnospirales; family Lachnospiraceae; genus COE1. The sequence goes on along the minus strand of CANQSB010000016.1, from coordinate 60,109 downwards.
TCAGTCATCAGTGGGAAATTGCCCATAAAAATTTCATGCTCGGTTATCTCATCCTTCTCCTTATTGTGAAGCCGGACCTTAATCTTTACAGGGACTTCATAAGTCAAATCTCTTTCCTTGCATTCCTCGATTGTATGTTTAATCTCGTTTTCCGCAAGCGAATAATCAACCAATTCCAGACTCAAACGCCCGCTATAGTCTGTAATCGGAGAAATATCTGCAAGCGCTTCACGAAAGCCTTCTCTAAGAAACCAATCATAGGAATCCTTCTGCACCTCGATAAGATTGGGCATATCCAAAACCTCTTTTTGCCTTGAATAGCTCATGCGCATCGTCTTACCAGTGACCATAGGACGTATCCTGTTCTTTTCCATGACATTCCACCCCGTTCTTTATGATAACATCTGTTTTATTACGCATTTTGGGCATAAAATGAGTGCATTTCTCCACAATAGCGTACATTACATGTTATCACAGTTTTTGTGGGAAGTCAATAACAAATTTGGGAAATTTTTGAAAAAAAGATAGGGCCGGGACGCAGCATCCCAGCCCATTATATTTAGGAAAAAATTATTTAAGAGTAACCTTAGCGCCCTCTGCCTCAAGCTTAGCCTTGATGTCGTCTGCCTCAGCCTTGGCAGCCGCCTCTTTAAGTACCTTGGGAGCGCCGTCAACCAAATCCTTAGCTTCCTTTAAGCCAAGGCCTGTCACTTCACGTACGACCTTGATAACCTTAACCTTGTTAGGACCTACTTCCGTAAGCTCTACATCAAACTCGTCCTTCTCCTCCTCTGCGGGAGCTGCTGACGCGCCTGCCGCTACTACGACACCTGCTGCCGCCGATACGCCAAACTCCTCCTCGCAAGCCTTTACTAAATCATTTAACTCTAAAACTGTAAGCTCTTTGATAGCTTCGATAAATTCCGCTGTTGTCAACTTTGCCATTTTTGTTTACCTCCATTAATCATTATTTTGAAACATTGTTTTAAATTGTAATTTTACAACTACTCTGTAGTGGCAGCCGTCTCTGCGGGTTCAGCGCTCTCTGCCGGAGCAGCTTCTTCCTTAGCCGCCGCAGCGCCCTCACAAGCTGACGCGCCACCCTTTTCCGCAATCTGATTAAGCACACGGGCGATATTCGTAATAGGCGACTGTATGCTGCCGAGGAACTTTGAAAGAAGCTCTTCTCTTGAAGGAATGCTTGCGATAGACGCCATTCCCTTAGCGTCATACAATACGCCTTCCACAACGCCTGCCTTTAACTCAAGTGCAGGACAGTCCTTTGCGAACTTGCTGATAATTCTCGCCGGCGCCGTAGCATCAGTTTTGCTTACGGCGATTGCGTTCGTACCCTCAAGGCTCTCTGTAAGACCTTCAAACTCTGTGCCCTTGAAAGCGCGAGTCATCATTGTGTTTTTGTAAACCTTGTAGAAAACGCCTGCTTCACGAAGCTGCTTGCGAAGCTGTGTGTCCTGTGCTACCGTAATGCCACGGTAATCAATAATCACAACTGTAGCGGCATCCTTGATAGCAGCCGAAATCTCATCAACTATAGGCTGTTTTAATTCAATCTTTGCCATCTCTTTACCTCCTTATAGATTTTATGGATTCGGAAACCCTCATCCTGCCGAAAAGGAGCTTTTGATATAAAAAACCTCTCTGTCGCGAAAGACAAAGAGGCAATAAGCATCATAAAAACTCTTCCCCTCGGTAGGCGTAATACTTACGCTGCAATAAACAGCACCTACTGTCTTCGGCATGGTTTCTCAACCTTTTGTATAGTATCACAAGTATCCGCGCTTGTCAACATGTCAAATAAAATTTTAAGCATTTTCATTAATTCCGCGTCCCGAAATCCACATATCCCTCCGCGTCAATCGTGACATTGGGGGAAATTCCGCGCATATATTCCAAAAGCCTGTCCTTTTCCGCTCCCTCAAGCTCTATGGTTCTGCAATCTGATTGGAGGCAGGGAATAAATTTGAAATACTCTATCGCCTTATCCTTGATAGATACCTCGATAAGGCAGGTGTCCATCGTCCTAGAATTAAACCAATAATTGCCCAGGCTGTATATCACAGGTACACCCTCGACTGCATCGAGCTTCTGCAGGCAATGGGCATGATCGCCGATAATGAGGTCTACTCCTGCCTGCGCGTATATCGGAGCCTGCTCATCCTGAAGCCAGTCCGTCTCCGCCTGACTCTCTGTGCCCCAATGTATATATAAAATAGTAAAATCGCTGTTCGCCTCAGCCTGCGCTATCACCTCAAGAAGCTTCGAAGTATCCATACAGCGCAATACGCCCGCGCTCGTCTGCGTCGCCTCCTTTGTATCAGGCGAGCCGTTACGCTCTATCTGCGTAGCGCTCACAATCGCAATCTTTACGCCATTTGCAATTATATATAAAGGCTGCATCGCCTCATCAATATTTGCGCCCGCGCCCACATATTCGATTCCGGCATTTTTGAGAGTTTCCATGGTATCAATTATGGAAATTTCGCCAAAGTCAAAGGCATGGTTGTTTGCAAGAGATACCACGTCCACGCCAAGCTCCTGAAAAAATGAAACATTTTCCGGCTTAGCCCTAAAGGTATACTGCTTATCAGGCAGCGGTGAGCCATTTGAGGTAAAAGTAAACTCATTGTTCAGCATAAATACGTCCGCGTTTCTCATTTTTTCAAGGAGCGATGCGGAAAACGTATCTTCAAAGCTGCTGCCTCTGGTTCTGAAATTGCTCATCATCGCATATCCGTCGTCCAAAAGTATGTCACCCGCAAACCTGAAAATTATCCTCTCATCACTTGCACACTCCACCACCTTTACCTTCTGCCCAAGCCCCAAAGCCTCCTCATACAGCCGTTCATCTATATCCTGCTCCTCCTGCGGTTCATCAGGCTTGGTTTCCTCAACCTCCGGCTGCACCCATGTGACCGTTTCCAATGCCTGCTCCGTCGTCATGGAACCGCCTTTTTCTGAAACAGCGCCATTCTCTGCAATAACCCTGCCCTCTGAAGATTTGCTCCTTAGATAGCTCGAATATACGAGCATGCTGCCAATCCCCAAAAACAATATAAGTGTAAGCACGCCGAAAAAAAGCGTTAAATGCTTTTTGGTCCTGCCTCGCCTATTTCCCATCGTATCCCTCCGACAAAAAAGACCCCGTTTTTTTGCAAAACGAGGTCTTATACATACTTAATTAAAACTTGGCAACGCTCACCTTTACGCCGGGTCCCATGGTGGAAGCAAGCGTAATGCTCTTCAAATACTGACCTTTGAGTGAAGAAGGTCTTGCCTTTACTATAGCGTCAAGCAGCGTCTGCAAATTGTCCTTAATCTGCTCCTCTGTGAATGAAGCCTTACCGATAGGGCAATGAATGATATTCGTCTTGTCAAGTCTGTACTCAATCTTACCAGCCTTAATATCCTGAATAGCCTTTGTGACATCCATCGTGACAGTACCCGCCTTGGGATTGGGCATCAAGCCCTTAGGTCCCAAAACCTTACCAAGACGACCTACAACGCCCATCATATCGGGTGTCGCTACGACAACATCGAAATCAAGCCAGCCGTCGTTTTGAATTTTGGGGATAAGCTCCTCGCCACCTACGTAATCAGCGCCCGCAGCCTCCGCCTCAGCTACCTTGTCGCCCTTAGCGAAAACCAAAACCCTGACAGTCTTACCTGTACCGTTTGGAAGCACTACGGCGCCTCTAATCTGCTGCTCCGCATGACGTCCGTCGCAGCCTGTCCTGATATGCACTTCAAGCGTCTCATCGAACTTCGCGCCTGCTGACTTCTTAGCTAAAGCTACCGCTTCATCAATCTCGTAAAATGTCGAACGGTCAATTAATTTCGCGGCCTCGTTATATTTCTTTCCATGTTTCATTATCTCTTACCTCCGCTTAATCCTGTACTGTGATGCCCATGCTTCTTGCCGTACCCGCTATCATGCTCATGGCAGCCTCAAGGCTTGCCGCATTTAAGTCAGGCATCTTCAGCTCTGCGATTTCCTGAATCTTTGCCTTTGAAATTGTGGCAACCTTTGTCTTATTGGGTGTCGCTGAAGCCGTCTTAATGTTGCATGCTTTCTTTAACAAAACTGCGGCAGGCGGAGTCTTTGTGATGAAGCTAAAGCTTCTGTCCGCATAAACTGTAATGACAACAGGGATAATCATACCATCCTGATCTGCTGTCTTTGCGTTGAACTGCTTTGTAAATTCAACGATATTTACGCCATGCTGTCCAAGTGCAGGACCTACTGGCGGTGCCGGTGTTGCTTTACCGGCGGGAATCTGTAATTTGATATAGCCTTCTACTTTCTTTGCCATTTTTGGCACCTCCTATTTTATTCTCAGCCGTTTGTTATCGCGGCCGTTTTGTGGTCGTCAGGGCGGATATACCCTCCCACTATTAACTTATGACTGCGCCTTGGCGCAGCCTGTTAAACATTTTATACCAACCGACGCTGCTTGTCAACGGTTTTATATCTTTTCGATATCAGAGAAGCTAATCTCGACAGGCGTCTCGCGTCCAAACATCTCTACATTTATAGTCACCATCTGGTGATTTGCGTCAACCTTTTGAATCGTGCCGACAGTACCTGCCCATGCACCGCCGGAAGCAACTCGTATAACGTCGCCCTCGGCAAAGTTTACGTTTATCTCCTCTCCCATTTCAAGCGCCCTAAATTCTTCTTCAGTCAACGGCACCGGCTTGCTTCCCGGACCAACAAAACCCGTAACGCCTCTGGTATTCCTTACGACATACCATGCATCATTGTTGTCCGCGTCCATATGAAGAAGCACATAGCCCGGAAACATCTTTCTCGACGTGCTTTTCTCTACTCCGTTTTTTATTTCAGTAACATCCTGAAGCGGAACTCTAACCTCAAGAATTTCATTTTCAAGATGCCTGTTTTCGATAGCTTTCTTGATATTGGCCATTACCTGATTTTCATAGCCGGAATAGGTGTGAACAACATACCAGCCCATGCCCATGCCGCTCTTGTTGTCGCTAAGCGCCACTCTGCTGCGCGGCGCATCGTCATCAGGAGCAGGCTGCTCCTCCGCAATAAGGCGCTCTTCCTCCGTTACCTTGGGCTTTTCAATATCATTCTGCTTCATCAGCTTAATCCGTTCCGGACTAAGATGCTTTTTGATTTTAACGTCTGCTTTGCCTTCGTTATTTGCACTCATACCGATATCCTTACCCTTTCCATTCAAAAATACTCTAAACTTCCATAATTAAAGGCTTGTTATAAAATTGACGCCAAACTGGATAAGAGTATCCATAAAGGTAATGATAAGTCCCAACACTATCGAGATGCAAAGCACTGCTATTGACTGCCTATAGGTCCCCTGCATATCAGGCCACGTAATCTTGCCAAACTCTGCTTTTACCGTTTTAAAAAAACTTGGCTTATGAGCATCTTTTTTTGATGTTTCTCCCATAGCTATCCCTCCAGCCTATGACAATTACTTTGTTTCCTTGTGCAATGTGTGTGTCCTGCAAAATCTGCAATACTTCTTTATCTCCATTCTTTCAGGATGATTTTTCTTTTCCTTTGTAGTATTGTAATTGCGCTGCTTGCATTCCGTACAAGCCAACGTGATTTTTGTACGCATAAGCCCACCTCCTAATTATAATGCGCGAAAACATTTTGCGCTTTTTATGCATAAAAAAAAGACCTGTTTACATCTTGCCTTACTACTATAGCACAAGATACGCCATGCGTCAATTATTTTTTTCAGCAACAGCCTATATTTTTTGCAAAACCACTTGATTTTGTCGCTCAATAGTGGTAATTTTAAATTAATAATTGTTTTAGATTTTTATGATATATAATTAGGTAGTTACGAAATGTGTTCCAGACCGTTCGAATTTAGTCAAATGGGGTTTTGGAGTTTCGGAGTTTCGCAAATGCCTATTATTAATAGAAGGGAGGGGCTAATATGGCTGTTTCAATGGCTACGTTACAGATATACGACCACTATCTGACTACTTACAGGCACAGGAATAAAAATAATAACAACAATCAGACAAAAGGCAATCGGCGCGTCACACGCACTGTCATTCACGACCAAGATGAGCTTAAAAGCGTTTACAGCGCGATTCAGTGGAAAAATCGTTTTGCCCCGCTCTACATGAACGAGCCTGCCCCCAAGTCAATCGCCTATGCCGTACATTTAAAGGAAAGCGCGCAGGACTTTAAGCAGACTATCAATTCGCTCAGTGAGGAAAACGGCGAGCTTTTCTCCATCAAGACCGCCTACAGCGACAATGAGGCGCTTGCCAGCGTCGATTATGTTTCTGAGGATTCTGTCGAGGATGCGCCGAGTTCCTTTGATTTAAAAATAGAAAGCTTCGCTTCGCCACAGATAAATACGGGCGAATATCTCGATGCCGATGCGCCCGTCGGGCTTGAGCCTGACAGCTATTCGTTTGATATACTTACAAACAGGCTTCACTACGAGCTCCAATTTGTCGTGGGACGCGGCGAAACGCACAGTTCTTTGCAGAATAAGCTTGCCCGCCTTATAAACAACTCGGATCTCGGCGTCAGCGCAAAGGTTCTCGAAAAGGATGGGCAGACGGCGCTTGAGATAACCTCGGACTCCATAGGTATGCCGTTCAACACCAAAAATCATTTCACGATAACGGAGGAGAATACCAGCTACCGCAAGGGCGTAGTCGATTATCTCGGGCTAAATAATTCGATAAAGGGTGCGACTAATGCCGTATACACGGTAAACGGTTCACCCGGCTCGTCGTACTCAAATATGTTTGATGTGTACGGCGCGTACCACATAACGCTCCATCCCGAAAATGCCGAGACGGTCAATAAGGCAAAAATCGGCTTATACCCCGATGCGGAGTCGCTTTCGTACAATATAGAAACCTTTGTCGACGGCTACAACAACTTTTTGAAGGATGCCGCTCCCGAGCTTGGTGATGAAGACGACGGCGACAGCAGTAATGCCGGAAATTTTGCTCCACTGACGCGACTTCTCACAAATGATATGAGTAAGTTTCTCAAAGCCCACCGAAATGACCTGGAGCAGTACGGCATCTCGATAAATGATGACGCTACGCTCGGCTATTCAAAGGTCGAAAATATGGCTGACCCGGGTATGCTGAGAAGCTTTGGCAACCATGTTTTGAGGAAGCTCAATTCCATCTCGCTTGATCCTATGGAGTACGTGGACAGACGCATATGCGCATATTCCAATCCGTCAACAAGCTATATCAATCCGTACATGACGAGCATATACACCGGCATGTTGTTCAATCTATATACATAAGTCTTGTAAATAATAAATCAAAATCCCCGCGGTTCACTTCCGCGAGGATTTTTTGTTTTGTTATTTTTCTTTCTGTGCCATGTCAAGCGCTGCCGCTATTACTTTGTCCATGTCGTAATATTTGTATTGTCCAAGTCTGCCGCCAAACAGCACATTTTTTTCTTTCTGCGCAAGCTGCTCATATGTCTTATAAAGCCGCGCATTTTTGTCGTCATTTACAGGATAATACGGCTCGTCGCCCTTATGCCATTCCTTTGGATACTCCCTTGTTATGACTGTATCAGGCTGTTTGCCAAACTCAAAGTGCTTGTGCTCGATTATGCGGGTATAAGGAATTTCCCTCTCAGTGTAATTTACCACTGCATTGCCTTGATAATTCTCCTCACCCTCCAACGTCTCTGTCTCAAAATTGAGCGAGCGGTATTCGAGCGCGCCCTCACTATAGTCAAAAAATTCGTCAATCATACCTGTGTACAATACCTTTTTGAAGCTGTGAGCACCATCAAAAGTGACATATGTGTCATTTTTATCCGACTTACCTGCAAAAGCTTTAAATTCCGTATTAAGCCTTACCTCTATGCCGTCAAGCAGCTTTTCGACAATCTGCGTATATCCGCCCTTGGGAATACCCTGATACCTGTCGTTGAAATAATTGTTGTCATATGTAAAGCGCACAGGCAGGCGTTTGATAATGAACGCGGGCAGGTCTTTGCAGTCGCGTCCCCACTGTTTTTCCGTATAGCCCTTTACAAGCTTTTCATAAATATCACGCCCGACAAGCGAAAGCGCCTGTTCTTCAAGATTCTGCGGCTCAGTGATATTTAAGTCGGCAATCTGCTCCGCTATCTTCTGCGCCGCCTCACGCGGAGTTTTTATACCCCACATTTTTGAAAAGGTGTTCATGTTGAATGGCATATTGTATAGCTCATCTTTATATACGGCAATCGGGGAGTTTACGAAATTGTTAAAATCAGCAAGCGCATTTACATAGTCCCAGATTTCCTTGTCGGAGGTGTGGAAAATGTGCGCACCGTATTTGTGAACATTTATCCCTTTTATGCTCTGCGTATATATGTTGCCCGCAATGTGGCCGCGTTTTTCTATCACCAGACAGCTCTTATTGTTTTTCTTCATCTCGTTTGCGAAAACTGCACCAAAAAGCCCTGCTCCCACTATCAGATAATCATAATTCATTTTTCTTAAAACCCCATTTCTTATCATTTCTTACTATTCTTAATATAACGTATTTATCAGGTGTGGCTCCTTTGCCGCCTGTCTGTTGTCTACACGCCTGACGCCTGCGGCTGCCATTCGGCGGCAAGGCGGCTGTATTCCTGCGCTTTTTCGCAGTCGCCCAGTTTTGTAAGACACTCTGAAAGCGCCAGGTATGCTGATTTGCCGCTGCTTGCAATGTCAAGCTCGCTCTCACAGTCGTGCGCCGCGCGGTAAAACCACTCTGCCGCCTCGCTATGCTCTCCCTTTTCCACGAAAAAATATCCAAGCTCCATACAGACTTCCGCGGAGGGCACGGTTATTTCCTCTCTGAGTCCCAGCTTCAGAAGCTTTACAGGCTCGTCAAGCTGCCTGTAAAGCTTCATGAGTACGGCGATTATCTGTCGACACAGCAGAGCGTTTCCTTTTTCGCGCTGCCTGTCCAGAGCGACTTCAAGAAACTCCCTTGACCTGCAAAGCGCATCTGTGCCGCCCGCCTTGTACAATTCGCGCACATACATTCCAAGAAGCCTGTCCGACAGTTCTCCCTTTTCCCTCACCAGCTTTTCAAACACGAGAAAATCCCTGCCGCTGTGGTTGCCTTGTGGATAATGGAGTATCTCAATGTCGCTGTCGTAAACAATCGGTTCCAAGTTGACCGTTTCATGTACGGGTTCTATCCATGTAAATCCACGAAGACGTTTAAAAAGCTTGGGTCGCAGGTCACGCTCGAAATTTTCTGTAGGGTGGTTTGGCTGCTTCGTGACATATACCATCTGGACAATTTCCACCTCGGGTATGAGCGCCTCCTTGAGCTGCCGAAAACGCGCCTGGTTTTTTTCGTCTATTACCTCGTCCGCGTCAGCAGAATAAATATAATCGCATGACGCTTTTGAAAACGCAAAGTTTCTCGCCGCCGCAAAATCGTCGTGCCACTCGTAATCGTATATTTTTGAGGTGTAGCGCGCCGCGATTTCCTTTGTGTCGTCCGTAGAGCCTGTATCGACTATTATTATCTCGTCCATGAGGTCTTTTAGGCTGTCAAGGCATCTAGCGAGCGTCTGCGATTCATTTTTTACTATCATGCATAAGCTAAACGTCATACCAATCTCCATACTCCCGCTTTGCGGGGCTCAAATCCTCCACAGCAGACACAGGGCTCGCTGCCAACAACAATAAAATAATTATACCTTAATTACATGGATTACTCAACACTTACTTTTAGCCTGTCGTTTTCATGCAGATATTTTTTATTCGCATTTATTCGCAGTTTTTCATAATTACCTGTTATCAGCCTTATTTTCGTGATATACTTATAAATATACAATAACCTTGAACAAGGCATGAAAATAGTAAGGCGGTAAAATTATATGGAATATACACGAAAATACGAAGACATATTGCGGGAATTATGTAATCTATATAAAAAAATGCTGCCCTTGATAGGGCAGCTTGAAAATTGCGACAGAGCGCTCAAAGCAGTCACCAGCGTAGATATGCCGGATGTCCGCAAAATACGCAGCATCACCACGCATAAAGAAAAACTTGTCAAGAGCCTTGACCATATTTCAATTGGCATCTCGAAACTCCATGTAAAGCTTGCAGCCGTATCCGAATTATATCCCGAGCTTGACGACAGCCGACTGTACCGCTATATGCAAAAGCTCCACACAGAGGCATATAGCGGCATATGCAGGATAAACGCCAATGAGGATACCGATAATCCTTTCATTATCAAACGACTAAACAAATTTAAAAAACTTTTTGAGAGCGAGGCTTAAGCATTTAATATTCTTTCCTTTTCAGCCAACAGCGCCTCATATTTTTCAACAAACATATCCGCCATATCATTCTCGCCTACCCTGCGATAAATAGCGATTATATTCCTGTAGCAGTCAGTAAGATTTTCGCCAAGCTTTTGCGCATCCGGCAGCGTAGTCGCTTTTATAAACAGCATTAGCGCTTTCAATATTTCATCATTATCATAGTATGCGATCGCGTTTATAAACACAAACTTCGCGCTCTTACACTTATTGATATACGGCTCCAGCGATTCAAGCTCCTCCTTGTATTTACCAAGACGCTTATACGCGTTAGCCCTGCCCACTATCAGAAGCTGTACATATTCAAGACCCGGGTCGGGATTATACGAAAGCGCCCTGTTGTAATACTCTATCGCCTCATCATAATTTCCCAGTACATAATTTGATTGTCCTACCTGGAAGCAAGCATATGGGTCTTCAGGATTGTTCTCCAAGTCCTTCAAAAGCAAATCAAGATTTCGCTGCTGTTTCTTTTTCATCTCCTCTGGTCCTATCGCATAGCCATGATGGATAAGCTCCATCGGCATTATAAACCTTTCATCATATACTCCTGCCTTTGCCGGATTGTTTACCGCGAGCTGCTCATGTATCCTGTTAATAAAGCTATAATGCTTTCTGTTGTAAAACCTTACCACCTGCTCCTTGCCATACTGCTGCTCACCATTGTTGAGTATGATGTTGGTAATATTTATAATGCCAAGCGCATGTGGAAATTTTTGTGTAAGTATTCGTATTTTGGGCACATCCACATCATTTACGTATTCATCGCAGTCAATCGACAAAATCCAGTTGTTTGACGCGTTCTGCGCACAAAAATTCCTTGCCGCACTAAAGTCGTCAATCCATTTGAAGTCAAGCACTTTATCCGCATACTTCGCGGCAATCTCCTTTGTCCTGTCTGTAGAGCCCGTATCGGCTACCACTATCTCAAACCCATACGGCTTAAGCCTTTTAAGACATCCCTCCAAATATTTTTCCTCGTTTTTTGCTATTAAACAAGCTGAAATAGGCACCTTTGACATAGCTATTCTCCCTTTTTATCATTATTATCTGCCCGCATGTCGAATTTCTCCTTACACTAAAACACGCAAGCCGCTTTGCGAAACAGCTCGCGTGTCTATCCGCATTATTTTTTCTTATCCATCAGTTGCGGGTCTACATTATTGATTTTTTGTGACGACTTATAATATTGAAGCGCGACATTCTGCGAAACCCTTTTCTGCCTGAGCGCTTTACGCGACAATGCCATGGAAGCCTCAAGCGAGTTTTTGTTGCGCTTTTCCTGCACTTCAATCTCCACGCCCTTATCCACAGCCTTGCGCACAAGCTCCTGAAGCTTCAGCACCATGTCACGGTACTGTGCCGGATTGGCGTTTACCTCATCCCTAACCAGCTCATATATGGAAGTAAATCCCTCGTCAAGGGAATTAACCTCATCTATGAGTTTTCCCTTTTCATCCATAACCTCATCATACTGCTCCGTGTCAAAAGGCTGGGCTGATGACACCTCATACTGGCGCTTATTGACCTCAGCTATCTTGTCAAGCACAGTGAGCTTTTTCTCAAGGCTCTCTATCATGATTTGTATATAATCTTCCGTCATACGCCTATGCTCCAGTCTTTTTCTCGCTTGCCGCTTTTTTGATTACTTCCTTCCAGTTATCACGCATGGAACGCAAGTGCTTCAATACTTCCTCCATAATCTCGGGATCCTTGGCGATATTCGCCTCATGGCAGCGTCTCAAGAGGTATACATATACGTTCTCAAAATCCTGCCAAACCGGATACCGCTTATCCAAAGTTTCCCTGAAATTCTGTATTATGTTCTCCACACGCACGATATTTTCATGCGCCTTGGCGGGATTTTTGTTTTCCATGGCTACAATCGCAATGTTGCCAAACTTAATTGCCCCATCGTACAGCATAAGGGTAAGCTCGGCAGGCGATGCTGTCATAATCTTATTGTTTTGGTATTGTGCATAAGCATTCTGCTGCAGCATTCGATTCCCTCTTTCTCTTATATGAAATTGCGGTTAATTACATCCCCAGCATGCTTGATATAGTGTTCTGCTGTGACTGAAGCTTGGACAATGCCACCTCCATATCGGAAAACTTCTTGTACCACTTATCCTCATATGCGCTGAGCTTATCCTCCGCTTCCTTAATCTTCTTGGTGTAATCGTCATACTCGCTCTTTAAGCGCTTGTCATCGTACACCTTGTAGATGCTTCTGTAATCCGTAGCCTGCATGGTATCATTAAGCTTGTCGTACATGTCCTTGCAGAAAGCGGCAAAGAACTCAATAGTGCCCTCCGTGTCAGTCGTGAGAGCCTTCATCAGCTTATCTTCCTTGTCGGCTGTGTACTCATCATCATCGTCACCGTTGATGTGGAGCGACTTCTTTTCGCCGTCCGCCGACTCGAAATAATTAAGCGTGCCAATGCCGAAGTCAAACAGATATTTCGTACCGCTGCTTGTTTCAAAGCCTTTGGATACGCTGCCCGTAAGGCAGTTCAAAACCTTGCTCAGGTTTGTGTCTTTACGCAGGAGGCCTTCCTTAATGTTGTCTTCCCAAGCCTCAATCTCCTCGTCGGACATTGCCTCCTTCTCCTCGTCAGTAAGCATATCATACTTCCAGTATTTCTTGGAGCTGTCTGGATTATACCTGCTGTATACTTCGTTTACAATGTCATTATACTCTGAAATAAAATCCTTGATGGTATCATAGATACCCTGATAATCCGTCTTTGTGTTGATGGTAATCTCGCCTTCCGTAGGAGCCATGGCTTCAATTGTGAGCCCGTTTACGGTAATGGAATTGGTGTCACTGGTAAATGACGCTCCATTAAGTATAATCTCCGCATCTTTCGCATCAACTATGCTGGCTCCGGCATCCTTAGTAAGTCCAAGCTTGCCAAGAGCCGCTTCTGAGCCTCCGGCATACCCTAATACTTCAAGATTGAATGAGTTTTCTTTTCCCGTTTTCTTTGAATTTATGAACAATCTCTGATTGTCCTCATCATATGACGCATTTAAGCCTGCCTCATTGAGTTTTGCGACAAAATCAGATATTTTCATATCGCTTGTCACTTCTATAGCCGTGGTCTTTGCGTCATCACCCGAGCCTACCTTGACATTTATAGTGCTGCCTACAAGGCTCGAATCAAGTGAACCCAAAGTATTGTCTGACTTCACTTTTAAATTTTCGCCATATGCCGATTTCAGTCTGCCGCCCGTGACATATTGTGCCGTGGCAAGCTGCTTAACCTCCAAAGTCTGCGTGCCGTCTACAGCGTTGCCGTTTGCCGTTATCGTCGCCTTGGTGGGATCTGAAACAGTGGTCGACTTTTTATTGTAACTGCCTGCCAAACGCAGACTTGATAAGGTTTTGCTGTATAAATTATAAATCTTGCTGTTTAAATCCTGCCATATGTTCTGTTTCCATTCAAGCTTCTTCTGGTCATTTTTTAAATCCGTGACCTTTTTTGATTTCGCGCTGACAAGAGACTGTATGACTGCCTCAGTGTCCATGCCCGAATACATACCCGTCATCCTCATTAAATCTGACATAGCTATACCTCCCTAATTACAGCTTCTGGTCAAGCAAAACTCCCGCAAGCTCCAGCCTTTTTTCCATAAGGTCAAGGCTCTTCTCAGGCGGAATCTCTTTGATTACCTCTTTGGTATCCCTGTCGACAATCTTTATGGTAATGCGGTTTGTCGCCTCATGGATGCCAAACTTAGCCACTGAATGTTTGAGTGCAGCCGATACCTGCTCCATCATTTTTTTGCGCTTTTCCTGATTGGCTTCTTTCTGTTCGTCTGTAAGCTGACCGCCGTCATTCGCCTGCTCCTCCTGATAGCCCTGTATCTCGACTACTACTTCAGCGGGCTGCTGTGTCTGCTTATCATACTCTCCGTCCTTGGATTCTGTTTTTGGCGCTTCAACGGTCTTTGTCACTGTAATGGGACTAACCACCTGAGGCGCTACACCTGTCATAGGTTCTACATACATGCTTATCACCTCCATGTCACGCACGTTAATAAATATTTTCCGTCTAACTGTCCGGCGTCATCGGGCAAAAAGGCACATCTATACGCCAAACAGCTATTATTGTTCATATTTTATATCGGCTTGTGACTTTAAAATATTAATAGTAAAATATAAAAAGATTTATAAAAGCGTTGATAATTGAAAGCATATATATTAAAATAATAGAGCAGACAGCATGAGAAAGCGTCATATGCTGATTAACATTAATTAAACGTAAAGCGCAAAAGAGGACTGCCACATATGTGGCAGCCCTTTTATTATGGTTATACTTATAAACTCTATCAGGAACCTGATTAGCCGAGTAATGAAAGTACGCCCTGGTTAGACTGGTTAGCCTGTGCCAGCATTGACTGACCTGCCTGTGAAAGGATGTTGTTGTTAGAGTATTTAACCATCTCATCAGCCATATCTGTATCACGGATTGCTGACTCTGCAGATGTCGTATTCTCAACAATGTTATCCAGGTTGTTGATTGTATGCTCTAAGCGGTTCTGAACTGCGCCGAGTGCTGAACGCTGTGTAGATACAATCTTGATTGCCTGACTAATTACAGAAATAGCATCTGTTGCCTTGTCACCATTCTCACCATCAACTCTTAAGCCATTAATACCAAGACCTTTAGCTGTAAGCGCCTGTATGTTAATAGAAATCTTATTATTTGATGTACCATCAGCACCTACATGGAACTTAAGATTCAATGCACCAACCTGATCCTTTGCAGCTTTAACCCTATCTGCATTAAGTCCTATTTCATTGCCAAGAGCGTCATATACTTTCTTTGAATCAGCTCTGCCCGACGTAGAAATCGTTGTGCCACCATTTGCAATAGTCTTACCATCTTTATCTTTAGTTGATTCAACCGAAGTAAAGTAATCCTTCAAGGCATTAGCAGCTATCTTGTTTCCATCCTTATCATAGTATGAATACAACTCTTGCGTGCTCTCCGCCGCCGTTACTGTAGTAGCCGTAATAACACTATTTATTCCTGACTTAACATCTTTCAGGTTCACAGTGATATTACCTATAATCTTGCCCTCTGAATTTACAACAGTAAATGAAACTGCACCCTTGTATTGCGTTTCTACACCATTAATCGTAATATCCGTAGGATTGTCAAACTTATTAACGGTACCGCTACCAACTATTGAATAATTACTCTTTGCGTCACTACCATTAAGCTGAATTGAAACCTTAACCTTTTCTACATTCTTACCATTCTCAGTTACCATAACTGTTGATGTTGTAATAGTAAGACCCTGATTGCGAAGTGCTTTTGCAAGTTCATTCTGCGCAGCAACTGAAGGAACTGTCGTGCCTGTTCCTCCCACCGCAGAGAATCTTACTGTTACAGTAACGCCATTTGCATCTGCTATACCTGAGAAAGACGCCGTTGCCTGGGTATTTACTGAACCCATTGTGTATGCATAGCTGTATGTCTTCTCAACCGAATTGTCGCCCTTCAAGAGGTACGTTTCATTGAACTTGGTTGTTTCTGCTACACGGTCGATTTCCTGTGAAAGCTGGTCAATCTCGTCCTGAATGTATGAGCGGTCGTCTTCTGAGTTTGTGCCGTTTGCTGCCTGAACTGCCAGCTCGTTCATTCTCTGAAGCATATCGTGTACTTCTGTAAGAGCACCTTCTGCCGTCTGTACTGTGCTGATACCATCCTCAGCGTTTGCAGATGCTTGAGTAAGTCCTCTAATCTGCTTTCTCATTTTTTCAGATATAGCAAGACCTGCCGCATTATCAGCCGCTCTGTTAATCTTATAACCAGAAGAAAGCTTCTCTGTTGACTTTGATAAAGATCCCTGTGTGATTCCTAACATTCTGTTAGAGTTCATTGCCTGTAGATTGTGCTGTACTACCATAATCTTACCTCCTTGTTTAACCGATATATCCTTTTATCGGCTGTGTTTGTGAATAAATCCTTTTACCCACTTGTTTCAACACCATATTCAATTTTTAATATTTAATAATCCAAAGGCTTCTGCCGTCCGGCGCGCCTGCTATGACAGACGCCCTTGGTTATTAACCCCATTATGGTCTTACATTACATAAGACTTATTGATTGTAAGATTTGTTTATCTTTACATTTTATATATCGGCTCTTATCGTTAATACTTTAGAGCCAATTTGAAAAATTTTGAAATATTTTGATATGCTTCCGCCTGCGGCTTTTACTGATTGCCAAGCAGGCTTTCAAGCTGCTCCATGTCTGAAGTGCTGCCTGATTTTTCATTTGCCTCCTGCACCTGCGTGTAGAGTTCCTTGCGGTATACGGGAATCTGCTTTGGCGCGTTTATCCCAATCTTTATATGGTCGCCCTTGACGTCGAGCACGACGACCTCTATATTGTTGTTTATCACCAGAGCCTCGCCTTTTCTTCTTGTCAGCGCCAACATATCACTCACCTGCCTTCTTACGCGCCTGCAGGACATCATAAATCGCGTATTTGACCTTGTAGCCGTCGCCATCGGCAATGACCTGGACAGCCTTGCGGTTTTCAACGTTTATTATTATCGGCGCTTTTAAATTGACTGTGGTTTTAGTCACGTCATTTCTCGGTATGGTGACTGTGACAAATATAAGTATGTTGTCGCTGTCAAGCTTATCACCCAACGACTCGATAAGGCTCCTGTCAAATTGGGGCGCATAGCCCGCCATGACAAGGTCAGGATTCATGACGGGAAGCGCAAATCCCGGCTCATCTATTGACTGGAGCCATTTTATGCTCGCGTCACTCCCCTTTTCAAGGTCGTAGATAAGCGTAAAATCTTTCAAATCCGGAAATCCCAATATGCCTTCCTCAAAACGGATTATCTTTTCTTCTTCTATAGCAATTTTTCCAAATACCCTTGTGTCTATTTCTACCATAATTTAATCTCCATATCAGCGGATATAGTCTAATAATGAGTTCTGCATTACAAAGGCAATTGACGAAAGCGCCGCGTTGTACGTGAGCTTTATGCTCTCAAGCTGCACGGTGAGTTCGTCATAGTCGGCATCCTCGTTCTTGCTCACCAGCTCCTCGAAATTGGTCTGCTGCACTTCAAGCCTGCTCTTAACTACCTCAAGACGCGCTCCTCTTGCGCCGCAGTTCGTCGCCGCAAGGTTTGCCCGCTCAGTCCAGTCGTCGCACAGCGTAATCGCGTTCTCTTTGCCGTCCTGTATCTTATCCTTGATAAAATTAAGCGCCTTTTCGAGCGCCGCCTTCTGGCTGTTCAGCTTGTCAAGGTCGTCTCCGAAATATTCGTTTGAGTCTATCATCTTTTTTATGGCATCAAGGTTGTCACTGATAGAGTAATACTCCTCAATTGACGATATAAGCTCATTGACGGCTCTGCCCATGTCATGCGTAAAAAGCTCGTCGGGCGTAGTGTTTACGCGTATTCTCTGGTTATTGCCTATATCGTATTCTATTATCTGCCTGTCATCAGCCGAAAGGCTTCCCCCTTCAAGGTACTGCGCATTGTATATGAGCTTTTCCTTATTTTCACGCGGATATTCCGCATAAAAATAGTGGACAGGATTGAGGTCGCCCTCTTTCCATTCGGACTTCGAATAGCTTATGCGCAGTTCGTCAGTTACAGAAAGCTTCGCGATTTCCGCCTGCACATTTTCGCCAAGCAAAAGCTCTCCCGTCTCCGCAACGCAAACTATCTCGTCCGGATGATCATGCGCATACTGATAAGCGTCCTTTATAGCTTGGTCATTGTCTACAGCTTTATCATAATACTTTATTGATGACGTATAATCCTTTATCAGCTTTCCATCTTTATCAACCACCGTTAAAGACACTTCACCGCTGTCCAAATCATCGTATGACAATCTAATCCTTGGCACTTTGTAGGATTCTACGTCATATTCCGTCGTTTTGCTCAGATATTCTCCGGTACCTGGGTCCGTAAGGAGGAAGCTGCCTTCATTCAATTCAGTCAAATCGCCTTTTTTCACAAAGGTCACGCTGTCCATCGCCTCGTTTGTGACCTGCTCCGTAATGTAGTATTTACCGGGACCCTCGCCTGCCACGTCCTCCTTGGTAAAAGAAAGCGGCAAATCCGTGCGGTAGCCCGTAAATATACTCTTGCCCGCGCTGTCCGCGTTGCCCGCGGCGTATATTTCCTTTACCTTATTCATCATATCCTGCAGAATAGTCTTGCGGTCGTCCGTCGTGTTGTACTGTGCCGCCGCCTGCGTTATCAGATATCCAAGACCATTTTCGCCGCTTAAAATATCAATGACGTTGGTTATCGCCGAATCCGTCAGGTCAAGCCAGCTTTCCGCGTCGGACGCGTTTCTTTTATAATACTGCGTTATTTTATCCAAGGACGAATTAAGCTTCAGTGAGCGTATCGCTATTATGGGATCGTCGGACGGTCTTGATATCAGCTTGCCTGTAGACATCTGCTCCATTACTTTCTGCTCGCGCTTCTTGCCCACATTGAGATTGCGGATTGCCGTATTCTGCATCATTTTAGTCGTTATACGCATTGCCATATGCCATTACCCCCTAAACTCCTGTTTGAAGTATCAACTGCTCGTAGCATTGGTTGAGCACCGAAATCATCTTTCCCGCCAAGCCAAAAGCCGTCTGGAACTTCATCATATTCGCCGCTTCCTCATCATTGTCCACGCCGCTGATTGAAAGTCTGTCGTTTTGTATGGATTCCTGTATCTTTGAAAAGACTGACGTAAAGTTTTCCGCGCTGCTTGCATTCAATGCCGAATCACCCATCAGACACTCAAGGAAGCTCTCCGCGCTGCAGCCTCTGAACTGCATTTTGTTTATGTTTGTGGAAAGGTCTATGAGGTCTTCTATTATGTCGTATTTCGATTCGCCGTCAGTATATACGGTATGCGTAGCCATATACCTCGGATCGTCCTCAAGCTTCTTTGAAACGTTGAAGTTGCCCGCCGTAAGCTGGAAGTACCCGTCATCCGTAGAGCTATAGCTTGCCGCATCGCGCCCCACTTCAAGCCCGAACTGTCCGCCCATCACCTTATCCCCCGTAAAGAATATGGTCTTTGACGCATCCTGCCCGAAGTAGTCCGTCGCGCCCTCCTGATTGTATATGCCGTTGAAAATGCTCGCGTACTCACGCACCCATTCGTTCATCTGCTCGAGATAATACGATATGCCCTGATAGTTTATCTGATCGCCGATTGTCACAGGTTGCCCTACCTTGTCCAAAGGCACGAAGCTCGGATTCCTGTCATATGAGTCAGACAGCTTGAACTCATAAAAGCACTCGCCGTTTGAAAGCTTCTGCACCTCGTAGCTGTCATAATAGTAGTATTTGCCGCCTATGCTGATGCGTCCCTCCGTGAGCGGTATCGTGCTTTTTGTCATATCCTTGAGATAATCGTCAGTGACTTCGACCGTAATCGTCCTATCCACCGTGTCCATAGAGCGCACTATGCCGTTGAACGCCTCGTTGTTGTTGCCGTCACGCATTTCAAAGAGACCTTTCATCTCGCCTCTGACGGTCTTGCCGCTTATGCCGGCGTTCTGTTTCGTATCTTTCCAGCAGATATCATAGAGTCCGTCGACGTCGTTTTGATTTTCTTTCTGCCATCTCTCCCTGGGCACGCACTCGAGCTGGCGGTAGTTTTTGCCATCGACAAGCACCTGACCGCCCGCGATTCTCACCACATAATCCCTAAGCCCCGTGTCCTTGCCCGTAGCCTCGTCATACACTATCCGCTCCTCGCAATTAACATCAATGACCTTCGAGAGCTGGTCTATGAGCAAATCACGCTTATCACGCAGCTCATTTGCCACCGCCGTGCCGTTTATCTCAATCGTCCTTATCTGCTGGTTGAGAGTGGAAAGCTGCTGCGATATGCTGTTTATCTGGTCTACCTTTATTTTAATCTCGTCATTCACGTCCGTCTGCATTTTTTGGAAATTGTTGTACAGGATGTTGAAATACTCGCTCAGGTTGCCGCCGTAGCTTACGGAAGTGCGCGCATAGTCTATATCGCCCGTATGCGTGGCAAGCGATTCGAGCGAATTGTGGAACTTGTTGAAAAGCGTAGTGAAACCTTCTACTACCGAGGTCGAATCTCCCGCCTTCGTGTCTCTCACGTCCTGCAGATATACCTGTATGATATCCGCATAATACGCTTTTTTCTCATATTCGCCATATTTTGAATTATTGTTCCAATATTTTTCATCATAAAATATGTCTCTTATGCGCTCCGCGCCAAGAGTGTCAACGCCGGCGCCTATGCATCCATAGCTTGCGAACGCGCGCATGGCTGATGCCGCGCTCTGATTTATCTGCTGCCTTGAATACCCTTCCGTATCGACGTTCGCGATATTGTTTGCCGTAGTGTTCAATGAAGCGTTGGCAGCCACCAATCCGGTGTATGCTGTATTTAATCCCAAAAATGTTGACGGCATTGTTTCTCCTCCTTTACCTTGCGGCTCATGAAGCCATTGCTATAAGTGCGTCAAGCAGCGAATTGACCACATTTATGTAGCGGCTGGAAGCATTGTAGGCATTGTGATACATGATCATATGTTCCAGCTCCTCCTCTTGTGATACGCCTATGACTGTAAGGCGTTCATTATCCGCGTTCTCGACCGCAAGCTCCTCGTATTCATACAAAAACTGATACATATTGCCGGATGTGCCTATCTGGCTCATAAAGTCTATATAGCAGTTCTCATAATCGCTCATCGCCGTTGCAAGCGGATTGAGGAATATTCCATGATCCTCAAACGCCTTGACAAGCCTTTCGCCGATATTGTAGTCCGCCGATTCGTCCTCCAGCTTAAACTCTAGCAGCGCGGGAACCTGCATAAGCTCTTGATTCGTCCTTATGTTAGCGCAATTGTACAATGAAAATTGGCTGTTTGGATTTTCTTCCGACAGTTTCCAATAGTTGTTAGCTATCGGATAGCCGTTTTCATCACAGACCGGCACATATCTTGCGCCCTGCGCGTCAACATAAACGTTTCGACTGCCCTCTACCTTGGTCAGCCCCCTTACCTGCGAGTTTGAAAGCATTACATGCTCATAGCCGGACGTTTCAAGCTTTTCAAACATCTGCATCGGCGAGCCGTCCTCATTGCACAGATAGCCGCTTGACGGGTCACACGCCTCGGCAAGCACGTCGTTTATCTTTGTGACTATGGAATGAACCAGGTTGTCAAACTCCGCCTGCACGTTCATCATTACCGAATTGCTTATGTATTCGTCATAATATTTTAACCCATATGATTCGTTGTACTCGTCAGCCGTGATATTGAGCGCGTCAAGCTTCGCGTCGGTACACGCGCCGACCGTGAGATCCGTATAGTTCGCCACATGGTCGCCCCTTGCCAGCAGAAGCGCACGCAGGGAACCTATGTCCGTACCGCGCTTAGTGGCTATCTCCTCCGTCGTGTCAAAAACCATAGCAGACTTAAAATCCTGTACCTGTTTGCCATTCTTGTCAGTGACCCATATGAGGTTGTGTTTCCAATATGGGGTCACAAAGCCGGTCTCCTTATCCGTAAGCATTGACATCTCAAAATATCTGCTGTCCGTAACAAAGTCCACGCCGTTAAACATGACCGTCATGACGCCCGCGGAATTTTCATTATAGCTGACGTTTCCATATGTGGCAAGCGTGTCTACAAGCAAGTCCCTCTCATCGCGCAAATCGTTCGCGCCTTCTACGCCGCCAGCCTCTATCTTGGATACTTCCTTATTTATCGCGCTTATGCGCGCGCCGATTGCGTTTATTTCTTCTACCGCGTCCTTTATCTGGTTGTTCAGGTTATTTTGGTACTCGCCAAACGCCTGGTATATCGTCATCGCGTTTTCCGCAAAAGTATACGCGCTCTGCACAAAAAGAGACAGGTTAGTGGAATCGTTTGGGGTTTTTGAGATTTCCTGCATGGATTCCCAAAGACCGCTTAGCGAATCCTTGAACGCCGCGCCGTCAAACTCGCCCATCGTACTCTCTACCTCTAAAATTGTCGAATATGATACTTCATAAAATGAAAATCTTCCTGATTCTTCACGATACTTGGCATCGAGGAAAGCGTCCCTCACGTGGCGGCAGTCCGAATATTTGACGCCCGCGCCGACCTGAACCGCGTTTCCCCGCCCATTCCTGCTAAGATTTGTATAAGTAGTGTCGGACTGCGCCACCTGCTGGCGCACAAAGCCCGGCGTATTTATATTTGAAAGATTATGCGCTACCGTATTGAGCGCATTCTGAGAAGTCCTAAGTCCGCTCTCGCCTACATATAATGCCCCGAATAATGACATATGTTCCACCTCGCAATTTATGCTTTATTGTTTCGCGTCGAAGCCGCCATTATTGGGATACAGAATGCCAAGCTTATCTCCGCTTGTATACGCATCCTTAGAATAATTGGCTGTCTGCGGCGCAGTTTTCAGTGCCCTAATCATATCCAGATTGAAGCTCACCATCTCAAGCTTATCCTCAATAAGCATTTGATTCTGAATGTTTAAGGTCTTTAGCTTCTCGACCGTCTGCTTCAAGCTGTCCTGCACGTCGACCAGCAGTTTCTGTTGGTCGGGCATTTTTTCAAGCATCTGAATCAGGTTGCTTAATTTTAGTGTCGTAACGTCCCTGTTTACTACGTTGGCAATATCAGCCAGAATTTTATTTCTCTGCTTCTCCAGCTTTTGGAGCCTGCCTACGATTTCCTGTTCATCCTCCGTGATTTTACCTAAGCCGTCTATATCCCCCCTGACTATGACGGGGGTCTTGTCATTGGCGAGGGTTATAAGTCCTTGATATTCCTTATTTTCCTCGTCCAATACGCTCACCAAGTTTTCCAATAAACTAGCCACGCTTATACCTCACATTATCAGAATAACCCGCTGTATTTTGACAGCAGCTTGCTTGCGAAGTCCTCCGTCCTGACCTCATATGTGCCGTTTGCAATCCGCTCCTTTAAAGGGTTGACGAGCTCAGTCCTCACATCGGGGGCGCTGTCTACCGCCTGCTTTGCCGCCCGGGCATCCTTTGCCGCATCGGAAAGCATAAATTTATCCACAAACTTTGATGATGCCGGCTTTTTCCCCTCGGCTTTACCCGGTTTGCTGTTCTTGTAGAATTGCTGGATTTGATTATAAGCATCTATACGCATATCAAAGACTCCTCCTTTCTTTGAACGCCAAAACGTAAAAGTACATCTCTTATGTAATATTTATCGGACGATTTTGGTTTTACTTTATAGCTGGGGGAGAAATTTTGCGTTAAGCTTTTTACAGTTTTCTGTCGGTTATGTTTAAGCTTGCTATCATGCTGGTGTTTAGCAGCGCCGCCAGATAACAAAAAGCGCTGTTTGACATAATCATGACTTTACACCTGCTCATAAGCTGCATATCTATGTAATTTCTGCCATCAGTATTGCCCTCGACATACACCGTCTTCTTAAACTTGTCAAATCCCATAGCTTTGCTATTTTCCTTACACCAATCAATGTCATCCGAAAATACGAACAGCGTCCAGTCATTGGATGCGTCCCTGATAAATATATCCACCATGGAACGGAAAGTTTCAGTTTCCCATGACCAACCGATAGACACATAATCCTTCCTGCGGACATGTATTGACAGCGAGTTAGTTGTTTCTATTTCGTTTAACAGACTTTTGTTTTTATCATCCCGTATCGGTGGAAATGAAAACTCTTTCAAAAAAATATTTTTATATACCTCGAACCAGTTCTTTTTAACCCAGTAGCCATGATAATACACATTGCCATCCATGCTCTGCACCTTTTCAGGGTCGTCATCGTTTGGCGCATATACTATGCCGTTAAAAGGATTAAATTCATTGTAGCCTTTTACCTCCGTCACCATGCATATGTCCTCTCCGCTTTCCAGTATAATCTGCGGAATGCTTTTCCCTCTTTTCTTCTCCTCCAGCATATATTCCCATACGTCCTTGTCAAATGCTTCGCTAAGCATATGCGCCCTTATCCCGAAAACCTTTTCAAGCTCATAGCCATTATGCACCGTATTTAAAGCAAAATATGAATCATCCAGATACATAATCTCGCCGGGATGCGAAAGCTCATAATACCGCGCGAAAATATATTGAAAAGCCTGATTTGCCAAGCCACCGTTCAGAAACTGTATTTTTAACATTTTACCCATTCCTCCTTGATATGGTTTTATATTTTTCTTTTATGTGATGCTGAAAGTTATGATAATTGCTAAATACAATGCATTACATAAATAAAGCAATATCTGTATTATATACCTTTTATATTTCTTTTACAAATATTTTCATTTGAGATTTTTAGAAGGATTTTCGCTTCAATTCCTTTATCCAACGGTTATCTTCGCGTATCTGCACTTATTTATGCCGTTTTTTTGTTTTCTCATATGCCAAAACATCGCCGCATACCTCTTTACTCAGGACAAGCACACAAATCAGATTAGGAATTGCCATAAGGGCGTTCATTATGTCCGAAAAGCACCAGACTGTTTCCAGCGTGCAGACGGCGCCGACAAATGTGGCGAGGGTGTAGGCGAAACGGTACGCCGCACACAGCCTTGGGCTGTGGACAAGATACTCAAAGGCGCGCTCGCCCTGGTATTCCCATGCTATTATTGTGGCAAATGCAAAGAGAGTTATTCCTATGCTGACAAAATATGCCCCCATATCGCCAAATACCGTGGAAAATGCGGCTATCGTAAGCGCGGCGCCCGTGATTGGCGCGCCCGCTTCGTCGCACTTGCCAAGCACGCCTGAGGATATGATTGTAAATCCTGTGAGCGTACAGATGATTATTGTGTCGAAAAATATTCCTGTCATGCTGATATAGCCCTGCCTTACGGGACTGTCCGTGTCAGCCGCTGCGGCGCTTATGCCGCCTGCTCCAAGTCCTGCCTCGTTTGAGAATACTCCTCTTGATATTCCGTAACGCATCGCGTCCTGCATTGACACTATTACTGCGCCGCCTATTCCGCCTGCTGCCGCCCGCGGCGAGAATGCCATTGTAACAATTTCCTTTATTCCTGCGGCAAGACCGTCTATATTGACCAGTATTACCGCAAATGAGCCGATGATGTAAAAAAGCGCCATGACTGGCACCATGTACAGTGAAAATTTTGATATTGATTTTATGCCGCCGAGAATTACAAGAATCACGAGAACGGATATTACTATGCCTGTCTTATGGGTGGGTATTGAAAAGGCTTCGTGTAATGCCGAGGTTATTGAATTTGACTGCGCCATATTGCCCATGCCAAATGACGCCAGCACCGCAAATAGCGCAAAAAGCGCGCCAAGGACTGCGCCTGCTTTTTTGTTTGGAAATGCCGCCTTTAATGTGTACATCGGTCCGCCGACTGTAATCCCGTTTATATTTTTTGTGCGGTATTTTACTGAAAGAAGGCTTTCGGCAAGCTTTGTTGAAAAACCGATGAATGCGGAAATTAAGAGCCACAAGAGCGCGCCTGGGCCGCCAAGCGTCATGGCTGTCGCGACGCCGACTATGTTGCCTGTGCCGATTGTGGCGGCAAGCTCTGTGGTGAGCGCGGCTATCGGTGAGATTTCACCCTCGCTGTCTGTGTTTTTTTCTGATTTTATGAGGCATTTCAGGGCATAGCCCAGATTTCTGATGGGGAGGAATTTCATTTTGATGAGGAGATATATGCCTGTTCCCAAAAGGAGAACAAGCATATATGGTCCCCAGAGGATGGTGTCTGTTTTTTGGAGAAAGTCTGCCATATGCTGTAAACCTTGTTTTTTATCAGTATATGTTTATTGAAGGATATTATTACTTATGCACTTTCTTCTATGCAGAATGGTTAACGATCACAAAGTTTTTTCATAAACGCGTCACGGTTTTCTTTTGCGGTCTCTTTTGGTCTGCCTAAGTCTTTGCGCGAGTCGAGTGAAACCATGATTTCATAGAGGGCAGGTCCTTTTATGCCGGCAAGCTTATTTTCAAGCTGCTTTAAGCCTTCCTCATCTGTAATCCTCTCTGTGTATGCGTAGCCTGCCGCCTTTGCCACTTCTGCAAAGCTTGTTTCCTGGCAGCCTGTAGGCATAGCGCCTACTGATTCGTGGGCTTGATTGTTAATCACTATATGGCGGAAGTTTTCAGGCGCCTGTGACGCGATAAACGGCAGCGCGCCCATATGCATAAGGGCTGCCCCGTCGCCGTCAATGCACACTATTGTCTTGTCCTTTTTCTCCTGCGCTACGCCGAAGGCAATCATTGAAGCGTGTCCCATGCCGCCTACTGTCATAAAGATATTGTCGTGGTTGCCAAACTGGGCATTGCTCTGTTCGTACAGCTCGCGTGATATTTTGCCTGTGGTTGATATGATGTATGCCTCGCGCGGTATTATCTGCAACAGCTTTCCTAAAACTGTCTCGCGATTAAGTGTATTGCCATTCTTCCATACAAATTCTTTGTCCGGCTCAAATGTGCCTTTCTTTACGATAATGGCAAACTGTAAGTTTTTGTCAAGATATGTCTTGGCGCGGGTTAATATTTCCTGCCACTGTTCATCTGTTGTGTCCTTATCTGCAACAGAATAAGGCACGTCGAGCGTGTCAAACAGCTTGCAGGTGATTTTGCCTTGAAAAACGTGCTGTGGTTCGTCTTTAACGCCTGGCTCGCCGCGCCAGCCTACGATAAACAGCATTGGTATGCCATAGACGTCGTCATTTGCAAGTGAGGCAAGCGGGTTTACTATGTTGCCTATGCCTGAATTTTGCATGTATATGCATGCGGGACTGCCTGAGGCTAAAAATGCGCCTACTGCCAAGCCTACTGCTGCGCCTTCGTTTGCTGTCACGTAATGCTTTAATCCGCCCTTGTGCGTCTGCAGCCCGTCGCAGAACTGCTTTAGGGTAGAGTCGGGTACGCCTGCGATTACTTTTATTCCTATATTTTCTATTTGGTTTAACAGTTTATCTGCTTTCATTAATTTTTTTCAGCTCCTCTACTGTATCAATCTCAACTAGCTGTCCATCATTTACGGGTTCTATTGTTAAATCCAGCTTATCCAGATTTTGATTCACTATGTCATCCCAGAAAAGCTGGCTGTTTTCTTCCTTATCATATGCTTTTTCAATCTGTTCTTTAAGGCAGAGAGCTTCCTTTTGTTTAAAATATGCTATGCCTACCATATTATAGGTGTCTGTGCCGCCTTTTCCCACACGCGTAATTCTGCCGTTCTGAATGTCGAAAACCCAGTCGTCTGAATAGCCTGCCTGCATTCTGCCATAGTAGCATGACCGGGGAAGTGGTTTTCGGAAAATTGATGCGTCGGCGACATATAAATCCGACTCACAGATAAAACAGTTACCTTTTGCCAAGACTTCTCTGGCTGCATATATGGATGAAATATTGTTTTTCTCCCTGTAATCCTTATTATTAACCAGCTTTACCATGGGATATTTGTGCTGAAGGTAGTCAAATTGGTTTCCTAAATATCCTGTCACTACGTATATTTCATCGACTGGCCTTGAGATAAGTCCTTCGATTACTGTTTCTATCATGGGTTTGCCGAATACCTTTATCAGGGGTTTGGGCATTTTTTCGGTCAGCGGGCGCATTCTTGTGCCTAGTCCCGCTGCCATTAGGATTGCTGTTTCGTTCATGTTGCCTCCGTGAAAACTTTTGTTAAGCTTGTAGGGACGATTATTATATAATTTTTTAGGTTGTGAACTTCTAAAAAACTACTTATAATTCATCTATTAAGCGAATTATGTCTTTGAAGGGCATTAATTTTGAATCTACCTCCAGAGCCCTGTGGTTTTTCAGGATTTCTACCGCTGTTTCCTGCATTGCGGGGAAGGCGCTTCTTGTGAGCTGGTTGGCGTAGATTACTATGTTTACTCCTGCCTTGGCAAGCTCTTCCTCTGTGATGCTGTTGAAGGAGGTTGGTACTACTACGATGGGGGTGGATTTATTTTTTTCCCTGAATAAGCGGCAGAACTCTAAAATTTCGTCGGGTTGTTTTTTGCGTGAGTGTATCATGATGCCGTCGGCGCCTGCCTTTACATAAGCGAATGCGCGCTCGAGCGCCTCGTCCATGGGTTTTTCCAAGATTAGGCTCTCTATGCGGGCGATGATCATAAAGTCGTCTGTGCGTAGTGCCTGTTTGCCTGCCTTTATCTTTGCACAGAAGTTTTCTATTGTGTCCTGTGTCTGCTCTACCTCTGTGCCAAACAGGGAGTTCTTTTTGAGTCCTGTCTTGTCCTCTATTATTACCGCTGATACGCCCATGCGCTCTAGTGTGCGCACGTTGTATACAAAATGCTCCACCAGACCGCCTGTGTCACCGTCGAGGATAATGGGCTTGGTTGTCACGTCCATTACGTCATCGATAGTGCGGATTCGTGAGGACATATCGACGAGCTCTATGTCGGGCTTTCCCTTTGCGGTCGAGTCGCACAGGCTTGAAATCCACATTGCATCAAACTGGTCGAGTTCGCCGTTGTTTTCAACGATGGTTTTTTCGGCAATTAAGCCTGTCAAGCCTGAATGTACCTCGAGTGTCTTGACTATCGGGCAGAGCTTGATGAGTTGACGCAGGCGCTTGCGCCTAAATTCAGGCATTGCAAGCTTTTCCTTCATGCGGTCGTCAATCTTCTTTACCTTGTCGTTGTATGTATATGGCACTTCTATGAGCTGCCCGCCGTATTTTTTGAGGTTGTTTAATACGTTTTCCCTGATTGCGCTCTCTGGTCCGTTTTGCCAGTTATCGCCGTGAATCACATAGTCGGGCTTTAATTCTGTCAAAACAGCGTCATACATGATGTCATGCTGTATCATAACTTTGTCCGCAAGTCCTGTCGCTTTTATGATGTCTATGCGCTCATCGAGGGAAATTGTCGGGAAACGGTTGTAGCGCACCATTGCCTCGTCGGCAAGCACGCCTACTATGACCTGTCCGTATTTCTTTGCCTCATTTAAAATATTCAAATGTCCCTCGTGAATCACATCTGTGCAAAAGCAGGTGTATATTTTTCTCATATTAACCTCCATTCCCAGCGTTTACACAACAGGACAATGAAAAATCTGCCGTGTGAAAACACTAATACTCATTATCTAATTATATTTTACAGGCGTTGCAACATTATATTTTTTTAACGCTTCCTCAAAAACCGCAAAGAAGTCCTCAATGTCCTTTGCCGTTATCGCGCCAAGTGCGCACAGGCGGAACATTCCCATTTTTTCAACCTTGCCGGGATATATCGTAAAGCCTCTCTCATAGCAATAGTCGTGAATTTTAACAAAATCCCAGTTTTCATCATCAGGATAAAGCGCCGCCGCAACAAGCCCTGACGAATATTCCTTAGGGATATATGTGCGAAAACCCAACCTTGCCAGTCCGTCATAAATAGCGTCAAAGACTGCCAGATGCCTTTCCCATTTTGCCGTTTCTCCCTCCGCAAAATATTCCTTCAAAGCCTGCCTTGTCGCATAAATCACCTGTACCGGCGGGGTAAAGTGCATCTCGCCATGCTCCTTGGCGTATTCATACTGCATATAAAGATTACAGTAATATGAACGCTTGGGGTACTCTGCTGATGCCTCTATTACAGCTTTATTTCCTATTATAAAGGAAAGACCCGTCATCGCCATTATTCCCTTTTGCGCCGACGCCATGCAGAAGTCAATGTTGTCCTTTTGCATATCTATGGGGCGCATGGCATAGGTAGATGTCGTGTCCACCGCAAACACGGCGTTGTGCCTGTGCACTATTGCACCTATCTCGCGAATGGGATTTAAAAGTCCTGTACCTGTTTCATTGTGTGTAGTGTAGACGAGAGCGATATCAGGATTTTCCTGTAAGGTCTTCTCTACTGCCGCCAAATCCATAGGCTGGTTGAGCAAAAACTTCTGGTTTATATGCGCAAGTCCGTAATATTCGCATATCTCAACAGCCCTGCTGCTGTATGCGCCATTGTTGAGTATCAGGATTTTTTTGTCCTTTGGCAGCAGCGAATTGAGGCAGATATCCATATTTATAGTGCCTGAGCCGCAAAACAGAACCGCCGCGTACACCGCGGAATCCGCATGCACAATCCGAAGCAGTCCGTCCTCTACCTCGCGCATGACTGCCACAAATTCCTTTTCCCTCGGACAGATATCAGGCACAACCTGCGCCATCTTTACCGTATCTGTGGTTGTCGCAGGTCCCGGATTTAACAGTACGTTTCTCTTTACCATAACAATCTCCATTCTGCCGTCCAAGCGGCTCTCCTGTCACAAATTTATTGATGCTTTGACACAAGGCAGTCTATAATATACTTTGCACCCACTTTTCCGCTGTTTCCTACATTGTAAATATAAAAGTCTCTCAGCTTCGCCATTTCTTCTGTCGAGAATTGATAGTCATTGAGCAGCTTACCGACAGCCTCGCCGACTTTTCCTATATCATTTTCCTCGAGCGAGATTCCCACCTTGTCCCGCAGCTCTAAATCTACAGGCACCGTGGAAAGTTCCTTATAGTCAGGATTGATTACCTTCATCGGCGTATTGATGAACAGCACGGGCTTGAGCGTCGAAAAAGCATACTCAAACGCTATGCTTGACCAGTCTGTTATCAACAGGTCTGCCGTATAAACTACCTTGTTTGAAGAAAAGTCCTTCTGTACCTCAATGCCATACTGACCATATTTGTTCTGAAGCGCGTCGATGCGTTCCTCAAAATGGCGCACATACTGAGGATGAGGGCGCACGACGATATTATAGCCTTCGCCCTTTAAATTATCCAGAATACCCTCTATGCAGGAGTCCATTATATTGTCCTTCTGCCATGAAGGAGCTATCAAAACGGTCTTTTTGCCATTATTCTCTTTTTCCATCTCTGCATAGGCTCTTGACATATTATCAATGACGCTTGAGCCCCATTCTACAAGATTTTTCTTTGGCAGACCATACTTTTCCTCACGTTCCGCCAGCTCCTGCTTATTGCGGATGCCTGACGTGAATACCGTGTCAAAATGGTCGAGCGCGTCCTTATGGAAGGTAAGGTTGGAGCTGTTTACGTCATGCGGCACATAGATATACTCGATATCTTTTTTAACATATGAACGCTTTAACTGAAAATTCTCCAAGTCAGGCGTGGTCATCACGCAGATGTCAGCCTCAAGCTTCATCATCAGCACAATCAAGCGGTTCTCGCCGATATAATAGGGCTTAAACTGCTCGCTTTCCAGTGAAAAAACCTCGTCAAGCGGATCGCTTGTGATGTAATGCACTACGATATTAGTCCTGCGGATTATCTCCTCAATTATATTTTTGTAATATTTATAAAAGCCGTTTTTTTCTGAATAGAACACGACACGCTTTTTGCCGGATGAAAAGAAACGCTTATAGTCCTCCTTTTCCTTTTTGCGGTATGGGCTTTTCCTGTCCTCTTTTTTCTTTGGCGCCATGAACTGTTTCGCCTGCTTTAGCTCCTCTTTGCTCTTTTCTAGGGCGTCATAGTCTATATAATTTTTGGGATTTATCCATATGTTTAAAAGTACGAGCTGGAGTATGGAAAGCAGATTGCTGTAGCTCCAATATATTCCTACTCCTATTGATACGAAAAATCCAAGATACAGGGAGAGACCTACGGAAAATATCATAGTGCCGTACTGGTTAAGCGCGCCCTGCTCCGCCTGCAATACATTTATTTTGTTCTGCACATAGCACATCAAAAAGGCCGACACTGCCGCAATCACAGGCACAAGCAGCGTAAGCCCCATAGTTTGTATAGGCACGGCGTTTAAAGTCGTCCCGCGCTTTACCGCCTCCACGACGCCCATCAGCAACGCAAGCTGAACGAACAACGGTATCAGGTCCACAAACGGGCTGTACTTCTCCCGCTTAAAAAGCTTATACTGCTCCTCGGAAATCATCTCCTGATTGCCCATGTATGCCGCCTTTATGTGGTTCATCTCAGGCTGCATGCGCACTGTCTTGATGGAATTTTTCTGCACCCATACGGAAAGCGGAAGCAGGATAACCTTTGTCAAAAAAGTAAATATAAAAATTGCAACCCAGTAATTATGGCATACGGCATAACAGGCGTTTATGAGCCACACTAAACCGTCTACTATCGCGTTGATTATAGCGCCCATGCTTTTTAATCCTCTGTGTCCTTAAATTCGATTTTTTCTTCATCCTCCTGATTTGCCTTCCTGCCTTTAAAAAGCTGGAAAATCTTGTGGCGGAATATGGTAAGTCCGGCACCGAGCGCAATCAGCACTCCCGCTACACCCTGAATGATGTATGTCACTGCTGACGGATCAATATAAGCGTAAACGGGCACGGTAAAAAGCGCATAAAAACAGTTAAAAAAGTAAAAAAACGAAAATGCCTTTCCAATTAATTTTTTCATAAACACTAACCTCCACTTTTAATTTTTAATTTGTTAATACATGGAATCAGCCACTTGGACAACTTGGCTTGGTCCTGCTTCTATTTGTTCTAAAAGCTCATCTATGCCACCTGTGTAAGTATACCCATCATATACATTAAAGGCGCTCTCACTGTCACCGGTATAATAAAGCACCTTGGGATAATTTTTATCCTGCTCACGCCTCCACAGAGTCCTTGCCCTTTCCTCGCCGTCCTTAAAGTCATGTATTGACTGACCGTATGCCGTGTAATCCATTCCTGCCGCCTCTGCTATAGTCGGCAAAAACTCATTATGCGAAATAGGCGCCGCATTGACAGGCGATTTATCGTGCTTTTCCCCTGCCTCCTTCATATAAAAAATAACCTGTGAATCGTCAAAATTGCCATGATCCGCCGTGATTATAATAACAGCGTCATCATATACGCCGAGCTCTTTCAGACATTCAAGGTACTTCTCAACAACCACCATGCAGCCCTTTGCCGTTTCCTCTATTGATGCATCTTCCTTATGGTTTCCCATGGCATCAGTAGTACGGTCATGCGTGCCTGTAAGATGCTGCACTATATAGTAATTATGACTTTCATCCGCTGTGAGACCCTTGTCAAGCAAATCTTGGTAAAAATCATAGTTTTGATGGTTAATTTTATTTTCCCTTACTTCAACAATTTTAGTATATTCTCCATGATTTGTATAAAAATAATTTTTCAAAATTTCAGGAAACATACGGTAACACGACATTTTTGTCAACGTTTTATACAAAAGCCCGTATGAAACATCTACGCTTTGCGATGTTTTCTCTACGTTTGATATGCCGCTGTTCCCCATCAGATCCACAGAGCTTTGTCCGCATAAAATATTGTTGTTGGGAGTATATAAATTGGTGACATAGTTCAAATCGGAAAGCCCATCGTAAAATGCCTTTGTATTTTTATCCTTCCAAATATCCCACAGCCAGTCATTGACCTTCTTGGACATATCGTATTCCTTGCCTGTCATCATATGGGGAAGCGAAGGAAATGTCCCCCAGTATGTACAGTCCGCATTGCTGTAATAGGTAAAGTCGTGCAGAAAATCCGTAGCGCCGGGGTAAGCCGTGAGCAACGGATCTATATACTGGTTGCTAAAGCCGTCAAGTATCAGCACGATTATATTTTTGTCCGCCGAAACCACATACTGCTTCTCGCCTGAAAGGTGATACGTGGGACCCGGGTACGAATACGCTTCCTTCTCTGCCGTCACAGTAAGCGATATCAGGGCTACTGCCTGAATACACAGCAGAAAAGCCGACAAATACACAATGAGCTTCTTCCATATATCCTTTTTCCAAAATGCCAATGCCAGCACGAAAGCTATGACAGCAATCCAGATGATGAGATTAACAGCACAGCGTCCAGTTCCTGCTTTATATCCATCTGGATTTACACCAAGCAGATCCAGATTTTTATTTAAGAACATAACCTGCATATATCCGCCGACTGCCACTGCAAATACCAACGACACTGCTGTCCTGTACAGCCCGTCCGGCAGAAACGAAAACAGCAGCGTAAAAATAACAGCGCCTGCCAATGCAAATAAAGCCATATTACCTGCGAACTCACCATATACAAAGTCAAACTCCGTTACATTGGCGAAAAAAATTTCGGATGGTCCAAAAATCAACAGCATAAAGCATAGCAGAAAGCTAACTAAAAATGCGACTGTGCATTTCTTTATAATATCTCTTTTCATTACAGCCTTTCCTTATCATTTTGTGTGCAAAAAGCGTTTCTGTCCGTAATATTTCTTAACTACTATATCATTTAATTTCAAAAACATCAATACATTATTTTAAATTCAATTAATATCAAAAACGCAGGGATTTTGCTGCTGTTACGGGTCTGCCACTGACAAGCGCCTCTGTCCAGCCTAAAAATAGGAATCCACCATCGGCACAATCTTGCTCGGTCCTATTTGTGTCTGCTTCAAAAGGTCAGATACATCACCCGTATATGTGTAGCCAAAATACACATTTTCCGCACCGGCCTTATCGCCCGTGTAACACGAAACTGCCGGATAGTCCTCACTGTACATACGCAGCCACACCGTCCTCGTCCTTTCTTCTCCTTGCTCATAGTCATGAACAGACTTACCATACTCTGTATAATCATCCCCTATCGCTTCTGCAATTGTCGGCAAGTATTCATCAAACGAAACAGGCGCTGTATTGACAGGCGGCGCATCATGTTTTTCCTGCGGCTCTTTCATATAAAATATCACCTGTGAATCATAAGGTCCACCATGGTCTGCGGTCACAATTATGGTGGCATCATCGTACACCCCCAAAGCCTTTAGCTGATTGAGGTATTCCTCCACAATTACCATACAGCCCTTTGTCGTTTCCTCAAGCGTTGAGTTTTCTTTATAATTTCCCTTCTCGTCAGTCGTATAAAGATGAGGTCCCATAAGGTGCTGCACGATATAATAGTTGGAACTTTTGTCAGCCGTCAGTCTTTTCTCCAACAAATCCTGATAAAAATCATAATTCTCGTTGTTAATTTTATTTTCTTTAACCTCCACTATATTTGAATACTCGTCTATATTGGCATAAAAATATGGTTTCACAATATCAGGAAACATGCGATAGCCTGACATCTTTGCCATAGTCTTAAACAGTAGCTTGTAAAAAATATCTATCTCCTCCGAAGAATTTACCACGTTTGACAATTTGCCGTCTAACAGTTCCACCGAATTAAGTCCACATAAAATATTTGTGTCGGGCGTATATACGTTTGCCACAAAATTTTGCTCGGAAAGCATATCGTAAAAATCTTTTGTCTTTTCATCATTCCAAATATTTTCGCACCATTCATTAACCCCAACGGACATGTCAACCTCCTGTCCCGTAAGCATATGGGGAAGCGATGGATATGTGCCAAAATAAACACAATCCATATTGCTATAATATGTAAAATCATGCAGACAATTCACAGCATCAGGATATGCTGCAAGCAACGGCTCCATGTACTGATTACTGAAATAATCCAAAATTATAACGATTACATTTTTGTCAGCGGAAACCATATACTGGTCTTTACCCGAAAGGTGCCAGTTTCCTTCCGGATAAGCATATGCCTCCTCTTTTGCCGAGGCTGTCAGTGAAACTAGCGCAACAGTCTGTATGAGCAGAAGAAAAACTGACAGATACATAACTATCTTTTTCCAAAGCTCTGATTTCCAAAAAGCCAAAATAAGAATGCCGATTATTATGACAAGCCAGACAATAAGATTAACTGCAGACTGTCCTGCGCTTGTCTTATATCCTTCCGGATTTACGCCCAACAAATCAAGATTTTTGTTTAAAAACATAACCTGGATATATCCGCCGACAGAAATTCCAAACACCACAGACATCACCGTTCTGTATAGCTTATCCGGCAAAAAGGAAAACAGCAGCGTAAAAATAACCGCTCCAATCAAGGCAAAAGCGGCCATATAGCCTGCAAATTCACCATATACAAAATCAAATTCCGTGACATTGGCAAAGAAAATCTCAGACGGTCCAAAAATCAACAGCATAAAACATAAAAGAAAATTTATCAAAAAAGTAAAACCCAATTTTTTCATAATGTCCCTTTTCATAGCAGCTTCCCTCCTCAGCTCATATTTATGCCATATAAGCAGCCATTACTGCAAAACAGCCACTAAATACTATATCATTTTACAAACCAAACATCAATAAATATTCTTGCAATTTAATGAAATATAATACATAACAGTTTCTTAAAAAACGCCTGCCTTCATAATATATTTTTAGCAAATAAAAAATCCTCCGCCTACATTTAAACAGTACGCAGAGGATTTCTTGCTTTATATTACACTATCCAATTATCTCCCTTATCTTCTCCCGCACCTTCGCCATAGAGGCTGTCGGCTCGAAGCGCGCAATGATGTTGCCGTTCCTGTCTATCAGGAATTTTGTGAAGTTCCATTTGATGGAGCTGTTGTTTTTGTAGCGCCTGTCCTGCTTTTTGACAAGCTGGCTTAGCATCGCGCCCATTGGGGTGCCTGTGTCAAAGCCTACAAAAGCTGTTTTTTCGACAAGCCATTTATAAAGGGGTATCGCGCCCTGTCCGTTTACTTCTATTTTTGAAAACTGAGGAAACGTGATGCCGTATCTTTTTGTGCAGAAAGCGTGGATTTCCTCGTCTGTGCCCGGCGCCTGCTCGCCGAACTGGTTGCATGGAAAGTCAAGTATTTCAAAGCCATCCTTATGATATTGCGTATAAATCGCCTGTAGCTCCTTGTAATGCGGCGTAAAACCGCAGCCTGTAGCCGTATTTACAATAAGAAGGACTTTTCCCTTATAATCAGAAAGGGAAATATCCCTGCCATCGCGCGTCTTTACAGTAAAATCATAGATTTCCATGGCTAATCCTCCTGGTATATTTTTATGCGTAAGCCATAACCGGCAGCTTTGCGGCTATGGCTGATAAACTTATGCTTATTATAGCATATTTTTGGTGAAAAATCACTATTTTTAGCAAAATTTTATTCGTGCATTGTGTAATTTTTATCCTCTTTTATAAGCTCAAGCATGATGTCCGCTATTTGTGGGTCAAACTGCGTCCCCCTGCAGCGCTCGACTTCGCTCAATACCTTTTCCTGGGCTATTACATCGCGGTAGCTGCGCTTCGAGGTCATAGCGTCGTAAGCATCGGCAACTCCTATAATCCTCGCAAGCTCGGGGATTTCCTCGCCTTTAAGACCGTCGGGATAGCCTTTGCCGTCATACCTTTCATGATGCCATCTTGCGCCTATGGAAATATCGGGAATCTCCGTTATTTCCTTTAAGATATTCGAGCCGATTACGGGGTGCGTCTTTATTACCGCATATTCCTCGTCTGTGAGCTTTGAGGGCTTGTTTATTATTTCCTTTGGTACGCCGATTTTGCCTATGTCATGGAGAAGGGCGGCATATCTTAGGCGCTCCAGCGCATCGCCCGTATATCCCATTCTTTGCGCAAGCATGACGGAATATTTCGCCACGCGCGTGGAATGTCCGTTTGTATAGGAGTCCTTTGCGTCAATTGTGTTCGCAAGCGCCTGAACCATCTGCAGCGACATGCGCTCAACCTTGCGGCGCCTTTCCTCGGCTACTGCCGTCTGCTTTTCGACCTCGCTGCGCAGGTTCTTTTTAAGGTATTCAAGCTCTATTATTCTGCCTATTCTCTGACGCGCCACGTCTTTTCTAAAGGGCTTTCTTATAAAGTCGGCTGCTCCTTCCTTGAAGCCCTGCAGCTCTGTGTCCTCATCTATGTCCGAGGTCAGGAATATCACTGGAATGTCCTTGTATTCGTCGGTGGATTTCAGCTTGTGGATCAGCTCTATGCCGCTCATATCGGGCATATGGACATCAAGCAGGATAAGCATCGGCTGGCGTTTTTTGAGGCGCTTTAGCGCTTCCTTTCCAGACATCGCGGACATTACGCGGTAGTGCTCGTTTAGCATGCCTGTCACCGCGTGAACGTTGATTGCGTCATCATCAACCACCATGATAAGCGGTTTGTCAGCGTCCTCGCCCTCCAGCTTCTTTTCCTCGAGCCTGTCACACATATTTTCCGTAAGCTCAAGGATTTCCTCCATCGCCACATCCGCCATAAAAATATCAAGCTGCTCAAGCATTGTGCGCATATCATCAGGAAACGTATATGTCTCAAGCTCCTTCATCGCCTCGTCCGCTTTGTCCATATCGAAGGCATCTATCGAATCATGCATGCGCATCAGGGTTTCCTGCATAAGCTCTGTGGAAACGGTCTGTTTGCCGCCGTCGCCGCTCTGCGCGTATTCTGCCAAAATCGGCTTATAGCTCTGGTAAAGCTCCAGCGTGAGCGGCGTGAGCCTTAGCAGTTCCTCCTTATTACCCGCCTTGCCGAGCATCTCAAGCTGGTAAAAAAGCGACGAGAGCTCTGTCGCGCCGACCATTCTTGCGGTGTTTTTCAGCGCGTGGACTTCTATGGTGTATTCGCGGATTTTTCCGCTTGCAAGGCAGCTTTTTAATTTTTCAGTCTTTGAATCTATCAGCTTGTAAAAATCCCTAAGCAAATCAAAGAAAAGCTTTTGCGTGCCGCAGTTTTTTATTCCCTCCGCCACATCTATGTTTTCTATGACAGGAAGCTCCTGCATTTTTTGTTCCTCCTCCTGCTTACGCCCTTCCCATTTTTTCCGCAAAGCTGTGCAGCGTCTCAGGAATATGTATTGACTGCGGGCATACCTTTGAACAGCTGTGGCAGCCTATGCAGCACTCGGGCTGTTTGTCGGCGTCAACCGAGGCAAGCGCCATCGGGGCAATAAAATCTCCTGAACCTGCCACCACGGCTTCATTGTATAGCTTTAACAGGAAAGGTATGTCAAGCTTTTTAGGACAATGGCTTACGCAGTAATGGCAGCCTGTGCAGGGTACTGTGGTTTTGGCTATCATGTCGTCCGCAATTCCAAGGATAAGCTCCATTTCCTTTTCGCTGAGCGGCTTATTTTCCTCATATGTGGCAATATTGTCTTTAAGCTGCTGCATATTTGACATTCCTGACAGCGTGACGGCTACATTTGGAATAGATTGTATAAACCTGAATGCCCATGCGGGGATTTTTTCATCAGGTCTTGCGGCCTTTAGTTTCGCCTCAAATTCATCTGAGAGCGACGCAAGCTGTCCTCCGCGAACCGGCTCCATTACCCAGACGGGTATGCCGCGCTTATTTAAAAGCTCCACCTTTCCCTTGGCATCCTGGAATTTGTAGTCAAAATAATTGAGCTCTATCTGGCAGAACTCCATATTTTCACCGTAGGCGTCTAAGAAGCGTGTCATGCAATTGACATCGCCATGCGCAGAAAAGCCCAGATGCCTGATGCGACCGTTTTTCTTCTGCTCTAACAGGTATTCATAAATCCCATATTTGGGATCAAGGTAGTAGTCTATGTTCATCTCGCAGACATTGTGGAACAGGTAAAAATCAAAGTATTCAACCTGACACTTTTGCAGCTGCTCCTCAAATATTTCTTTTACCTTTGGCATATTTGCGAGGTCGTAGCCTGGGAATTTTGAGGCGAGGTAGAAGCTGTCGCGCGGATATTTTTTTAGCAGCTGCCCGACTACTTTTTCGGAATTGCCGTTGTGGTAGCCGTATGCCGTAT
The DNA here is from genome assembly GCA_947626435.1 of uncultured Lachnospiraceae bacterium. Lineage (GTDB taxonomy): Bacteria > Bacillota > Clostridia > Lachnospirales > Lachnospiraceae > COE1. The sequence goes on along the minus strand of CANQSB010000016.1, from coordinate 20,190 downwards.
CGTAGTAGTTTATGCCCGATTTCATGGCATAGTCGAGCATCTCCTCTGCTGCCTTGACATCGATTTTCCCGTCATCGCCGTCAAGTACGGGAAGGCGCATGTTGCCCATTCCTAACGCGGATAGTTTTTTGCCTTTAAATTCTGTGTAGATCATGTTAATCCCTCCATTTTTAGTTTTTATTTTTTGGTTTTTAGTTTTGACCGGCTGTTGTAGTGAAATTGCTATTTATTGGTAGTTGTTGCGACTTATGGTGAGTGTTTATTTTTGTTGAAAGAAAGGTTTTGGTATGTAAAAAGTATAGCATATCTGAGATGTGTTGTCACGAGAAAAGCAGCCGCATATGTATATATCCCGGAGTATTTGGCGTATATTCTCATAATCCCTGATCAGTAGGGATGATTTGTTCAATGCCATGTGTCTTTCATCACATTCTAATCATTTATTCCTCGCTTTCCAGCTGACCATACTTTCCGTATGTCCTTCCATCAAGCAATGTCCATTCTTTCCGCCCATTTGCAGATCTTCCCAGAACAACAGATGCAGCTGCAGATGAGCTTGTAAATGTATGATCCTTAGCAAATATGTTATCCTCAATCACACCCTCTGCTATCAAAGAATTTCTCAAATCAAGGTATCCTTGAGGAAAACCCTCAGTTACATCCCTGGATATTCTACTTCCAGACAGAACAATGAAATTGTCATCATCAAGTGGATACCCGAAAGCGTTACCGCCTCTGCCGGAAAGCAGGAACTTATCCCTTTCCTTCTTCTCATCACTCTTTTTAAGATCCCAGCTATATGTAAATACTGATAGCAGATCTTTCTGTCTTTGTTTAACGACATCAGGAGTCCACTTATCAATGTTGATAACCTGCGTTGTCAACTGATATGAAGATGTCCCGCTCTTCGTCGTAAAATACTTTGTTTTCTTCTTATCAAAATCATAATTTTGTGCAGCGCTGTTCCTCTGTCTGGTGAGCGGAACCAAATTGGCAATACGATTTAACCAGTATTGACGCTCCTTTGATTCAGGCCATACATCAAACCATTCACTGCCCGCGCTCGGATTTTGAGGCAATACATGTTCAATAGTGAAAAGCTTTGCATTGTATGTAGCACCGCCATCAGAAACGAAGGAGTCAAGCCTTTGGATGATATAATTGCGCCTCGCTGCCGGCATAGTGTATATTTCGCCATTCAAAGTCCTTAAAAATCCTTCTTTCTCCCACTCTGTAAGCTCTATGTTTTGGAGCGGGTTCTCCAGCGAACTATTGGGGCGTTCTTTCATCTCAGCCAGAATAAATTTATATCGTGCCATTCTGTGATTAACATCCTGAGCAGTCACCTGCAGGTAAGAAGCAATTCTCTCCAGCTTCCTGATAAACCACAACAGATAATCGGAATCATCGGGATACATCGACATGAACAGTATTGCCGGAGGCATCCAATCATAATTGTTGTTCTTATTAAGCCAGTAAAGACAGTTGTTTATTTCTTCAGCATTCTTTGATGAAATATACTCACAGTTCTTCAATTTCATATATGCCATCGTATATGGTTCAAGATACTCATCAACAAGCGCTTTGGGTGTAGTCTCCGGAACAACATAGCTTCTGAATTCATCCAACAGATTTTTCTTCGCCCTTTCCATCGTAAAAATGGTTCTTGTATGAGTAAATACCTCGTTAAAACCATCTCTACCAACAAGATTTTCAAGGTTCTCCCACTTATCCGTATATGCTTTCTGTAAATCTGAAGGGAGTTTTCCTATTGTTTCAGACTTGATAATATCCGTAGGAAGGAGATCTAATCCGCGGCTATTCATGACAGAGAATACGCGGAAAGCAGATGCCTGACTCGGTGTAGAAACCGCAACAAGATAGCATCTGTTTAAAAGGAAATTACTGAATTTAAGTAATTCATCTTCATCGTCTTGGAACGTCTCCTGAAATTTTTCCTTCAAAGAGCGACAGTTTTCTTGGATGTGCTTCTTTGATTCGGTATCCAGTGATGTCGAATCCAGTTTGAGAAGGTCGTCAATCTTCACATTCTGAATATACTTATTAAAGAAGGGCTGATCCCATTCTCTTAAAAATACTCTAGGCTGGCTGGCAATTCCGGCAAGCTTATTCCCCTTCTCTTGAAGTATCTCCATACACGAAGATTTATCATCCAGATCTTTCAGGTTATCTGCAAGAACCGAAAAAAGAATTGTCAATGTAGTAAGGCGCTGCTGTCCGTCAATAACATCAGCTTTTCTATCTGTATTTTCCTTTATCAGCACAATGCTGCCCAAAAAGTAGTTTTCATCTTCTGGTTCAGAAGCATAAAAACTATAAAGATCATCAAAAAGAGTATCTGTTTCCTCTATCGTCCATGCATAAGGTCTCTGGTATGCGGGAATATGATACTCAAAATCCGAGCTGAAAATTTTCAGTAACTGATACTCATGACCATTAATCTCACTCATTTGTCGTTTCGCTTCCTTTTGCTATCGTATGGTAGTATCGTCTGAACTGCGTCATCTATGCATTCAAACAGATACTTGTTCTTTTTCAGAAGTTTCACATCCAAATTCTTTTCCTTTATTTTTCCAATCTCTTCTAAAAACTTTGGATTGAACAGGAAAGCCTCATTCATCAATAACTATATATTATTATTTTTCTGCCGCTTTGGCAATAAATTTTTCCGTTTTTCTTTTATTTCCGCATGTTTCTGAGTCTCGGTTGCCTGCAAGCTTGAGCAGTTTCGTTTTTTCTCTGAGCGATGCATTCGGCGCAGGATTGTCAGCCATTCCTGCCGAAGCCCTAATTACCTGCAGACTTCCAACGCCCGCCATAGGCACTTATTTCTTATTTTGTTTTTTGACCATAACAAGAAGGACACTTCTCCAAAATTTCCCTTTAGAAAAATGTCCTTATTAACGCGTTGTAACATAATACAATAAACGCACCAAACTACTTTTGAGCTAAATTTTTTCACTTTAAAATAATTGACTTCTTTACCAAAAATAATATATCATTCCGTTTTCAACAGTCGTGCCAAGCGAATGCTAAATTGCATTGCTCTTTTACAAATGCCCTATTTCTCACACTTTTTTAGTATCAGGTTGAGCCATTTAAAATCGTCTCTACTCAATTTATCCTCTGTCACCCAACTATCAGCCACAACAAATGTTGTACTTTTTGCCATAATTTTATGTACTTCTCTCTCTGAAAAGTCTGTAAAGAACCTTCCATTATTATCATTTCCGGTCTGAATCCCTTTCTTCATTGAAATATATAGCACTCCATTCAGGCGAAGATAATCCGAAGCCCTGCAAATAAACTCTTTTATTTCAGCAAGCCTATCATGCCTTTTCTGTCCTGTCCCCAAACACACATCAGATTGATTTCTTCCGCCGTAAAATTATCCATACGCCTATAACCCCCTTCATGCAAAAAAAGGCGATCTATTGCAATCGCCTTCCCTGAAAACAGAAAAAACAGCTGATTGTTCCCATATGCAGAAACAAATTCGCTGCTTTACTGTTTGTGTTATATTGTATTTTCTGCATGGGCTTCCGCCCACTATTTTACAAGCAGCGCTTCGCGCTCTGCAAGCCACTCACGGACTGTATCTGTATCAACATCAACCGTATCCGCAATTTCCTCACAGAGCATTCCCTTATCTTGAAGCTTATACGCTATCTCTTTGGCTTTTTTCATCTTTCCTTTATTTAAAACGCCCATACTCAAGTTACACATGCTCTGCACCTCCTCGCTCATTTTCCTGCTCACACTGATCTTAAACTCGTTCTGTAGCGCATCCAGCTTATCCTCATAGCTGAGGTTCGTAGAGAACATCTTGCTCAAAAGCCGGACTGCATTATCCCCGCTACTTTCTCCCCTTCTGCCAAGCCGCAGCACCACGACCGTCATCAGGTCATAGTCCTTCTTCTCCTCATGGAAATCCCCTCTCAGGCACTCTTCCGTAAAAGAGTATCTGTTAATGGTATCGGAGCGGACATCCGCCGTATCTTCACACAGCCAGATTGACACCACTTTCTTAATCTTTCCGTACTCCTGGTCTTTAAATATTGTGCCCCGCTGAGCAGAAATCATTCTAGCCGTATAATAAATGCCGCGCTTCGGGATTGGATAACCCGGCGTATCCCGGTTCTGAATTTCGCAGTTTATCAAAATTTCAATCCGACCACCATCAGCCGGAAGAACCGCTATAAAACGAATATCAAAGTAAACTGTGCCATCCCTCTGTGACTTGTCAGCAGTATACTCACCTTCTATCCTGTCATCTCCGCTCATCATGTCGGAATCGTCCTGCCTGTCTGGATGGTCCTGATGAACCGCGATCTTTCTCAGTTCAGGCTCGCCCTCGATAAACCTCTCCGCTATCTCCTGTACCGTATACTCCGCATACTCGTCAAGCGCGCTCTTTAATATATATGCCAGAACCAACTTCAGGGCCACAATGATCCTCGCCGACTCATCGTACTTAAACGTGGCATTTTCATCAGCCGCTTTTAAATTTTGCGCAATCTCACTTGGTACATATACGCTTCCTGTTTTCTTCTCTCCGGAGAAGCGGCCCGCTTCACCCTGTACGGATGAATCCATACTCCATCCCTCCTTATAACACACTGACGGAGCATCCCTCTACATCCGCATTTTTATTCTACCACTGCTGCGACCATAATGCAACACATACAAAACTGCCTTTTTAAGCTTGTTAGAGCGCTCATATAGTGATAACCCAACTGCTCGTAAACCTTCATATTGTGAATCTTCTTCAATACCATATTCGTTACCTTTTTGTTCTTTTAATCTTTAAAGCTTTGAGTGTATCGTCCTAACTCGTCGGGTGTTCTCGAATATTCGCCTAAACGAAAAGAGCCACTCTTCCAAGATTTCTCTTAGAATGTGGCTCTATAAGCGCAATCTCTATTTTTCTTCTCTACTGTTTGGTACTGCTTTTCTGTCATATCCCACATTATTCAGTGTTATCGGGTATTATAGACATAAAATTTCCATATTCTCATCATTAAGTTACTTTATGGTTTTTAATTGCTGAACAAATTCCTGTGATATGCTCTTACGCCATTATGGTAATTCTTTCCAAGCTGTGCGTTCAAATAAGCTGCCATATTATGGGTGTGATTCAGCTCATTTAATTCACTTACTCTGGTTAATTTTTTCTGACCATATTGCTAAACGGCTCTTCTCTGTTTTGACCATTCAAATACTCATGAATGTTGAATACTGTATATTTATTTGTTTCCTGCATTCGCTTTCTCCTTTTTCTCCATAAATTTTGCTATATCTTTTGGATCAGTCAAAAAAGTTGCGTTCACTTTGAGCGAGGCGTCTGAGTATTGACAGACGCTTCAATCGCATCGGCAAACATTTCCAACTGCCTCTTGCCTGACAAGTCATCAAGTAAGACTACTTCTCGCTTACATCCCCTTCACTAATTCCATCCCCTTGTACTTTAAGCGGCTGCTAATGTCATTATTTATTATTTCGAACCGCTTTAATCCTTTTATAGCAGACTCAAAAAACTGTCTAAGTCCCCATTTCAACAACAGCCTACATAAGTATTCTTTGAACCTCCTTCTCCAAGATTTCTGCGGATCTGCACTTTTCAGTAACCGCATTCCAGCATTCTGCAACCTTCTCTGAAAAGAGTTGGTATGTATTCGTGCTCTTTTTGTTACCTCGAACCCGAATGCCATGATAATACTTTCCCTTTGCTATAATCCTGTCCCACGGTTCTTCAAACATCTCAATATCATCCAACCCATCGTATGCCGCCACAACCCACGCATCTGTGCTATCGCAAGGAATCGTAATGGCAATATGTGCCATATCTTCATTTTCAAGCTCTGTTTTCAAGACCGACTTTAGGTGATCCATCATAGCCAGAATCCCTTCATCATGGCTTAGGCAAGGCAACTCAACCGGACATTTACTAACTGCAACCTTATCACAATATAATGGAAAAACCTTCCCTTTTTCATCACAGACAGTTGTCCCACACCGACAGTGAACCTCTTTTTCCTTTCGAACCACATCACCATCCATCTGGATCACAATCGCATCAATGCCCGGCTGTATCTCCTGCATAAGCATCCCCATCGATTCTGTCTCTTTACACCATCTCCAGACACCTTTCCAACCATTTCCATAACGGCCAAGCATATCTGGTTCCGGCTGTAGCGAAAGATACCTATTTTCTTCACCTGTAATCTTATCTATAACTGCCTTCAGAACCAGATAGTCTGTTGGGCCCTCTGAAACAATTCCTATCACCTTTTTCATAACAGCTCTGGGACACCTCCCAATACTCCGTTGAGCCACAGCCTAGACAATGGCTGATTCATCTTCAGCAACTTTTCAGAAACCTGTACACGCCTTACTTCCACATGCCCCTGCTTGTTTCTGTCTGTTGTAAACAGCCTGATATCATCGTTGGAAAGATCCAGACCGTCAAGCACCAACGGATTATGAGTAGTCATAAAAACTGTTTTATTTTCTTCAATGATCTTTCTGCTGAAAACCTCAGCAACCTTTTTTGCCAACCTTGGATTCATTGCATGGTCAAAGCTGTCTATAGCAAACATCTTCGGAGCTTTTTCATGCATTGCAAGTGACAGCATGAACAAAACATACAATGCTCCTTCACTGGCATCATATCCGGTAAAGGATACCGTATCCTTCAAATATTTATCACGAAACTCAATGATCTCCTGTGTGGTGGGCACTCCTGGATTCAGGATTGTCTTTTTAGGCTTGCTCACTTTAAAATCCGATGCCCAATCAATCAGTTCAAGCATATCCTCCATAAACATCGAACCGAACATCGCATCCTCGCCTTTTTCATGAAGAAGATCCTGCATTGCCTCTGCCATTCTTCCTCCATTCAGTCCTATAGGATTTGTCTGAATCGGATCTGCGACTGTACCTCTGAGCGTCAGAGTGTCCGGTTGATATATTCCATAGTCCCCGATATACTTTGCCGCAGCAGAATACTCACTTGCAGACAAAGCCTCTGAAATCGTAAAATACCCAATCTTGTTATTTAACTGCGCACTGCTCCTGTTGCTTCTTCCATAAACGGAAGCACCATCACACGTCACGCTCTCTGCAAAATACTTCCACGAATCATCATCTACCGGAACGGTCATATGATTCATATATTCGTAATCATGTCCAGCCAGCTTCCATCCAACTGAAAAATTAACCGTCTTCGATTCTTTCTCAATAGATAGAAACTTGGATTTGTATAAAGCCGATGTACTAAGTCTTACACCCTTCCGTTGTAAGCTAACCGTATTCACTCTGTCGGTCATGGCTGCACTTAGCACACCTATCGCCTCCAGAACGGAAGACTTGCCTGAACCATTGGCTCCTATGAACACATTGACACGCCCTGGCTCAAACGAGACATCATATAAAGATTTAAAATTCTGAATTGTTATCTTCTTCAGCTTCATTTCACTCACTTTGAGCATCTCCTTTCGCGAAAAACAGCTTATCTAAATCTTAGTTAAGTATATCACTTTTCCGCAGAAAGTCCATATCTAAATTTTGGGAATTTCAGTATTTACAAGTTTTTCGCATTTTTTAGATGTCTCTAAAATCGTCATTTTCACCACATCTAAATTTTAGTTAGATATAGTAAAATACCCGATAAACCGTCTATTTAACTCTGTGTTGTTCATGTTTAAACCTCCTTATTGATTTTTTGACCATAACAAAAAGACACTTCCCTAAAATTTTATTTTAGAAAAATGTCCTTATAGTACAAAATATTGAATTGGATTTATGAGTACAACTATTCATTAACGCTCATTATTCTTCGTTATGCGTTGTAAATTTGTTGTAGTTCACAAGTTCAAGTACTGCAAATCCTTAATTTCACTGGTTTTCTCACTCCAGCGTCCTCATTGTCGGGAACAACAGCACATCCCTTATCGCAGGCGAATTTGTCATCATCATAACCATCCTGTCAATGCCAAACCCAATCCCCCCAGTAGGCGGCATACCGATACTAAGCGCATTCAAAAAGTCCTCATCCGTATGGTTAGCCTCCGCATCTCCCGCAGCGAGCAACTCCTCCTGCGCCATAAAGCGTTCCCTCTGGTCAATCGGATCATTAAGCTCTGAATAAGCATTCGCCATCTCCCAGCCATTCATGAAAAACTCAAAACGCTCAACATACTCAGGATTGTCAGGCTTTTTCTTGGTGAGCGGCGAAATTTCAATCGGATGATCCATAACAAAGGTCGGCTGTATAAGATGCTCCTCAACAAACTCCTCAAAGAAAAGATTAAGTATGTCGCCCTTCTTATGGCGCTCCTCAAACTCTATGTGCTTTTCCTTCGCTACCGCCCTAGCCTCCTCAAGCGTATGAATCTCATTAAAGTCAACGCCCGAATACTTCTTAACCGCGTCAACCATAGTAATACGCTCAAACGGCTTTGACAAATCCATCTGATGCTCGCCGTAAGTAAGCACCTCCGAACCTGTCACTTCCTTTGCCACATAGCGGTAAAGGTTCTCAGTTAGATCCATCATGCCATGATAATCAGTATACGCCTGATAAAGCTCCATAAGCGTAAACTCAGGATTGTGGCGCGTGTCCAGTCCCTCGTTTCTGAATACGCGTCCTATCTCATACACGCGCTCCATGCCGCCGACTATCAGACGCTTTAAATATAGCTCCAATGAAATACGCAGCTTCAAATCCTCATCAAGCGCATTAAAATGTGTCTCAAACGGTCTTGCCGCCGCGCCGCCCGCGTTCGAGACAAGCATAGGAGTCTCTACCTCCATAAAGCCCTGCCCATCAAGATAACGGCGAATGCTGCTAAGCACCTTTGAGCGCTTTATGAATGTGTCCTTTACTTCGGCATTCATAATCAAATCCACATATCTCTGGCGGTAACGCATATCTGTGTCCGTCAGTCCATGGAATTTCTCGGGAAGAATTTGGAGACTCTTTGACAGAAGCGTTACCGATGAAGCATGAACCGAAATCTCGCCTGTCTTTGTCTTAAACACTTCCCCGCTTATGCCTAAAATATCCCCGACATCATACTTTTTAAAATCCGCATACGACTCCTCGCCAATGCTGTCCCTTGCCACATAGCATTGTATGCTGCCTTTTAAGTCCTGCACATTGCAGAATGATGCTTTACCCATCACGCGCTTAAACATCATGCGTCCCGCAACTGTGACGCTTTTTCCCTCAAGCTCGTCAAAATTTTCCTTTATGTCCCGGCTGTGGTGCGTCACATCAAACTTTGTTATCTCAAAAGGGTTCTTCCCGGCTTCCTGAAACGCCGCAAGCTTATCCCTACGCACCTGCAGCAGCTGGTTTATATCATTATTATTTTCCTGTGCCAATTGCCAAACTCCCTTCTATTATACATTTTCATTAGACATTTACGAAACTCTATTCGACAACATAGAATTTAGGCAAAATATATAAAATAAGCGGCGTCTCGCGAAGCGCCTAGCCGCGTTTTTATATATTTTGACTAAATTCGGACAGTTTAGAACACATTTCGCAATTACTTAATCCATTTTCATATAATAAATTTCGTTCATTAATCCTTATAAATATCCAAAATCGTATACGCAATCTCTCCCGCAGGCGCCTCAATCGTCACTACATCACCTTTTTTTGCACCTATGAGCGCTTTGCCAAGCGGCGACTCATTAGAAATTTTCCCTTTAAGGCTGTTTGCCTCCGTCGCGCCGACAATCTTGAACTCCATCTCTTCGTTAAATTCATTATCTTTGACTTTCACAGACAGCCCGAAGCTCACTCTTTCAAGGTCGTGGTTGTCGTCCTCCATATCGAAGACCTCCACATTTTTGAGGATTTTCTCAAGCTCCTCTATCCTTGCCTCTATATCGCGCTGTTCGTCCTTTGCGGCATCATATTCAGCGTTTTCCGAAAGGTCGCCCTGCTCTCTGGCTTCCTTGATTTTCTGCGCTACCTCTTTTCGCCTTACAACCTTCAAATCATGCAGTTCGTCCTCATACTTTTTTAAGCCCTCGCGTGTCAATAAGTTCTTTTTTGCTTCCATTAAAGTGAACACCCTTTCATTTATATTTATATTTTTTATCCATATTATAGCTGTTAAGCTAAGATATTATAGTTCTTTTTTTATGCTGTGTCAAGCAGAGCGGAAACATTATTGGGAAATCCGCGATTTTTCGCCGAATCAGGCGGCAGCCAAGCTACTGCATAAAGCATTCCCGCACACAAGCCTCCAGCTCCGCCATATTTTCTATACCGTTTATCATGCCTCTAAGCTTGGCGGAATGCGGCATCCCCGCCGTATACCATGATATATGCTTGCGCATTTCCCTCACTGCGATATATTCACCTTTACATTCAAGCTGCAGTCTTGCGTGGCGCAGAATCATCTCCCTTATCTCATCAATTGACGGACGCGCGAGGATTTCGCCTGTTTCGAGATAATGCGTCACCTCTCTGAAAATCCAAGGATTTCCCTGGCAGGCACGCCCTATCATAATGCCGTCGCACCCCGTCTCGTCAAGCATACGCTTTGCTGAAAAGCAGTCCGTCACATCGCCGTTTCCTATCACAGGGATTTTTACGGCTGCCTTTACCTTTTTGATTATGTCCCAGTCCGCCTTGCCTGAATATTTCTGTTCGCGCGTCCTTGCGTGTACCGCCACCGCCGCCGCGCCATTTGCCTCGACGATTTTTGCAAGCTCCACCGCATTTACGCTCCCATCGTCAAACCCCTTTCTGATTTTTACTGTTACAGGCTTGTTTATCGCTTTCACCAGCGCGTTTACTATCTCACCCGCAAGCTTTGGATTTTTCATAAGGGCGCCGCCTTCACCGTTGTTTACCACCTTATTGACAGGGCAGCCCATATTTACATCAAGTATGGAAAAAGGTCTGTCCTCTATGCGCTTTGCGCTCTCCGCCATTAGCTTTGGATTTGAGCCGAAAAGCTGCAGCGATACCGGCATCTCATCGGGATGTATTTCCATAAGCTCATCTGTCTTTTTGTTATTGAAATGTATCGCGTTTGCGCTTATCATTTCCATACAGATAAGTCCCGCGCCCTGCTCCTTGCAAAGCAGTCGGAAAGGCAAATCCGTCACGCCCGCCATTGGAGCGAGCACGACATTGTTTTCCAACTCTACGCCGCCGATTGTAAGCCTATTTCCGTCTGTTTTTTTCATAAATTATCCTAAGTCCCTCCAGCGTCAGCGCGCTGTTGTACTCCTGTATCATATCCGTTTCGCCAGCGATAATGCGTCCAAGCCCGCCTGTTGCAACTACCTTGAGATTGTCGTAGCCTGTTTCTTTCTGCACTGTTTTTATGATATATTCCGTCTGGCCTATCTGCCCGTAGACAAGTCCCGCCTGCATGCTTGAAATTGTTTCCTGTGCCAGAATCGACGCGGGCTTTTTTATTTCTATTTCAGGAAGCTTCGCCGCGTCCTCCCAAAGCGCTTTCGCGGAAATCCTTATGCCTGGCGCTGTGATTCCCGCGCAGAAGCAGCCGTTTTCGTCCACAAGGTCGTAAGTGGTCGCCGTACCAAAGTCAAGCACCAGTATCGGTCCGCCGTATAGTTCATATGCCGCCACCGCGTCAACAATGCGGTCAGGACCTATTTCCCTCGGATTTTCCGTAACGATTTTTATTCCTGTCTTTATGCCTGCGCCTACCGTAATCAGCTTTTGAGTAATATAGCGCTTGATGCCGCCCGTAAGCGAATGCATTATGTTCGGCACTACGCTCGCGATTATTGCGCCCTCTATGTCTGCCACGCTCACATTGTTTTTTGACAAAAGCTCCGTCATCAGCACGCCGTATTCGTCTGATGTGCGCTGGGTCTTGGACATCAGGCGGAAAGTTGTCGCGAGCTTCTCTTTATCATATACGCCGAAAGTTATATTAGTATTGCCGACATCTATCACCAGAACCATAATTTTCCCCTCTCCCAAACTATTACTTTGCAGTTTTTTATCACTCTATTCCTCCAAGGGCTCATGAAGCACAAACACCCTGTAATACATGCTCAGCGCCTCTATAAGCTCCTGCCGCCTCATTCTTATCTCGCGCACCAAGAGCCCGCTGCTCACCTCATCATAAAGCAGGTCCTCCTCGTATGCCTCCGTATCAAAGCTTACGCTGCCGTCCTCCTCAAAAACGATTGTGAAAACGCCGCCGACCTCCTCAGTAAAAAGTACACAGATTATGTGAAGCTCCTCCTTTATCGACTCCGGAATTTGTTTAAAAGCCTCATTAAAATAGTATTTTTTCTCGTATGCGTTCGCTCCGCACAGCACAATGCGCTTTTCTTTCTCTTCCATTATATATATCTCCCATTTTGTGCGAAATTTTAAAGCATTCAGGTAAAGCTAGACATATCCATACACACCTCTCACCGACACCTCGCCCGCGTATACATACTCACGATTTCCGTCCGCCCTGTCGACTATCAGCTCGCCCTTATCATTAATGCCCCTAGCTGTGCCCTCATATTCGCCCTTCGGGTCAAGCACGCGCACACGCTCGTCCATATTTACCAGAAAGCTGTTGTAACGCTCCATCAGCGCCGACATATCCCGGCTTTTTTCAAACTCCGCATAATACTTTTCAAAGTAGTGCATTGTGCGCCCGATAAGCTTTGCCCGGTTTACCTTTTTGCCCGTTTCATTAAAGATAGAAGTCGCTCTGTCGGCTATTCCGTCATCAAACTGCGTCTGGTTTGAATTTATGCCTATTCCAATCACGACATAATGTATACCGTCAAGCTCCGCGCTCATCTCTGTAAGTATGCCGCAGACCTTTTTGCCGTTCATCACGATATCATTCGGCCATTTTATCAGCGCGCCTGATGTCTTTGCTTTCAGCTCATTTACCGCCTCAAGCGCCGCAAGCGCCATGACAAGCGTAAGCATTGAGGCTTTTTCAGGGAGACAGTCGGGGCGCAGCATAATCGACATATAGATATTCTCGCCTTCCTCAGACACCCACGCGCGTCCTCGCCTGCCAAGCCCTGCCGTCTGGCGGTCAGCCACCACAAGCGTGCCTGATGGGGCGCCTGCCTCGCCAAGCAGCTTTGCGTCTATATTTGTGGAACCTGTTTCTTTTTTGAAAATAAGGTTTTTCGCTGCCCATTTCGTTTCTATAAAGCTCTCGATAGAAACCTGCGAAAGTATATCGCTTTCGGCGTCCTCGATAAGCCGATAGCCCCTGTTGTTTACCGCTTCTATCCTGTAGCCGTCCTTTTCGAGCTGTTTTACCGCTTTCCATACCGCGGTGCGCGATACGCCGAAATGCTCGCACAGCTCCTGTCCGCTGACATAATCGGACGCGTTGCGAAGCATTTTTATTATTTCGTCCTTTTTCATTTTTATAATGTTTTTCCTTTCCGTCCAATAAATTTCGGCTTTTTCACTCGTCTTTCGTGCTAAATCACTTGCGGCTGCACATTTTATAATATATAATGGAAGTCAAAAAACGGAGGCCGCGATGAAGACAGATGACATTATCAAGCTCTCGATTTTTATCATATCTGAGTATTACAAAAACAACCTGAAGCCATTTTTTGAATATATCAGCGATGATGTATTGTGGATTGGTCCCGCGCAGCGCCAGCAGATACAGGGAAAGAAGAACCTTCTGCAGACCTTTGCGGCTGAAAAGCACGCCCTTACCTTTACCATGGGCGACATCCATGTCCTATCCGTTTCACCTTACAGCCATTTGAAAGAGATTCTGCTTCATTACGATATTTACACCCATTATCCAAGCGGCAACACAGAGATGCATGACCAGTGGCTGCATTATACATGGCACGAAAAAAGAACAAAAAATGACGAGGGATTAATTGAATATCAGCCGGAAATTATTTTGCTGCACATCAGCAACTTATGGAAATACGACAGCCGAGATACCATTTACCCCGTCCATTATGAAAATGTGTCTGTGAAAATGCCCGCTTTCACGAATCCGGAGCAATATGTATCCGTCAAGGCTGCCGACAAGTGCGTACACCGAATTGCGGCATCCCGCATTTTATATATTGAAACAGTCAAACGCTCCTCCCGTATTCGAATACACACAGAAAACGGCATGATTACAATAAACGAAACACTGTCAGGATTTGAGGAAAAATATCCGGGGTTTTTTCTGCGCATACACTCCGGATACCTGCTTAACCCCGTCCATGTGAAAGATATACGCCGCTTTGCGGTAACCTTGTCCGACGGAACAGAGCTTCCCATTCCCGAGAAGAAATACACTCGGATTAAGAAGCAGCTTCTATCATGAAAATATTGAAAATATAAAATAGTTTTTCCTGTTCTGTGATGCATATTTCAAGTTTAAGTGTTTTTTCGTATAATGTCAAATTATTTTTTGATTGGCTGGCTTTTGTGGAAATCGTCACATACTGTCCGCATACATAATAATATCAATCTCCATACCTCCTGCCTCACACACCATATCCATATCGCCATGGTACTTCTCAACTATCCTCCGCACATTGCCAAGCCCTATGCCATGGTTTGCGGCATCCGCCTTTGTGGTTTCAAGCCGTATGAAATGCCCGCTGACAGTCTCCCTGCAGCTGTTACGCATATTAATAAACAATATCCCTCTGTCAAGCTTTATTTCCACCCTAAGACGCTTTTCGTCCGTCTGCGCCGCCGCGTCTATCGCATTGTCAAGCAGGTTGCCGAGCACTACATTCAAATCAAATGAGTGCAAAATCAGCTTTTCAGGTATGTTAATCTTCGTTTCGACACTATTCAGCATTTCCTTTGCCCTGCGCAGCTTGTAATTCAGCAGGCTGTCCACGGCGTCATTGCCTGTCACGGCATACTCAGCGGGATTTTCCATAAAGCCCTGCATAGAGCTTAAATACCTCTTTGCCTCGCCCCATTCCTGCCTCTGCAAAAGCAGCTCCAGCGCCAGTATATGATTTTTCATATCATGCCTCAACGCCCTGATGCGTCCCTGCGATTCCATTATTATGTCAAGCTGATTTTGATAAGCATGTGTCTGCTGTCTGTATATGTCGCTTTCGTGAAGCTGCCTGTAGTTTTCCGCCATCATATGGCAAAGATAAAACACCCCTATATTTATCAAAAGCATCGAAATGCATATCAGCGCAGATACAGTATTCTCCGTATTTCCATGCAGCAGGGCGCACAATACCACGGCGCTTACTGTCGGAATTGCCGCCGAAATAAGTGTCTGCCCTCTGCCAAGTTCCATCTCCATGTTCAGATATCCGCCATGCGAGGAAATACATCTCATAAGCGCCACACATATAAGCAACAAAAACACCTGAAACGAAAACTGAGGGGCGATTTCCATATCCGAAAGCATATACAATGCCGCGAGCATACACGCCATATCTATGAAGGACACGCTGAACACAGCCCAAATGCGCCTTTCCCACGCATTGTCGTATAAAAGCATAAGTCCCAATAGACCTGCAAAGCACCCCGCCTCATATGCGGCTGAAGCCTCAAAAGCTATATACAAGACCGTCGTAATAAGAAAATACACGCCGTAAGCCCCATTGAGCAGCGCACGTTTTCCATCTTTTTCCGCAAGGAACAGTCCCATAAGCTTTCTTATCAAAAGCACGCGCAGGACATTAACTATCGGTTCAATCACGAAATAATAACTTATATATCCCAATCTCCCATCTCCGCCTTCCGAAATTGTTTAAGCCTGTCTCTGACTGCCTTTCTGTACGGCTTACTTATGCTCAGCACAGTCTTGTCCGCCATTTTGACAGTATCATATGAATATTCGCTGACATAGCGGCGGTTCACTATGTACGACTGATGGATAGGCATAAAATCAGCGGGAAGTCTGTCCGCAATGCTTTTGAGCTTTCCGTAAAATTCCTCCTCGCCGCTTTTTTTGACTATCCTGATTTTTTTGTCCGTACTTGCAAAATATGCTATGTCACTCGTGGGGATTCTGAACATTATGCCGCCCTTTTTGTATTCAAAGCAAATATCCGCGCTTTTCTGCCGCCTGACGCTTCTTGACAGCGTTTCCGCCAATGCCTTGTCCGACACAGGCTTTATCAAAAAATCAAGCGGCTGTACCTTGAAAAGCTGCATCGCGTAATCCTGCTTTGACGACACATACACAATCTGCGTCCGCATATCCTCCAGCTCGTCGCGGATAAACCTGCCAACCTCGATGCCGTCCTTCTCCACAAGCTCGATATCAAGAAAAAGCAAGTCGCACAGCGTCCTGCCGCAAATATCGCGCATTATATCCTCGCCCGAATACCAGACTTCAATTTCAACCTTCTCAAAAAACGCCTCGGAAATCCTGTAAAGCCGCTCCTCCAAGTCCGCGCAGAAAACCTTGTCGTCATCGCATATTCCTATTCTATACATTCTGCACCGCCTGCCGTATAACATTCATTTCCTGCCTGACAGCTTTTCCCTTATCCATCTCATATACTTCATCGCAGAGTACCTCTATGTCCTCTTTGTTATGGCTTGCAAGCAGGATTGTCCTGCCCTCGCCCTTTAGGCGCAGCAAAATCTGTCTTATGTCCTCCACTCCCTGCCTGTCCATTCCGTTCATTGGCTCATCAAGGATAAGTATCTCGGGTGACTCCATTATCGCCTGCGCTATGCCAAGGCGCTGCCTCATTCCCAGAGAATATTTTGAAACTTTTTTGCTGCTGCCCGGATCAAGACCTGCTATTTCCATGCTATGCCTTATTTCCTCTGCGCCGATTACGCTGCGTATTGATGCCAGATATTCAAGGTTTTTGAAGCCTGTATATCCGCCAAGGAAACCAGGATTTTCTATGATAATGCCTATATTCTCGGCAAAATCCGTGTCCTTTCCGATTTCTTTTCCGCACACGGTTATTTTTCCGCTTGTCGGTCGCATATAACCAACTATAAGCTTGAACAGCACAGTTTTCCCCGAACCGTTTCGCCCGATAAAGCCGTAAATTTTCCCGCGCGCAAATTTAATACTCACGTTGTCAATCACTGTCGCGCTGCCAAAGCTTTTTGTCACGTTTTCAATGCTTATAATCTCATTCATTACTTTTCCTTAATCCTTTCCTGCGCTGCCCCTTGCATAAAGCTGAGCAAAATCAGTATTCCCTGCGCTATGATTACACAAGAGGCGCACAGCGTCTTTTGGCTGTCATACCAGTCACTTTGCAGATACATTCCCCACATTCCGCACATGAACGGAATAATTTTGCTGTATTCAAACCCAAGCATAAATGTAAATCCTTCCAATAGCAGCAGCGCTATCGCCGATATGCCTTTCAGCCTTGTCTGTTCCAGCACAAGCATAAATGACACAAGTGTCACAACATGTATGTTCCACAGTACGATTATTTTTACGCTCTCTACGGAAAACTTTACCGCCATTGCCGCATCGTACACAATGGCGGCAGCAACGAGCGCCTCTCCTGCCAAAAGCCCTGCAAACAGACTGCGTGCAAATTTTCTTCCCCACCATACTAATATACTTCTATAGCGGTAACACGAAAGCATTTCTATTTCGCGCTGCTTTTTCAGGTATGCGCCCGTAAACATCAGACATATGCCAATCGGCAAAAGCCACCTCACAAGTTCATACAGACACAGCTCGACAACCACGCCCGGCATACCGCTCCTGTTTTCCCAAGTCACTCCTCCGAAAAAGTCCATCAACGCGCTATCCATAATCTACTCCTTTCCGAACCGCTATAAATGACACTATTGTCATAACCGCAATGAGTGTGATTTTGATGTAAAGAGTATCGGGGCTGCCGTCTATGCTTATCTTACACCACGCTGCGCCCTTTGTGAGATGCAGCAGGACTACAGCCGCCATTCCCCACATTCCGCCAAGCGTCAGATTACAGACATATAAAATCATTCCGATGAGTATCAGGTAACACAGCATATTCAGAAATGCAGAGCCGAACGCTGACACTGCTGTCATTTTTCTCATGACGGTTTCATACGGGAAACTCATGCCGAATTTTTTCAAAAATACTCCCGACGTGTCTTTCATAAGCGTATATACGGGACTGCTCCAAATCTTTCCGATATATCCGCTGCGAATGCCTGTCACAGCCGATACTGCCGCAAAAAGCAGAGTATACGTAAACGCCTGAAACGCGATATAGAGCGCCATTCCCATATTCCATGCGTACCGCTTACACCTGTACATCACAAGATACGAGCCTTTATTTACAAACGGCGCATCAGAAATTATCAGCATATATCCGAGCGCCCATAAAAATCCTGCCCGCGTCTGACTCTCCGCCACGATAAACGCTTCAAGCACATTGACGGGTTCGCCTGTATATGTCACAAAATGCCAAAAGTCCTCAAGACCTGTGGCAAGAAATGCAAGTCCCAGAAGATACCCCATAATCACGCGCGCACTTGCAAGCTCCTGCAGGAAAGTCTGTTTTGCTATCATTACAGCCTTACTCATCATGGCATCTCCTTTTAAAGCCCGCCGCAACTGCCGCCACAGACACCGCAAGCCACAACAGCTCCATTGCGATTGACAGGATATGTCCGATGTCATCTCCGCGCACCGACATTGCCGGCTTTAATATTTTCGGCAAAAAAATATTCATAGTTTCATACAATACGAAAGGGGCTATAAGCGATACATACTTATTTACGAACCACACGGCAAACGCAAGCCCGACAAGCGCCCACACAGCGCCGAACAAAAATCCAAGCATAGTCTTTAGGACGACCACCACACCAAAACCGTATTCCTGCGATATGAGCACCATCTCCATATCAGCCTCAACCCTGAGCATGTCCACAGCGCTAACAGCCGTTATGCCAAAACAGCCTGCGCCGATACACATGAGCATTACAGGAAGCCCCACAGCCGCGCCGCCTGAAATCGCTACGCTTATAATGCGCGCCTGAGCATATCCGCGCACGCTCATGCGCGCCAGTATCATCCGATAGTAGCCGCTCTCATACTCCTCGCAGAAATCCGATGAATATGCAAGCACTGGAAATAGCGGCAGAAAAACAGTAAATCCCGATGCCGCGACCGCGTTCACAATGATATAATAGCTGTCCTGCGTATGGTTAAGCGCCGACTGCGTAACCATATTGTACAAAAACAGCGCGCACAGCCCGCCAAATCCCAGCCAAAAGCCCCAGCCTGTAAGACTTCTCTTTATGTCCTGCAATAGAAATTTTTTGTTCATCAAAAGTATCTCCATATTATATGTTTTCGCCTGTAATTGCGTTTATGCATATCGCCGACGCTCCATTATAAGCCCCTGAAACATACTCGTCAAGCGGCATATAAATGCGCCATATTGGTATAAGCTCAAGCTCTGCCTTATATTCAATCTCATCAGGCTTTGGCGAAGGATTGGGCACAGGATAATAGTTAAGCTCCACTCTGTCATATGTCATATTTTCATCTGCATCTATAATACCGCTGTCAAGGTACTGCTCCAACACTTCAAGCGCCTGCTCAAACGAAATTATCTCTACAGGCTCCTTGTCCTCTATCTTGCCGCAAAATGCATGAAGTCCCAGTTCTGCGACGCCCTCCTCGGAAATATGCGCATATCCGTTGGGACAAACTTGTCCAAACCCATATGAATTATGCCCGATATCAAGCTTTATCCCGTCATAGGCGGGCGAAAACCGCATCGTATAAAAGCTGTAGCCAGCGCCTTCATCATAATATATCTCGTCAAACGCAACCTCGCTTATCCCCAATACCTTTAGCTTGTCCAAAAGTATCTTCTCCGCGTCATTTGCCGAAAAACTCCCCTCGCCCATTTTGTCGGACGTTATAAGCGTTTCCGTCAGTCCGCTGCCGTAAATTGAATGGCATTTCTCAATCAAAGCATTGTCGATATAGCCTGCGCCCGTATGCCGCTCAAATGATGCCTCCTTGTTTCTGTCGCTGAATTTAAGCGCGCTATGGTCGCCGAAATTTGAGTAAAAGACTGGTTCATCTCCAGTGGTGTTTGATATCTCGACTGACTCCATCTCTTTTCTACACTCCTCGGACATATCCTTTATGTCGGCGCGGTCACTGTCAAGAAAGGCAAGCTATAATGTACCCTATAAGGTAGACACGGCAAGAAAAAGGGATTGCTTGAAATGTTTATTACCGCTAGGGGAAACAA
>CANQSB010000015.1 GCA_947626435.1 uncultured Lachnospiraceae bacterium | reverse complement strand
GTGAGCAAGGAACTTGAGGATAAAATGAACTCGCGTGAGGCGGTATGCGCCTCAAAGGGCGAAAAGAGCTATGTCAGCGTGGTTGACAGTGAAAATGACGAATACCAGCATGAGGTAATTATACCCATAATTACTCAGGGAGATATAATTGGCGCGGTAGTGCTTTTGTCCGCGAGCGCAGGAGATGAGATGAACGAGGTCGAGATGAAGCTGGCGCAGTCGGCGGCAGGATTTCTGGGAAAACAGATGGAGCAATAATAAAAAGGAGCCGGGAGCTCCTTTTTATTATTCATGAAACAGGTATTTGCAAAACCGTCTGTGCGTTTGACGGATTATATTAGTTTTTCACGAAGCAGCACCGCATTTATTATGCTGCACATATTCTGGTAAACATTCGTCACCACCTTTGGAAATGCGATTGGGATTCCAAATATGTCAGCCGATACGAGTCCCGCGGGATTGTTGTCCGCGTCCCTCAAAACATACTGCATAGTGCTTGAAATTTCCGTATCTATAAGCACATTGAATACATTGGGGCAGGAATATTCTATGGCATGGACATTGCTCATGGCGAGCATATTGTTGTTGAAAAGCCCGAGATACTTCTCATCCTTGATGACTATGGGGTTGGCGGGACATACCGAACCTGTGTAGTTGCTCGTAAACTTTGGCAAACTCCCTTCGCCGTAAAATATGCTCACTCTGTCAAGCTTCAGCGCTTTTGCAAACAGGTCAAGCGTCTCAGGGATTATATCAATGCCGTCTATGATGATGCGCGTAAACAGGGTGTTAAGCTTGTTGATATCCGCCGCTGAATAGTAGCTGTTTGATACATTCACGATATCCTCGTTTTCGCCCTTTGACGAGTAATCACCATGTATTTCAGGCTTATAGATGATGTAGCGGTTTTTGCCTTTCTGTTTGGCAAGGTAAAGCGCTCTGTCAGCGATTTTAAACAAATCATGGTATGAGGTCGAGCCGGGACCGTACCCGTATCTGGCAAGCCCTATGGAGCAGGAAAGGGTATTGTCGCCCATCTTTCCCTTATATACATTTTGGACATTTGACTTTATGCATCTTAGGATGTTTCTGTATTCAAGCTCGTTCTGGCATTTCTCAAACACTATCAGAAACTCGTCGCCGCCCATGCGCCCCGCAACCGCGTCGGTGCCTACGGCGTTTTTTATTACCTCGCCGACTGCCTTGATGACCTTGTCGCCAAACATATGGCCGTAATTGTCGTTTACGCTCTTGAAATTGTCGATATCCATGATGGCAAGCCCTACATGGTCATGGTTTATACCGTTTACGGCGTTTTCAGCGTATGACATAATCGCCTTTTTGTTGAGCAGGCCGGTTAGCGCGTCTATGTATGAATCCTCGAAGTAATTGTTGTTTGCGTCATTTGTCCCCGCGTGCATGATGGACCAGGTGCCCGCCACGACAGGCTCATCGCCTGAATACTCGTGTACATTGAAGGTGACGCGGTAGGTCTCCATGCGGTTTTTGTCGCCTATGATGCTGCCTCTAAAAATAATGGTGCGGTTCTCCTTGGCAACCTTGACTGTGGCGCAGAATAAGTCAAACAAGTCCTTATCTTCGAGGTTTATTCTGTTTTCCTCGTACATCTGGGTGCGCCATTCGTCGATATCCATATTAAAGAATACGGCGGTCTGCTCATTTTTTACATAAGAAATTTCTATATAGCCGGTCGACGGTTTGTATACAAAAACTGCCGTACCGTTCAGCGTCAAAAAGTTGCGCGCAAGCATGAGGCGCCTGTTGAGCGAGTTTATGTGCGCTTTGCTCTCGGTGACATTGATAAGCGTTATGTTGAGAATGTCAGGAGTATCGGAAAGCTTCATGCCCAGAAAATAACAATCCTGACCGCCGCTGCTGTTGCTGATATGTATGCATTCGTCAATGCGCAGCTGCGGATTATTCCTGCAGCGCTCGACATCCGCCGTCAGTTTTTCCTGCTCGTCTGAGTTTACGATTTTCAGTATGGAAAAATACACATTCGAGCCGAAAAACCGATACATATAAGGATTGCCTTCTATCAGGTTGAGAGAGGTGTCAAACCGCCCCGCAGGATAAGCTGTGTCAAAAATTGCATCTATCATAATTTAATCTCCCATCTATGCTGACACTCATTTTATGCATTTATGCCATGCACCTATGCATTAGTTTTTTTCGCGCAACAAAGCCTTGTTTGGCGTCATTGATTAAAAAGGCTATGTAAGTACATTTTAACAATAATAAGCAAAAAAGTAAAGAAGATAGCGAAAAAACTATGCTATCTTCTTTATTCTTCTTTATTTCTATATATTTGCTTTGTTATTGCTTAAAGCATCGACAGATTTGCCAACGCGCTTATGCCACATAAAGGTACATAAATATGAAATGGCATATGCTGCCGCCCATCACGAAAAGGTGGAAGATTTCGTGTGAGCCGAAATTTTTGTGGAGTGAATTAAATACGGGAAGCTTCAGCGCGTAAATGATGCCTCCGATAGTGTAAATGATGCCTCCTGCAAGAAGCCAGCCAAACGCTGCATGTGGCAGAGCGTTCCGTAGCGTGCCGAACACCAGCAGGCAGAGCCAGCCCATCGCTATATAAATGACGGACGAAAACCATTTGGGACAGTTTATCCAGACGATATTGATGAACATGCCGATAAGCGCGACGCCCCACACGAGTGCAAGCAGGGAATAACCGAGCCTGCCGCCAAGCACTATGAGGCATACGGGAGTGTAAGAGCCTGCTATCAGCACGAAAATCATCATGTGGTCGATTTTCTTAAAAACCTTTAGCGCGGGTGCTGATACATTGACGGTATGGTATAGCGCGCTTGCGCCGTACAAAAGTATCATGCTTGCCGCAAAAATGGTGAGCGCTGCGGTGGTGAGGCCGCCTTGGGCTTTGGTTAGAAGCGGCGAAGCCGCTATAGCCGCCATGATGCATGCTATGAAGTGCGTCAGGGCGCTTCCGGGTTCTCTGATTGTAAGCTGCATAATTACCTCTTTTCTGCGCCATATTATGAAAATGGATATTATATTGTATCATATTGGCGCTAATTGACTTTTGATTGGTATAAAACTTTGATATGTAGTTTTGAATACTACATGTTGTTTAAAAAGATACTACACCATATTGTTGTGCAAGTCAATAGTAAATATGCATAACTTTGTATTAAAATTATAAAATAGACGACGCTTATTCTTCAATGATCTGTATTTCAAGATAATCAAAATCTATTTCTTCCATGAAGCTGTCTGCCCTGAAGCGTGCTTTGCTGTGTCGTTTAAATTCGGTGATGGTGGCGTTGAGCCAGAGGGGGGTGCCGAGGTCAAATTCCAGGCAGGCTTTGTTAAGGGAGTTAAAGACTTTGTGCGTTCTGGTGTCGTCGGTATCATCGCAGATTACGGTGTCCTTTACCAGTTTGTTGTCTTTGAATATTTTTGCCCATAATCTAAACATTGTTTGGTTCCTTTCTATAACTAATGCATTTAGGTTAGGTAATGTGAAAAGTGTTCTAAGCCGTCCGATAAAGTTTTGCGGGTGCCTGTGTGGTTAGGATATAAAAATTATATAATGAAAGTCTGCTTTTGGCAATTGTAAGTAATATAGTGGCGATGTTCCGCATATAATAAATTTTGGCGGTGAAATATGCGCGTATAATACGGTGGGGCGGGAGGAGCGGTATGGAATACATAAATGATGCGGATTTTGAGGCAAGGCGGTGGCGGGAGGCAAGTCTTATTTATAATTCAGCGTTGAAGGAAATAGGAACGAAGCTTGAAATATTGAACGATGAGTTTCAGCATGTCCACAGATATAATCCCATAGAGCACATAAAATCGAGGATAAAAACTTCGGAAAGTATAGCAAAAAAGCTGAAAAAGTATGGGTGTGAGCCGACGATAGAAAATATGATGAAATATGTGAACGACATAGCGGGCATACGCATTATTTGTTCATTTACGACGGATATATACAGGCTTGCGGAAATGCTTGAACGCCAGAGTGATATTTTCGTGATTTCGGTCAAGGACTACATCAAAAGCCCGAAGCCGAGCGGCTACAAAAGCTACCATATGCTTGTGTCAATCCCGATTTTTCTGTCTGAGAGGCGTGTGGACACAAAGGTGGAAATACAGATAAGGACAGTCGCAATGGACTTTTGGGCAAGTCTTGAACATAAGATTAATTATAAATTTGAAACTAATGTGCCGGAGCATATAAAAGAAGAACTGTACGCATGTGCGCGGATGGTGTCGGAGCTTGACGCAAAAATGCTTTCGTTGAATGAGGAAGTACATTCGCTGCTGGCGTGAAACATAAAAATGTCCCTAAAAATGAGGAGTGCCCCGGCACATCGCTGCGCCGAGGCTATTATGAAAAAATTTATCTTATAGTAATGAAAAACACTACTGATTGTCTTCTGATATAATTATATTAGCACTTATATATGAATAAAATATGAACGGAATGTAATTTTATTGTAAATATGACCAAAGTTCACAATGAATAAAAACAAAATATATTTATTTTCAACAAAACAATTTGAGTTTTTGTGCGGTGCATTTTATAAATATTTGGAAATTTGTTGAAAAATAGCTTGTCATATGCTAGTATATTAATAATGACGAAAGCAAAACGGATGCTAAAAATTCACAGTATGATTTAGGAGGATAATCGTGGATAATTTTATAGACAAGATAGCACAAAAATTTAACGCGCAGGAGTTAATAAAGGCAAATTCACAGGCTGATGCCGCACAGAAGCAGCGCCTTGAGCAGCAGGTAGCCGAGTATGAGAAGATTTTGCAGGAGATGCGCAAGCTCAATTTCAAAAATACGGAGATAGCCGACAGGATAGAGGAGATAATTTCAAGGACGAGCGGCGAGGGCGCAGCGGTTACGGTTCAGAGTGATGAGGAGCTCGTGGCGGCGGTGAAGGCGCTTTCGGAGAAATTTGACGCGCTTATCGAAGAGGAGGGCGAAGACGAAGAAGGCGAAATGCAGAGGCTTACTACCGTCCTTCGAGCCGTTTCGGAGAAAATGGAGAGCCTGATTGCCGGCAACAGCGAAAAGATTGACAGTCTCAAAGAAAATGACGAGCGTGTCATTAATACGATAAAGAGCTTTATTGAAGACCAGGACAAGGACAGGGAGGCAGAGCGTGAGCGCCTTGAGGCTGAGAAAGCGCGTCTTGCCGAGGAGCGCGACAGATTTGCGGCAGAGCGTGAGCGTTTCGAGCGGGAACGCGAAAGACAGGCTGAGGAGCAGGCGCAGAATGACGCACAGGAGCTGTCGCAGGCGCTTGATGAAAAATTCAAACAGTCGGAGGACTTCTTCCATAAAGAGAGCGTGAAGGTTTACAGAAATGTGCAGGCGGTTGTTTCGGATGAGATGAAGCGGACAAATGACACGATTTCCGTAGAAAGCACATCTGTAAAGTCAAAAATGAATGTGGTGCTGATTGTCAGCATTGTGTCGCTTGCCGCGTCGCTTGGAGGCGTGATACTCAGCGTGCTCACTCTTTTGACGGCTATGGGCATTACTCTGTTTTAGAACGGCGCGCATTTTGGAGATTTAAGAGATGTCTAAGGTTTCGTTTAAGGCGGGGAATATGCTGTACCCACTGCCGGCGGTAATGGTCAGTACGGGGGACAAGTCGGGCAATGCCAACATAATAACTGTAGCCTGGGCAGGGACTATTTGCACCAATCCGCCTATGGTAAGCATTTCCGTTCGTCCGACGCGCTATTCTCACCATATGCTTACGCAGACGCGGGAATTTGTAATCAATCTTACGACGGAGAAGCTTGCTTACGCGACTGATTTTTGCGGAGTGAAAAGCGGCAGGGATGTTGACAAATGGAAGGAGCTTGGGCTTACAAAGGCGGAAGCGCGTGAGGTCAGCGTACCATGCATTGCGGAAAGTCCTGTGAATATCGAGTGCAGGGTGGAGCGCATAGAGCAGCTTGGCTCGCATGACATGTTTATCGCGCGGGTGGTTTCGGTGCAGGCGGATGAGGCGTATATGGATGAACGCGGCGGATTTCATCTGGAGCAGGCTGAACCGATTGTGTATTCCCATGGCGATTATTTTTCGCTGGGCAGCAGGCTTGGGAAATTTGGGTATAGTGTTCAAAAGGGGCTTGACGGCAGGAAGAAAAATAGTTATCATAAATAACAGATACGATAAATAATGAATAATTTTAAATGCCACAAAGATGTAGCATCAGATTTTCTGAAAGGAAAGTCTGGTGCTTTTTTATTCATATTACCGCATGAGGAACTTGGGGGCGCTGATATAATCGCGCTTACTATGAATTATGGAGGTTTGAGGGGTATGAGCCAATTGGAAAGGAATATAGCCGTAAATTTGAAACGGATAAGGAAGTCCAAAAATATGAGCCTTGATATGCTGTCTGAAAGGACGGGCGTGAGCAAGAGTATGCTGGGGCAGATAGAGCGCGGCGAGTCAAATCCTACGGTGGCTACGATTGCAAAGATTGTCGAGGGGATGCATGTGCCCTTTGAGGAACTGATTTATCCTAAGAATGAAGCTGTGGTAATTATCGACAATGACAAGCAGCCGGTTTACAGGGAGCAGGAGGGGGTGTACCTGACGCGCCCTATTTTTCCATATGCCAGACATAGGGGCTTTGAGGCGTATGAGGTGCGTATTGAGCCGGGGCAAAAATGCGAGAGCTTTCTGCACAATGAAAGCGGCTGTGAGTACATAATGGTAATGCAAGGCACGCTTACGCTAAAAACTGAGGAAAGCACATATGAGATAGCGCCGAACCATACCGTACAAATTTGCTCTGAAGGCGGTCATAGCTACCTCAACAGAGGAGAGAGCCTGCTTGTGATTAATGTTTTCAGCGCTGCCTGAGAGGGCGGCGCTTTTAAATTTTTTGCCTTAAATTTGCCAATAAATTGTTTGACATAAATCCGCGGGCACTTTATAGTTATATAATGGACACATTAAATAGGCAGCCGATATGGCGGGCGCAGACAGCGCGGCGGCTGCGGAGGAGTGGCGGATTATTATGTATGACAGCAGTATAGTGCGGATTGCAAAAAGGGACAACAACAATAAAAGAAAATATCTGGTAATAAATGAAAAGCAGGGGAAGCATATCCCTGTAAAGTCTGCTGAGGCGCTTAAAATGTTTGGTGAGCTGGCGGATATCCTGAAGGGCGAGTATGGGCGTGAAAAGCTCTTGGCGATTGGCTTTGCTGAAACGGCTACGGCTATCGGCGAGGCTGTGGCGATAGAGCTTGATTCGTATTATATGCATACCACGAGAGAGAATATCGAGGGCGTGGAATACCTGTATTTTACTGAGAGCCATAGCCATGCTACCGAGCAGAAGCTTGTAAAAAATGACATCGACGGCGTTATTGGCAAGGTGGACAGAGTGGTTTTTGTCGAGGACGAGGTTACGACAGGAAATACCATTATGTCTATCGTGAAATTGATGCGCGGTACTTATGGGAATAAAATAAATTTTAGCGTTGCTTCCATTTTAAATGGCATGGACAAGTCATCGGTGGAGGCATTTGATTCTAATGGGATAAGGCTGCATTACCTTGTAAAGACTAATCACAGCAATTATACGGAAATCGCGGAACAGTATGCCGGAAACGGCGCATATGCGGAGGCTGTGGCAGATGAGGCAAAGGTAAGGTACGGCAGGCTTTATATGCCGTCATATATTAATGCCAGGCGGCTTCACAGGGCGGTTGATTATAAGACGGCATGCGACAGACTGTGCGACGGATTGCTTTCGCAGATAGGCGTAAAAAATGGAGAGCGGTGTCTTGTGCTTGGGACAGAGGAATTTATGTTCCCGGCGATATGGCTTGCAGGGCGTATTGATGAGTGCGGCGGACATGCAATGTGCCATGCCACGACAAGAAGCCCTATTGAGGTGAGCAGAGAGCAAGCTTATCCGTTGAAAAAACGCTTTGAGCTTGTGAGTGTTTATGATGAAAAGCGGCGCACTTTTGTGTATGATTTGGAGAAATATGACAAGGCTGTCATTTTGACGGATGCTGAGAAGCCCGTCGAGGCGGGAATAAATTCCATAATAAACGCGCTTTGCTCTTGCGGGAATGACGACATTACAGTGGCTGTCTGGCAGTCGAATACAGCGAGGAAGGCTGGGAAATGATATGTATATGAGAAGTTCATACCGCGCTGATGATGTAAAAATTCTGTTAAAAGACATAACGGGCATGGTGGCGCCCCAGCCGACTGACGAGCGCGAGAGGCTGATACAGTCGGGCAGGCATTACAGCGAGATGCTGCCGATAGAGTACAAGCCGAGCGAAAAATATATGGAGGCGTACAGGCAGGCGCTGGAGCATTACGCGGAGCCCGTTGCGGCTGCTGTGGCGGCGCTTTCCCAAAAGATAATTGAACGCCATGGGGATAATATAGCGCTGGTATCGCTTGCGCGGGCGGGAATACCTATAGGCGTGCTGCTTAAAAGGTATATGAAAAAACGGTACAGTGTAAATGTCGAGCACTATGCCATTTCGATAATAAAAGGGCGTGGCATAGACGATAACGCCATGCGGTATATATTAAAACGCCATAGGGCGGATGAACTGCAGTTTGTGGACGGCTGGATAGGAAAAGGAGCGATTCTGGGCGAGCTTGAAAAATGCGTAAGCGCATATGAGGGCGTGTCTGCCGAACTTGCCGTCATAGCAGACCCCGCGGGAGTGACTGATTTGTGCGGTACTCATGAGGATATACTTATTCCAAGCTCATGTCTTAACTGTACTGTTTCCGGGCTTATCAGCCGTACATTTCTGCGGGACGACATTATAGGGAAAGATGATTTTCATGGCGCTGTATATTATGGGGAGCTTGCGGATGTGGATTTGTCGTATGCTTTTATAGAGGCGATAGAGGGACGATTTGCTTTTCTGCCGGATGACAAGAAAAATGACACTGGTGTCATATCTGACAGGGAGATTAAAGGGATAGATGAGGTAAGGCGGATAGCAAAAGATTTTGGCGTTGACGATATTAACCTGATAAAGCCGGGCATAGGAGAGGCTACCAGGGTGCTTCTGCGCAGAGTGCCTTGGAAGGTGCTTATAAATGAAAAAGATAGAGATGATGAGGCGCTTATGCATCTTTTGAGGCTGGCTGAGGAAAAGGGCGTCGAAGTTGAGTATTATTCGCTTGTAAATTATAAGGCATGCGGGATTATCAGGAAGCTTGCTGAGGCATAGCGCGAAAAGATGTTCTAATTGCTCACGCCAATGGGCGCTTCGCAAAGAACATCTAAGTTTCGCGCAGAAAAGATGTTCTAATTGCTCACGCCAATGGGCGCTTCGCAAAGAACATCTAAGTTTCGCGCAGAAAAGATGTTCTAATTGCTCACGCCAATGGGCGCTTCGCAAAGAACATCTAAGTTTCGCGCAGAAAAGATGTTCTAATTGCTCACGCCAATGGGCGTTTCGCAAAGAACATCTAAGTTTCGCGCCGAAAAACGCAAGGTCGGCGTTTTTCTTGCGGTTGTCTAGGCTGATATTTAAAAAAATGGTCAGAGAGATGGGGGGGGGTGGTGGCAGTATGGTACGGGTGTGGTTTAATCATTGGTTTAGTACGGCGCACCAGATAATAGGGCTTATGAAACGAGATGAAAGTCAGGAGATATATGTAGTCGGCAGCAACTTGGCTGTTAATTCTGTGATAAGAAATGCCTGCGACGAGTGGTATGTGGACAGTGAGCTTAAAGGTGACAGCTATGTCAGTTTTTGCTTGGAATTTTGCAAGGCTCATAATATAGATGTTTTTGTACCGCGCAGGGAGATGGTTGAGATAAGCCGCCAGAGGGAACGGTTTGAAAGCCTTGGCGTCAGGCTTTTGGCGGACGGATATGATAAAATTTCCTTTTTGAGCGATAAGGCGAAGACATATGAGTTCTTCAAGAAGAATAAGGACATAAATGTGCCTGATTATTTTGTCGTAAACAACAGCGCGGAGTTTGAACGGGCATATGAAAAGCTCTGTCAAAGTGCTGGCGGCGTGTGCTGTAAATATGTGCAGGACGAAGGAGGAATGAGCTTTCGGAGGATTGTTGGCGAAATCGACCGATTTGAGTCGCTTAGCTATTATCAGGGCGCAAAAATCGCTTACCGCGAGCTGGCGGATATTTTAAGGAGTCAGGAAAGCTTTAAGGACATGCTTGTAATGCCGTATCTTTCAGGCGATGAGATAAGCGTGGACTGCCTTTCGACAAGTCGGGGACTGATTGCGGTTATGCGCAGGAAAGGCTGGACGCGGGACGAGCGTGTTTTCTTCGACGAGGCGATTTACAAAATGTGTGAGGTTGTGGTGGATGGCATTGGACTCGAATATCCATGCAATATTCAGTTTAAGCTCTCGGAGGACGGGACGCCGTACCTTTTGGAAATAAACACGCGGATGTCCGGCGGCGTACCTATGAGCTGTCTTGCGTCAGGAATTAACATTCCCAATATTGCGCTAAACAAGCTTTTGGGAAAGGAAGTAGGCTGGACGCCGTTTAGAGGTGAAAAAGTAGTTTCATATATAGAGATACCGCAGATTGTAATCTAAAGTTATGGGATTATGTTTTTTATTACCGTTTATTTAAGATTTTCTTTATGGTTTTTATAAATTGTTTGCTGGAAAAATTTTGACCAGATGATAAAATAAGGCTATGAAGCGCCGGACGGCGCTATTGCATGTAAATGTCTGATGGAATGTCAGCAGGGAGAGGAGAAAATAAAATGGATTTTTTTGACAAAGCTACAAGAAAGGCAAAGGAAGTAGGAAACACGATAGGCAATGTGACGCGCGAGCAGACGGAGGCCGCTAATATGAAAATTAAGAAAGCGGCAATAGAAAAGAGGCTTGAAAGCCGCTATGCGGAGATTGGCAAAAAGTATGTCGCATACATCGAAAACTCGTATCAGTATGACGCGTTTGATGTATCTGATATCATTGAACAGATAAAGCCCGAGCTCGAAAAGATTGCCGAGATTGACGCGCAGCTAAAACAGAGGGAGCAGCAGATAAAGCAAAACAATATCGAAAAGGACAGAAAAAAGGCGCAGGACCAGTATGACGGCGAGAAGAAAAAACTCGACAAGGCGCTGGAGATGGATGTAATTTCCACAGAGGAGTATGAGGAAAAGCTTGCCAAGGCGCAGAAAAGGCTGGATAATTTCGAGGCGCTCAAAAAGGTAGAACTGCAGTACCAGATGGACATTATATCAAGGGAAGAATATGAGGAGAAAACCCGCGCTATTTTGCAGTAAAATATTTTGATGAAAATCCCAATGTAGGGTATGCGGTTATAAGCTTAATGACCAAAGATATAGCTACATTGGGATTTTTTATTGTCTGAAATTGAATAAAGGCATAAATATTCAAGAATTATTTCGACATGTAATTATTGTTTTTGATGGGTCAATCTTATCTTTTTCAATAATAAGCTCGTCAATGCTGTCTGCGGTGATAGAGCCTGCGCTCGGGTTTATTACGCTGTTGATTTTGCCGGTGATGTCCGCCTCGACTGTGGAATATTCAAAGGCGAGAGTGGTGTTTATCAGCTTGCAGTTTTTCATAACCAGATTGTCAATGTAGCACATCCCTTGAAGGCTTTCAATCGTGCAGTCTATAAGCGTCAGGTTTTTTGCGTTCCAGCCAAGGTATTCACCTGATATAAAGGAATTGTATACTGTGACATTTTCGCTGTTCCAGAAGGCATCCTTGGAAAGCAGCCTTGAATTATGTATCTCGACATTCTTCGCGCCGTCAAATGAATAGTTGCCATAAAGCGTGAAATTGTTTACTTTCATGTCGGTGCTGTTCATCGCAAAATAATCACCCTTTGCGACCACCTGCTCCATATTTATGTTTTGGCAGCTCCATAGGGTTTCGGCGGCGTTTGGAAATGACACATTTTTGAACATTATGCCATTGCAGCGGCGGAAATTTTTAGGCGCCTCAATCTGGCAGTCCTCCACATCTATATTGTCAGTGTACCATACGCCCGCCCGCGCCATTTCAAACCAGACACACTCTCTGGCGCGTATGTTTTTTGAATACCATAAAGGGTATTTCCACTTAAACATGCACCCCGAAAGCTCTATATCCGAGCATTCCTTCAGCGGCGATTCGCCGTCAGTAAAAATAGTGTCGTAGATTGACAAATTATGCGTGCCAAAAAGAGGGCGCTCTCCCGTATAATAAGCTTGTTTTATCACAGTTTTATTTTCTTCCATAAAAAATCCCCCATTTCGTTTTTTACGGTCTAAATTTATACCGTTCTTTGCCGCTTAATATAATTAGAAATTGCAAAATTCCATTCGGATAGCATGAAAAACATTTTGCAAATAACCAAGCAGCGCTTATTATTAAGAATACTCTTTTTTGCGTGAAAATACAAGGTAGTCTATGAAACTCCGTAGACCTGCGCCAGCATCATAATTTTCTGCGCCCAGTTACAGTGTGTTTTGTATTCGTTCATACGCTCCTTGGCGGCGCTTCCCGCGACAAGCGCTGCGCTGTCGCCGTCCCAGCCAAGAATAGCTTTAGCATCGTCAAAATCTTTTTGCGGCACTTTATAGGCTTCGTTTACAAGCTTTATCTGCTTTGGGTGTATGACGGTCTTGCCGATAAAACCGCAGAGCCTATCGTCCTTCAACTCGTTTTGAAGTCCGCTGTCCCACCCTTCGCCGTCATAATATTCCCACACAGGACCTGACACCACATAGTCTGTGCCGAAAACCGTAATGATGTCCGAAAAAATATTTGCGATGGGCGTGATTCTATGTATGGATTCGTCGCTATGGCGGCGGAAGCCGAATATATTGCAGAGGTCGTTGCCGCCGACGCGTATGTTAAGCACAAGCTCCGCGGCGGCATCAAGCTTTTCTTTTAAGGAATATAAAACCTCCGCGCGGTTGGACAGATTGACAATGCAAGGGCTTTCCAGTATGGGCATAAAGTAAATCGTGCCGTCGCGCCCCATGTTTATTTTTTGCATTGTGTCAAGGTACTCGTCGGCGTTCTCCGGTGAAAATTTTGGCGCGATAAAGCCGCAGACAAGCTCGGCCGCGCTGCCTAAGCGCCCAATAAGACGGTTTATCTGCATTGGATTTCTGACGCGTATAAAAAGCTTAGGCATAAAAAACTGTGTGGCAAAACGCGCCTCGTAAAGAGCCTTGATTGATTTTATAAGCTGGTTTTCCGCTTCAGCCACGCGACCGTCATTTATGGTATCCTCAAGGCACATTGAAAGTGAATAGCCGTCGCCAAATTTCCGGTTAATCAGGGAAGACGCTATTTTTTCATTGTTGGCGGGGCAGTACAGCAGAGGTCCGACGCTGTAATATATTAAAGAATTTTTCATAATTTTCTCCGTATATGCTGGTTGATTTTGCGCCAAAGGTTAAGATTGCGCACAATAACTGTATTATATCACAACATTTAACAAATATTAATAGCCTGTTTGGAAAATTTGTGATATTATGAAAATGTTGGGTTTTAAATGGCGTATGCTATTGTTCCGGTTGGCGGATATGTTTGATTTGAATTTTGTGCTAATAGACATTTGTTAAGCTTTTATTGGCGCATGCCATTGCTTGCGCTGGCAGATTTGCTTAGTTTGGGATTGATAACGGGTATTTTACGGTAAATTGGAATGGTGATGGATTTATGGATAGCGAAGGAAGAAAAGGGCTGGAGAGAAGATACAATGCGATAGGTTTGTCCTCAATTGCCGCTTTTGCCAATGTGAGCGGCAGGGTAAACGGCGGCTGCAAAGATGTGTATTTTATCAAAGCATGTGGAGTTAATTCTTCATATATAAATGACATAGAGGAAATGGACAGGCTTTTGACAAAGACAGAGGAGGCAGGGCATGGCGTATACGCCAGAGTGCTTTCACTCCCCACGCTTTCAGATATAGATGAGGTCGCCCGCTGCAGCGCTTTTTATGAAAAGTGGCTGGAGGGCGGCAGAGGAAGCCTTGAAACAAAGACGGTTCTGCCGCATTCAAATGTATCTGAACCCGCAGGCGCGGCGTTAAACGAAACGCTTGAAATTTACAGGAAAAATAATCCGAACGCTAATTCCTCTATGGAGAAAAGCTTTGCGGTAAAGCTTTTGTATTGGCTTGATGTCGTAGGCGCAGATTTCCTTGACGGGTGGGACATTCACCGCTCTATGAAGTGCGTTTTTCACAATATACAAAAGGAGCAGGAATTTTACTTCTGCTATATGCTTACCTGTCTGGGGATAGATGTGCTGCTTTTGCAGAGTAAATGCGATATAGACAAAAAATGCGCCGAGCTGCCCTGCCTGGGCAAAATAGAGATAGGCGCTTTTGGTGATGTAAACATAAGCGGATATGATAAAAATAAATATAAATGCGGGCAGAATACGCAAGCCTCGGCGGCACCGCAAGGCGCTACGCCAAGTCAAGGCAGCGGGCGCATAGTGGTTGATGTGACACACCCGACTCGCGGAAAAAATGCGGCTGCGCAAAACGCTAATCCACAAAACGCAGGAATGCGGAATACGTACACGCAGAGTGCATTCACACAAAACACAAGTATGCAAAATTCAGCTGTGAATAATACAGGCGTACAGAATAACATTCAAACCCGGAGAAACGGCACACATAACCGCGAGCTTGATTTTGAGGAGCTTGCGCGCCTTGCCTCGTCAGTAGTAATGATAGCCGTACATGACAAAAACGGAAACATAGCAGGCACAGGCTCAGGCATCATGATAGGACAGAAAGGCTACATACTCACAAACAGCCATGTGGCATTCAGCGGACTAAGCTACTCTGTCAGAATAGAAGACGACGATACAGTCTACAAAACCGACGAAATAATAAAATACAACCAGCTGCTGGACCTCGCAGTAATCCGTATACAACGCACACTCAATCCGCTTACAATATACAAAGGCGAAAAGCCGCTCGTCCGCGGTCAGAAGGTAGTTGCAATCGGAAGCCCATTAGGACTGTTCAACTCCGTATCAGACGGAATCATCGCAGGCTTTAGAAAAATAGACGACATTGACATGATACAGTTCACAGCCCCCATCTCCCATGGCAGTTCAGGCGGCGCAGTCCTAAACATGTTCGGCGAAGTAATCGGCATAAGCACCGCAGGCTTTGACGACGGACAAAACATAAACCTCGCCGTAGGCTACGAATTTATCAACAGTTTCATAAGAGGCTTCACAACATAAAATTGTCTTCGAAAAAAAACAGCGAAAGCGTTATTGTGTGTGGGGTGGGGGATGCCAATACACTAGCCCGAGCAGGGGCATACACCCTATGAAGACCCTTGGAAAGCGTCGGTCCTTAGCGAGGCAGGCTTTGAAAGCGTGGTTCCTTTTAAAGCACTGCCGAGCTTAGTACCGCTACGCTTTCCACTGAGCGCAAGCGCGTCTGAATAGGGTGTATGCCCCTGCTCGGGCGGCCTGCCGCCACATAATTAATAAAATTAACATTTATACCCCCCATTTTTTATTGAATTGAACAGCAATAAATGATATTATAAAAAAAGTAAAGTATTGTTTTGGCAGACGAGGTGACACAAAGCATTATGTTTGAACGCAGGACACTAAGCAATTTAGACGATTATTTCCTGAAATGCAATGAACGCAGCGCAGGCGGCGTATATTTCTACAGAATAAACGGCTATAATGACAGTGTCAGAGAATTCCTCCTAAAATACTATGAGGCGGCGCGCAAGACAGGCGTAATTCTCGAGGGGAGACTCGCAAACCCCGACGAAAATAACCTGTCCTACTACGTCGAAATAATGGGCTCAGATTTCAGGCTCAGCGTAAGCTTTATATCATTTGGCCTGAAAAAATGGCTGCCCCGCATGAACGACTACCAGCGGACAAACGTTGCCGAAGCGCTTTACGATACGCTCGAGCAAATGCGTAAAGACGGAAAGAACGAGAACATTTTAAAGAACGCCTACATCAAATTCATGTGCTGGCTCTACTATAAATTTGAGCGCATCATGAACCTTCTCGGCGGGAACATGCTGCCAAAGATTTTGTACGAAGGCAGCATAAGCGGATATGAGCTTAAAATGTTCAACGTGCTCTCCAAATCAGGCTGTGACATAGTGCTTTTGCAGTACAACGGCGACAGCGCATACCGCGAGCTGGACAAAAAGCTTGAATATTCGGACAATCTTGAACTTCCCGATATGACAGCGTTTCCGAGGGATTTTGGCATAAAATGGCTCAGAGCGGAAATAGAGAACAGATTCAACACTCAAAAGCTCTACGGCGACGCGCCCGCATTTGTAAACTGCACGAATGCATGGATAAGCGGAAAAGGCTTTGCCGATATACTCACGCCTGCCGCGCTAAGAGGCGCTGACGAGCGCTTTTTTTACAACTGCTTTATGCGTGTGCAGGGCGTGGAGGACAAGATTACTTATCTGAATGACCTGTATAAATTATATATGGAAATAAAAGGCTCAAACAGAGGTTTTGCGCTTGCCGAGTATGGCATTCCCGCTCCGACAAACGAGGAAATAGCAGGCATACGCAGGCACAATTACGACAATACAAACCGTATGCTGGAGGAGCTGTCGTCAAACATCATATACGCTCCAAGCAATGAGCTGCAGAAGCTTATGAAAAAGGCGTTTATTGACGTTATGCTAGAGGACATAAAGCAGACCGACGACACCATAAACAAGCTCACCAACAAGGCGGTGCATCTGCTCTGCTGGCTCAGACGCTATCAGGGCAGGCTTTTTAAAAGCTGGAAAATGCCCGAGGTTGCCGTGTTTATTTACCTCGGCGGCTGCCGCAACGACAGCGAGGCGCTTTTTATGAAAATGCTGAGTCTCTTGCCTGTCGACGTACTTATACTGATACCTGACATCAATGATAAATGCAGGCTTTCTGCGGACAATCTGTACGAGCAGCGCTTTGCGGACTATCTAAAGGTCGATAAGCTTCCGCGCGAAAACACGAATATGCAGATGGGCACAGCGGCATACCACGCGGAGCGTGAGCTTGACAGCGTGATGTACCAGGACACGGGAATGTACCGAAACCAACAGTACCAGCGGGCTGTCTGCGTGACGCTGCGCTCTATATATGAGGAAA
Source organism: uncultured Lachnospiraceae bacterium (assembly GCA_947626435.1). Lineage (GTDB taxonomy): Bacteria > Bacillota > Clostridia > Lachnospirales > Lachnospiraceae > COE1. The sequence continues at coordinate 55,306 of CANQSB010000015.1, read as the reverse complement.
TTGCGATACTGTGGAAGGAGGAGATACGCTTCCGCCCCAATTTTGCGATAACGGATTCCATAGTGACCGTGCCTGTGATTTTTTCAAAGGTATCGGGCGTGAAGGACGGCAAAGTTCCTGAATACTGGACAGAGATAAAGAAACTTATCACAAATGACACGTTTGTCATAAAAGGTGCGCCTTATATACGGCGCGAGGACGAAAATCCGTTTAAATCGGCGGCTGCGACATTCCTCAAGGATAAAAAGCTGCAGAAAAACGCAGTCAAGGCGCATAAAAATTACGCATACGGCTTTCTGCGCGACGAGATGCAGGAGCATATCCTTGACAAGCTGCAGATGCTGCTTGATTCAAATATAATTGACGGCACTTATGAAAACGGTACGCAATATACGGTAATTTCAACCGTGCTTAATCTTAACAGGGATATTTTAAGGCTTATACAGCGGTTTGACTTTACGAAGACAAACCCGAAGCTCATATACATCAATACCTCGGAAGCCATGCTTTCTCTGGAGGACAGCATTATGGCGGCTTTCTTAAATCTTGTGGGCTTTGACATAGTTTTTTTCGTGCCAACGGGATATCAGTGCGTAGAAAAGTATTTTGAGAAAAATATAATAGAGGAGCACCAGATTGGCGAATATATATATGATTTGGCGATTCCGAATTTTGACAAGGTAAACATTAACTCACGCCGTTCATTGCGTGACATAATTTTTAAGAGAGGAAATTAAAACTATGGGACTTGATTTTAGCAGGGCATCACAGAATGACCAGACAACGGCTGTGGCTGCGCAGCCAAAGCAGGAGATTGAGGTTGTGGAGAGCTATGATATCGTGGCGGACAGGCAGCAGATGAACGCCGCGCTTGTAAATTCTCCGGAGGTTGACGCCATTGTCAGCACGATTGAACTTGATAATATGGAGAGTATCGTAAGCTTCGGCGCAGAGGCGGCGGAGGAGATTTCCAAAGCGTCAGACGTTATACTGAACAGCATGAATATGTCGCAGATAGACGATTCAAGCGAAATGCTCAATGCTCTTGCGAAGGTAATGGAGAAGTTTGATCCTGACGAGCTTAAAGACAACCCGGGTTTTTTTGACAAGCTTTTCGGGAATATGCGCAAGCAGGTTGACAAGCTCCTCGCGAAGTATCATACGATGGGCGATGAGGTTGACAAGATTTATGTGCAGCTAAAGCAGTATGAATCAGAGATAAAGCAGTCAAACCGCAAGCTCAACGATATGTTTGAGGCGAATGTAAATTATTACCATCAGCTTGTAAAGTATATCCTTGCGGGCGAGCAGGGCTGCAGGGAGCTTGAGGAATACATAGCAAAGCGCGAGAACGACATGCAGGTAACGGGCGATAATTCAATCCAGTTTGAGCTGCAGTCGCTCAGACAGGCGTTGATGATGCTTGAGCAGAGGACTCAGGATCTGCGCACGGCTGAGAGTGTGGCTATGCAGTCCATTCCTATGATAAAGACAATGGAATTCAGTAATATGAACCTTGTAAGAAAGATAAACTCAGCGTTTATCATTACGCTGCCTGTTTTTAAGCAGGGCATTGCGCAGGCTATTCTGCTAAAGCGCCAGCGTATTCAGGCAGACGCCATTTCCGCGCTTGACGAAAAGACAAACGAGATGCTTATAAGAAACGCGCAGAATACCGTAGAGCAGTCAAAGCTTACGACGCAGCTTGCGTCAGGCAGTTCTATCAAAATTGAGACGCTTGAAACTACTTGGAAAACTATTGTTGACGGCATAAATGAGACAAAGCAGATTCAGGACAACGCGCGCCAGAAGCGCATTGAGGATCAGGCAAGGCTTGAACAGATTAAGGCTGACTTTGAGCAAAGATATCATATGCCGCCCGCAAAGTAAAAAGGTTTGAAGGAGCGCTGCCGCAAACCGCAGATATAATAATTAAGAGCAGCGCAGAAAGAGGTAAAAAGATGCCAATTAATTTATCAAAGGGACAGAAGGTTGACTTGACAAAAGGTAATCCGGGATTAAAAAAAGTTATGGTAGGCTTGGGCTGGGACGTAAACGCGTTTGATTCAGGCGCGGATTTTGATCTTGACGCCGCCGCGTTTATGGCGGGCGAAAACGGGAAATGCCCTACTGAGAAGGAATTTGTTTTCTACGGAAATCTGGAGCATCCGACAGGCGCTGTCAAGCATATGGGAGATAACCTTACAGGAGCAGGCGAAGGCGATGATGAGCAGATAGAGGTTGATTTGAGCGCTGTGCCTGCAAATGTGTCAAAGATTGCGTTTACTGTGACTATATATGATGCTGAGGCGCGGAGGCAGAATTTTGGACAGGTTTCCAACGCGTTTATAAGGATTGTGGATGAAAATACCGGTACGGAGCTTATAAGGTATGACTTGGGCGAGGACTTCTCGATTGAGACGGCGGTTGTTGTAGGCGAGCTTTACAGGCACAATGGCGAGTGGAAATTTAATGCCATCGGCAGCGGGTTTCAGGGCGGGCTTGCTGCGCTTTGCGGGCACTATGGTATAGAGGTAGCATAAAACCAAGCAACTCTAAGCGTGTAAAAGACACACGCTAAGACTTGCTAGGTTTTACAAAGAACGCCAAGGGCGGGTGTTCTTTTCGGGTTTTAGTCAGGTGTTTTAAAGATTTTTTGTAATTTGTTGTATCTTGTTAAGGAGGTAGTTGTTATGCCTGTTAGTTTACAGAAGGGGCAGAAGGTTAGTATTACTAAGGATAATCCGGGGCTTTCAAAGGTTGTTGTGGGGCTTGGATGGGATGTGAATGCTTTTGACACGGGTTCGGCTTTCGATTTGGATACGGCGGCTTTTTTGCTGACGGACAGCGGGAAGGTGTCTGTGTCTGAGGATTTTGTGTTTTTCGGAAATCTGACACATCCGTCAGGTGCTGTGCAGCATATGGGCGATAACCTTACGGGTGCGGGCGACGGAGATGATGAGCAGATTAAGGTTGATTTGTCAAAAGTGCCGTCAAATATTACAAAGATTGCGTTTACTGTGACGATTTACGAAGCGGAGCAGAGACGGCAGAATTTTGGACAGGTTTCAAACGCTTTTATCCGCATTTACAATGAGGCGAACGGCGAGGAGCTTTTGAGGTATGATTTGGGCGAGGACTTCTCAATCGAGACGGCGGCTGTGTTCGGCGAGCTTTACAGAAACAACGGCGAGTGGAAGTTTAACGCTATCGGCAGCGGCTATCAGGGCGGGCTTGCCGCGCTGTGCGCAAATTATGGAGTTGAAGTAGAATAGGAGGTTTTTAAGATGTCGGTTAGTTTACAAAAAGGCCAGAAGGTCAGCCTGACTAAGGAGAGGGCGGGACTTTCAAGAGTGATTATAGGTCTTGGCTGGGATGAGGCGCCCCAAAAGAGAGGGCTTTTTGCGCCTAAGCCGCAGGCGATTGACTGTGACGCGTCGGCGTTCCTGCTTACAAATGGAAAGATTGTTGATAAGCTGGATGTCGTATTTTTTGGGAATTTAAAGCACCCATCGGGCTCTGTACAGCATATGGGAGATAACCTTACTGGCGCGGGTGACGGAGATGACGAGCAGATTGTTGTTGATTTGGCGAATGTTCCGGCGCAGTATGACAGGATAACGGTGGTTGTCAATATTTATCAGGCTGTGCAGAGAAAACAGCATTTCGGAATGATTAAAAATGCGTTTATCCGCATAGTAGACGCTTCAAACAATACCGAGCTTTGCAGGTATAACCTTACAGACGACTATTCGGGCATGCTCGCGCTTATTTTCGGAGAGGTGTACAGGCATGATGGCGAGTGGAAGTTTAACGCCATCGGACAGGGAACCACTGACCCGGGCTTGGGAGAGCTTGTAGGACGCTACATGTAAAGCGCAAGGCGGCGTTTTGGCTGAATATGGAACTGTTTTTAGGCAATATAGGATTAAAATAAGATTATATAGGAGACAACTATGAAATTTAATGGATTGACAGACGAGGAGGTTCGCCAGTCAAGGGAGAAAAACGGCTCCAATGCGATACCTGATTCGGAGCCTACTACCTTTTGGGAGGCGTTCAAGGAAACCTTCGGCGATCCGATGATAAAGATTCTGCTTATCATCGCGGCGATTATGATAGTGATGTTCTTTCTGGGCTACGCGGAGATTTATGAGCCTGTCGGCACGATAGTAGCTGTGCTCATAGTGGCGGTGGTGTCCGCAAAGACAAGCGTGGCAAGCGACACGAAGTACCGCGAGCTCAAGGACAGCACTAAAAAGGATACTTGCAAGGTCTACCGAAACGGCATGGTGACTGTGATAGAGGTAGATGATGTGGTAGTCGGCGACAGCGTGCTTCTGCAGTCGGGAGATAAAATTCCCGCCGACGGAATACTTGTCGATGGAGATTTGAGAGTAGATAACTCGGCGCTCAACGGCGAGGCTGAGGAGTGCAAAAAGACGGCGGCGGAAGGCAGAGTGGAGCTTGCCGACAATATTACGGGCGATACGTTCGTGGACAAGCATTCGCTTTTCAGGGGCGCTGTGGTGTTTGACGGCGAGGGCGTGCTCGACGTGCGCAAGGTAGGCTTGAAAACCATGATGGGCAAGATGGCGGAGGAGATGCAGGAGGACGAGCCTGATTCGCCGTTAAAGGTGAAGCTTGCCAAGCTCGCGGGGCAGATTTCTACATTCGGCTATATCGGCGCGATTGCTATTGCCGTGCTGTATGTTATTTTCTTTATAACGCAGGCGGGCGGCATATCGGCGTATTTTGCAAATGACTGGAATGTTATCCTGCAGGATGTCATAGAGGCGGTTACGCTTGCGATTGTTATTATCGTCTGTGCCGTGCCCGAGGGACTCCCGCTTATGATTTCGCTCGTGCTTATGCAGAATACGAGCAAAATGCTTGACCACAACGTGCTTGTGCGCAAGGCGGAGGGTATTGAGACAGCGGGCTCTTTGAATATTCTTTTCAGCGATAAGACGGGTACGATCACAAAGGGTATGCTCGAGGTTGTGGAGTTTTTCACGGCGCAGGGCGAGACGATAGAGATTGGCAGCCTTGAAAATCATGGAAAGATAAAGGAGCTGCTCGATATTGCGATTGGAAAGAATACAGCATCTATGTTTGACAGGGAGCACCGCGTAATCGGCGGCAATGCGACAGACCAGGCGCTTATGAAGTTTATCGGGGAGGACACGTTCAATCTTCTTTCGGCAAATAAGGAGTATGTCGTCGATGCGTCCCAGGGCTTTAATTCGGCAAACAAATTCAGCCAGGCGCATATCGGAAATTTAGGCAGGACATTTTACAAGGGCGCGCCCGAGAGATTTCTTGCCGCAGCGAAAAAGGCGCTTGACAAAGACGGAAATGTGGTGGACTTAAATCTCGACGAGCTCAACAAAAAAATCAATGAGCTTGCGTCGCGTGCTATGCGCGTGCTGGCTTTTGGGTATTCTGAGAGCGCGCTTACGGAGAATAAGATTAATGATGATGTGGTGCTTGTAGGTCTTGTGGCGATAAGGGATGACGTAAGGCCCGAGGCTAAGGAGGCAATCAGAGAGGTTAGGGAGGCTGGCATTCAGGTTGTAATGATTACCGGTGACAGGCTTGAAACTGCCGTTTCCATTGCAAAGGACGCGGGGCTTATCACGCAGGCGTCTGACAGGGCGATAACGTCTGCAGAGCTTAACTCTATGAGCGATGGCGAGGTCAAGGCGATTATAAAGGATATCAGAGTAATCGCGAGGGCGCTGCCTACGGACAAGTCGAGAATGGTAAGGCTCTGTCAGGAGATGAACCTTGTAGTGGGCATGACGGGCGACGGCGTGAACGATTCGCCCGCGCTTAAACGCGCTGACGTCGGATTTGCCATGGGAAGCGGCACTGAGGCGGCGAAAGAGGCAGGAAAGATTGTCGTGCTTGACGACAATTTCAAGTCAATCAAAGACGCGATATGGTACGGCAGGACGATTTACCACAATATTTTGAAGTTCTGCAAGTTCCAGCTTGTAATAAACGTGACGGCTGTGGTAGTGAGCGCGATAGCTCCGTTTTTCGGCGTGGAGGAGCCGTTAAAGGTTACGCATCTTTTGTTCGTAAACCTTGTAATGGACGGCTTGGGCGCGATTATGCTTGGCAACGAGCCTGCGCTTGAAAAGTATATGAAGGAAAAGCCCAGAAGGAGAGACGAGAGCATTATAAGCAAAAAGATGATGGCGCAGATTTTGATAATGGGCGCATGGCTTATTATTCTGAGCTTTGTATATCTAAAGCATCCGTTCTTTGTGAATCTGTTTGACAGCGAGGAGCAGCATATGACGGGGTATTTCGTGCTGTTTATCGTGAGCGCGCTGTTTAACGGCTTCAATGTGAGGGACGACGGCTTTGGCATTTTCAAGGGCTTGAATGAAAATACGGGATTTTTGAAGGTGTTCTGCATTATAATACTTGTGCAGGCGGCTATAGTGAATGCGGCGCTTATTCCGTTCCCGCTGTTTACATGGATTGGAAATATGTTCAGCTGCGTGCCGTTCGGGATTACAGGCTGGATAGCCGTGTTTATCCTTGCGGCGACCATGATACCTGTGGATTTGATTAGGAAGGCTATTGTGAAAGAGTAAGGCTGGTTTTTTTAAGAGATGTGCGGTTTAAGCGCCGCACATCTTTTTTGGGGAAATTTTTTGTATGGCGGTCTTTTTTTCGGATTTGGACAATACGCTTATTTATTCGTATAAGCGTGACATAGGCGAGGACAAGGTGGGCGTGGAGCTCTACAATGACAGGGTTATATCTTTTATGACGGGGAAATCATACGCGCTGCTCAAAGAGGCTGACAGGCGGCTGCTTTTTGTGCCCGTTACGACGCGCACGCCGGAGCAGTATGCGAGGATTGACCTCGGAGTAAAGCCTCAGTATGCGCTTGTGTGTAACGGCGGTATGCTGCTTAAAGGCGGAGTGCGTGATGAGGAGTGGTATCGGGATTCCTTAGAGCTTATAAGGGATTCGGCAGACGAGCTTAAAAAGGCGTATGGGCTTATGGACTGTGATAAGAACAGATGCTTTGAGGTGCGCAGCATTTATGGGCTTTTTCTTTTTACAAAGAGCGAAAAGCCGCAGGAAACGGTGGAGCGGTTAAAGGCGGGGCTTGATTTGCAAAAAGCAGGGGTATTTTCAAACGGGCAGAAGATATATGCAGTGCCGAAAAATATGGACAAGGGCACGGCGGTACGGCGGTTTGGGCAGCGGTTTGGAGCCGATAAGTGCATTGCGGCGGGGGACAGCGCTTTTGATGCGCCTATGCTTATGGAGGCTGATTTTGCGTTTGCGCCGAAGGGGCTTTGGGAGACGGAGGATATGCAAAATATGCCGAATATAGAGGTGTGCGCCGTGTGCGATACTGATGAGGAGTTTTTTTCTGATTTTATACTGGAAAATTATTCAAAATTTATATAGAATGTAAGTGATTGATAAAGGTTTTCTAATGAGACCGAATTTGTGTGAAATATACAAAAACGCGACTAATGCGCAGTGCGAGTCGTCGCTTATTTTGTATATTTCACACAAATTCTACGTTGTTGAATATGAAAATAGTTGTAGATTTGCCTTAGTAACTACAAATACTTTCACACTTTAGAATGAAAAATAGAATGATGTACAGGTTTTGAGTTTTTATGAAATTATGTGCTGTTGACATTGTGCGTGGTGGCGCGGGAAAGGGGTAAATGTATGATTTTGGCTGTAAAAAGTGTTGTTTTGATGGTGGTTGGGTTTGTCATTTTGATTAAGGGAGCTGATTTTTTTGTGGACGGCGCCTCGGGAATAGCGGCTAAGTTTAAGATTCCGCAGATTATCATAGGGCTTACGATAGTGGCGTTTGGCACGAGCGCGCCCGAGGCGGCAATCAGTATCTCGGCGGCGCTTAGTGGGACTACCGGTATTGCGATTGGTAATATTCTCGGGAGCAATCTGCTGAATATCCTGCTGATACTTGGCATTGCGTCGTGCATTGTGCCGCTGCATATCGGCAAGTCGAGCATAAAGTTTGATATACCGTTTAATCTTATTATTACGCTTTTGCTTGTGGGCTTTGGAATATTTTTCGGTAAGTTGGGGCGCATTGCGGGAGTGGTGTTCTGGGCGCTTATGATTTTCTTTATCACGCATCTTTTCCGTATGGCAAAGAGCGGCGAGGTTGACGGCGGTGAAGAGAACAAGGCGGCGTCTAAAAATGCTTTTTTACTGGTGCTTTTTATTGTTGGGGGGCTTGTCGCTATTATTTTGGGAAGCAATCTGGCGGTTGACAATGCCAAAATCATTGCGTCAATGCTTGGAATGGACGACAGGCTTATAGGTCTTACCATTGTCGCCTTCGGTACGTCGCTGCCTGAGCTTATGACATCTGTGCTGGCGGCGCGGAAGGGCAACGCGGATATTGCGGTTGGGAATATCCTTGGCAGTAACATTTTTAATATACTATTTGTGCTTGGCACTGTGGCGCTTATTTCGCCGGTAGAGTTTTCGATGTCGTTTGTAGTTGACGGTATTATTGGTATTGTGGCGGTGGTGCTTTTGTATTTTCTCTCAAAAGACGACGATACGCTTTCAAGGCGCGACGGGATTACGTTTCTTGCGTGTTATGGGGTGTACTTTGTGTATTTGCTGATGGTGGGATGAGATGTGCGTAAAAAGCATAACCTATGCATTATAGAAAGGCTCGCGGCTTTAGGCGTTTATTGATTAAACTTTACAATGCCCGCCGGCTGTGGTATGTTAGTGATATTGGTATGTCGTATTGGGCAATATAGAATGGAGTAATCTGGCATAAATGAAAAATAAACGGAATTATTTAAGAAAATTCAGACTGTGTTATATGGAGGCGGCTGTTATTTCAATCATTGCGTGCGCCTTTTTGCTGCCGTCGTTGGTGTTTTTTGAACATTCGGGCGATAATTATTTTTCCGTAAGGCTTAATGGCGTCGAGGTAGGCAGCGTAAGTTCGCCGGACAGGCTTGACATGCTTATGGGTGAAGCGCGGAAAAGCGTATCGGCAGAGAGCGGAACGGATGATTTGCTTTTTATGGATCTTTCTCTTGATATGTCGGGAAAAGAGGTTATATTTGGAAAGACTGACAGTGACGACACGATTATTTCCAAGCTTGCCGAGGTGATGAAAAATAGTACGCAGGAAACGCTGCAACGCGCATACACTGTCAAGATAAACGACACTACGGTGAACTTAAGTTCGCCCGATGAGGTTCATGATTTGTTGAGGCAGGCGCTTGCGCCATATGACGAGGAGGGCAAGTATGACGTCGAGCTTTTGCTTGACGGCGACAGGGAGATGAACGTTCTCGAAGCGCAGGTTGTCGAACAAAGTGATGAGGCTTTGGAGAATGATAATGGAGCGCAGCAGACGGCGGGAGTTGAGGCAGTGCTGACTTCCATGTTTTATGATATCGAGCCCGCAGTGGAAATGGACTTTGACGATTATGATGTAGGACTTATGGGGATTGGCTATGCCGATACTGTTGAGGTGGCAGAGGCGTATCTTATGAAAGGAGAGCTGCAGAGCGTTTCCGAGGCGGTTGACCTTGTGACGAAGGAGCAGGAAATGCAGGTGATATACGAAGTAAAGTCAGGAGATACGCTTTCCCAGATTTCTCTCGACAACGATATACCGATGGACGAGCTTGTGGCTATGAATGACGCTTTAGAAAATGAAAACACGATAATACGCGTCGGTCAGGAGCTTATATTGACGGTGCCCGAGCCTGATCTTTCCATTTTATGGGAGGAGGAGCAGGTATATGTCGAGGACTATGAGGCGGAGGTTCAGTATGTGCCGAATGACGACTGGTATACGACGCAGAGCGTGACGCTGCAGGCGCCGTCGGCAGGAAGGCGCAAGGTAGCCGCGCTTATCAGGCATAAAAATGACAGTGAGCTTGGGCGCGAAATACTAAAAGAGGAAATATATGCGGAAGCTGTGCCGAAGATTGTAGAGCGTGGCACGAAAATCCCACCTACGTATATCAAGCCGATATCCGGGGGACGCTTGAGTTCGGGCTTTGGAGCGAGAAGCGCGCCGACTAAAGGAGCATCGACATACCATAAGGGTATAGACTGGGCTACGCCTATAGGTACCACCGTAGTGGCTTCAAATGCCGGTACGGTAGTGACGGCAGGCTGGACAAGCGGGTACGGGTATGCGGTCTATATCAATCATGATGACGGCAAGCAGACGCGTTACGGACATCTGAGCAAAGTGCTTGTAAAACCGGGGCAGAAGGTCGCGCAGGGCGAGCGCATAGCCCTTAGTGGAAACACGGGCATAACTACAGGTCCACATGTGCATTTTGAGATACGAATTAATGGAAGCGCCGTAAATCCATTGAATTACCTGAATTAGTTAAAATAGCTAAAATTTTTATTAATTTCTGAAAGATAACGAACGCTTTGTCAGTTTACAAAAGCTGCAAAAAGGTATATAATCAAGACTATTAAACAAGTTTATGAGGTGTACGATGGAACGATACGCGATTAAGGGAGGCATCCCTCTTGTCGGCGAGGTGGAAATTGGCGGCGCCAAGAACGCGGCTTTGGGTGTGCTTGCGGCGGCGATTATGACTGACGACAGGACAGTTATTGAGAACATTCCCGATGTAAGGGATATAAATGTTCTTTTACAGGCGATGGAGAGCATCGGAGTTATCATATACAGGACCGACAGACATACCGTAAGGATTAACGCTTCAATGATTTCAGGGCTCGTGATTGAAGACGATTATATAAAGAAGATAAGAGCTTCGTATTATCTGCTTGGCGCGCTTCTTGGCAAGTACAAGCACGCGGAGGTCGCCCTGCCCGGCGGCTGCAATATCGGCAGCAGAAAGATTGACCTTCACATTAAAGGCTTTAAGGCGCTCGGCGCACAGGTAAAGATTGAGCATGGTCTTATTATTGCTGATGCCAAGCAGCTAAAGGGAGCGCATATATATCTCGATACTGTATCAGTTGGCGCGACAATCAATATCATGCTTGCGGCAGTGCTTGCCGAAGGCAAGACGGTCATAGAAAACGCGGCGAAGGAGCCGCACGTGGTTGACGTGGCAAACTTCCTTAACTCAATGGGCGCGAATATCAAAGGCGCGGGTACAGATGTAGTGAGGATTACAGGAGTGAAGAGGCTGCACTCATCAGAATATTCAATCATACCGGATCAGATAGAAGCGGGGACGTTCATGTTTGGCGCGGCTATTACCAAGGGTGATGTTACGGTAAAAAATGTTATCCCGAAGCATCTCGAGTCTATAAGCGCGAAGCTTATCGAATTGGGATGCCAGATAGAGGAGTCGGACGATGCGGTGCGTGTGACGGCTTCAAAGAGGTTAAACAACACGCATGTAAAAACACTGCCGTATCCCGGATTTCCGACAGATATGCAGCCACAGATAGCAGTGTCGCTTGCGCTTGCGGAAGGGACCAGCATTGTGACGGAAAGCATTTTTGACAATCGTTTTAAGTATGTGGACGAGCTTGCCAAGATGGGCTCCAATATAAAGGTTGAGGGCGGCAATACCGCGATTATTGAGGGTGTGGATCATTTTACGAGCGCCAACATTACGGCGCCAGACTTACGCGCGGGCGCGGCGCTTGTGCTTGCCTGCCTTACGGCAGACGGTTTCAGTACAGTTGACGACATCAAATATATTGAGCGCGGTTATGAGGATTTTGAAGTAAAGCTGCAAAGCCTTGGCGCGCTTATAGAAAAGGTTGATTCGGACAAGGAGTTTACAAAGTTCAAATTAAAGGTCGGCTGAGTATTATTATGAAAAATAACAGTTGACAAGCGTTGCATATAGGTATAATATATAAAGGACTTGAAAATTTAATATTTAAAGTTTTACTCTTATTCAGAGTGGTGGAGGTACAGAGGACCTGAGAAGCCACGGCAACCCCAGTATGGAAGGTGCCAACCTGAGCGAGCTAACGTCGTAAGATAAGTCGAACAATAAGAGGATTTGATTATCAATGAAACTGATGAAATCCGCTTATTGAAGGTAAGCGGATTTTTTGTTGCAATTCTTATAAGAGGAAGGTTCGCGGGAAAGAAACAAAAAACGTAAAACAAGGAGAACAAGGAGGAAAATCCTCTGCTCCTGCAAGGGCAGTCGCATTTTGCTTCGCAAAACAAGGAGGAAAATCCTCTGCTCCTGCAAGGGCAGTCGCATTTTGCTTCGCAAAACAAGGAGGATTTACAATGGAGAAATTACTGTTTACTTCTGAATCGGTTACGGAAGGGCATCCCGACAAGGTGTGCGATGCCATTTCGGACGCTATTTTGGATGCGCTTATGGAGCAGGACCCCATGAGCCGAGTAGCCTGCGAGACGGCTACATGCACGGGCTTTGTGCTTGTCACGGGTGAGATTACTACAAAGGCGTATGTCGATATTGCCAAGATTGTCCGCGAGACAGTCAAGGAAATCGGATATGACAAGTCTGAGTACGGCTTTGACGGCAATACCTGCGCGGTGCTTACGGCGATTGACGAGCAGTCAAGCGATATCGCGATGGGCGTTGACAAGGCATTGGAAGCCAAATTGTCTAAAGACAATTCAGAAAACAAAATGAGCGACGCGGAGATAGAGGCTATCGGCGCGGGCGATCAGGGCATGATGTTTGGCTATGCCACAAATGAGACGGATGAGTATATGCCTTATCCCATCTCTCTTGCGCACAAGCTTGCATTGCAGCTTACAAAGATTCGCAAGGATGGCACGTTAAAGTATTTAAGACCGGACGGCAAGACACAGGTTTCCGTAGAATATGATGAGAATGGCAAGCCAAAGAGGCTTGAGGCTGTGGTGCTTTCTACGCAGCATGACCCCGATGTTACGCAGGAGCAGATTCACGAGGATATCAAGAAGCACGTATTTGACATGATTCTTCCCAAGGAGCTTATCGATGCTGATACCAAGTTCTTTATCAATCCTACAGGCCGTTTTGTTATCGGCGGTCCTCATGGCGACGCGGGACTTACGGGGCGCAAGATTATCGTAGATACCTACGGCGGATATGCGCGTCATGGCGGCGGAGCTTTTTCCGGCAAGGACTGCACGAAGGTTGACAGGAGCGGCGCGTATGCGGCAAGATATGTCGCGAAAAATATCGTGGCGGCAGGACTTGCGGATAAGTGCGAGATACAGCTCTCATACGCTATCGGCGTAGCGCAGCCTACATCAATAAATGTGGACACTTTCGGCACAGGAAAGCTTTCAAGCGAGAAGCTTGTTGAGATCGTGCGTGAGAACTTTGACCTGCGTCCCGCGGGCATTATCAAGATGCTTGATCTCAGAAGACCTATCTACAAGCAGACGGCGGCTTACGGACATTTCGGACGCAACGACCTTGACCTTCCTTGGGAGAAGCTGGACAAGGTTGACACATTGAAGAAATATTTATAAAATTTTTTAATCATCAAAAAGGCTATAACAGAGATGTTGTAGCCTTTTTTTGGTGCGGTAATTGGCGAGAAACAGTTGAAAAATGAAAATGTGGTAGGAAAATTAGAGAGGTTATGGTACAATGGGTTAAAAGGCAGAGCCTGCAAATAAAGAATTTGAAGAAGGCGGTGGAATATTTGACAATAGATGATATAAGAAAAAAAGTGATTACAATAGTTAATGAATACCCGATAAAAAAAATTGTACTTTTTGGTTCAAGAGCTACGGGGAGCAACGGTGCGGAAAGTGATGTGGATTTAATTGTTGAGTTTTTTTCGCTGATAACATTGCTGACGCTTTCGCGGATGCGTATTCAATTAGAGGAAATTTTAGGCGTCGATGTTGACCTGGTACATGGACCATTGCAGGAAACAGACCTGCTTGAAATAGGCAAGGTGGTAGAATTATATGCAGCATAGTGATAAGATTGTTATTCAAAAAGTATTATCGGAAATAAAAATTGGATTGGATATGTTGGGAACGGTATCTGATAAAAATGAATAATGACAGAATATGGAGTAAGAGCTCCGGAATGTATAGACTATATATATTTTGGGAGCTTTATATTTTGCCTGCATTCTGTTTAAGGCAGACCTATAGGATGGGTCATATAGTATTAGAAAAATAATAATTCGGAATAGATAAAGGATTTAAGTCGCGTGGATTTTGCGAAACTGAGCGCGGAAATGGGGTAAAATATGATAAAAAATATAGTTTTTGATATGGGAAATGTGCTGACTAAGTACAGCCTTTTGGATTATATAAAAAAGTATGTAAAATCTCAGCAGGAGTTTGATATAATTAAAAATGAGGTCTGCTCATCGGTCGAGTGGATAAAAATGGACAGGGGCACAATCAGCGACGATGATGCCGTAAACTCGATAAAAAGGCGCGTGCCGCAAGAGCTTCATGAAACCGTAAGGCAGTTTATAGCGGAGTTTCGTATGGAGCAGGAGCCCAATCCGCCCATGGAAAATTTGGTGCGCCGATTAAAAAATGAAGGCTATAAACTGTATTTGTTTTCAAATACCTCGCGACGCTTTCGCAGATTTTCAAAAAATATCGCTTCAATCGCGTATATGGACGACATATGGATATCTTGCGAGCATGGATTTTTAAAGCCCGAAAGGGAGGCGTATTTAAGCTTTTTTGACACATTCGGGCTTTTGCCGGGGGAGTGCGTTTTTATAGATGATTCTCCCGCAAACATTGAGGCAGGTATGCGCTTGGGAATGGATGGGATAGTGTACCATCAGGATGCTGCGGCGCTTGAGGAGGAATTGCTGCGGAAAATAAACGGCATACCTTGAAAAACATCATCATTATGCTAAAATAAATTTAGCGGTAAAACGGTTGGACGGTAAAATGCAGCAAAATGCAAAAACGGCATTTGCGGGAAACAATTACATGGCGGACAAGGGGTATAAAAATGGCATTTACACATCTTCATGTACATACGGAATACAGCCTTTTAGACGGCTCAAACAAAATAAAGGAATATGTCAGGCGCCTGAAGGAGCTTGGCATGGACAGCGGCGCTATCACAGACCATGGCGTTATGTACGGCGTGATTGATTTTTATAAGGAAGCGAAGGCAAACGGGATAAAGCCCATTCTCGGCTGCGAAGTCTATGTCGCGCCCAATTCGCGCTTTGACAAGGAAGTTGGCGGGGGTGAGGAGAGATACCACCATCTTGTCCTGCTTGCCGAAAACAACAAGGGCTACGCAAACCTTATGAAAATAGTCAGCAAAGGCTTTACTGAGGGCTATTATTACCGTCCGCGCGTGGACATGGAGGTACTAAGCCAATACCACGAGGGCATTATCGCGCTGTCGGCGTGTCTTGCGGGCGAAGTGCCGCGCCTCATAGAAAAAGGACTGTATAAGGAGGCAAAAAAGTGCGCCCAAAAATACCTTGACTGTTTCGGCAGGGGCAATTATTTCCTTGAACTTCAGGATCATGGCATACCTGAACAGAAGACAGTAAACGCCGCATTGTTGCGTCTTAGCAAGGAGCTTGACATTCCGCTTGTGGCTACAAACGATATCCACTATACATACGCGGACGATGCTGCCTCGCACGACATACTTCTGTGCATACAGACGGCAAAAAAGGTGACTGACCGGGACAGGATGCGCTACGAGGGCGGGCAGTACTATGTAAAAAGCGAGATGGAGATGCGCGGGCTTTTCCCCTATGCACAGGAGGCGATTGACAATACGGCGCGTATAGCCGACAGGTGCAATGTCGAGATTGAGTTTGGCGTCACAAAACTCCCGCATTTTGATGTGCCGGAGGGCTACGATTCATGGACATACCTAAACAAGCTCTGCGGCGACGGGCTGAAAGAGCGCTATCCCAACGATGACGGTGAGCTTGCCAAAAAGATGGAATATGAGCTCGGCGTAATAAGGGATATGGGCTATGTTGATTATTTCCTCATTGTATGGGATTTCATCAACTGGGCGCGTGAAAACGGCATACCTGTAGGCCCGGGGCGCGGCAGCGCGGCGGGGAGTATAGTGTCGTACTGTCTGCATATCACAAATATAGACCCGATAAAATACAATCTTCTGTTTGAGCGTTTTTTAAATCCCGAGCGAGTGTCAATGCCTGATATAGATATTGATTTTTGTTTTGAGCGCAGGCAGGAGGTAATCAATTATGTCAGCGAAAAATACGGACATGACAAAGTCGTGCAGATAGTGACCTTCGGTACTATGGCGGCGAAGGGCGTTATCCGCGATGTGGGGCGTGCGCTCGATTTGCCATACAGCTATGTGGACGGAATAGCCAAGATGATACCTAGCGAGAACAATTTTCCTGTGAGTATTTCTCGTGCGCTTGAAATGAATCCTGAGCTTAGAAAGCTTTATCAGGACGATGAACAGGTTAAGAATCTTATAGACATGAGCAAGCGTCTGGAAGGGCTTCCGCGCCATACTTCGATGCATGCCGCGGGCGTCGTTATCTGCCAGAAGCCTGCCGACGAATTTGTGCCGCTTTCGAGGGGGAGTGACGGCTCGATTACTACTCAGTTTACAATGACGACAATCGAGGAGCTGGGGCTTTTAAAGATGGATTTTCTCGGGCTGCGTACGCTTACGGTTATAAAGAACGCTGTGGACAATATCGAGAAGACTACAGGCACTCACATAGATGTGGACAGCCTTGATTATGACGACAAAAAGGTACTCGCCTCGCTTGGCACGGGCAGGACTGATGGCGTGTTCCAGCTTGAAAGCCAGGGCATGAAAAATTTTATGAAGGAACTGAAGCCGCAGAACCTTGAAGATGTGATAGCTGGCATTTCACTGTACCGCCCGGGACCTATGGACTTTATCCCCGCATATATAAAGGGTAAAAACAACCACGCCGCAGTGACATATGAGTGTCCGCAGCTTGAACCGATTTTGGCGCCCACCTACGGCTGTATAGTGTATCAGGAGCAGGTTATGCAGATAGTGCGTGAGCTTGGGGGGTACACTATGGGCAGAAGCGACCTCGTGCGCCGCGCGATGAGCAAGAAAAAAGCGTATGTCATGGAAAAGGAACGCGAAAACTTTGTCCATGGAAACGCGCAGGAGGGCGTGCCTGGGTGCGTGGCAAACGGCATTCCCGAGGCAGTGGCGGAGCATATATACGGCACTATGATGGACTTTGCAAAGTATGCCTTCAACAAGTCGCATGCGGCGTGCTATGCGGTAGTGGCTTATCAGACTGCGTATTTGAAATACTATTATCCAGTTGAATTTATGGCGGCGCTGCTCACGTCAGTGATAGATTTTCCATCAAAAGTATCAGGATATATTGTGGTGTGCCGCAGCATGGGGATTGAGATACTTCCGCCCGACATAAACGAGGGCGAGGCTGGGTTTTCGGTGTCAAATGGCGCAATCAGGTATGCGCTTACTGCGATTAAAAGCATAGGCAGGAATGTCATAGACGGCATAGTGGCGGAACGGCAGGCGCATGGGAATTATCAGAGCCTCAAGGATTTTATCGAGAGGACGCTTTCGCTTGACATAAATAAACGCGCCATAGAAAATTTTATAAAATCAGGAGCGTTTGACAGCTTCGGCCCTACCAGAAAGCAGCATATGAGCGTGTATATGCAGATACTTGACGGCATTGCAAACGGTAGGCGCGGAGTCATGTCGGGGCAGATGTCGCTGTTTGACATAGTATCGGAGGAGCAGAAAAAGGAGCTTGAGGTAAAAATGCCAGACGTCGGCGAGTATGCAAAGGAAATGGTGCTTAGCTTTGAAAAGGAGGTGCTTGGCTTTTACATAAGCGGGCATCCTATGCAGGAGTACCAGTCGCTCTGGGAAAAGAGGATTACGGCAAAGACATCTGATTTTATGCTTGACGACGAGACGGGGAGTGTGTCCGTCGCGGACGGCAGCAGGGCGGTGATCGGCGGGATCATAACGGACAAAAAGATAAAGTACACAAAGAATGACAAGATTATGGCTTTCATAAATCTGGAAGATTTGGTGGGGAGCGTTGAGGTTATCGTGTTTCCGCAGAGCTATGAGAAGTATTCGGCAAAGCTTGTGGAGGACAGCAAGGTGTTTATAGAGGGGAGGGTTTCTGTTGAGGAGGAGCGTGACGGCAAGCTTATTTGCGAGAAGATTACCTCGTTTGACGAGCTGCCCAGGAAGGTGTGGCTGAGATTCCACAATATGGAGGATTATGTGCGGAAAGAGAAAACTTTGTCCGACGCGATGTTTGAATCGGAGGGGAATGACAGCGTGATTATTTATATAGAAGAAACCCGTCAAAAGAAGCAGCTTCCTGCGAATAAGAATATTAAAGCAGATTCGGAGCTACTTGACAGGCTGCGCGGGCTTTGCGGGGAGGAGAATGTGAAGGTGACGGGATGATATCTGATAAATTTTTATCATATTAATATTGTAATATTAAAAAAAATGGTTTAAAATGTTATCAGTCAGAGGGGAAGAACCTCTATGCGGATATTATGCCGGCGATAAAGGGCTGGCAGAATGGAGGAAATAAAATGTCTGAAAAAATAGAAACAATCGGCGTATTGTCAAGCGGCGGCGACGCGCCGGGCATGAATGCGGCGATACGCGCGGTAGTAAGGAAGGCAATCACAAACGGCGTCAAGGTAAAGGGTATCAGGCGCGGGTATCTGGGGCTTTTGAGCGAGGATATCTATGATATGGACAGAAAGAGCGTGTCTGATATTATCCAGACGGGCGGCACAATCCTTGGTACGGCTAGGTGCCTTGAGTTCAAGGAGCCCGAGGTGCAGGCAAAGGGAGCTGAGATATGCCGTAAGCATGGCATTGATGGACTTGTAGTTATCGGTGGCGACGGTTCGTACAGGGGCGCGCAGGCGCTTGCAAGAAACGGCATAAATACAATCGGTGTACCAGGCACGATAGACCTCGACATAGCGTGTACAGAGTATACTATCGGCTTTGATACGGCTATCAATACGGCTATGCAGGCGATTGATAAAGTAAGAGATACCTCCTCATCACATGAGCGCTGCTCAATCATCGAGGTTATGGGCAGGAATGCAGGCTATATCGCTCTTTGGTCAGGCGTGGCGACAGGCGCGGAGGACATACTCCTTCCTGAAAAATATGATTACAACGAGCAGGAGCTCATCAACAATATCGTAAAGAGCAGAAAGCGCGGCAAGACGCACCACATCATCATAAACGCTGAGGGCATAGGACACTCTACTTCAATGGCTAAGCGTATCGAAGCGGCGACAGGCATTGAAACAAGAGCCACGATACTCGGCTATCTGCAAAGAGGCGGCAATCCCACCTGCAAGGACCGCTATTATGCCTCAATTATGGGTGCGTATGCGGCGGATATTTTGTGCGCGGGCAAGTCAAATAGAGTTGTGGCTTACAAGCATGGCGAGTTCGTTGACTACGACATAGAGGAAGCATTGAATATGCAGAAGGGCATTGACGAATACCAGTATGAAATCTGCAAGAGACTGTCGCAGTAAAAATAAGGACGACAGAGGCAATGCGGAATAACTGAGAAAATATTGAATAGTTACTGCAAAACAATAAATGCGGAAGTACATCAAATGTATTTCCGCATTGCTTTAAGTAAACAATAAAGCCGATTGAAACTTTTTGATATTTAAGAAGTGTAGCAGGGTAAAGCGGACGAGGGATAATTAGAAGAAAAGATTGAAAAGGATTATTTAATGGAAAAAAAATCAACTAAAATGAAAAGGTCAAGCACGAGATTTATCGCGCTTGGCTTTGCGCTGATAATACTGTTGGGAGCATTTCTGCTGAGTCTCCCCATAGCCACGCGCACAGGAGGCACCAATGCATTGACGGCGCTTTTTACTGCGACCTCTGCCACCTGCGTGACAGGGCTTGCGGTGGCGGACACATATCAAAACTGGACGCTTTTCGGGCAGCTTGTGATACTCTGCATGATACAGGTGGGCGGTCTTGGATTTATGACGATTGGCGTATATATATCCGTACTGCTAAAGCGCAGGATAGGACTGCAGGAGCGCGAGACATTGCATGAGAGTGTAAATACTCTTGAAATAGCAGGCATTGTGCGTCTTGTGAAAAACATCGTCAAGGGAGCGCTCTGCATAGAGCTTTTGGGAGCGGCTCTGCTTTCAATACGCTTTATACCGAGATTTGGCTTGGCGAAAGGCATATATTTCTCAATTTTCCATTCAATATCGGCATTCTGCAACGCGGGCTTTGATTTGATGGGAATTGACGAGGCGTATTCGTCGTTTACGGCGTTTGAGGGCGATGTGCTTGTGAATCTTGTAATCTGTGCACTCATACTTGTCGGGGGAATCGGCTTTATAGTCTGGGATGACATAGCGCGCAATAAGTGGCATTTCAAGAGGTATCTGCTCCATACAAAGCTTGCGCTTTCAATGACGCTTGCGCTTACAGTCGTGGGCAGCCTGCTTTTCCTTGTATTTGAAAATAATACGGTTTTTGCAGATATGAGCGTTTCTGAAAGGCTTACGGGGGCGCTTTTTGCGTCGGTGACGCCCAGAACGGCAGGCTTTAATACTGTGGATACGGCGTCAATGTCAAATGCGGGGCAGCTTTTGACTATGCTGTATATGTTTATAGGCGGAAGTCCCGGCTCCACAGCGGGCGGCGTGAAGACTACGACTATAGTAGTGCTGTTGTTTTATGCTATAGCTATGATACGCAACCGCCAGGATATAAATGTCTTTGGCAGGCGGCTTACTGATGATGTGGTGAAAAAGGCAAATGCCGTAGTGGCAATAAACTTTTCACTTGCGGCAGCGGCGGCGGTCATTATAATGGCTATGCAGCCAAGGCTTGGGTTTGCCGATGTGATTTTTGAGGTGCTTTCCGCGATAGGCACGACGGGAATGACTATGGGAATTACGCGGGATTTAAACACAGTGTCGAGGCTTATCATAATATTCCTCATGTATTGCGGAAGGCTGGGCAGCCTGTCCTTTGCGCTGGTATTTGCAAGGAAAAACGCTGTCAATTCACTGCGTCTGCCGCAGGAGAGGATAATAGTGGGTTAAGCTTAGGGCGGATTGGAGGATTAATGAAATCTATTTTAATTGTTGGAATGGGGCGTTTCGGGCATCATTTGGCAAAGAATTTTCTCGAAAATGGTCATGATGTCATGATTATAGACGAAAACGAGGAAAAGGTGGAGGACATGGTGCCGTATGCCACCAGCACGAAGATTGGCGACTGCACTAAGGAGGAAGTGCTGAACAGCCTCGGCATACGCAACTTTGATGTGGTTTTTGTATGTATCGGCACCAATTTCCAGAGCAGCCTTGAGGTGACAAGTCTGTTAAAGGAGCTTGGCGCAAAGCGCGTGATAAGCAAGGCGACAAGGGACATTCAGGCTAAATTCCTGCTTAGAAACGGCGCGGACGAGGTCATATATCCCGAGAAGGATATTGCCGAGAAATGGGCGGAGCGCTACAGTCTTGATAACATTTTTGACTATATCGCGCTGCCGGGCGGTTTTGGCATTTACGAGATGCTGCCGCTCAAAGAATGGATTGGAAAGAGCATACGCGAGTCAAACATTGCTGCAAAGCATAAAATCTCGATACTCGGCATAAAGAAGAAGACGGACGCCGAGATGAGCATTATGCCTTCAGCCGATTATGTGATTACAAATGATGACAACCTTATGATAATGGCGGAAAACGATACCGCAGAAAAGCTGCTCAGCGACAATAAGCTTTTCGTGAAGCGTTAGTGTACTGTTATTATTGATATTCAGCCAAATCACTTATTTGTTTGCTCATCTGTTTCGTGGTGCGGGCAAATATTGGCTGGCTGAAAAATGAGAGTGGAATGGGGAATAAATATGATAAACAGCTTAGCGAATAACCGCGTAAAAAGAGTAAGGGCGCTTTGCGCGAAGTCAAAGGCACGCAGGGAGGAAGGCGTTTTCATAGCTGAGGGCATAAAGATGTTTTTCGAGGCGCCGAGGAACTGGGTTGAGGAGGTTTATGTATCGTATTCCTTCTATAATAAATACAAAGACAGCAGCCTGCAGGGAATCGATTATGAGATAGTTGCGGACGAAGTTTTTGTGAAGATGTCAGATACGCAGACACCGCAGGGGATTTTGAGCGTCATAAAACAGCCGCGTTACGATTTGAAACAGGCGGTTGCGGCTTCGGCGGGAAAAAATCCTCTTTTTGTCTTGCTTGAGGATATACAGGACCCCGGAAATTTGGGGACAATACTCCGCGTATGCGAGGGTGCGGGTGTGGACGGCGTGGTTATGTCAAAAAATACGGTTGATATTTTTAATCCAAAGGTAGTGCGCTCTACGATGGGATCGATTTACCGCGTGCCGTTTTTTTCGGTGGATGAGCTTAGTGCGGCAATAGGGCTTTTAAAGGCTGTGGGCGTGTCGGTCTATGCGGCGGCGGTCGATTCCGAGGAGGGCGGTGCGTGCGTGTATGACAAGGCGGATTATACCGGACCGACGGCGTTTCTTATAGGAAATGAGGGGAACGGTTTAAAGCCTGATACTATAAAGCTGGCTTCGCGGTGTATCAGTATACCTATGGCGGGATTGGTGGAGTCGCTGAATGCGGCTATAGCGACGGCGATATTGGTGTATGAGGCGGCGCGGGTAAGGCGCGTGGATAAATAGTGTTTTGCAAATACATATATATAGAAGGAAGAGAGGACAAGCAGTATGAAAATAGGATTTATAGGACTTGGAAATATGGCTTCGGCTATGATTGGAGGTATTTTGGGAAAGGGGCTTTGCAAGAGTTCTGAAATAACGGGCTCGTCTAAAACGGAGGAGACGGCGAGGCGTATTGCGGAGAAATATGGTATTGAAACCGGTACGGACAACAGGAAAACGGCGAGTGAGGCTGATGTTATAATTCTTGCTGTAAAGCCTGTTTTTTTTGCGGAAGTGATTGACGAGATAAGGGATATTGTCATGGAGAAAGGTGCGGATAAGCTTGTGATATCTATTGCCGCGGGTAAGACGATTGCGTGGATTGAGGAGCAGTTTGGGGCGCCGATGAGGTTGGCGCGCTGTATGCCGAATACGCCTGCTATGGTTGGCGAGGGGTGTACCTGTGTGTGCTTGAAAGATGATGTGGCGGATGCGGATAAGGCGGTCGTGATGGCGATTATGGGAAGCTTTGGGAAGGCTAGCATTTTGCCTGAGAGGCTGATGGATGCGTTTATTGGAGTGGCGGGGAGTTCGCCTGCTTATGTGTTTATGTTTATAGAGGCGATGGCGGATGCGGCTGTGGCGGCGGGTATGCCTAGAGGACAGGCGTATGAGTTTGCCGCGCAGTCTGTGTTGGGGAGCGCTAAGCTGATGTTGGAGACGGGGAAGCATCCCGGGGAGTTGAAGGATATGGTTTGCTCTCCGGCGGGGACTACGATTGAGGCGGTGAAGGTGTTGGAGGAGAAAGGGTTTAGAGGGGCTGTGATTGATGCTGTGGGGGCTTGTGTGGATAAGGCTAAGGGGGTGTGACTTGGAACCTTGGATATTATGGCGCGAGGTCGCCCGAACAGGGTTATATACCCCCTGCGGACGCGCTTGCGCTCGGTGGAAAGCGTAGCGGTACTAAGCTCGGCAGTGTTTTAAAAGGAGCTACGCTTTTAAAGTCTGCCTCGCTAAGGACCGACGCTTTCCAAGGGTCCTTAGGGGGTGTATAACCCTGTTCGGGCTATGTACAAGGTAACTTTGTACGGAAAAATATACAATAAAATTTTCTTCATAACTTGACAAGGCAAAAACTCTTTGTTAATATATTAAAAACATAAATATGTAACAATTATGTAATATTTAAAACAAAATCGTAAGAAATGCACTAAAATTTGTTATAAATTTTAAATTTCTTGCTAAAAATGACGGAAATAGTTGTGGCATAAGTGTAACATGGAGGTAAGTTATGAAGACAAATTGCAGAAAGTGGAAATATCTGCTGATTGGTACGGCAGTAGCTACGGCGTTTAGTACGGTGCCTATGATTTCGAATGCAGAGGACGCTAGCAAGACCACCTTAAACAAGATGAATTCAAACAATACGGCAGCAGGCGCGGCATTGGTGCTTGATGTGGACATTTTGGAGAGTGAGCTTGACATTCAAAGGATTGTTCAGAAGAAGACATTGCCTGTTGACAGGAAGATGGAAGAAAAGAAGATTGAGGAAGCCGACAAGGAAGAGGTACAGGATACGCTTGTCATGGCGAATGTAAACCAGTATGTGAACATCAGGGAAAGCGCTGATTCGGACGCGAAGAAGCTTGGTGTGCTTTACAAGGATTGTGGCGGAGAGATTATTGAACGCAAGGATGGATGGACTAAGCTTAAGTCAGGCGATGTTACCGGTTGGGTAAAGGATGATTATTTATATTTTGGTGAAGAAGCCAAGGAGCTTGCGGAGAATGTGGGCATGCTTACAGCGTATTCCAATACGCAGACCTTGAGGGTTAGAAAGGCGGCGGATAAAAACGCGCCGGTGCTTGGGCTTTTGTCAGAGGGCGAGATGCTTGAGGCGATATCGGAGGACGGCGACTGGGTGAGCGTGAGCTACGAGGGTACGACGGGATATGTGTCAGCGGAGTATGTAAAGGTTGAGTTTAAGCTTGATACGGCGGAATCCATGGAAGCTATATTGGCGAGGGAGGAAGCCGAGAAAAAGAAGGCTGAGGAGAAGAAGAAGGCGGAGCGCAATGCGCAGAGAGAGGCGGCTATCGCTACGGGCGATGAGCTGAGCATACTTGCGGCGCTTATACAATGTGAGGCGGGCGGCGAGCCTTATGAAGGTCAGGTAGCAGTCGGAGCTGTAGTTATGAACCGCGTAAGGTGCGGCGCGTATCCAAATAATATTATTGATGTCATATATGCGTCAGGTCAGTTTTCACCGGCGTCAGGCGGAAGGATGCAGTCGCTCATATTAAACGGCAACATCAAGGCATCATGCATACAGGCGGCGCAGGAGGCGATAAACGGCGTTACGAATGTAGGTGACGCGCTCCATTTCAGACGCGCGGGCAGCAAGGATGGCATTATAATAGGAAATCAGGTATTCTGGTAAGATAGGCTTCTGGTACGGCAGGGAATAGGCATATAAACATTTGTGAATAAACGTCTGTGTTTCGGCACAGGCGTTTTTTATGTGTCAAGGGAAATATTTTCACTAAATTTTTATCAATTTTTTATGAAAATAGCCAAAAATACCAAAACCGACAAAAAATAATTGAGCATAATGTATAAATCTGTTAAAATATAAATGTAACTAATTTGGCATTGACAAAATGCCTGCATCTAAACAGATATGCAGACGCGCGGTTTCTGCATATTCTGGGGTTTTGCCGCGCAGAAATGAGGAAAAAATGGGTTCAAACACAAAAAAGAAAGGCCACTCGCGCAAAAGGATTGCAGAGGAAATTATGGTTGAGATTGGCACAAGAGTCTTTGTAGTCTTTGTGGTGGTTGCTGTTATCGCGATTGTCATGGTTTGGTCGGCTATTATGTCGGCAAAGGAGACGGAGCTTACGCTGGAATCGGAGTCGGCGGCAAACAGGCTCACGGGCTTCTTTGACCAGTATATAAAGATGTCGCAGCAGATGGCTGTCAATCCCGAGATAGTGGCATTGCTGGAGGAAACATCGGCGGGTGACGATATCACCCAAAAGCCTAATTTCCCGACGGTATATGAGGATTTGGTAAATATTGCGGGTGTTGACGCGGATAACATTATGGCGGCATGGGTAGCCGATATGGACGCGAGCATTCTCACGCAGTCAGACGGCTTTACATCGGGCGACGGCTGGGATTTTTCGGCGCGCGCATGGTCTGTATGCACGCAGACGGGAGAGACGGTTTTGACTGAGCCGTATATTGATTCAAGTACAGGCGATATGATACTCAGCGTGGTAACGCCCGTGCGTTCTTCATCGGGAAATATTATCGGGGCGGCAGGGCTTGATACCTCGCTTGACCAGATAATCAGCGTTATGAAGTCATATACCATAGGGCGCGGCGGCTACGTGATTTTGGTGACGTCGGCAGGCACTATTCTCTATGACGAGGACGAATCGCTGATACAGAAGAATATCAACGAGTCAGGACTTTCGGGCAACGTAGTGAGCGCTATTGAAAACTGTGAGCAGAAGTTTATGAAATATAAGTCTCAAAGCGGTACAAAGTACGGCTTTACGGCAAATGTGGGCGAGACGGGCTACAGCGTCTTGAGCAGCCTGCCGTCGTTTGAGTACCACGAAATGATTTACGGTATGCTGGTTGCACTTATTGTTGCGTTTGGCGTGGGCATTGTGGTTATTTCGGTTAGCATTATGAAGACGTCGCACAGCCTTTCAGAGCCGATTAAGGATCTAAACGAGACGGCTAAGAAGCTTGCGGCGGGCGAGCTGGATGTGGAGATACATGTACATTCGGAGAATGAAATCGGACAGCTTGGCGACAGCATCAGCGCTACGGTTACAAGGCTTAAAGAGTACATATGCTATATAGACGAGATTTCAGACGTGCTTGGCGATATGGCGCAGGGCAAGCTTGCGGTTTCGCTTAAAAATGACTATGTGGGCGAGTTCGCAAAGCTTAAGGATGCGCTGCTGCTTATTTCCAAGTCTATGATTGAAGTGATGGGCGGCATCACGGAGAGCGCTTATCAGGTGTCGGCAGGCGCGGACGAGCTTGCAAACGCGGCTCAGGCGCTCGCGGAGGGCGCAGGTACGCAGGCTGCGGCTGTTGAGGAGCTTGTGGCGACATCAAGCTCTGTGGTAGAGCAGGTAAATGAGAGCAGGAAGGGCTTTGAGGCTTCCGCAAACGAGACTAAGCAGGTAACGGCAATGATGGAGCACAGCCAGAATCAGATGAACCAGATGATGGAGGCTATGACGAAAATTCAGGAGACGTCGCGTCAGGTAGTAGGAATTATCCAGACTATTGAGGAGATTGCGGATCAGACAAATCTGCTGTCGCTTAACGCTTCCATAGAGGCGGCGCGCGCGGGCGAGTCGGGCAAGGGCTTTGCAGTGGTTGCGGGCGAGATTGGAAAGCTTGCTGACGAGAGCTCCAAGGCGGCGAATACCACGAGGGATCTCATCAATGTGTCTATGGAGGAGATTGATAAGGGTAATGAGCGCGCGGGCGATGTAGTGCTGTCGCTGCGTGATACCGTGGCAGCGGTTGAGCGCGTGAGCAAAATGATTACCGAGGCGGCTGAAAATGCGGCGCTGCAGACACAGAGCATGGAGCAGATACGTATCGGCATAGAGGACATTTCTCAGGGAATACAGGACAATTCGGCTACGGCGCAGGAGAGCTCGGCTACTTCGCAGGAGCTTGCGGCGCAGGCGACTACGCTCAATGAGATGGTGCATCAGTTTGAGCTGCCTTAAATATTGCGGGGTGGAGATAATTAAAAAATGGGGAAGCGTTGGTTTTTTCGGCGCTTCCTTTTTGTTATGCGAATGATGGTGTCCGAGCGTGGGCATATACCTCCTGCGGACATCGCTTGCGCTCAGTGGGAAGCGTAGCGGTACTAAGCTTAATGGCGCTACAAAAGGAGCTGCGCTTTTGCAGCTTATTTCGCTAAGTGCCGACGCTTCCCAAGGTCCTTAGGAGGTATATGCCCACGCTCGGGCTAGTTAGTGTATTGGCAGCATGATGTTTGTATTTTCAATGGGATGATTTTTTGGTTCGGATTAAAGATAAACGGAATATTCTGATAAGTTTTTCAGCCGTTTGATTTGCGTATTTGTGTGAAAAGTAGTAGAATAAAGTATAAATTCGCAGAACGGAGGAAGAGATTATGGATTTAAAGGGACGCAGCTTTTTGACATTGAAGGATTTTTCTAAGGAAGAGATTATTTATCTGCTTGATTTGGCGGCGGAGTATAAGGATAAGAAAAGAAAAGGAATACCGCATGACACTCTGCGCGGAAAAAATATAGCGCTTATATTTGAGAAGACAAGCACGCGCACGCGTTGTTCTTTTGAGGTGGCGGCGCATGATTTGGGAATGGGCACGACTTATCTTGACCCGACAGGCTCGCAGATTGGCAAGAAGGAGTCGATTGCCGACACGGCGAGGGTGCTTGGCAGAATGTATGAGGGCATTGAGTACAGGGGCTTTGAGCAGAGCATTGTGGAGGAGCTTGCAAAGTACGCGGGCGTGCCTGTGTGGAACGGGCTTACGAACGAGTACCACCCTACGCAGATGCTTGCGGATATGCTTACGATAAGGGAGCATTTTGGCAGGCTTGAAGGGATAAAGCTTACATATATGGGCGATGCGCGTTACAATATGGGCAATTCGCTTATGATAGCCTGCTCTAAGCTGGGAATGCATTTTACGGCGTGTACGGCGAAGGAGTATTTTCCGAATAATGCCCTGGTAGAGCAGTGCAGGGAATACGCAAAGCAGACTGGCGCGACCATTACGCTTACAGAGGATGTGGATGCGGGAACGAAGGGCGCAGATGTTATTTATACAGATGTCTGGGTGTCAATGGGCGAGCCTGAGCAGGTCTGGGAGGAGCGTATTAAGGCGCTCGCGCCGTATAAGGTCACAAAGCAGATAATGGAAAATGCGGGGGAACAGGCGGTATTTCTGCACTGTCTGCCTGCGTTCCATGATTTAAAGACGACTATAGGCAAGGAGCAGGGGGAAAAGTACGGATTTAAGGATTTGGAGGTCACTGACGAGGTATTTGAGTCCAAACAGTCGCTTGTGTTTGACGAGGCGGAGAACCGTATGCACACTATCAAGGCTGTGATTGCTGCGACGCTTGGGGCGGGGCAGTGAGAAAATTCAAGGTTGCAAGAAACATAGTCTAAGATTAAATATTAGGAAAGTTTAAGGCTGCAAAAGGCATAGTCTAAAACTTTCCTAATATTTGTAAATGTCTGAGAAAATGTTAAAACTGAGTTTTATTTGCGTTATATGAAAAATTTTAGAGAGTGTGTAGCGGATTATAGTAATATTAAGAAAGGACTGGAAAATATATGAAAAAGAGAATATACAGATTATTTGATTTGTTAATTCCTTTTTGTATGGTGTTAGCGACTTTATGCGGCTGCGGAGAACAAGGCAATACATCTACGGAGTCAAGCGCAGTTGTTGCTGAAAATAGTTATGACGAGTCTGCTTCCGTAGTTGAGGCACTTATAGAAGAAGAAACAGACTATACTTTTGCAGAAACTGAGGAATCTGTAGAATCTGAAGTTACAACGACCTCTGCTGTTGTTGAGGAACAAGAAACAGAACTTGTAGATGTTGAAAATGGGGAGAACACCATTGTTGAACAGTCAATAGAAGAATTGGATGGCACAGCTGAGTCTGATAACATTACTGAGCAAACATATGATGATGAGTCTACAGAAACTACTACCGTAGAATATTCAGCCTCGATTATTGAAGGAAAGGAAACAGAAACAGTAACTGTTCAAAGCACAGAAAACATTATTGATGAACAGTCAGTAAAAAAAGAAGATAATGCTGCCGATCCTGATAATAGCGCTATAGTGGCATATGAAAAAGAAAATGGTATGACAGATACCCAAAGAAATTCTTTGAATATGCTGAATTTTCTCACTGTTCTCACTCAGGAAATAAATGCTTCTAAGGGAAGCAGACTATATATTGAAAGTGTCTATTCATCTTTGTTGAATAATACATTTCCCAATGCGGTTGATTCAAGAACTCAGGCTCAATTAATGAATATTTTGGACACACTTGAAGGATATCGAATGGTGGATGTAAAGCGCGAACGTTTGGCGTACATTTATGAGCAAAATCGCGCACAAGCTATTAGACAGGCTATCCCAAGTCCGCTTAGCGTTCTTAATGTTGTGCATTCAGCAGATTTGTTAAAATCCATTGCATCAGTGGTATATATGGGGATTGATTCATATGCAAGTTACTCAAACTATATTAAGCAGACAGATCTGGAATATTTACAGGACGGATGGGAATTAGATGATGAGGAGTCTGCCGAACTTCATAACAGTAGAAAACAGGCATTTAATTACATGGTGAGCATAGTTAGAGACAATGATATTCCAGGCGATTATGCATTGAATGAAGCTGCTGTTCAGGAGTTTGTAACATGGAAAAATAATACTAACATTACACGCAGAATATCATTTTTGGAATCGAATCAATCAACATATAAGGAATTTGGTACATATTGGTTGACTTTGGCAGAGAGTTACTATGAGAACAATGAGTATAGGAAGTGTATAGATGCTATAGAAAAATATGAAGACATCTCATCTCGCATTTTTAGGAAAGACTATGATTATGCAAAGGTTCTTTCACTTGGAATTATTGCGTCTAAACAGATATATGGAAATAATAAGTATATTGAAACAGCTGAAAAGTACGCAGAAATTATTTTAGATAATTGTGATAATACAGATTGGACACTTACATATTATGTTGCTCAGGTCTATCTTGATTTGTATGCTCAGACTAATAATAAAGAGTATGCGAAAAAAGCATATGAAATTGCATATGATAATGTAAATTATCTTGTTGATGAGCAAAGGAATTTAAATGAAAAATATCTTGCTGATATAGTTAAAGCAGAAACGCCCAAAAACGCTACTAAACGTGAAAAGGAGGAAATTAAGCAATATAATAAAATGTTGAAGGCAGAAAGGAAAACGGCGCTTCCTCCTATTAGCGAGGCTCTATATCTAAATTGTGATTTGCTGTTTTCCCTTGCTGATGAATTAAAAATTTCATCAAAGGAAAAAGATGAAATTGACAGTATTTTGCATGAAAACGGAAATCCTATTTTTTTGATGCAGTTTATTGATAATCGTTTTCGGTTTGACAAAGATGAAACTTTGAATATTAATGAAGATGATTTATCTTTTGATGGAGAGAAGCTTGTTATTCCTGCATCATATATGGCATTAAATTCATCAATTAGTGTGATAGTAAATAATGCTGGAAACGAAACTGTATTTGATGATTGGGTATTAAGTGAAGTCACGAGAAAAAAAGGCGCTTTGTACACTGACTTTATGGCATCATATGAAAGCAAAACGGCAGATAAGTTTAAATATTCAGACGGGATGAAGGTTGTGATCAAGATAACACCTGCTCCTGAATTGCCTGATGATGTTATTGAGTTGACATACAATGTTGTAAAGAAGGGAAAGCCTTTTCCCAAAGTTCGATTTGAAAGGGTAAATAAATGATAAAGCGAGTAATGTCTTTTGTAATAACGGTCAGTTTGCTGTTTTGTTTTTTTACGACACAAACATATGCCTTTGATGCTGATAAACATGATGCATATTTGGAGCAGGTTTTGTTTGGAGATGGTAATTTTAAAAATTCACACACAAAATCCATTAGTGAAAAAATTCAAATGTTAGAATATGCTTCGTATCTTGCTATCGATCAATGTGGAGGCAGCGGTGTAAATGAATTAAATTTTTTAAAAGAACAAAAAGTAAAAAATATTCCTAAACTTAATGATTTTGATTTGACTGGTATTTTTTTTGGTAATCATCGAAATTACACTCATCGTGGATGGGATTATTCATACACAATACCAAAAGGAGAAAAACATGACAAAGCTAACTGGCAGGTAAGAAGGAAATTGCTATGTTCAACTGTTAATAAGGTTTTTGACTTCGGTTTAAGAAATGAGCTGTTTGGAAGAGTCTGTGGACAATGCAATAGTTTTAGCGCTTTGATTTATTATGTTCATATTCTTGGAGATCTTATTGAAAGTGACAGCTATAAAGTAAACGATTTGACTATTCCGCTTGCAAGAGAACATGCAAATGAGGGCAATTCAGATGTTTTTTGGGAAATAAAAAAGCATTGCGAAGTGCTGTTTTCGGATCAAAAAGATAGTGTAACGTATTTATCTTTTATGCAGGAACTTGATAATCTGGCAATTAAGGCAAGAACTCTTGTAGCAACTACGGGCGGTATTAGTGAGGAAAATTTTGAACAGTATCATAGTTATTCGGAGGATTTGATGGAATTGCTCATTAGTTATGTTCCATTGCTGTTGGAAAATGAAAAATTCTTTAAAACAGAATTTTATTTTGAATAAGTTATTACAATATATTCTGTATGTAAGAATTGATAAGAACATCTAATTTTGAGGAATGTTTTATAGGGTTTCCAAAAGATTTATAAGAAGGCTGAGATTGAAGTCTGGCATTTAGGCGGTGCATATCGTGTGATTCGTTTTTTATCAATATTAAGCTTATGGAAATGGACAGTATCAAGTTGCAATAGCTTGTCCTGATAAAGCCGTGATTGGACAAGGATTCATTAGGTTTAAAGAACATTCGGCAGAAAAATTATGGATAAACTTAAGTGTGATGGGGGCATGTTGCAATACCAAAGCATGAGCCCATCAAAAGGGTTTACGTAGAGATGGTGAAGCAGGTTGTAGAGAGTGAGGGTGATAATGATGAAAACGCTGAATGAATACATGAAATTAAATTATCGCATGGAAATTGTAGAGGATACTGAGGAGGGCGGTTTTGTGGTTTCATATCCAGAACTCCCTGGCTGCATTACCTGTGGAGAAACTATCGAATCGGCGGCTGCTAACGCACTGGATGCCAAGAAAGCATGGCTGGAAGCTGCGATTGATGAAAATATAGAAATTTATGAGCCAGACAGCCTGGAAAATTATTCTGGACAGTTTAAGATTAGAATGCCGCGCAGTCTGCCCCGTTCTTTAGCGGAACACTCCAAAAGGGAGGGCATTAGCATGAACCAGTATTGTGTTTATCTTCTTGCGAAAAATGATACGGCATACTCAAAATAGCGGATACCTTAATGTCAAGGATTGCACAAGAAAAAACTGTGGAGATGTAATTATGACAAATAAGGAAATACTCAAAATCGCAATGGAGCAGTCTGCAACAGATATAAACTGTAAGGCGTCTGATTTTCTTTGTGATAAGCATGTTATCGTAAAGTCAGGCGTGGGCGCGGGTGCGCGGAGATATTATAAGGAGCCGATTGCCTGCAATCTTGTTTCATATGGAAATAATATTGTCGCGTCTGTCCGTGATGAATACAGGGAAATTGTTGAAGAATATATAAATAAGTTTGAATTTTACCACTGTTTTGAGACACCGAATATGCACTGGCTGAATGAGCGGCTGCTGCAGAAAGGGCAGATGGTGTGCTTTATGGCGGAATATTATCTGCCAGATATAGAGAAATTACAAATTATGCCGTGTGACTTTGAGATTAGGATTTTAGAGCCGACTGATTTTGGCGAGTTGTACACGCCCGAATGGGGAAATGCGCTGTGCGCGGACAGGAAAGAGTTAGACATCTTGGGCGTGGGAGCATATTTGGATGGGAAACTTATAGGGCTGGCGGGCTGCTCGGCAGACTGTGATACTATGTGGCAGATTGGCATAGACGTGCTTCCCGAATACAGGCGAAAGGGAATAGCGTCGGCGCTGACAAGCTGTTTGGCTATGGAAATATTAAAAAGAGGAAAAGTCCCGTTTTACTGTTCGGCATGGTCGAATATCCGCTCGGCGAGGAACGCGGTCAAAAGCGGATTTATCCCTGCATGGGTGGAAATGACCGCGAAGCCGAAAGAGATTGTCGATGAAATGAACCGATAAAAAACATTAAAGAAATCTAAGGCTGCAAAAGACGCAGCTTTAGATTGTCTAAATGATTGTTTTTTATAAATTAAAAATGCTTAACTGCTGTTCTTTCAGCAATTTTGTTGTTCTTATTGTTATTTTATCATCTTCGTCTATAGCGCTGCATAGTATCGGTGAATTTGGGTTATATTTGGCATAATTTTTGGCGGCGTTTTCCTCGCTGTAATTTGCGTAACAATATTTGCAACCGTTTTTACAGGTGTTGTATGCTCCGATGTCTATGCTTTCAATGCAGCCACACTCTGCGCGCTGGTTTTTATCCTTTGCCGCGTTAAGCCTGTACCCGATTATATCTTCAATAAGGGCTTTGTCAATGCAGCAATTATGCGTGATATTGCACTTGCCTAAATCTATGCTTTCGGCGCAGCTGCCTACGGATATTCCGTTTTCGGCGGCAATTTCGGATATTTTCCCTGCAAATTCTAACAGCTCGTTTTTGCTGGGTTCGTAGGTGTTTAGATGAGCCATATTTTTTCTGTTTTTGGCATATATGTCAACAAAGCTGATAACGCATTTTTCGGTATAGCCGCTAAGCGACGCCGCAATCTGGCTGAACGCTTTCAAATGATATTCATGGGTATATCTTTTTGTGAAAATGACAGGATCATACCGCCATATCACTCTTTTCATACCAAGTTCTTGTGACAGCTTTTGAAATGTGGGAATCATTTTATCCTTTTTGTGCGGGACATTAAGCTCGATATCTTTTCCGTATCCAGTCAGCGTAAACTGGAAATAGTAATTGTACTGGTCAAGCTCGTCTAGCCTGTCAAGCATTGGCGCTGGATTTTTTGTCCAGAATACAATGCAGTCTACGGCTTTCGGCGTTATGTCGAGCCTGCTTACCTGATGCGCGTTCATTGGGTTTCTGACGTATGCGAAACCTTCTTTTATTCTGTTAAAAAACCATTCCGAATAGTAGTTTGGAATGTCGGTTCTGCGGCTTGCGCTTAGTATCATTGTTGTAGTCCTCGGGTTTGATGATTTTTTATTAATGCTTTGGTAGAATGTGGGAATTAGATGATGGCGCGTGTTTTATTTTTGGATTATTTATGGAAATATTATACCATTAGCGTGAATTGTCAGGCAATATGTTTTTATTTATTTTTCATTCATCAGCAATGCTAAAACATTTTAAATGTATTGACTTAGCATTACTTGTTTGTTATTATTACCATAAGGCTAATAGGCATTTGTGTAATTCTATTTGGACGGTTTAGAACGCGTTTCGCAATTACCTATAAAGTTAAAATATGGAAGGGAGACGGCGTAAATGGCGAGTACGATTCAGGTAAGGGTAGATGATGATTTAAAGGCGAAGTCAGATGCTCTTTTTAAGGATTTAGGAACAGATACCACGACCGCAATTCGTATGTTTTTAACGCGGGCATTGGCGGTAAATGGCTTTCCATTTGAAATAAAACGGGTAAATCCGTATGGGGCATTGACAGAGCATGAAATACTGGATAAGCTGGAAAAATCGCGCAAACACGCGAATCTGGGAATGTATAAGGAGGCGGCGGAGGTTTCCCGCGATATGAGGGAAAAGTATGGATTATAGAGTTGTGGTTACAAAAGATGCAGAAGAAGATTTAGAGCGTTTTATCAAATATCTCATTGTCGAGAAAGAGAGCATACAGGCGGCGGAAAATTTGCTGAATGATTATGATGCGACAATCGAAAGTCTTAAACTCGTGGCAAAAAGCTTGAAGCTGTGTGATAATGAGAGACTTCGCAAATTAGGATATCATCGCATTAACTTTTTAAATCATAAATATTTTATGCTGTATCGTATTGTAGACAATGTAGTATTTGTGGATAATATTTTTCACGAGCTGCAGGATTATGAAAGCAAGATGTATTAGGCGCAGTTTTTAACCATTTGGAATATTGTGTTTTTGGAAATTGCAGGAGGAGGGATTTTTCATATGAAACGATATGTTATGTCTGCATAGCACTGGCTATTGCAATAAAAGTTATGTTCATGAGGTTGCTGTAGCCAATGCTATTCCTAAAAAATATTGATTTAGGGAGGCAGACATGGGCTATATAAGAGCAGAAGAAATTCTGCCCATTGAAGTAATGGAATTGGTGCAGCAGTATGTTGACGGCGAAAATATTTACATTCCGCGCAAGCGGGCGAACAGGCAGGAGTGGGGCGCGGGAACGCAAATCAGGCAGGAGCTTTGGGCGCGTGACAGGCAAATCTACGAGGAGCACCTTGCGGGGAGTAAAACCTCGGAATTAGCCTGCAAATATTTTCTGTCGGTAAAGAGCATACAGCGTATTCTGAGAAAAATGAGCAAATAAAGCTGTGGGCTGATACTTGGCGTAGTTTATGCCAGTATCGGCTCATATTTTTTTATAAAAAAGCGCGAGGTGGAAGGCGGTCTTGAGATATGCTACACTTTATATGAAAAATAGGAATTGCATATTTTGCACAAATTCAAATGCTTTAGAAAACGTTTTGTAGTTATCTATATATGAAAAAATCATGCAGGGAGAAAAATTATCATGAAAACACAGAAAGAATATTTGCAAGGATTAAAACAGTGGCTTTATGACACGGCAGATGTCCCGTTGGAGGAAATGTCGTCTTTTTTTGCCAATCGTTTGGACAGTTATGAGGAGCATATGTCCGCTTGGGAGAAATCGTATAAATTGTTTGCAGAAGAAGTGCCGCCTGAATGTCAAAAAATCTTGGATTTAGGCTGCGGCACTGGTTTGGAGCTGGATAAGATTTGGCAGAGGAAGCCTGACGTGGAGGTGACAGGCGTGGACTTGTGCCAAAACATGCTTGAAAAATTGATGGAGAAACATTCCGATAAGCGTTTTACTCCGATTTTTCAGGACTATTTTAAATACGATTTTGGGAATGAGCGGTGGGACGCCGTTATTTCATTTGAAAGCTTTCATCATTTCCTGCCAGAGCGGAAAAAGGAATTGTATTCCAAAATTTACGGCAGCGTGAAGACGGGAGGCGTCTTTATTTTAGGGGACTACATTGCCTGCTGCGACGAGGAGGAGGAGCTTTTGCGGGATGCCTATTTGAAACGGAGAAATCAGTCCGATATTCCAGATGACTGTTTTGTCCATTTTGATATTCCGCTGACTATGGAGCATGAGAAGGCTTTGCTGCAGGAGGCGGGATTTACGGTTGAGAAAGTATTTGACGAGGCTGCCGCGATTATTGTGTGCCGAAAAGGGGGAAAATGAAAATGCAAGTAATAGATTATTATGCCTGTGACAGGCAGCAGCACTGGCTGGAGCAGATAAGTAAAAGCGAATGGAGCGCGGGGCAGTTTCTGTATGAATTGTTGAGCGGAAATACATTTAAGAAAACAGTAGGGGAAAATTCCAAGGTTTTGATGCTTGTTGATGGAGATGAGCTTGTTTCATTCTGCACATATGCGGAGAAAGACGATATACAGCCGACAACGCTTACGCCATGGATAGGGTTTGTATATACATTTCCGCAGTACAGAGGGCATCATTATTTTGGCAGGTTGCTTGGTGAAATTGAAAAAATCGCGCAGTCCCAAAATGTACGGGATATTTTTATATCTACAAATCATATCGGGCTTTATGAAAAGTATGGATTTGAGTTTTATCAGATGATGAATGATATGGAGGGAGAACCGTCGAGGATTTACAGGAAGCATATAGGCAATTTTTTGTGATTTCAGATAAAAAGAGTTAATAAACAGAGCTAATAGAATAAAATCCATTTAAATCGCAAGCGTTTTATGCTAGAATAAAAAGAAATTTTTTGCTGCGGCTTTTGGCTGTATGAAATTTTAAATGAGGACGGACAAATGAAAATTATATATAGAAAAGCTGAGATGACTGATATAGATGAAATTTTCCGTTTGGTTGAAGGCGCTGTCAGGCAAATGGAGAGATGTGGTATCGAGCAATGGGATGAGATTTATCCTACTAAAGGGGATTTCATTGCAGATGTCAGAAAAAACGAATTGTATATAGGTGCGCTTCATAATGAAATTGCAGTTGTATATGCTTTAAACAAAGAATGTGACGCACAGTACCGAAATGGAGAGTGGCGGTACGGCGGTGAAGACTATTGTGTAATCCACAGATTATGCGTTGCGCCAACTTATCAGAACAGGGGTATTGCGCGGATGACGCTGCAATATATTGAGAACCAGTTAAAATGCTGCAGTATAAAGGCTATTCGGTTGGATGTATTTTCCCAAAATCCATATGCATTGAAACTGTATGCTGATAGTGGATATTCCAAAGTCGGTATTGCTGATTGGAGAAAAGGCAGATTTTTTCTGATGGAAAAATTGATATAAGGAATGAAAGTCTTTACTGCTTGACGGCAAGATGATATAATTACACAAAACAGGTCATTTGACCTAAAATAAGGAATGAAATGTATGGAAATATCAAGAAATTTTTATTTGGAACAAATAAGAGAGAGAGAAAAAAACGGCTTTGTCAAAGTAATAACGGGCGTAAGGAGAAGCGGTAAATCATATCTCTTGTTTAAAATATTTAAAAGGGATTTGATTGACAGAGGGGTTTTGGAAAACCATATCATATCGATTGCTCTGGACAATATCGAAAATAAATGGCTTCGAGAACCGTTAGTGTTGTATAAGAATATTAAAGAGCAGATAAAAGACGATGGACAATATTATGTGATGCTGGACGAAATCCAACTTGTACCGGATTTTTCAGAGGTATTAAATTCCCTGCTTCAAATTGAAAATCTGGATGTATATGCAACGGGAAGCAATTCAAAATTTTTGTCCTCGGATATTCTTACGGAATTCAGGGGACGTGGTGATGAAATAAGAGTATATCCATTATCCTTTGAAGAATATGTATCGGCGTTTAATGGAACGCAGGACGAGGCGTTTAATGAATATATGACATACGGAGGTCTGCCTCAAATTTTATCATTTAATACAGATGAGCGGAAAGCAAAGTACCTGACGGATTTGTTTAAGGAAACTTATTTAAAAGATTTGATTGAGCATAACGGAATAGCTAACACGGAAGAATTGGAGGATTTGGTAAATATCCTTGCATCGTCAGTCGGCTCGCTCACTAATTCGACTAGATTGGAGAAAACATTTCATTCTGTTGCGCAGAGCAGTATAACAAACAAGACAATCAAAAAGTACATTGACTATCTTCAGGATGCTTTTCTTGTGGATATTGCAAACCGCTATGACATAAAGGGGAAAAAATATATTGGTACACCAGTAAAGATTTATTTTGTCGATATCGGACTGCGCAATGCGAGACTTGGCTTTAGACAAATCGAAGAAACTCATTTGATGGAAAATATAATTTACAATGAGCTGAAAAGGCGCGGATATGCGGTTGATGTGGGACTTGTCGAGGTAAGAGAGACTGACAGCGCAGGAAAACGGCTGAGAAAACAGCTGGAGGTTGACTTTATAGCATATAGAGGAAACAACAAGTATTATATTCAGTCGGCATTTGCGATTTTTGATGATGAGAAGAAAGCACAGGAAGAAAAGCCGCTGCTTTCTATAGGAGATTCGTTCAAGAAAATTGTGGTGGTTGGAAATAACATTAAGCTGAAAAGAGATGATGTCGGCATTACTACAATGGGAATAAGGCAGTTTTTGCTGGACCAGCATAGTCTTGATTTATAAATGGAGCTGTGATAGCAGGCAGTCAAAAATTAACTGATAGTAAAAAATAATTCCTGCGTCCTTTATATGGAAGATGATAATCATGAGATGGCGAAAAAACTGTTGATTCTGATTTTTCAGACGGATTAAAGTAGAAGATTTTAAAAGCGCTTAGAGATGATGAAGCGTTTGAGTATATGCGGGGAAATGAAGAATGGGAAAAAATCAAAAGAGGCGTTTATTAACAGGTAAAAGGGAGTTCTGAGACCTAATTGCGGTTTTGAAATCAAAATGTGTGAAATTTATTTAAATTATACGTGGTATATGCTAAAATGGTTTAAAAATAATCGAAGGTTATGCAGCACATACGGGAGACAAATATGGCAAGGACAGTAGGCATAGGAATACAGGATTTTGAGACAATTATATCAAGAAATTGTTTTTATATAGACAAGACAGACTTTATCAAGGACTGGTGGGAGAGCAATGACAGTGTGACGCTTATCACGCGTCCGCGCCGCTTCGCGAAAACAATCACTATGAGCATGGTGGAGAGATTTTTTTCCGTGAATCATGCGGGAAAAGGCAGTATTTTTGAGGGGCTGAACATTTGGAATGATGAAAAATATCGAAAGCTTCAAGGGACTTATCCTGTAATAAGTCTAAGTTTTGCTGACATAAAGGAAAGAACCTATAAAGCCGCAAAGGAAAAAGTCTGTTGGATTATTGTCAATCTTTATATGCAGTATTCATTTATAAGAAACAGTGATACGATGTCACAAGCGGATATGGATTTTTTTGATATGGTATCATTTGATATGAGTGATACAACTGCCATTATGGCGATTTGCCGATTATCTGATTTTCTGGCGCGTTACTATGGCAAAAAGGTAATAATCCTTATAGATGAATATGACACGCCGATGCAGGAAGCATATGCTGCTGGATATGGAAATGAATTTGTCGTTTTTATGCGAAATTTGTATAATGCAGCATTTAAGACAAACCCGTGGCTTGAGCGCGGGATTATGATAGGGATTACAAGGGTTAGTAAGGAGTCGATTTTTTCCGATTTGAATAATTTGGAGATTGTAACGACTATTTCTGACAAATATGCCAATATGTTTGGCTTCACCGAACAGGAAGTTTTTAGTGCGATGGACGAGTTTGGGCTTATGGACAAGGACACGGTTAAATGGTGGTATGATGGGTTCACGTTCGGCAGAAAAACAGATATATATAATCCATGGTCGATATTGAATTATTTAGCTTCCAAAAAATTTGCGCCTTACTGGGCGGACACCAGCTCCAACAGCCTTATAAACAAACAGGTACGCGAGTCGGGTGCGGGTACGAAGAAGCTTTTTGAAGTCCTGCTTGGCGGCGGTTCTATACTGACAGACATAGATGAGCAGCTTGTCTACAACCAGCTTGACGGCAGCCCAGAAACGTTATGGAGCCTTATGCTTGCGTCGGGCTATCTGCGCGTTAAAAGTTATAAAGGCTATGGCGACATTGGCGAGGACGAAAATCAGGAGTACGAGCTGGTGCTTACAAATCATGAAGTCACAGTTATGTTTGAAAAAATGATACGAGGGTGGTTCAGGCAGGCGTCAGGCTACGGAGAGTTTGTGGAAGCGCTGCTGCTTGGGGATATTGACGCGATGAACGAATACATGAACAGAGTATCGGAGGAAATATTCAGCAGCTTTGATACGGGCGGTCGCAGCTCTGAACGCACTGAGCCTGAACGTTTTTACCATGGTTTTGTACTAGGGCTTATAGTGGAGCTAAAGGACAGGTATGTGATAACGTCAAACCGAGAGAGCGGCTTTGGCAGATATGACGTGATGCTGAAACCAAAAAATATGCAGGACGACGCTATCATAATAGAATTTAAGGTATTTAACACGCGCAGGGACAAGACGCTTGATGATACCCTAAAGGCGGCGTTAAATCAGATAGAAGAAAAAGGGTACGCGGCAGGATTGACAGCTGAAGGCATACCCGCCGAAAAAATACGCAAGTACGGTTTTGCATTTAAAGGTAAGGAAGTTCTGATAGATGAAAATTAGTCAATTTGTGATTAGGGCACAAATACGCAGGTGCATTAAGAATGGGGTATTGGTGTGAAAAATAAATAAATGTACAATTAAAGAAGTATTAGTCTTTTCACGGAAAAATGCGAAGGTAGCGTTTATTATTATGGCTTGCTCTGTTAAAGCGAAAAGGGAGATATTATGAGCAATGAAGTAGTAAATTATTATGAAAATTATCGCGAAGAAGACAGAATTACAACAAATAACGCAAGAAAAATAGAGTTCCTCACAACAATAAAAAAATTTGATGATTTGTTAAAAGGAAGTCTTAATATTTTAGACTGCGCCGCTGGAACAGGAGCATACGCTTTTTATCTGGCTGATAAAGGACATAAATTAACCGCGACAGACATAACCCCGCGGCATATCAAAATAATTGACGCTCAACTGGAAAGCAAGCCATATTCAATGGAAACAAAAGTATTGGACGCAACTGATATGAGCTGTTTCCAAGATGAAATGTTTGATGTGGTTTTAAATATGGGACCGTTCTATCACCTGACAAAAGAGGAATCGAGGAAAAAATGTTTAGGCGAATCTCTAAGAGTCCTAAAGAAAGGCGGGTATCTTATTACCGCATACATTCCAAGGTTGTACCTCAATCAGATGATGGCTGTGTCGGACAATAAATATTTAGACAAAGACTTACTGTGCCAAATCAGGGACACAGGTGTCCTGCTGCATGACGATCCAAAATGCTTTTGGACTGATACATATTATTCATCATTTGATGAGATGCAGAAAATGTATATGGAAAACGGCATGGAAATAGTAGACCATTTTGCGCAGGACGGCTTAGCGCCGTTGTTTCATAATAAGGTAGACAGCTGGAATGATGAGCAATTCACGACATGGTTAAACTATCATCTGTCAGTATGCTCAGAAAAAACAATAATAGATATGAGCAATCACGCGGTAATCGTGGGAAGAAAGGGATAATCCTTTTTGAAATTTTGTAATGCTAAGGGAAAGGCAGAAAGAAGCTGAAATGAAATCATCGAGGCTATCGATAAAAAAGATTTTCCAAACTAAATATAAGATATGTATAATCCTGCTTTGTTTACTGGGCGTGACGCTCATTTGCCTTGCCATGTCGCATACAAGAGTGAAGATTGGCACCACCAATATTTGGGATGAAGCGCTTGAAGAAATAACGGTACGGTTGAGTAACGGTGAAAGCTATGAGATCACGAAAGAAACGTATGTGATTGACCATGACCACTTCCTGCCTGAGTATTCCAGTGTAAAATATCCAAACATAAAATTTTCCGATAAAGCCATAAATGATAGACTGGGCGAAAAAATCAATCGGATCTTCTATGAAACGGCAATGCTCAATTACGATGAAAAATTAGGACAGGAAATCAATGCGGAATATTCTTGCTATTACGATATAGCGAATGCGGATGAAAATTATATCAGTATTTTTTATCATAGCACGACTGGATTCGGCGGAGGCGTAGACAATAGATGTTATGCCGTTACCGTATCGCTTGCTGACGGGAATGAGGTGTCGCTTGCTGATTTCATTGGCATTGACGAAATCGAACACAGGCTTACGGACTACAGAGGAACAGTTTATATGGAACTCGGATACAGTATAGATATATGGCTGGAAAATAAAGAAAAGTTTATTGAAAAGTGGCTGGGAGATGAGAGATCACCATTGCATGGCTGGTATCTATATAAAGGAAGAATCGGATTCTTTTTTTGGTATCCCCAAGGCAGCGACGCAAATATCTTCATGGAGTTTTCGGGACTCGTATGAGATATACGCCAGAGTCTGTTGACAGATCTAAAAAAATATGAAGTCTATTTGCGCGAGATGGGTTAAAATACAATCTCGCGCTCTTAATTCATGGAAATATTTTTCAAATACTTCACAATTTTGCCATTCAATAAATGATAACAAAATTTTCACAACAAAACAAGGTATCATTCACAACATGCACAATGAAATCCGAAAATATATGATATAATCAAATATTAAGGAAACTACAGCAGGAGGACAAGGCATTTATGGATCACAATTTCACCAAGAGCGCTTCGGTCAGACTGATAAGCAACGATACAGTCTACATAGCGGTTTGCGACGACGAGCAGATTATGTGTGATATGCTTGAGGAAAAAATAAAAGCTGCATTGCCTAATGCGGTGGTACGCAAATTCTCTTCAGGAAATGAGCTGCTGAACAGTACGTTTCATATAGATATCCTGTTTTTGGACATACAGATGACGGGAATTGATGGAATGGAAACGGCAAGGACTTTGCGGGGACAACATAACAGCACGCTCATTATATTTGTCACGGC
Organism: uncultured Lachnospiraceae bacterium; assembly: GCA_947626435.1. Lineage (GTDB taxonomy): Bacteria > Bacillota > Clostridia > Lachnospirales > Lachnospiraceae > COE1. The sequence goes on along the minus strand of CANQSB010000015.1, from coordinate 11,581 downwards.
GATTGAAGAATACGTTTTTCAGGCATTTGATGTCGATGCGCTTAATTATATTGTCAAGCCCTTTTCAGATGATAAATTTCTTGATGTTTTGGAAAAGGCAGTAAAAAAGGTCGAGAGCAGAAAGCTGGCGGAAGCTGATGAGGGAGAATATATTATGGTGCAGATGTCGGGAATCCATACAAAGCTTTCGCTGGCAAAGATAATATACGCTGAAGTGTTCAATAGAAAAATCATTGTCCATATGGTGGACGGCGCGGTTGAGTATTATGGAAAAATTTCAGATTTGGAGAAAAAGGCGGGAGAAGATTTTTTCAGACCGCACAGGTCGTACCTGATACATTTTAAATATGTACAGAAATATGATGCCTCATCAGTAGAAATGGGCATTGGAACAGTGCCGATTGCGAAGCCTAATTATTCGGATTTTGTGAAAAAATATTTGAAATACACTACAAAGAAAGGTATGGAAATCAAATGAGCCGACTGGAGCTATGGTGGAACGGCACATCTTATGCCGCGGATATTATCCAGCTTATCTTCGTGGCAGCGTGCCTGATCATATATGTTTTGCCCTATTTGTGGGAGCGGAAAAAAGCCTTCAGTGTCGGAATAGTCTATTTGGCTGTGATGGTCTTCTTATATAGGCTGCCTGTACAGGTAAATAACTTTTTTGCTTATTTCGCGGGCATATTGGCAGTTTTTATCGTAATGTGCATAGAGGACAGGAAAAATATAAACCAGAAAATTTTCCTTTCGGTTACATTTTTTTCTTTATGTGAGCTGTCGTCTGCCTTGGCTGGGAAAATAGACAGTCTTTTTTTTGAGCCGTTGATTATGAGTGAGAAAATCGCGGCGATGGAATGGCTGTGGTATGGAGTCTATGTGTCAGTAAGGATTTTAAATATCTTTCTCTGCACACTCTTTTTATATCTGTCAGTCAGGACAGTTAATAGGACATATGAGAGCAAAAACAGGTACATGGGAATAAGGGAGCTGCTTTTATTGATTGTCCCGTCGCTGTCAGAGGTGATTGGCAGCGCGATATTTCGGTTTTATCAGGTCAAATCCGGAATGGCGGGGATATATGATGTACTGTGCATATTGTATTACCTCATATCTATAACAGCAATCCTTGTTATGATTTTTGTTTTTCAAAGCCTGAAAACATCGCAGGAGGAACAGTCGGACAGGGAGCTTATTGCAAGCCAGATAAATGATATGAAAATCCACATTGAAGGAGTGGAAAGGCTTTACAGCGACATCCGTTCCATGCGCCACGATATGGGAAACCATATTCAGGTACTGGAGCGTCTTATCGGCACTGAGAACAGCGGGGAAGCCCGCGCATATTTGGAAAGGCTAAGTGATGAATGGAAAGAGCTTACGCCCGAAATAAAAACAGGCAATCCTGTCACAGATATCATTTTGCTGGAAAAGAAGAAAGAAGCCGAGAAAGCGGGAATCGCGTTCGGCTGTGATTTCCATTATCCTGAAAATACGAAGCTGAATGCGTTTGACCTCAGCGTTATTTTATATAATGCGCTCAATAATTGTATGGAGTCGGCAAATGGAGATAAGCCGTATATAAGGATATATTCCTTCCGTCAAAACAGTGTATATACGCTGATTATCCGAAACAGCTTTCAGGGTAAATTGTACATTGATTCGGAAAGCGGACTGCCGTTTACAACAAAAAAGAGCGGGGAACATGGCATAGGATTGAAAAATATACGCAGGGTTGCAAGAAAATATATGGGAGACGTATCTTTTGAACAGCGGGACGGCGAAGTGATTGTGAGCATTATGCTTCAGATTAAATAAAAAAAGACTGTTCACAACATAAAAAGGGCTGTTCACAACAATTTTGTTAATTTTGGTAAATTTCCTCCGATAAATTTTACAGAAGGGTGACATTATGGCAAGTGGCAGTAATGGGAAAATGGAAACGGAGTTCAAATAATTTCAATTATCAAGAAGGAAAATCCTGTACAGCATGTTGGACATTGTTCCTGCAAAGACGCAATCCATGCAGGTATGGCAGATATTTTCCTTCGGAAAACAAGGAGGATTTATTATGGCAATGGAGATTACAAACAATTATAACGCATATGAGAATACCTATGCGACGCAAAAACAACAGGAAACAGCAAAGCAGAAAGCAGCTTCAAAATCGGAAGTATCGGAAATGACGGCTGCACGGAAAAATTCCAACACAGAAAGCAGCAAGGCAAACAGCACAGCGGAGTACATGAAAGAATTAGAAAAGCTCGCGCCAAGCGTAGAATTTCGCATTGGGAATAGCTATGCCACTGATAAAACGGGTAAGACATTGACTATTAACCCGAAACTTTTGGAGAAAATGCAAAATGATCCCGCAAAGGAAAAGGAAATGAAAGAGCTAATACAAGGTGTTGAGAAAATGACGCAATGGCGTGAGAATATGTGTAGAGCCAGTGGGCGTGTTGTAGTATATAGGCACAGCTACATAGATGCCAATGGAAAATATTGCCATACAGCTATGACAATAAAAAAGGACGAATTAAATGAAAAACTCCGCAAGGAAGCAGAAGAAAATTCCAAAAAGCAGATAGAAAAAACCCGCGAAAATGCCCGTAAAAAGGCAGAGCAGCTTACGGAACAGTTAGAAGAAAAAGCCGAAGAAGCAAAAAAGACAAAAGACAGTCAGGATCAGGGCAGCATTGTTGTTGTCAAATCTGATACTGCACAGGATAAGGCTGAAAAGCTGTTTTCAGAAAAGCTGGAAAATGCGGACGACGGAAAGATTTATTTTAATGATGATGACATGAAGATTTTTATCAATGCGGCAAAAGAAGAAGCGCAGGAACAGCCCGATAAGGTAAAAAATCCTGTTGTGTCAGGTAACAATTTTGATATGCAGATATAAAAGCTTTTGAATTGAAAACGGGAAACGGATTTCAAGCTATCAAATTCAGGGAGGAAAATCCTCTGCCCGCAAGGCGCGCATTTTCCTTCGGAAAACGAGGAGGATTGACAATGACAATTAACGGAATCAGCGGAGCAAACACGCAGACAGCGCAGATGGGAATGAATCAGGCAATGGACTCATACAGCAAGAACATTCAAAACCAGATTGCCAATGCGCAGAAACAGTTACAGGAGCTTTCTTCCAACGAAGAAATGACACTGGAAGAAAAGATGAAGAAGCGTCAGGAAATACAGCAGCAGATCAGCGACCTGAATATGCAGCTCAGACAACACCAGATGGAACAACGCAGGGCGGAACGCTCAGAAAAGCAGCAGGCAAAAGGCTCTTCCATGGACGATATGCTTGGCGGCAAGGGCGCAAATGCGGACAGCAGGAGCGCAGGAATTTCTCAGGCAAATATGGCAGCGATGATTTCAGCGGATACATCCTTAAAGCAGGCAAAAATCCAAGGCAATGTCGCATCAGCCTTTGAGGGCAGGGCGGGAGTTCTGGAAATAGAGATTAAGCTTGATGAAGCCCGCGCGACAGGCGGGAAGACAGCCAATACAGAGGGAAAGAAAGCGGAGCTTGCCGAAGTGGAACAGAAAGCAATGGATGTTACCAAGGCGCAGGCAGAAACGCTTGGTGAAGCGAATAAGGCATTAGAAGAAGCCAAGAAAGCCGACGAACAGGCAGCAGACAAAGACACCAACGCGTCAGATGCCGAAGAAGAAAAGACAAAAGACAATGTATCAGAAAATGAGCAGCCAGACAGCGTTCATGCGGACAGCAATAAAACCAGTAAAGGCACAGACGCTTCCGAACCCCTTTTGGACGCAGAAGCTCCCGCAGAGCAGCAGAGCGCTGTATATGCCCATGTAGACGTAAGGCTGTAAGCTTTGATGTGAGTTAGGAAATGGATTTCAAGCTGTTAAGCGCAAGGAGGGAAAAGCTATGAGAATCAATGGAAATTTCTTTAATAATTTTATGAGCAGCAGCTTTTTTAACCGACATTCCACAATGTCAGGAATGTTTGGAAGCAGGAATGTCGGGAGTGCAAATATGCCGAACTGGAATCGTGTCAATAAGTATTCCAAAACATATATGAAGGACGGCGTCCTTTACCACGTAGGAAATAAAAATGCGGACAGAAACCGCGTCAATAAGTATTCCAAAACATATATGAAGGACGGCATCCTTTACCACAGGGGAAACCGTACAGAATCGAAGCTTTATACAAGACAGGGAACTTTGGCGGGCGCAAGACCGAGCCAAAGAAGACCATTTTATTCAGGGCAGCAAATACTGGATGCAATCAAAAAATATGACAGCTATACGCTTGGCTATGACGGAAGATTGACTTATTTTCAGGGGCGCGAGAACGAATATAGAAGCAATGGCAAGTACGCCGGAAGCCATCCCGTTGGTGAAAAGATGTATTTTAATCCGGATGATGTAAATGATGCGCTGGGAATCCACAATCCCAAACAGATGTCCGTAAAGGATAACGAGGTGCGTTTTGACAGCTATTCATATTATCAGTTCAAGGGGAAGGACGGCAGAAACCATACTGTGCTTTCGATGGGATCTTCATTAAACGCAGGCACATTTGCCAATTTTGGGAAAGAACGCATTGACAAGGAAGCAGTGGAGTATGCGGAGTTTTGGGAGGATGTGGCGCATGGGAATGTATGGAGCATTGAACAGCGTTACAGTCAGAAAGAAATCAGGCAGAAGTTGACGGATGTTGGTATTCAGAACGGTTTTTTCACTGTGACTGTGGGAAATCGCTCCCAAAGTTATTATCTGTCCGCCAACAAGGACGCCATGACGCTTTTCGATAAGGAAACATATGACAAACGGTATAATGCGCTTGTCAGCGGAAAGACATTTCAGCTTGATAAATTCCAGCCCGGACAGACTGTGACAATCGGCGGGAAGGATTATGTCCTGAACGAACATAAAGGGATTGACATTGAGTATGGGGCAGAAGTCTATTGAGGTGTAAAATAAAAGTCAAAGCAGGATTTGAATAAGACAACAGTAAAACAAAATAGGCATTTAAGGCAGGAAAGCGTTTGTTGGGAGAAAACCAATGGACGCTTTTCTTATCGCCCGCCATTTCTATTTACGTTTCAGTTTGAAAAAGTATAGGGATGGAGGATAGGATAATGATGGAAAAATATGATTATGAAAGAGGCGGGAAGGAATTTAAGTTGCATAAAGCGCGGCTGTACGTGAAATACTTTTGATAATTCAAAGAAATTGAAGCTTACTTGAACATATATTGAAGTTATAATTGAAGTAATATTGAAGTTGACATTGAACTGATATTGAAGTATTATTGAATTAATTAAAAACGACAGGGTGGTTTTATGTATTTGGAAGAAATTATAGGCGATTTGCAGCTTGAAAGCGATAAATTTGAATGTAAAAGCGTGCTGAACCGTGACGATGTTGTCGGATGGCTCAAAAGCATAGCAGGATTTGCCAATGCGGGCGGAGGAGATTTTTACATCGGGGTTGAAGATAAGACGAATAAACTGATTGGATTTGACAGAAAGTCTGCCGATAACGAGCGGAATTACTTTAATAATCAGGTCAATGAGCATTTAGTCCCAAGACCGCAGATGAAGCTTTCGTTTGTCCGCTATGAGATAAATCAGAGTGAGCGTTTTATAATCAAGGTCAGTGTTGATGAATCGCCGATTAAGCCGATTATTTTGAAATATAAGGGTATTCCTTCCATTTTTATGAGGAGGGATGGATTTACAAACGGCGCTACATATGAGGAAATTATTGAAATGAGCGTGAAAAGCAAAAACACACAATATGATGTTTTGGTTTCAGGCACAAAATATGACGCGTCAAAATTTTCGGCGCTGAGGGATTTTTATTCTGAGCATAATGGCGGCAGAGAACTAAAAGAAAAGGCTCTGCAGTCAATGGGATTTTATAATGCCGAGGGCTATCTGCTGAATGGCGCTGTCTTGTTTTCGGACGATTACAGTGATAAAAAAACTCAGGTTCAGTGTTCTGTTTTTTCGGGCTTCAATAAAGGAAGCGAGAGAATAGTGACGATAAACAGGTTTAGCGGAAATATTACGGCGGTCATCAATTACATTATGGATTTTGTAAATCAGAGAATGAATCATTCTGTGGTTAAATTAGATGATGCCAGAAAGAATGTTGATGCTTATCCTAAGCGTGCGCTGTTTGAGGGAGTTATAAATGCGGTTGCGCATAGGGATTATTTTTTGGACGGCACGCAAATACAAATAGATATGTTTAAAGACAGATTGGAGATATCATCGCCGGGAGGTTTTTACAGGGGAGAAAAGCTGGGGAAAACTTATGATTTGTCAGGTGTCATATCCAAAAGAAGAAATGAATTGATATCCAATGTGCTTGTTGCCTGTAATGTAATGGAAGCTGCGGGAACAGGCTTTGACAAAATAACGGAAGAATATATGGAGGCTGATTTGCCTCATAAGCCGTATATATATTCTTCATCAGACCATTTTACATTAGTGCTTCCTGATTTGACATATGACCGCGGAGTTGAGGACAGCAGCGTTCCGGAGCTTGATTATGCGCCTGTGCCGAACGGTACGGAGCTTGACGGAAGGGTTTTGTCTTTCTGTTATTATAAGGCGCGGAAAGTTTTGGAGATTGCAGAGTATCTTGGGGTTAGCGATTCGACATATCTGCGCAGGAAGGTGCTTCAAAATCTTGAAGCAAACGGATATTTGGAAAAAAGCAAGGTTTCAAGGGCTGTGTTTTACAAAACGAGGGCGGAGGCTGTGGCGCTTAGGTAGGATAATTTATTTAGTCTTCCTTATAACCATGTTCCAACGCCCATCTGTGGTATTTTTCTGCCTGTTCAAGCTCCGCATCCTTTTGGGCAAGCTTAGCTTCTGCCTCAGCTTCGCCAATCGAAAAATTTTCTGTAAATCTCATGCTATAATTCAATAAGATATCATCAAAACTAAAATGAATACCATACGCCGCAGATGGAGCGATACCTTTATGCAAATCTGCTATTGGAAAAAGCTTTACAAAAAATTATAATTTGTGTTTTCCAGATTGTATGTATATAATAAAAATTGGCAGCACATACCAGCGGTGATAAATACATTGGCAGGCGGTTTTATTGGTGCTATTTTAATCTGCAATAGCCCGTTTGCCTTTAAGGAGAAGTGTAAAAAGATATGATTTATATTGTAGATAACATATTAAATTATCTAATATATTTATTCATAATTTATTTTGGATTTAGGATCAATCCCAGAAAAAACAAGCTTTTTGCTGGCGCTTCTATAGTAGTCGTACTGTCTGCAGGCGCTTTGAGCGCATATTATGATGTCAATTCTCCGATTGTTTACATTCTTTGGAGTGTGTTTTCCATTATTCTGTTCTTTGAGGATAGGTTAGTCCATTTAACTATATTAAGCGCTTCCATAATGTATTTTACCGGGATAATAGATACATTCAGCGTTATGCTGATACAGGTTGTAATGATAGGCAGAGGAATTACCGGCGCAAATATTGCATGGTGGATGGAACCTGCCTATTTTCTTTCATTTTTAATATATCTCTTAGTTTATTGGCTGATTTTAAGGAAACATGAAGTTTATTTGCATGATATAGGGTTAAAATATAAGCTTGCGCTTTTGATTCAGGGAAGTATCTTTCAAATGTTTTACAATTTTGTCTTTGTTTCCTTTAACGAAAATCATACCATGTATGGCTGGGACGCATATGCAGTATTTTTTATCAGCATAACAGGCGCAATCTATTCTGTTTTTCTCACGCTCAGTCTGGCTGTGAAAAATGTATTGTCAGACAGGCAGAACAGGGAACTCCAATCTTTTATGTATATGCAGAAACAGCAATACGACTACCAGTTGCGGCAATCTGTGGCTGTACGGCGGTTTAAACACGATTTAGTAAATCATATGGGGGTTTTAAGGGAACTGTTAAATGAGAAAAAGACAAAGGAAGCCAAGGAATATATAGATACGATATGGAATATTCAGAGTGAGTTTGATTTGAAGATTCATACAGGAGACAGCTTCCTTGACATCATTGTAAATTATTATTCGTATTTGGCTGAAAAAGAGAAAGTAGAATTTACGGTATCAGGAAGGCTGACTGAAAAAATCCAGCTTGAGATGTTTGACATTACAACATTGGTCGGAAATATTTTACAAAACGCTTTTGAGGCGGCATTAAAAGCGAATGTTCCCAAAATACACGTTGAACTCATAGAACATGCGGAAGAAATATTTATAGTCGTCCTCAACAGTACAGATGAAGCGGTAAATGACAAAAAGCTTTTTGTGACTTCAAAAAAGGACAAAATAAGTCACGGGTTTGGTCTGAAAAATATCGCTGCGACAGTAAAAAAGTATCACGGCGAATGTTATATGGAGACTGTATCAGAAAACGGAGAAATGCTGTTTAAAATCAGCATTGCCATACCCAGGGAGGTAAAAGTTTGAAAGTAAACTTTCAAATATTGAATTAATGTGCGCTGAAGCGCACGGGAGGTATAGGCATGAAAATAGGCATTGTAGAGGACGAAGCAGTATGGAGGGATAAGATACAGGGTATTATCGAAAAATATTGCAGGGATAAAAATATTCCGGTTCAGGTTAATTCTTATGGCAATGGAAAAGATTTTATGAAAAATTCAGATACAGATCTGCTGTTTCTGGATATTGAACTCGCAGAGGGCGAAGACGGTTTTCAAATCGCAGAACGGTTGATGCATGATGGAAATAAATGCAAAATATGTTTTTTGACTTCCCATACGGAGCTGGCAAGATTGGGATATAAGGTGAATGCTTTCAGGTATATAGACAAAAAGCATTTGGAAGAAGTGGGTGAGGCGCTTGATTCTTTCCTGAAAACAAAGATTCAGGATCGGATTATTTTCCGTAATGATACCGCGGGGATAGGCATCGGAATAAATCTGAATGAGCTTCTTCTTGTTGAAACATATGGAAGAAAATTGAGATACCTTATGCTTGATGGGAAGGAATATTTTTGCGAAGGGCGCATATCGGAAGCCGCACGAAGTTTATACGCATTTGGATTTTTCCGAATACATCGGTCGTATATTGTCAATTTAAAATATATCGAAAAGGCGCAAAGCCATGAGGTTACGCTTTGTAATGGATTAAAGGTAATTGTCGGGAGAGCCTGCAGAGATGCGTTTAAAAAGGAATTTTTTAAGTGGAGAATGTGGTTTGACAACTGATTAAACATAAGCAAGACTGGCGTGATTTGACATCTGCGGTTCTGTGTCGTTTGCGCAAAAAAGATGTTGTTTGCGCAAATAGTATTTTATTATTTTTTCTGTTGTGATATAAATAAAGCGCTAAAAATTAAAATTTTGAGTGAGGGGCGAAATATGTTAAAGAGGATTTTAAGTGTTTTATTAAGCAGCATTGTAATAAGCGCTTTATTTACAGGATGCAAAGATGCTGGAAAGGCGGACGATATAGAAGAAATAGAATTTATTGAAGAAAACAATGCAGAAATAGAAACACAAAATAATGTATCAATAACTGAGAATGAAAGTGATACGCCGGAAGAACAATCGATCGCTCACAGCAGCACTGACAATTCCGCAGACATAGCTGCCGCAAACAGCATTGATTATGAAACATTGGGAATCCAAAAATATGAATACCCGTCAGAATTTTCTTTGGGAAACAATTTAAAAACCGCTATTACTCAATTAGCGCTTAGTTATGATAATTTTGGTAAGGATTCTGTTAGCAGTGAGAACTGGAAAGAAATTTTCATTGCTCGGTTTATTCAAAATTCAAGGGTATCGTTTGACTATTTAGATATGATTTCGGAGGAAAATAACGGACAGATCAGTGCGGCTCAGCTAAATTATATTCAATATTCGCTTACGAATACAGAAGTGGATTTTTCATTGGAGGCAGGTGAAACTGTAAATAGAAATGATGCTGCCAGCCCGTTGAATTACGGCTGGATTTCTGAATATAGTTACGAGGAGACGAACGATGGAGCAATCGTCACCGCTTACTTGGAAACAGGGTATGATGGAACAGATTCCATGCAAAAGCGCAAAATAACTGTTGAATTGATTAAAAACCCATATAGTTGTTTTGACGGATATAGTGTGATTGCTGTTTCATCTGAGACAGAAGATAATGATGCGCAGATGCCAAAATATGAAGGGGAATACTGCGATGACAATGGTGATCCAAGTCTTGAAATCCGGCAGAATGAGGATGGTTCTTATCTCATACAGATCAGTCTTTTCCGTGACATAGGATATGATGCGTGTATTGGCAGTCTGGCGGAAGGAAAAATTTCTTTCGCATCCGATGAAAGAGGCGGCGTAAGCGGCAGCATAACGCTTGATAATGACCTTGCGGTTGTCTGCTTTGACCATGTTGGTCATTTTGAGAACGCTAAAGTAACAACCTATTTGTTTCGTAAAACTTCCGACAATCCAAATATTGATGAACTTAATTAAACCGCGGAATTTTTTCAACAGTCAAGCAAGGGCTGGAAGCTCATCAAAGAGCCTTCAGCCCAATTTGCAGACTTTTGTTCATGCGCTTTAGTATAGAGATGTCCTCATTTATTTAGTCTTCCTTATAACCATGTGCCAACGCCCATCTGCGGTATTTTTCTGCCTGTTCAAGTGCCGCATCCTTTTGGGCAAGCTTAGCTTCTGCCTCGGCAAGCCTCTCTGCATAGTCCTCAAATTCTTCACGCTCCCAACAGCGTTTCTTAACTTCAAAATCTGCACATAGTTCATAGATTGTCTTAGAAGCCTCGTTGATATAAACATCTTCCTCCGCCAACATTTTTACCGCCTCCCATGTCTTTGATTTAAAAAGCTTCGCCTATTTATCAATGCCATATTTTTTGTCCTCGTCTGTGGCAAGCTCCGTTTTATTTAAGTCTACCACACAGAGAGTGACATTGTCACTATAAATTTGACCTGTTTTGACATTTGTGAGAAATGTAAAAATTAATATCAAATTTCATAACCTCCATGATTTAGCACAATGCGGGCTTTGTCAGCATAGGAAACATGGCAGTCAGCCAATTTCGCCAAAAACATAGTCAATTTTCGCCAATCGCAAAATTTTCTGCAATCTCATGCTATAATTCAATAAGATATCACCAAAACTGAAAAAACGGAGGAAAACCTTATGAAAAGAAAACTATTGCCAATGACGGCGGTATGCGTCCTGTGCGCGTCAGTCCTTTTTGGCTGTGAGAAAGCGCCAAAGGCTGTGCAGAGCGACGGAATAATGCACGCGCAGGGGGAAGTAGAGCAAAATGTTAAGGACATTGTAGCATCAGACAAAAAACACGAACAGCCGCAGACGGAGCAGTCTGCTGATATCACACCGCAGCAGGCATCATACAAATATGAAGGCACGATAGGAACAAAAGAAAACATAATAAACATATCCGCCGAAGTCCCCGCAATTCCCGAAAACATATACAAAATCACGCTGAAGCCAAACGACGGGCTTGACGAAGATACGCTGCTTAAATTGTACCCCTTGTCAAGGACATTTTTTTAATCTGTTATAGGGAATGTATGTTTGCCTTTGCTTTCGTTCACAA
>CANQSB010000014.1 GCA_947626435.1 uncultured Lachnospiraceae bacterium | reverse complement strand
CCAACGGCAAGCTCATAACTCATTTTCAATGATGAAAGCGGCGTCTTTAACTGGTGTGAAATATCCGTTATCAGGCGCTTTGTGCTTTCTTCCTCCTCGCTCAGGCGCTCCTTCAGATCGGCAAAGTAAACACCTGTTTCATGCAAATCTTCCTCTAATGCCTTAAAATCATCAAACTCAGCCGTAAATGCTTTGTCAAAATCCCCTGCCTTAAAACCCTTTAACTGCGCACATATGCTGTCAATATCATTCAAAAGCGTTTTATTTTTAACATTCTCATTATATAACTCACAAACATACAAAAAAATACATATTATCGCCAATATTGACATACAAAAAGCCCACAGCCACAAAACCGTCTTATCCACCGCGCTTTTATAATATCCAAAATTTTCTTCAATCCCATCCGCAAGCTGCGGGTATATGATACGCATTTCATCTGCCTGCAAAGCCCTTATGTCAGAAATATGCGCTGAAAAAACATAAAAACCTGCCGACAAAACCACAGCAGATACAACATATATAATCAAATATTTTATCACTAAATATAATCACCTTATTTTCGCCACTAAATCCACTTGTGATTTCATTCTGAATTTTAACTTGTTATCACGCTTTTGTAACACTTTTTGCCCATATATAGCCTAATCCCCTGACGTTTGAGATGCAGTCAGTTCCAAGCTTGCTTTTTAACCTGCTGATATTGACCGTCACAGTATTGTCATCGACAAACTGTCCGTCAAGCCCCCACACCTTTTCCAAAATGCTCTCCTTGGAAACTATGTGTTCCGCGTTTTCCATAAGACACAGCAGCAGCTTTATCTCTGTCCTGCTTAAATTTAACTCCTCACCGTCACGCTTCACGCGCATTTCATCAGGATAAACCTCAAGCCCTCCACAGCGGTACACCGTCTGCACCTGTGCGCCGCCCAGCCTTCGCATCAGTGCATTTACCTTTGAAACGAGGACATTCACTGAAAAAGGCTTTGTGATATAATCATCCGCCCCCGAATCATAGCCGTTCACTATGTCAAGCTCCGTATCAAGCGCGGTCAGATATATAAGATATGCCTCACTTTCCGCGCGCACCCACCTGCCAAATTCAAGCCCGTTTTCATGGGGAAGTGAAATGTCGCTTATCACCATATCAATATGCTCACGCCTGAACATGCCGCGTGCCGTATCTGCGTCAAAAGCTGAAAATATACGATACCCTTCCTTTTCAAGCTTTACCGACAGCCCTCTGTTCAAGCCCTCGTCATCTTCCAATATAAGTATTGTCCTCATAATTCAGGAACGGTTATCTTCCCCGTGACGGCAGCTATCGCCGCTGATTTTGGCGATGCAAGATAAATCTGAACCTTTGATGTGCCCATGCGTCCAAGGAAATTTCTGTTGTTTGTGGCGACAACCGTTTCACCGTCGGTCAGAATACCACCTGTCCTGCCGCAGCACAGCCCACAGCTTGGATGCGTGATTATCGCGCCTGCCTCGGCAAGTATTGCCATAGTGCCGTTTTCAACCGCCTGCCTGTAAATAGTGCGGCTTGCGGGCGTCACTATGAGTTTGACAAACGGCGCGACGTGTTTTCCTTTTAAAATCTCCGCTGCCGCCATCAGGTCCTCTAAGCGTCCGTTCGTGCATGAGCCTATAAAGACTTGATCTATCTCTTTTCCCGCGAGCTCCGATACGGGCTTTACATTGTCAACATTTGAAGGACACGCCATTACAGGGACAAAGTCCTCCGCACGGTAATTTATCACTTGGCAATACTGCGCGTCACTGTCGCCAACAAGCGATCTCTCCTTGTCAGTAAGTTTGATATTGCAATACTCCGCCGTCTTTTCATCGGGTGAAAACAGGGCGCACTTTGCTCCCGCCTCAACTGCCATATTTGACATCGACATTCTTGACGCTACTGTCATATTTACGACTGTATCACCTGTAAATTCAAGTGCTTTGTAAGTCGCTCCGTCTGCGCCCAAGTCGCCTATAAGCCTAAGGATAATATCTTTTGCCATAACATTGTTTGGAAGTTTGCCTGTGATATTGACCTTTATCGTTTCAGGCACTTTTATCCAAAGCGTGCCTGTGCCGAGTATGCTTGCCATTTCCGTGTAGCCTATCCCCGACGAAAACGCACCGACACAGCCGTATGTAGTCGTATGGCTGTCAGTGCCGAAAACGACATCTCCTGGCTTTACATATCCAGCCTCTGTCATAAGCTGGTGGCAGATGCCGTCTGCGCGGTGGATATTTTTCATTCCGTATTTTTCCACAAATTCATTGCCGATACGGAAATGCCTTGTGTCGTCTACCTGGCTTGCGGGTACAAGATGGTCGTAAATAAGCACTGCTTTGTCGGGGTTCCATATCTTTGTAAAGCCCATCTCCTCAAATTTTGATGCCACAAACGGAATAAATATGTCATGTATCATGACGCGATCAACATTTACTGTCACGATGTCGCCCGCTTTTGCGTTTATGCCCGTGTTATTTTTGATGATTTTTTGTATGATTGCTGCTCCCATTTTTCTTCTCCGTTTCTGTTTGATTATATTGTGTTCATGCGGCTGATTGTGGTATTATAGTGTCAGAACTACGATACTCAACCAAGCGGGGTGTTTTTATGCTTGCAAAAATTGTATTAGTCATAAGCGGTCTGATTATGGTAATATCATTTGGAATAGCCGTTCTTAACAACAACTATGAAATACCGATAACTGTCGGCGCTGTAAGCGGAATAATCTGGCTTATCGCTGATTTAGCCGTATTTATTGACACAATCCGTGAATTGGCGCGCGGCAAAAAATAATCGGCTAACCCAGCCCGTTCAATTTGCGCATAGCCTTGACAAGACCGCCCGCGTTTATTATGTCCACAAGGTTTTGCGGAAGCGACACGATAGGATATTTTCTGCCTTTGTGCTCTATTGCCTCATTGATTGTTACCGTGATTTCGTCGCCCTCGCTTACATTGTCGCGAAGGTCGCTGTTTTCAATCAGCAGCAGCCCGTTGTTTATTGAGTTCCTGAAAAATATTCTTGCGAAAGATTTTGCGATTACGCACTTTATTCCGAGCGCTTTTATTATTTCGGGCGCCTGTTCCCTTGATGAACCGCAGCCGAAATTCTTTCCCGCTACGATTATATCGCCTTCCTTGATTTTTGCCGCCAGCTCAGGGCGCAATGGCGAAAACGCATACGGCGCCATATCCTGAACTGTTTTAAGGGCAAGGTACTCTGTCGGTATGATTATGTCCGTATCTATGTCATCGCCCAATACCCATATTTTTCCTGTAAATTTGTCCATTTTTTTGCCTCCTGTTCTTACTGCTGTTTATATAAGCAATACTCTTAAATTTCTAACCTTTAAGCCCACGCGACTGCCTGTCCATATCTTCTACCACGATATCATATATCTCACCCAATGTCGCGCAATACTCCAGCACCTTCCACGGCTCGTTTGTATGAAAATGTATTTTTACCACTTCTTCATCTCCGACTGCCAAAAGACAATCGCCCTTGAAATTATTATTGAAGTAATCGTTTATCTCATTTTCGTCAAGATTATCCCCTTCAATTAACAGTTGTGTATCATACTTAAATTCCATAACTCACCCATTCCTTCTCAATATCACCTATTGTATCATATAATTTTCCGTTATTCCACTCAAAATGGCTAAAATATAAAAGCTTTATCGATACAAAAACAACGCAATTCCCTGTTTCATATTTGTCAAATTCATAACCCGTTTCCTTTCATAAAATTTTTGCATATTTTGATTAAATTCTACGCTTTCCGGCCGGCTGTTACAGACGCTTCTAGGCATAATAATGCGGGGGAGAAATCCTCCCCCTGCCCCTGCACCTTATGAAAAAATCCTCTCCATTTTTTCTTCCCCATGCCAATCCCGCAATCACACTGATAATTTTCAAGGTCTGCATATCGGCTTAAGTTCGCAGTACTTTCTACAAGGCACATAGCAACTACAAAATTTCCCGAATCCTTATTTAATTCCGCTTCTAAATATTTGCATTTGTTAAGCGCCGCCTCTTTCGAGTCGTTAAATCTTGACTCTATTTCCTCATATCGATTGGCAATCTTCATCAGCATTTGATTATCATTACTGCCGCTGTCCATGCCGAATAACATATCCGTAGAAACAGACAACACCTGCGCAATCGGGACAATCAACGAAATGTCAGGCATACCTGCACTCGATTCCCATCTGCTTACCGCCTGCGGCACCACACCAATCTGGCTGGCAAGCTCCTCCTGCGTTAATCCCTTGCGCTTTCTCGCAATCCTGATATTATCTCCAATATTAAGCATTTCTTTATCCTCCTTATTGATTTCGGTACCGTAAGTTTACTTTACCATGCAAGCTCCATACCCACAAACAATGGAGCATATACCGAAATGCAACGGAGCATTACATATCTGTATTCTATTTTTTAGTACGCTTCGCAGTCCGCGCGCTTTTGCCAGTAACACTTTCCCTGTATTTTGTGGCGCTGCTGTCCATAATCCCGCCGATACACAGTCCGACGGCAATGCCAATGACAAAGCCTAACCAAACACTGTTCAGTACAATCCCCAACAGCAATCCGATACAGATGCCGATAGCCAGATACACGCCCGTCCACGATGTTTTTTCCTTGACAATAGAATAGGTTTCCACCTTTCCCTCAATACCGCGGTATACGAAGCCTGCCTTTTGCAGGGCATTAATGCCCTTATCATTTTCGTGTTCCACTTTAGATACCACTTCAAATATGTTTTTGTGTAAAAACGCCCAGTTCACCATCATACGGATAATTTCCGTACCAAAGCCCCTGTTTCTGTATTCAGGCATAAGCTCTACATTAAGCGGAACAGTCCCCAGAATCTTTTCTCCCGCAAATGTCGCTGTACCGATATGTTCCTTGCCGTCCTTTCTAAAGGCAATATCCCATTCAGACTCCCACAGCTTTCCCATATCCGAAGGCGTAATTGTTAAAGTATCGGATTTCAGGCAAAAATTATCTTTCATAATTGCGTTACCTTGCCTTTCTTTTTTATAAAATGCTTGACTTTTAACATTATACCACCCAAAAGCAAAAAAATCCACTGTCCGTTAAGACCGATATCTGCATTTATTTTACTGCATAAAAATAGGCAGCTATTTTTCACAGCTGCCTACCCGTCAATGGAATATTTGTTAAGCTGCTTATAAATCAGCTCCATGGTCTATCACAATAACCTGTCCCGTAATTGCCGACGCCTCATCGCTTGCCAGAAACAGTATCGCATTTGCAACCTCCTCAGCCTTGCAGACAGGGAGCGAGAGATCCGCATGCTTTGCCATAGCACCCATCATATTTGGATCAAGGTTTTCACGCTTCATTCCCGCCGCCATAGGCGTCGCCACACTGCCCGGGCACAGAGCGTTGCAGCGCACATTGTCAGCCGCGCAGCGCATAGCGATATTCTTTGTCATGCCGATTACAGCCGCTTTGCTTGCTACATAGGCTACTCCGCCGCCGCCCGTATATCCCGCCACACTCGACACATTCACAATCGAACCTGATTTTTTCTCAAGCATTACCTTTGACGCTTCCCTTGTCATATACAGCGTTCCCTTTGCATTAATGTCAATCAAGGTGTCTATTGTCTGGTCTGTTACTTTTTCAACAGCCTCGATACCGGCATCTACAACGCCCGCATTATTTACAAGTATATCTATAGTGCCGAATTTTTCAACGGTCTTCTTTACTACCTCCTTGCACTGCTCCTTGTTGGAAATGTCGCATGGAACCGCTAACGCCTCGCCGCCTGCTGCCTTGATTTTGTCAGCCACAGCCTCAAGCTGCTCCACACGCCTTGCGGAAATCACCACCTTAGCGCCCTCCTTTGCAAAAAGCTCCGCAGAGCAAGCCCCAATTCCTGAGTTACCGCCTGTTATCACCGCTACCTTACCTTCAAGTCTTCCCATTTTTCGCTACCTCCTATAATATATATTTTTTATGTTAAATTAACAGCGTTTTTACCGTAATACCCGCGCCGTCTTTGCGTCAGTAAAATATGCCTATACCTTCTCAACACCCGCGCACTTCGCAACTGTGTCTATCGAACCATCCTCATTATATGTAAATTCAGCTACGCATACAGAGCGGTGGAAAAGGCTGCCGCCGGGGAGCTCGCCGGTATGGTAAAACAGATAAGAATGTCCCTTAAAATCCGCTATCCCGGGATGATTGGTAAACACACCGCCCTCTTCAGTCATAAGAACCCCGCCGTATTTCCATGGTCCTGTAGGATTCTTGGAAGTAGAATACGCGAGATGCTCATTATTCCCCTCGCCCTCGGCAAACGCAGCAAACACCATATAGTATAAACCATTGCGCTTGTAAAACCAAGGTCCTTCACCATAAGATGTTCCCGTCATATGCCCTCCCTTGGCAAAAGCCTCCTCCGTCATAGGAATCTTGACTACTCCCACTTTCTCATCATAAGAAACCATATCCTGATTAAGCAAAATATATCTAAGCTCAGGATTGCCAAAATAGAGATACGCCTGTCCGTCGTCATCTATAAATACTGTCGGGTCAATGTCATTCCAGTCCCCTTCGTCTACCAACGGCTTGCCCATATCCTTAAAGGGACCCGCGGGATTATCGGAAATGCCGACCGCGATTGCCATTCCGCCGCCTTTTTTCTGTACGGGACAATACAAGTAAAATTTGCCGTTGCGCTCAACTGCTTGGGGCGCCCACGCGCGGTCCTCCGCCCATTCGATATCATCAAGCGAGAATATTTTACCATGGTCTGTCCAATTTACCATATCCTTTGTTGAGAAACAGCGCCAGTCGCGCATCGTGTAAAAATCGTTTACCAGTTCGTCTTCATCATGCGTCGTGTAAAGCCACAGCGTATCTCCGCACACCATCGGCGCAGGGTCGGCAGTGTACATATAGTTGATTATCGGATTTTTCCCCATCGTTTTGTTCTTATCCATCTTCCCCTCCATTTATACATCGCAATGTCATAATTTAGCAATACAATTTACAGCAAATCCGCTGTAGCAATCTCACCCTTTATCGCGGAAGCCGTTACTGTTGCCGCTGATGCCAGATACACGAACGAATCCTTATGCCCCGCGCGGCCTTTGAAATTGCGCGTGCCTGTGCTGATAAGCACTTCTTTCTCGCCTATCACGCCCTGGCAGCTCCCCCAGCATACGCTGCAGTTCGGGTTCATCACGATTGCGCCCGCCTCCATAAATGTCTCTATTATTCCTTCCTCAAGCGCCTGCTTATACACAGCCGCGCTCGCGGGAACTACGAGGAAGCGCACAAGCGGATGTACCTTTTTGCCCTTTATCAGCTCTGCCCCGACTCTCAAATCCTCTATGCGCCCGTTGTTGCAAGAGCCGAGAAAAGCCTCGTCAATATGCGTTCCCACACATTCCTTGGCGTCAACAACGCTGTCCACAAAATGCGGCTTTGCGACAATCGGCTTTATCGTCGAAAGGTCAATGTCATACACCTTAGCAAAAACCGCGTCTTCATCACTCTTAAAGCTATACTTAGGCTTGCGGCCATGCGCTTTCAGGTACTCAAGCGTGATGTCGTCAACCTCCATAAGCGCCGTCTTTGCCCCTGCCTCAACGCATAGATTGCATATGGCAATCCTGTCGCTCATATTCAGGGTTTTAAGCCCTTCCCCGCCAAACTCCATAGCCATATAGTTCGCGCCGTTTGCACCAATCATGCCTATAATGGAAAGTATCAAATCCCTCGCATATACTCCGTCATTCAATTTGCCCTTCAAATTAAATTTAAGCGTTTCCGGCACTAAAAGCCAAGATTTCCCCGTCACCATCGCATAGAGATAGTCCGTACAGCCTACGCCGGTACCAAATGCGCCGACTGCTCCGTATGCGCAGGTATGGCTGTCCGCCCCGAAAATAAGCTCGCCTGACGTGACATGATTCTCCATCATCACCTGATGGCACACGCCCGCGCCCTCATAAAATTTAATGCCGTGCTCCTTTGCAAAATCCCGCATTTTTTTGTGCGATGCCGCTGTCTTTACGCTGTCACAGGGCACATTGTGGTCCACAATCCACACAAGCTTATTCACATCAGCTATATGCGGGTTTTTGAGCTTATTGTACATATCTATCGTCAAATGCGTGGTGCCGTCATTGCTCATCAGGCGGTCAAGCTCCACCGTATGTATGTCGCCCGCCTTGACAGTCTCCATGCCTGCGGCGGCGGCAATGATTTTTTCCGCGATTGTCATTCCCATTGTAATTTCCTCCATACAATTTTACGTTTCCGAGCAAACCTTAAATCCAGTCGCTCTTATATTTCATTAATGCACTGTAATCCAAACATCTCCAGCTACTTAAGGCTGTTTTATAGCCAATTTCTTATAATTAATCTTTATTCAAAGACGCAATCAGACCGCCTTGATCAAGTATTCCTTTCATATATGCGGGAAGCTTGGTACATTCGTATTCTTTGCCGTTTACGCGCACAATGCCTTCTTCCATTGAAAGCTCCATATTGTCGCCCGCGCTCACATTGTCATACAAATCCTTACACACAATTACTGGAAGTCCTATATTGATTGCATTCCTGTAAAAAATTCTCGCAAAAGATTTAGCGACCACAGCTTTCACTCCAAGCGCCTTTAACACGCTCGGCGCCTGCTCGCGCGACGAACCGCAGCCAAAATTCTCCGAAGCGACAACATAGTCGCCTTCCTTCACAGCGCTTGCAAAATCAGCGTCAAGCGACTCAAAAGCATGCGCCTTCATCTCATCAATCGTCGGAAACAAAAGATACTGCGACGCAATTATCTGGTCTGTATCAACGTCCTGATTAAACTTAAAAATTTTTCCCATTCTAATCCCTCCATGTAACTTCATCAGCTCAAATAAATATTGTGAAACTTAATACTTCTCAAACGGCATTTTCCAGTGTCTTAGAAGTATTTCCCCGCACTATCTTCCCATATTTTAATTTGTAAACTTTACCGCCGTGCCATAAGCCATCACTTCCGCCGCCCCAGCCATAACGGCAGACGACGCATACCGCACATTCAAAACCGCGTCAGCCCCAAGCCTCTGCGCTTCCTCAATCATTCGATTTGTCGCAATCTCCCGCGCGTCATTCATCATATCAGTGTACGCTTTAAGCTCACCGCCGACAAGCGTTTTAAAACTCTGCGTGATATCGCGTCCGATATTTTTGCTCTGAATCGTGCTGCCCTTCACAAGTCCCAGCATTTCCGTTTCCTTGCCCGAAATATAGTCTGTATTTACTATTATCATCTTAACTTTCACTCCTATATTTTTTATTTCTTCCATAAATAACACCGCCAGATTATACTTAGTTTACCATAATAAATAGCAATATACAATCTTTTCTGCATTTTAAATCAAACCGTTTTTAAATCAAACGCACCCATAAGTTGCCAAAAAGCAACGTCCGATTGATAGAAATATGCGGAGAATTTTATTATAATATACACATACTACAACAGGCGACAGTAGCATAAATTAACTTTATACCTGCACTCAAACCATACGTACACCAAAAAAGGAGAATTTTTATGAAGCTTTCAGAAAAACTAATAGAACTGCGTAAAGCCGCAAAAATGACGCAGGAGGAGCTTGCAGACATATGCGGCGTGAGCAGACAATCTATCTCAAAATGGGAAGCCGACATCGCGCTGCCTGAGCTTGATAAACTGTTGATTTTGGGACAGACATTTAATTGTCCGATTGATATTTTAGTTAAAGACGAGCTGTCGCTAAACAGCATAAAGGAAACCCACCTTTGCGGCAATAACGCCATAGCCGAAAAGAAAAATGAGCTCTACGAGGGCATACTCATCAAGGAAAGCATTGATGACGACAGTATTTTGGACTTTATCACAGTACACAAAATCGAACTGTGGCACGCGGGCGGAAAGCCAAAATACTGGACTGCCCTGTTTTTTACAAGCTCAAAGCGGGATTTTCCAAGCCTTATCTCAAAAGTGATGATTGCCGACGCGGACAAGGGCGGAAATTGGTTTGTTGACTTTAAAGCCGCTAATGAAAAATATATTGTCTTCAGGAACAAAATTTTAAAATACCATATCGGCAATCAGGCTGAAAAGGATTATGTCTGCCATGAATGCAGAAAACAAGGCATTACAGATGCCGAAATGAATTGGGCTGAATAATTTATGCGCTTGCTGAAATGTAAGAAAAATTTTAATCATCTTTGAATGGAGTGTGTTATGAAAGTTATGCTGACTTCCGCAGGCTTGGAAACTGAAAGCCTGAAAAACTTTTTTGTAAAGCTTATTCGCAAGGATATGATGTGCGTAAAAGCCTTATTTATCCCCACCGCCGCTGTTGACGCAGACGCAGTCGCTGTACTTCCAAAATGTATGAACGACCTGCTGAAATGCGGCATACCTGCAAAAAATATCACAGTATGCGACCTCCACGCAGGAATGGCATATGATGAAATAATACAGTATGATGTTGTGTATATATGCGGCGGCAGAACGGAATACCTGCTGCAAAGAATAAACGAAACAGGTTTTAATAACACTTTAATGGCATATATCAGAGCAGACAAAATAGTCATAGGCGTCAGCGCAGGCAGCGTTATATTTGCTGGCAACCTTACAAATAATCTGGGCTTGATTGACACAAAGCTTGACGTACACTGTCCTGACGGCGAGCAAAAAGGCAAAACGGCTTTCCCCTTAAAGGCAAACATCAGACTCACAAACACACAGGCAATGCTGATTTACAACACCGACAATGCTGAAATTATCGAATAATCAATAATCCTTCCTGTGTTTTTGTCAATACTTATCCGTAAATCCCGATATATCATTCTGCGGCACATTCCCATCTGTGCCGCTTACGCTGCCTGTGACGTATATACCGCCCGCATTATATGCATTGCCTGTATTTGTACTGCTGCCACCGTCAACCCCAGAGCCGGCATTATAAGCCGTCTGGCCTGTTGCGGCGCTGTCTGTAACCACAGCAGGCTTTTTACGACACATATAAATAACAACGCTGACTATAATAAGCAAAATGGCAATTCCCAAAACAAAAGCCACATTGCTGCCAATCATCACAGAACCACCCATTATTTCATTTGCCGTATTGTCAAAAACCCTTTCAAACATATCATCTGTCGATAAATCCGTGTACCAGTAGTTATCAATATTATCCCAGAAAATATCCACAGCCTCATCATCCATCACAGCATCTGCCTCATACCCGCTGACATAGCACATATACCCCACATTATTATCCGCGTCCTCCTCTGCAAAGTAGACAAACAAAAACGCATTTTCATTGAAGCCTTCCGTTTCAAAATAATCAACAGCCCAGTCCTCTTTTTGTTCATCATTTCTTAAAGCCTTGTCATACCCCCTTAGATATACAATAGGCTGCACCCCTGTCTTTTCCCAGAAATTCTTTAATCCCGCCTCTGCTGCCCGCTCATCGTCAAACCAGCCAAGCTCATCAAGAATACAGTCATCAACATACGGCGGACAATCCTTAATCTTAGTCCGCTTTATCGCACTCGCGCCTCCGCTGCCTTCAAATATCTGTCCAAAAATAAAGACCGCCTCTATCAAAAAAATAAATACTATGGCAAAACCAATAATCCCCGCAATCCTGCCCACTCTGCCAATACTGCCGCCAGAGCCGTCATTCCGATAACTGTATGAGCCGCCATAAACACGACCATAAACACGCCCGTGACTATAGCTTCTCCTATAACTATTACTACGCCTTACACTGCTGCTCGATGACCTATGACTACTTGACGACCTATGGCTGCTTGACGACCTGCTCACATGATGCCCACCACTGCAATGCGACGAATGATGTCCTCCCGAACCAGCTCTACCCATTTTTATCCTCTCCCTCCATTATTTAACAAAATATAGACGTCTGCACAACATACCCTAAACCAACCGAATTTATCCAAAATATACAAAAATCGTGTTAATGTACCATATCATATATAGTTACATTCCCTCCACACAAACAACACCACTTATTTTACACATCTCTCCCAAATTCCACATTACCAAATAAAGCTCCTCAAATACTTATTAAAAAATAATTAATTACAAAACCAAAATTCCACCAACAACCAGAAACTGCCTGATATAATGCCGCGCCGTGCGGTGGCTGGGAATGTGCAATTTTCTTATGCAATGCTCAAAACCAAGCGGCAAAATCGGCACGGACGCCGATTTTAGTCGGGCGGCGACACGGACGTCGCCTCACGACGGCCGCGACCGCCTTAAAACACCTAAATGCATTGCATTAGAAAATTTCACATTCCCAGCCACCGCACGGCGCGGCATTATATCAGGCAGTTTCGTCCTCCTTTCAATACTGTACCATCAACCACTCTCTCCTCCCATCTGCCCCATCAACCCTTTCACCTTCACAAAATAACTCCCCACCAAAATCACATCAGCCCCCAACCAAGCCATAATCTCAGCAAAGAAAATCCCATCCTGCCCCACAAGCCTAGGCAAAATAAGCGCCGTAGCCGTCCTCATCACAAACTCCGCCACACCCGACATCATAGGCAGCACAGTATCTCCCATCCCCTGAATAGCCGACCGCGTCACATGCAGAATATAAAGTATCGGCAGACACACACTCATCACAGCCAGATAAAAATACGCCACCTCAAGCGTCTGCTCAAACACCTCCGCCGAACCCGAAATAAACAGCCCCAAAATCACCTTTCCAAAAATCAGCATAACCGCCGCAATAATAACAGACGTCACAATCGCAATCCCAACCGCCGCACGCACTCCCTTACGCACACGCTCCACCTTGCCCGCGCCCAGATTCTGTCCCACATAAGTAACCATAGCATACCCATATGAAGTCGCCGCTATCTCAAGCAGCCCATAAAGCTTGTTCGTCGCCGTAAATCCCGCAATAAAAATAACGCCAAAACCATTTACCACCGACTGGACAATCATACCGCCCACAGAAATAATCGCATTCTGAAAAGCCATCGGAAGCCCCAGAAACATAAGCTTCCCCGTCATATCCTTATGAAGTCCAAAATCCGACCTTTCAAACGAAAGCATCTCTATCTTCCTGATATGATAAATACAGAAAACGCTCGAAACAAGCTGCGCAATCAGCGTCGCCGCAGCCGCGCCCGCAATCCCCCAGTGAAATACCATCACAAAAAGCAAATCAAGCGCAATATTGGTAAACGATGCCACAATCATGGCATTAAGCGGCGTCTTTCCATCGCCAAGCGAGCGCAGAATGCTCGCAAGCAGATTGTAAAGCATCACTATCGGAATACCCATAAACATTATCCTAAGATACAGCAGCGAACCGCCGATAATGTCATCCGGTGTCTTCAAAACCCTAAGCACAGGCTCGGCAAAAAGCTGTCCCAAAGCTACAAGCACAATAACCGCCAATACAGACAGACATACCGAATTACCTACGACACGTCTTAGCCTCTTTTCATGTCCCGCTCCAAACTCCTGCGCCATCATTATGCCAAAGCCCTGCGTAAATCCCTGTATAACGCCAAGCATAAGCCAATTAAACCAGTCAGACGCGCCGAGCGCAGCAAGCGCATTGACACCAAGCACCTTTCCGACCACCATAGTATCAACCACAGTATAAAGCTGCTGGAATACATTGCCCGCCATAAGCGACAACGCAAACGACAATATCAAAGGCGCAGGCTTTCCCTCCGTCATATTTTTAACTCTCGAACTCATAATATCCTCCGTATCGCCTTGTCATCTCAAAATCAACACTAAAAACAGCCCGACCAATCAGCCGGGCAGCTTTAGAGTTCAATTTCAAGCAAAACCATTTACTGTCTTCATCACAATATATCAGTCATTATTTTCGTGCTTATTGGCATCTGCCACCACATTGTACACATCAATTCTCTGCAAGTCAATTTCAGGCATACCGATGAACAATCCGCCATATTCAAAAGTATCAGGCTTTTTTTCAATCCTGACAATCTCTATAAATGCATGAATGATTTCCTTAGTCCAAATAGTCAGATACGCCTCATATACAGTCCCCATATCAAGCAATTCGTCGCAGTAAAAGCCTATACCCGTCCTGGACACATTCATAACTTCAACATCAATTTCCTGCTGTTCGCCGGAAGCTACACGCTTAACCAGCAGCTTCGATCTTAACTCTGTTCTCTTGCTACCTCTTCTCTCTACCATAACGCCTCTGCTCCTTTGTCTGTGTTTGGAATAATAACTAACTTTAGTTTATCCCAATAAGCAGGATATGTCAACTTATAAACATAGCATCTCCAAAAGAAAAAAATCTGTATTTCTCCTCAACCGCCGTTTTGTATGCGTTAAGCACATTCTCGCGCCCCGCAAGCGCGGACACAAGCATTATAAGCGTTGACTCCGGCAGATGAAAGTTGGTTATCAGCTTGTCAAGCACCTTGAATTTATATCCGGGATAAATAAAAATCTCCGTATTTCCACTGCCTGCCCGCACTTTTCCCGCCTCGTCCGCTGCGCTCTCCACAGTGCGGCAGCTTGTAGTGCCTACGCATATTACGCTGCCGCCTGCTTCCTTCGTACTGTTGATAATCTGCGCTGACTCGTCAGTCACTTCATAATATTCCGAATGCATATGGTGGTTTAAGAGATTGTCCTCCTTCACAGGGCGAAACGTCCCAAGCCCCACATGCAGCGTGACATAAGCTATCCTTACGCCCTTATCCTCGACCTTTTTTAAAAGCTCCTTTGTAAAATGAAGTCCTGCCGTCGGCGCGGCGGCAGAGCCTTCATATTTGGCATAGACTGTCTGGTAGCGGTTTTTATCCGTAAGCTTATGCGTGATATACGGCGGCAAAGGCATTTCCCCAAGCCTATCCAAAACTTCCTCAAAAATGCCCTCATATGAAAATTTTATCAGTCTGTTACCATCATCCGCTATGTCAATGACTTCTCCGGTCAAAGTGCCGTCCCCAAAGCTTATTACAGCACCAACTCTCGCCTTTTTCCCGGGTCTTACCAATGTTTCCCACACATCGTTTTCACGACGTTTGAGCAAAAGCACCTCTATAGCCGCGCCCGTTTCTGCCTTTACGCCCATAAGCCTTGCAGGTATTACCTTTGTATTGTTCAGCACAAGGCAGTCGCCCGCATTAAGGTAATCAAGTATATCAGAAAACACCTTATGCTCGACCGCCCCTGTCTTTCTGTTCAAAACCATAAGCCTTGACGCCGACCTGTCCTCAAGCGGGTCCTGGGCTATAAGCTCCTCGGGAAGCTCAAAATAAAAATCTTTCTTTAGCAATTCTTCCATATTATCCCCTAAGCTCTATTCCCAGCGCCTCCAGACCGTTCAAAATCTTCTTCATAGCCCCAGACACATCATTGTCCTCCAATGTCCTGTCCTTTGCCCTGAATGTAATCGAATATGCGACCGACTTAAAGCCCGGCTTAATCTGCGCGCCCTCATAGATGTCAAACAACTGGTAGTCCTCCAGTATCTTGCCTCCGCGCTGGGCAATCACGTCCTCAATATCACCCACAAGCACCTTTTTAGGCACTACCATACTGATATCGCGCGATACAGCGGGGTATTTCGCAATGCCCTCATATTTCCTGTCAAACGATGCAAGCTTGACCACTTCCGGCATATCAAGCACTGCCACATACACCTTTGTGTCCATGTCGTAATTGTCCGCCACATCAGGGTGAAGCTCTCCCAAAAATCCGACAACAATGTCTCCATATTTTACAAGCGCCTGACGCCCCGGATGCAAAAAGCTCTTTCCCGCATTAGGGTCATATTTTGGCTTTTTCCGCATACCGATGCTCTCAAAAAATTCCTCGATAACGCCTTTCATTGTAAAGAAATCGCCGTCGCCGTACATTCCAAGTGTAAACTGCATTCTCTCGTCAGGATAATCCACTACAGGTATGCTCTTTGGAATATAAATATTTCCAAGCTCGTACAGACGCACATTTTTGTTTCTTCTATTATAATTAGTTGACAATGATGTCAGAATGCCGTTCAGCGAAATAGTCCTCATAATTGAAAAGTCTTCGCCCAGCGGATTTGAAATAGTCACTGTCTGCCTAAGCGGGCTGTCCGCGGGAATAAGCAGCTTGTCAAATACCTTGGGGCTTTCAAACGAATAGCACATGCCCTGCGAAAATCCGCAGTATTCCGCTATGTCCCTTGCTTTCTCCTCTATTCTAAGCTTAAAAGTAAGCTTGCCCGTCGTAGCCTCTCCGCTCGGAAGCGTCGTCGGTATCTTGTCATATCCGTAAAATCTTGCGACCTCCTCCGCAATATCCGCAAAGCACTCTATATCCTGCCTGAACGACGGCGCGGTCAGCATATTTGTACTCTCATCATATGCGATTTCAAGCCTTTCAAATATATCAAGCATTTCCTCTCTCGAAATATCTGTGCCGAGGAATTTATTTATCTTTTCAGGCTCAAACGCAACCTGCCTAAGCTCCTTCAAAGGCACTTTGACATCAACCATGCCATCTACAACCTCGCCGCAGCCAAGCAGCTCGATAAGCTGGCACGCCCTGTTTATTGCGTTCTCCGCGTTTCTGGGATCAAGACCTTTTTCAAAAATGCCTGACGCCTCAGTCCTAAGCCCGATACGCTTTGCTGATTTCCTGATATTCGCACCGTTAAACGTAGCCGCCTCAAAAAGTACCGTTTTCACGTCATCAGTGATTTTTGAGTTTTCGCCGCCCATAATGCCCGCTATGCCTATCTCCTTTTCAGCATCGCAAATCATAAGCACATCGGCATCAAGCTTTCTCATCTGTCCGTCAAGCGTCTGAAACTCGTCGCCGTCATTAGCACGCCTTACTATTATCTTGTTTCCCGCTACAGTGCTTAAATCAAACGCGTGCATGGGCTGACCGTATTCCATCATCACGTAGTTTGTAATGTCCACCAGATTGTTGATGGGTCTTATGCCGCTCGCCGCAAGCCTTCTCTGCATCCATTCGGGCGAGGGCGCAA
The DNA here is from genome assembly GCA_947626435.1 of uncultured Lachnospiraceae bacterium. Taxonomy (GTDB): domain Bacteria; phylum Bacillota; class Clostridia; order Lachnospirales; family Lachnospiraceae; genus COE1. Next base: position 59,314 of record CANQSB010000014.1, on the reverse strand, counting down.
TTTTGATGTTTTTGCAGACTCTTGCGCAGTAGCGCGGGCATAAATCAGTGTCCTTTACTTCCACAGAAATATAATTGTTTACGTCGTCGCCGCTTCCTTTAATTTCCACTACAGGCGGCACAAACGGCTTTCTGAAAGTAGCCGCCGCCTCTCTTGCTATGCCCAGTACGCTGTAGCAGTCAACGCGGTTTGAAGTGACCTCATACTCGACAACCGTATCATGAAGTCCCAGCGCCTCTACGGCGTCAGTGCCGGGCTCAACCTCTTTTTTGAATACATAAACTCCGTTTTCGGGTGCTTCGGGGTACATATCCCTACTTGAGCCAAGCTCCTCGATAGAGCACATCATGCCGTTTGACTCTACTCCGCGCAGCTTTCCAGCCTTGATTTTTATGCCGTTTTCTGGCAGGGGGCCGCCGTCGTGTCCGCCCGCGACTTTTCCCCCGTCAAGCACTACAGGCACATAATCGCCCTCGCTTAAATTCGGAGCGCCAGTCACAATCTGTATTGTTTCAGAGCCTACATTCACCTGACAGATGATAAGCTTGTCAGCGTCAGGGTGGCGCTCTATCTTGTCAATGCGCCCCACTACTATTTTTTCAAGGTTTTTGTCAAGGCGCTCATGCCCCTCGACCTTTGTGCCCGAAAGCGTCATAGCGTCGCAATATTCCTTGTCGCCGCACGAAAGCTCAGGCACATATTCTTTAATCCAAGATAACGGTGTGTTCATTTTAAATCTCTCCTATCTATCCATTATTAGAACTGCTTTAAGAACCTTATATCATTTTCATAAAGCAGGCGCATATCATCAATTTCATATTTGAGCAGCGCGATTCTCTCCAAGCCTACGCCAAAAGCAAAGCCCGAATACTCCTCTGGGTCTATATTGCACATGCGGAGTACCTTTGGATGCACCATGCCGCAGCCAAGAATTTCAATCCAGCCCTCGCCCTTGCAGAAACGGCATCCGCTGCCGCCACACTTAAAGCACGAAACGTCCATCTCCGCAGACGGCTCTGTAAACGGGAAATGATGCGGTCTGAATTTTACCTTTGTGCCCTCGCCGAAAAGCTCCTTTGCAAACTCCGCAAGCGTACCCTTTAAATCCGCAAAGGTTATGTTTTTGTCAACCACAAGCCCCTCTATCTGGTGGAAAGACGGCGAATGTGTCGCGTCAACCTCATCTGCCCTGAACACGCGCCCTGGAGCAATCATTCTAATCGGGAGCCTGCCTTTTTCCATCTCATGTATCTGCACGCCTGACGTCTGAGTCCTGAGCAGAATATCACCGTTTACATAAAATGTATCCTGTTCGTCCTTTGCGGGGTGGTCTGCGGGAATGTTCAGCGCCTCGAAATTGTAATAGTCCTTTTCAACCTCGGGACCTTCCACAACCTCATAACCCATTCCTATGAAAATGCGCTCTACTTCTTCAAGCGCTATAGTGTTTGGGTGGCGGTGTCCCATGTTGCTTTTTTGTGACGGAAGTGTCACATCTATGACCTCCGCCGCCATTTTTGCCTCGCGCAGCTTCCTCTCCATATTTGTCTTTGCCTCATCAAGAACCTTCTCGATTTCTTCTCTCGCCTCGTTCACAAGCTGCCCGACTTTGGGCCTGTCCTCGGGGGCTACGTCCTTCATGCTCTTTAAAACCGCCGTAAGCTCGCCCTTTTTGCCAAGAAAATTGACGCGGACTTCATTTAACTTGTCAAGCGCCTCGCTCTCATTAATCTGGCGGATTGCCTCCGCCTTGAGCTTTTCTAACCTTTCCTTCATCAATAAATCCTCCATTCTCGTAAAATACAAAAGTCCCTCCCAGCCTAGCACGCACCAAGCTGAAAGGGACGAATAAACCGCGGTACCACCCTGATTTAAGGCATCTATGACAAAATGCCCTACACTCATTGGCGGCGTAACGTGCCGACACGTTCTTTCCTACAATGTGCAATTCTAAACACACATTTCAAAAAGACTGCTCCGGTGGGAAATTCGTCGTCATACCTGAACTGTAGGAGGCTTACAGCCGATGGCCTCCATTCTCTGGCAGAAAGCATAGCGCTACTTTGCACCTTCACCGCATTTGTCTTATTATTTAAAATTATTTTAAACATCTAAGAAACATCTTATGCCATCAAGTGGAAAATGTCAAGGAATAATTTTGCAATAAATATTGGTAATAAATATTAAATCATATTTTGTCCGAAGCAAGCGCGAACTGATTCCAATACCTCATAATATATGATGAATCGGCATCACCATTCAAAAATCTCTGCAGCTCCCCCAGCTCATCTTCAAACTCGCGTTTCCTGTTCTTTTCATCATTTTTAAACGTCAGGCTTATCAAATTTGAAACCTTGTCAAAATAAAATTGGCTGTAATCCTTTTTAGCAGTGCCATTCATAAAATTGTTCCTTGTGTCCACGCATCTTTTTACCTCTCCTGCTATATTTGACAGCCTAATCATCAAGGGCATGCTGTTCCATTGCTCATCAGTCATATAATCCAAACCTCCTTATCCACTGTTAATTGTTAATATATGACCCACTTCTTTATTATTTCAGTCAATTCATTTATGATTGCTTCATCAGTGAGCAATCTTCCGTTTGACGGGATGCCCGCTTCCCTGTTCCTTTCGATATTAGGATGTGCCTCCCACACAATGCCTACAGGATCAAGCAAAATATCCCCGCCGTATATATCACTCATTGTCCCGACCTCGTTGCAGATTTCATATTCCATGTCTATATGAAATTCCTCATCGATTGACACAATGCCTGTCGGTTTATGAATACAAAATTTTATTCTGTCAAGATAAAAATTGTTTGAATTTTCTGTCAAATCATCAAGTTTTATTTTATTTTTCAAGATCATATAGGTTCACCGCCTTTAAAATCACTGCATGTACGGAATCTTACCAAAATACTCATATTCTGAAACGCCGTCAATGTAAAGTGTCCTACCGCTTCCTGACTGTTCTATGGAAAAATCAATTTCTCCGTTGTCTCCCGTAAACTCGATACCGCCCTTGCCGTCATCTTTGACAATCTCAAAATACGCCTTATCCTTATTGTTTGTGCCCGTTATATAAAGCTTCGTGCCGACCGCAAGCTTATTTTCCCCGCCGCTTTGCACTACTGGCAGCTCCTTCATTACTGTCATAACATACAGCGATTCAAGCGTGACATACCGCTTATCAATGTTTGTATAAAATATCTCCTCTGTCTGCTCAAGATTTCCGTCATCCGTAAGCTTATATATCATATTGGAAAAATATGTGCCTAAAATATTCAAATCCACGCTAAAGCTAAGCTTGTCCGTACCTACATTTTCACTGATCACCCTAGAATCCACAAGCTCATCACACTTTGTGATATTTCCGCCCGTAATCTCATAAACAAAGGAATTTTTATCTGCGGAAACAATCATAAAAATCCTGCCCTGCGCATTTCTCACCACATACGCACCCTGAAAATAGCCAGTTGAAACCTGTTCGCTCGCCGTTCCAGCGACTATCAGCACCTCGCTTGCGTCATACTCGTTATTTATCGAATTGAGCGAAACCTCTCCGCTTTCCCCAAGAAACGCCGACATATCCATATTTGCGGAAACGCCTGCCACAAGCTCACCCTTCGGCGCAAGGTATTTTTCATTCATATATTTGCCAAACTGCGAATACGGCAATGTAACAACCGCCTGCCCCATCACGTAAGGTCCTACCTCATAGGTCTGGAACACAATGACAATCCCCGTCGCGTTCAGAAACCAGCTAGGCTCATACTCTCCGCCAAACGTACTGCCCACAGTCTCGGCATATTCTGGGAAAAGTCCATCGCCATAATCCTCATCAAGCTTGTCTGTCACATACGGCACTGCCTCTGCGCGAAAGCCCTCCATATCAGCGATTATATCCTCAAACTTTAATTCGCTGCCGCTTTCCACATCGACCGTATATCCGTAAGTAGCATAATTGCCATGCGCCCCTCCCCAATATTCATAATCCATATTCGAAAAGCTTATGACACTGCTGTCACTTCTCTCAAGGCTGGCTGTCTTATCCATATAGTAAGTCGGAAACTGCGAAACATCATAGTCCTCCAATTCCTTCATTCCCTGAAGATGATTTTGCGCCTCCTCCGTCATGCCGTCTAATGTGTCAGTATTATCTTTTCCATAATAACCCTCGACAGTGTTCTTCAAGGCATCAAACCCATCAGAAGTAATCTCAACAATCGCATGGCTTTCCGTCACAATCAGGACTTTTCCTGTGTCGTCATATATTTCCCTTCTCTCGCTCTGTTTTATTGAAACCGCAGGCGCCTCTGCCTGCCCTGCCTCTGCATCCAAAGTCTCCGCGCTCTCATCTGTCTGCGCCTGTCCTTCGTCAGCCTGTTCATTTGATGTTTCTTTTGTTTCCTCCGCATTTCCATTTTCCGCGCCTGACCCGCCAAATTCAATAGTTTCATTGCTTTCTTCGTCTGCCTTTGACGCTTCCTGCGAAGAACATCCGCCCAGTGCCAGTATGCCTGCCAAAGCTAAAGCCAAAAATCTAATATTGTTTTTCATAATCCCTCTCCTCCATTTAATTCATTCTCAAGCCCTTTTTTAAGACTTCTAAATGCTTATCATTATAAAATATACTCTCACACTAAGCTAAAAGCAATTAAAAAAATAAATCTTAACAATTTAATACGCCCTCCGTAAATCAGACCTCAACCTCCCGCTCAAAAATCCACTTATTCACCAGCGCCCCGCAGAAAAATATATACATGCAGAAATACAGCCATATCATCACAATAATGATCGTAGTAAGGCTCCCATACATCGCAAACCCGTCAAAATAGTCTATATACACTGAAAACGCAAACGAATAAAGCGTCCAGAACACTGACGTAAAAACCGCCCCCGGATAATGCTCGCGCCACGAAAGCTGGTTATTCGGCAGCAGGCTGTACATAGTGCAGAAAACCACAGAAATCATTCCCGCGACAAAGATATGGCGCAAGCCGCCAAACACACGCCACAGTGTTTCAGCAAAGCCGCCGTCAGGAATAAGCATTTTCGCCACAGTATTTCCAAACACCAGTATGCCTATAGACAATACCACAGCAAACAACAGAAACACAGTGTAAAACGCCGCCTTAAGCCTGAGCACTATATAATTCCGCGATTCCTCAACCTCATATATATGGTTCAAGCCCCGTATCAGCGCAAGCATTCCCTTTGACGCCGACCACACAATAACCACAGCTGAAAATGACAGTAGTGTCATATTATTTCTATGATAGCTGTCCACAATCCCCATTAGAAAGCTGTACACACGCTCGGGTATTACCGCCTGAGAAATATTTACCATATCCTTCTGCGCAATCGCCCCATGCGGCAAAAATCCGCTCACCAGCATTATCATAGGAATAATGGACAAAAACAAAAAGAACGCAGCACCCGAGGCGTAGACTGCGACCTCCGCCTCGGCGACACTTCTGCGTACCTGCTTTTGAAATCTGTATAATCTCGTGCCAAAAGGTATATCCGACATTCTAAAAGCTCCCATCTGATATAGCTTCTATACTGCTCTTATAATAATATGCCAATATCTGCTCCGCTGTGAAACCCTTTTGCGCCAGACATTTTGCGCCGTTCTGCGACATTCCCGCGCCATGCCCCAATCCGGCTCCGCGTATTACTATACCCTTTAGATTATTCCCCTTTTCCGCGCTTTTATCAAAGCTTTTTTCTATGTAAAAATATGCGCTCGGCAGGATGTTTCCCACTGTAAAAGCATTTCCGTCATTTTTTATCACGACATCACCTGTAAAGGCAAGCGCTTGCCGTATACTGTTCTGTGTGCGCACATTTACGGTAAAATTAGGTGTTTCTATGATAAGACTCGATACAAGCCCGCTTTTCTGGCGCGTCAGCACGCGTATATCGTTTATCTGTGTTTCCTCCACCAGTTTATCCGCACTCAAAAGTTTTGACCTAATACGCACATTGTAGGGCTGTGACAGATACATGGCGTAAAGGCGTGTGAAAAGCTTTTTTGCGATGTCTGCATTAAAGCTTTTTATGTATTCCCAGCGGTACCATGGCTCATTATATTCGATGTCATTCGGATTGCCGCTGTCTATGTATTCCTTGTATCTCTGCTCGCTCTCACTGCTATTTTCAGTGAAAATATCCTCGCCTGTTTCAAGCATATAGTCGTTCTCACTCTGCGTAAATACACCGTCGCTCCATGCTCCGTTCCCCGCGCTGTAGCCGCCCGATGTGGAATAGTAAAAGCTTTGGATAAGCGTGCCGTCATGCAGCAGCACCAAGTCTCTTGTTGCGTCAACGGCATTCCGCGCCTCGTCTGTTTCGGGTATATTCATATACACCTGAAATGTCGTGCTGTCGTCAACATGCGCCCGCCACTGCGGGTAGGCGTATTTCCTTTTGTGGAAGTACGCGTAAGTTCTCGCTCCTATTGCCTGAGCTTTCTGCGCCTCAATCGGATATGACGATGGCATTTCGCTCGGCACCACACCGTAAAGGTATTCCTCAACCGTAAGCTCATTTACGACGACTATTCCGTTGTCTGTGCCGTAACATTCAATAGTTCCTCTGTACTGCGCATCGCCGTTTCTCTTTACATTAAGCAGTCGTATTCTGCCGTTTCCGCTGCCACCATCGCTGCTGCCATTTCCATTCTCGTTATCACCACCGCTGACACCATTTCCGTTTCCATTTTCGCTTCCGTCATCGCCGCTTCCATTTTCATTTTCGTTACTGCCACCACCGCTGCGTATGATAAGCGTGTTCCCTGCAAGGCTTTCGGCCGTAATCCGACACTCTTCGCCGGGAGCAAAGGTCCTACTTTTACTGCCAACCCTTACCTCTAATCCTTCTGTACCTGCCAGCCTTATTTCCTTATGGAAAATGTCATCAAAATTTTCTGTCTTGATAAGCACTCTTATATTGCGGTCAAATGGAAGCGTTTCCTCCTGCGCGGGCGTTTCCGCAATGTTTGCGGCAGGATTTTCAACCTGTGTTTTTTCGTTTAATTTCGTGCCTTCGTCGCTTTGCCCTTCGTCCTCTTTCTCAAACTGAGCCGTTTCTTTCGGATTGTCCTTTCCGTTGAGCGTCACAGCGCACTGGTATATGCCGACTGCGATTATTACCCACAGCACAGCAATCAAAAGCCGCCTGCCCCTGTTGAGATTGATGTTTATACTGATACCTCCGCTATTTAAGATAATATAAAAAGCAGCCCAAAGGCTGCTCTTTCTTTAGTGTCTCTCCAAAATGCCGTCTCCTGTATTTTGACTCCTAGCCAATGCTAGGTGGGCAACCGCAACCATCTCGCTGTCTTCCCCTAGCCATAATGGGGGGCATGACATTAATCAGGCAATGTAGGAATCCCGTTTAAAGTGATGTAGGTTCAAAATGACAAGAGTAATCGCACATTTCAGATTAACTATAGTATAACCTATATACGCCAAAATATCAACCTGCAAAGCATAATCAACTTTACTAAGATTTGGCTGTAAATTTTTGTTAAATTATATATGAATATTTTCAGCAAGGTTATAAAGCTGTCATTCCTTCTTCAAAATCAAGTGATGATACTTAATCATAATAGTGGACTTATTCTTGACAAACTCTCTGGGCATCGTGCACAGCTGGCTTATAAAATAGTCTGTGTATCGGTATTTGTACCTCAAAGCATGGGGGCTCAATTCCTTGTCAGGCTTCCAATTCAGCACAACATGCTTAGGATAGAAAAGCGCCTCGCCAACGCACAAATCATTATCGTAACAGAAAAACCTTATTATTGCCATAAGTAAAATCCTCCATATAAAGCCGATATATCACCATATTCTATAAGTGCCCTGCCGCCTCCATTTTTTCAGGCTCAAGTTACGAATGCCTGACATCAAATGGAATTTCAAAAAACTTATACGCCTCCCCTTTTATTTATTTTACTATATTACAGCACACATCGTCAATACAAATAATGTCTCACCGTTACTTTCCGTTACTTTTGAATATGCCATTTCAATACAACCTTGAACAAATCGCCGTCAACATAAATATTCATCTCGCCCTTCATCAAATCCATCAGGCTCTTGGCTATGGAAAGCCCGAGTCCATGTCCTTCCGTATTCCTTGACTTATCTCCTCTCACAAAGCGCTCCTGCAGCTCGTCACCGTTTATGTTCAAAGGATATTTTGACATATTTCTAAATATTATCGAAATATCCTCGTCCGTAGTTTCCAGATTTACATACACCCTTGAATCAGGCTGGGCGTATTTGCAGATATTATTCATTAAGTTGTCAACCACGCGCCACAGATGCCTGCCGTCTGCCGTAATATACACCTTATCGTCGGGTTTGCTGACAATCAGCTCCAAGCCTGCCGTCGAAAGCCTTTCCTCAAACTCGCCGACTGTCTGGGTCAAAAAAACACCCACCTCAATCTGCTCATTTTCGACTTCAAGATTGCCTGTCGACGCCTTTGACGCCTCGACCAAATCCTCTGTAAGCTTTTTAAGCTTTGCAGACTGCCGCTCGAGCACTTCGAGATATTCAACCGCCTTTTCATTTTCCAAATGCTCTTTTTCAAGCAAATCCACATAATTTATTATGGAAGTCAGCGGCGTCTTAATGTCGTGCGATACATTGGTGATAAGCTCTGTCTTTAAGCGCTCGCTTTTCATGCGCTCGTCTACCGCCTTTGACATTCCGTCTCCGATTTTGTTCAGGTTTTCGGCATGTTTTCTGCACTCCCAAAACATTTTTTCTGTGCTGATTTTGTACTGTAAATCACCGTCCGCAAGGCGTCTGCTGCCCTCCTGAAGTCCTTTAAGCTGCAGCGCAAGCCATATGAATACCACAAAAATAATCACCTTTTCCATAACCCACAGTATAACCAAAATATCCATTTCATGCCAGCATATGTTGATAGCAATAAGCTCCACGACTGATATTGCTGCAAGTACGGCGATGACCTTCCAGAGCAGGCTGATATTTCCGGCAAATATTGACGCTGCTTTTCTCAGCGCCTTGTAGACCGAGTAACATATGCTCCCGCGCCACCATTTTCCCGCGCGCACCCTTACTGTCAGGCTGAGCAGGAAAGCACATAGTATGCCTGCCATAGCAAGCACTGCTACCATTGATAAATCTATCCCAAGCATAGCATATCTGCTGTCAAAATTAAAAGCAATATCTATGGCTAAAATGGGTACACTGCCAACCGTTATGACTATCGCGGTCAAAATCTCCAACGGCATGTAATCAATTATCGGCAGCTTTATTACGGTATCGCTGTTTTTACGATAACCCGCTGAATATATAAGGAAGAAAAATGACGCTAATGTCACAATTATTCCGGCTATAAGCATATATATTGCTGAATATCTCATATTGTATGCTGTTATCAGTATATATTTCTGCTGTTCGTACTGGCTGTCGCTGTTCAGATTTGCATCAATTTCAGACTCAAGCGGCACTATTGAAACTACCCAATAGTTTTCACTCTCATCAGCCATATTTACTATCAGCGTGAAATTTTCATCGAGATAATATCCCGGGCTGTCCTTGAAACTCTGCTTTGTGATATTTTTTGCATTTATAAACTTAATCCCCGAAACATCGATTCGCCTTATGTTGTCCATAGTCAACACGCCCCAGCATTTATAGTTAAATGATGTGCTGTTTAGCTTGTCAAAAGTAATCCTGCCATTTTCGTCGCCCATAAGCAGCGCCTCTATTTTGTCACTCTCCTCTTTTTCGCTGTCGCTGTATGCGTCATGTATAATTTCCTCATCGGTTTCTTCGATTCCTTCCATTTCACCCGGTTCACCATCATAGGTTACTTCTTCTTCAGTTCCTTCGCTTTCCCATACATTATTAAATATATATGTTTTTTCATCAAAATCATAGCTGTACGCATAATTGCGCGCTATTCCGTCAACAGGGCTCGTATAGGAAAGCGTCACGCTCTGCACCGGATAATACCTCTGTGTAGTTCCTACATAGTAGTAAAAAATACCGCCTGTCGTGTCATAGCATACGCTGTCCGCATAAAAGCTTTTCCAGTCGCCTGATGTCTCCGCGGCGTTATTCTCCGACACGCTTTCACCATCGGGATAAACACCCACCCTGAAAACATTGTTGCTATCCAGATAATCCTCATAATAGCCTCTGCTCTTTATAGAGTAATCACCATTATTATTAAAATAGCACCTTATCTGCGTCAGCATCAGTCCGTTTGGATTGTCTGCGATTTTGTCCAAATCAGCCTGCGAAAAGTTTCCTGCCACATAGCTGTCCTCGCTCGAAAGCTTAATGTCCGCAAGGGTATCCGCCCTGACAATACCGTATTTGAAATTTCTGTCCAAAACCCTGTCTCCCCGACCGTTAATATCACGCGAAAATGCCCTGTTATTATTCATACTGTTTATAGTGCCATAATTCTCATCTATCACTTGTTTGTATGACTTCGTATAGCAGTTATTATCAACTGCCATACCCGTCAGCACTCCGCCTACGACTGCCACGCCCACTCCCGCAAGAAACACTATCCAAGCGATAAACTTTGCCATGATTGAGCCTCTTATCTTTTTCATAATCTTTTAACCCCTTTCATTTTTATTCTCCGCCTCAATTTTATATCCTCGTCCCCAAACTGATTTCAAATATCTCGGCTCTGCCGGCGAATACTCCAGCTTTTCCCTAAGATGCCTGATATGTACCGCAACCGTATTCTCCGTACCGTATGGATTATCCTTCCATACCTTTTTATAAATCTGCGCGGGCGAGAATACTTCATTGGGACTTTGCATCAAAAGTTTTAGTATATCATACTCCGTCGGCGTAAGCGCCACTTTCTCGCCGTCAAGCGTGACCTCCTTCGTCTTGTCGTCAAGCTCTATGCCGCCTATGACAAGCACCTCGTTTGAAGCTTTATCAGGATTTGAAGTGCTCCCGCCAAGCTGCATATAGCGCCTCAACTGAGATTTCACTCTTGCCTGCAGCTCTACCGGGTTGAAAGGCTTAGTCACATAGTCGTCTGCACCAATGTTGAGCCCAAGCACCTTGTCAGTGTCTTCGCCCTTTGCCGTCAGCATTATCACAGGGACATTGCTCATCTCCCGCAGCTTTACCATCGCCGAAATGCCGTCCATCACAGGCATCATTATATCCATTATCACAAGATGGATTTCCTCCCTGCCAAGCACCTCTAACGCCTCTTTTCCGTCATACGCCTCATATACATTATACCCCTCCGATGAGAGATAAATTCTAAGCGCCGATACTATATCCTTTTCATCATCACATACCAGTATGCTGTACATATTAACCTCCGTATACGGCTGACCGAGCTCACTGCCAGCCGATTTTCTTTTATCATGATAAAGCTAGTATACAGGTATTTTGATTAATTTCCAACTGGGAAAATGTTTAAGATTTGCTTAAGATTATTAAAGAAAAACTGCCGCTTTCACCGATTTTTAATTTACATTTCGGCAAAAGCGGCAGATTATTTATTTTATTCTAAGCCCTTTATTACACAAATTAGCACTGCTCTACAAGCTTCTTCAAAGCTGCAAGCGCCTCATCAGGAAGCTTGTCATAGCCTTCCTTCTTTGTAGCGAAGTCCTCAACAGCCTTTACGCGGTTCTGCATAGCGTTCTTTAATGCAGCCTTGTACTCAGGATTGTTCAAATCAGGAGTAAAGTCAGCTGTCTTGCCAGACCAGTCATACATAATCTCGATATCATCAAAGTTGCCCCACTTCTCGAATTTAGCCTTTCCTTCAACGATAGTCTCAAGAATGCCTAATGTGTCGGCGGGTTTAACCTTTGTGCCCATGAAGTCGCCTGTATTTACGATATAGCATGCAACATTCTTCTCCTCAACGAGCTTCTTGAATTTCTCATAGTCGTTTACAAGAGGATATGTCCTGAACGGGTTAGCATAAGGAACGATTCTCAAAGCGTTGAGGTCTGTGCCTGCTGCAACACGCTCTGCTGTAGAAGTCTTTGTCGCAAGCGTAGCGCCCATAACTGATGCAAGAGCCGCGCCCTTTAACTTAACTACAGGAGGGATTGTGGGATCCTTCATAATCCAGAAGATAGCGTTTACGGGAGCGTCAATCTTGTCTACGCGGTTAGGAGACCACAGCTTAGACTTGATAGCACGTCCATTGCCGTTTCTGATATCTTCTGTTACAAGCTGAATCTTGCCGTTCTCGTCAAGAGTAGCTGAGCAGTTCTGAGCTGACAGGAGATACTCATTGTCAGGGCAACCTGTAGGATAGTCAGCCGTCTTATCAAAGTAAGTAGGCTCAAGCGCTATAGATGCGCAGGTATCAGTATTGATAATGAATGCATCGTCATGAAGCACAGTGATAGGATACTTGCCGCCATGCTTAGCATGTGTCAAAGTAGACTTGCCTGAGCCTGAAAGTCCGTAAACAGACGCAACGAACTTAGAGCCGTCAGGAAGCGTGTACTCCTTCTGTCCGCCGTGGCATGCTGCGTAGCCGTTTCTGTTTGCAAGCGCCCAAGCCATTGTAAGCGTGCCTTTCTTGTGCTCGCCGAAATATCTCATACCGAGAATTGCCGCGCAGTTCTGGTTTGTATCGAAATAGCAGAGCGTAAGAGGATCGCTTAAGCAGCTGTAGTCAACATCAGGAGCGTTATGCGGAGCCCACTGGGGATCAGAGAAGATATAAATATCAGGCTCTTTGCCATCGCCTACGGGCTTAGAATTCTTGTACATCTTTACATACTCGTCTGACATATACTGGAAGTTAATCATCCAGTTATAAAGAATATTCTCCTCTCCTTCAGGAATAAGAAGATGCGCCTTTACCATAAACTCGGGATCAAGTCCTACGAAGCACTCTGCATGATACATTGTCTTCCAGCGTGTCTCATATACAGCGTCCATTACGACCTTATCAAGCTTAGCCTCGTCAACGCCGGGCTCACCTTTGATGCGGCGCGCTGCTGCATAACGGCCTGTTACTGCGCCGTCGTTGAACAGGAGCACCTTTGCGTCTTTCTCAAGTCCGAAAGTTTCACCGTCTTTTACGGGCATATCCGTAACGATTGTTCCCGGAGAGTTTTTAGCTAGTTCATACGCCTCTTTCAAGGTGTTTACCTTTACTACGTTATTTCCGTAGAATGCTGCTTCGATGATAGAACGTGTCTTAGAAAATCCTACTTTTCCCGCACCAATCTCAGAAATGGGATAATACGCTTTTGTTGACATATAAAATCCTCCTTAAAATATAATTGTTTATTGCTTTATGAGCGGTACATATACTATAAGCCGCACATTTGTTAATATTATCTCAAAGTCGCTGAAAAATGTCAATAAAATTAGTGTAAACTAAATTAAAAAATATGTAATTTTTGGGGATTTTTCATGTTTTTGACTATGAGTTGTTTGTTGGAAACTGTAATGTATTGGTAATGAGTGTGCCCGGTTGAGGTTTATGTATATTGGTAAAGGGTCGCCCGTTCAGGATTATACACCCCATTCAGACCCGCTTCCGCTTAGTGGAAGGCGTAGCGGCACTAAGCTCAATGGCGCTGTAAAAGGAGCTACGCTTTTACAGCTTATTTCGCTAAATGCCGACGCCTTCCAACGGTCTTCATGGGGTGTATAATCCTGAACGGGCTTAGTGTATCGTCCTGCCTTATGTTTTTGATATGTCTAAAATGCCATATATTTGCTTGCCTTACATTCTTTAATGTATCTAAAAAAGTATATTTGCTTGTTTTATGTTTTTGATGTATTTAAAATGCCATATATTGACCTGCATTATGTACGGTAAAACGGTTTAAATGCTGCGTGTTGCCGTCTTTAGACGGGCAAGATCTTCTCCTTGGAAATAAGGAGAAAGCTTTTCAAATACGAGTTTGTGATAGGCGTTCAAAAGCTTGATGTCTGATGGTTCCATGTATTGGGTGTCTATGGCATCTAGGTCTATGGGTACATATGTGAGATGCCTGAAGCCCATAAATTGTCCGTCGCCGTTTTTGAGCTCGTTGACGATTTCAAGGATATTTTCTATGCGGATGCCATGGCTGCCTTCAATGTATACGCCCGGCTCGTCAGATACTATCATGCCTGCTTCGAGAGGCACTTCCGTCATTTCAGGTCTGAAGCGCCATCTGATGTTCTGCGGTCCTTCGTGGACATTTAAAATATAGCCTATTCCATGGCCTGTGCCGCATTTGTAGTCTATATAGCACTCCCAGAGGGGCTGTCTTGCCATGATGTCTACATTCCTGCCTGTGCAGCCGTACAGGAATTTCGCGTTTGCAAGGCGTAACATTCCGCAGACTGTCTTTGTAAAGTGCTTTTTCATATCATCTGTTATCGAACCGAGGGCTATGGTGCGCGTCACATCTGTCGTGGCGCCCATGTATTGACCGCCTGAATCAACTAGGTACAATCCCTCCGCCTTGATTTCGGCTTTGTTTTCCTCTGTCGCCTCGTAGTGCATCATGGCGGCGTTTGCCCCGTATGCGCTGATTGTGTCAAAAGAAAGCTCAATAAAGCCCTCTATCTCGCTGCGCATTTTGTCAAGCTTCTGCCCTACTTTGTACTCGTCCATGTATTCCTTGCCGACATTGTTTTTCATATAGAAAAGGAATTTTGTGAGTGTGACGCTGTCAAGCAGATAGTATTTCCTGATGTTTTCAAGCTCCGTCGGGTTTTTGACAGCCTTTAAAAGCTCTGTCGGGCTGTCCTTGTCTATAAGCTCTGCTCTGTCGCCTGCAAGCTTATATAGAAGATAGCTGGTATCTGCGCTTGCGCACCAGATTTTGCCTTTTATATCGCATTTCTTTAGGAATGATGCTATCTCATCATATGCCCTGCACTCGACCCCCTGCTTTTTCAAATCATCTGTTATTTTATCTGTAAGTGCCTCTTCCTGAATAAACAATATGGCGCTGTCCTCTGAAATAAATGTGTATGAAAGCGCTACCGGATTGCATGCCACATCATTTGCGCGTATATTGTAAAGCCACATAATGTCGTCAAGCTTTGATATAAGCAGATGTTTTGCTTTCTCCTCTGACATTTTTGCACGAACTTTTGCAAGCTTTTGTCCTGCGTTCTCTCCGCAAAGCTCATCAGGCACAGCCCATACATCGCTTACCGGCATCTTGGGTCTGTCGCTCCAAAGCTCGTCTGCTATGTCCTTGTCGCAGGCAAAGCGCACATCTCTGCCCTCAAAGATTTCCTCAAGTTCTATGCCAAGCTTTGCAGACATCACTCTGCCGTCAAAGCCTATTGTCTGCCCATTTTTGACCTTTTTATCAAGGTATTCCTTTATGTCGGGCACGCCCTCCTCGTCCATTCTGTAAAGCACAATGCCTGAGCCTTCAAGTTCGCGCTCCGCCTGCACAAAATACCTGCCGTCCGTCCAAAGCCCCGCCTCGTCCTCACTGACGACAAGCGTACCGTTTGAACCCGTAAAGCCTGACAGAAACTCCCTCACCTTGAAATACCCGTCAACATACTCCGAACCATGAAAATCCGCTGTCGGCACTATGTAAAAGTCAATATTTTCACGCTTTAACAACTTTTTTAAGCCATCTATTCTTTCCTTAGCCTCGCTCATTGCTTTACTATCTCCTATCTGTCCGCTTTTATCACAATTTTATAAAAAACAAATTCAAAATTACACATTATATTTTCAAACACATTAAAAAACTCCAAGGCGGCAAAATACACCGCCTAAGAGTTTCACAGCATTTTAATATCCTTGCGCCTCTGCGCCTTTAAGCATACCCACCGCAGAAGATGTGCCAATCCTGTCACAGCCCGCCTCAAGGAACATTATCAAATCCTCCTTGGTCTTGACGCCGCCCGCCGCCTTCATCTTTACGCCAGCTCCTATATGCTGCTTAAAGAGCCTGATATCTTCGATAGTCGCCCCGCCTGTGCCAAAGCCTGTGGAGGTCTTGATATAATCCGCGCCCGCATTCGTGACCGCCTTGCACATGGCGATTTTTTCCTCCTCCGTCAAAAAGCAGGTCTCAATAATCACCTTCAAAATATGTCCCTTGCACGCCTTTTTAAGAGTGCGTATCTCCTCCTCGACCTTGTCATAATCGCCGTTTTTGACATCGCTGATATTGACAACCATATCAATTTCATTGCACCCGTCGGCAAGCGCCTGCTCAATCTCCGCCGCCTTTGCCGCCGTCACGCTGTAGCCCAGCGGGAAACCGACAACCGTACAGATATTTATTTTATCCCCGTACTTGTCGTTCACCCTCTTTATGTATGCAGGCGGTATGCAGACCGATGCCGTCTGATACTCTATCGCCTCGTCGCAAAGCTTCTCAATGTCCTCCCACTTTGCAAACGGCTTCAACAGAGTATGGTCTATGTGGCTCAAAATTTCCTTGTCCGTCATGATTTTTCTCCTCTCGTTTATTTTTCTATTTTTCTATTTTTTCCATCAATTCCAACCAAATACTTCTTCTGCGCGCGCATAAGCACCATTCCATAGGCGATGACAATTGCGACTACCACAAGATTCATCAGCGAATCGAGCAGAGGATGCTGTATCAGTATTCCAAGCACGCCAATACCGCCACAGACAAACAGTATGATTCCCGTCGCCAGTGTAAAAGGAAAAGTAAATTTTATAAAGCCTTTCGGGTCTTTCGCTCTGCTGATTGGAAAGCCTTTTCCTACGAGCATTTCAGGAATTTTGCCGCTCATGTTCATCTGCACAGCCCAGTACATCATATACACACCGCACGCCATTATAAGTATTCTAAATATTGTCACAAGGTCCATTATTCTCAGCCTCACTTATATTTTTGTAAATATCCGTACACTAATTTCTATGGGCATATTATATCCCAAGGAATTTCATAACAACTGCTTTCATATCTTCCTTGTCACAAACCGTATTATGTAAAACCGGAGCCGTCCTTATCTCGTCTATCGCCTTTGGAATTTTGACATTCGCAAGCTTTGAAAGTTCATCTGCAAGCTCAAAGTCGCCCATTGAGTCATATTTCTTGTCAATCGCGTTCATTACGCTGCGCGTAAACTTAAACGGACTTGCCGTAGACGCAACCACAGTCTTTGTATTGTCGCCTGTCGCCGCCTTGTATTTATTCAATACTGTCGCCGCCACAGCCGTATGCGTGTCAATGACATATCCCGTCTTTTCATAAAGAGCCTTTATCGTATCCGCCGTTTCCTGCTCTGTAGCATATCCACCGCAAAAATCAGTCATGGCGTTTTTCATATCGCGTGTTATTTCATATTTGCCCTGCTTTGAAAGACTGTTCATAAATGCCGCGTTTTTGTCGGCGTCACAGCCTGCCGTCATATAAATAAGCCTTTCCAGATTGCTTGAAATCAATATATCCATAGACGGTGAGCTTGTGAGTATAAACTCTCTATTTTTGTCATAGATGCCTGTCTCAAAGAAATCGTACAGCACCTTGTTTTCATTTGAGGCGCAGATAAGCTTGGCGATAGGCACTCCCATATGCTTTGCAAAATAAGCCGCAAGAATATTGCCGAAATTGCCTGTTGGAACTACGACATTAATCTTTTCGCCATTTTCAAGCTTGCCATCTTTCAAAAGCCGGGCATAGGCATATACATAGTAAACGACCTGCGGAACAAGCCTGCCTATGTTTATCGAGTTGGCGGAAGAAAACTGAAAGCCCGCATCCGCCATCTGCTTTTCAAGCTCTTTATCGCCAAAAAGCTTCTTTACGCCCGTCTGCGCATCGTCAAAGTTGCCTGTAATACCTACTACAAAGGTGTTGTCGCCCTTCTGCGTCACCATCTGCTTTTCCTGTATGGGACTTACGCCGTTCTTGGGGTAAAATACTATAATTTTCGTACCCTTTACATCGGCAAAGCCCGCAAGCGCCGCCTTGCCTGTATCTCCACTTGTCGCTGTAAGGATTACTATTTCATTGCTGACATTATTTTTTCGTGCCGATGTAATCAGCAGATGCGGCAGAATGGAAAGCGCCATATCCTTGAACGCTATAGTCGCACCATGGAAAAGCTCCAGATAATACGCGCCGTCAGCCTCCACGAGCGGCGTCATAACCTCTGTATCAAATTTGCTGTCATACGCTTTATTGATACAGTCCTTAAGCTCATCCTCCGTAAAATCAGTGAGAAACAGCTTCATTACCTCATACGCCGTTTCCTGATAGGTCATATGCGAAAACTCTTCAAGGCTTTTGTCAAGCGATGGTATTGATTCCGGCACATACAGCCCGCCGTCCTCGGCAAGTCCTTTTAAAATAGCCTGAGATGCCTTTACCGGTTTGCTTTTGCTTCGCGTGCTTTGATAGAACAACTCCATTTTCATTTCTCCTCTTACCTATATTCGGGCAGAAAGCCCCCTTGTCACTCATTTTTACAATCCGACAATTAAGTATAGCACAGTATTTTTACATCTGCAACAGAGAATACGCGCTATCTTAGCATTATCTCGTATAAAAATCATGTCCACCGTAAGAAAATAGAAATGTCAGGTTGTCGTCAAACCATTTGGCGTTTTCAGGCGGGGTGTATTTTCGCGCCATAAAAAACAGTGCTCCGTTTGAGACATCCTCGCCTCTGAGCGCGCTATATACTACTTCCTTTG
This sequence comes from uncultured Lachnospiraceae bacterium, assembly GCA_947626435.1. Taxonomy (GTDB): domain Bacteria; phylum Bacillota; class Clostridia; order Lachnospirales; family Lachnospiraceae; genus COE1. Next base: position 40,657 of record CANQSB010000014.1, on the reverse strand, counting down.
TTTCCGCGGAAACCGCTACCTCATTTATTACGCCGTTTGATACAGGGGAAAATTGAGTGACATTCTGCGACTGCTGATAGACAACATCTGTTATGTTATTAGGAAACTGTTTGTTTTTGACGCGGTTTATGACGACATTTGCCACCAAAAGCTTGCCACGCCTGTCCTCACCGCCCGCCTCAGCCTGCACTATTTTCATAAGCGTCTCAATGTCCGCATCCGATGCTTTCACGCAATATGATGGCTTTAGCGTATCGTAGCTAATGACGCGCTGGATTGATGCGCGCGGCTCTATCTGCGCTTCATAACTACGAGCGCTGCTGCTCTGCGCCGCACTGTCCTGTACATATGTGTATGCTTCCACAGGCTCTATGCCATATGCAATATCTCCCCTCGAAAGCATTAGCGCAGACGCGCAGGCTATATTTGCAAGTAACAATAAAAAGAAATTTTTTGAGTACATAAGCTAATATATTAAGTCCTTTCTTAATATGCTAATATTTGTTTTCAACCTTTATGGTTGTCCATATATTAGTTTATTCGCTTGTACACAAAATAATTCACCATATTTGAAAAAATTTGGAATTAGCGTCCGCGGCATTAAAATCGCACAAAGTTTATACAAAGTCACATTGACAATAAAAATATCCATTGTTATCATATATTTGAACACACAGTTTACTGATGAGGAGGTATTGGACTTGAAGGGCGTTTATGAAACATGCAGAAAGGACGGCATCATATACTACCGCGCCTCTTTTACTTACAAAGGCAAGCATATCAGCTTGGGCAGTTTTAATACGGATACGGAAGCTAACCGCGCTTATGCCGAAGCCGGAAGAATTGCCAATGACAAGGGCACATCTATTGACGGCTACGCGACAGATTCCGCCTTGCCCTTTGAAAAGTGGGTAATTATCATCAACTTCCGCGACAACGGGCTTTATTTTTCCACGCCTATCTACGCGCGTCCCAAATTTTTTTATTATTATCTGTCGCCATCGCTCGTACTGAAATTTGATATAGACGATTTGTTTTACTATTCCTCGCACAAGATTATGAAAAGGGACGGACACCTGTTTGTCGCGGATTACGGCATGCAGGTAAATGTCCTAAACCGCTACGACATCAGAAGCTTTGCCGTGGCAGGCAGGGATTATGTATTTCTAAACGGAGATGATACGGATTTCCGCAGGCAGAATCTAAAGATAATCAACCGCTACAACGGCGTCCACGCCATCACAACCAAGGGACGCACCAAATACAAGGCGAAAATAAACGTCCCCGGCTACTACATAATCGGCACTTATCCTAGCGAACTGGAAGCGGCTGTCGCTTATAATAAGGCAATTGACATTTTAAAAAGAAACGGCGTAAAGAAAAATTATACGCCAAACTATATAGACGGGCTTTCACCCTCCGCGTATGCCGATATTTACTCAAAACTCAAAATTTCCGATAAAATTGAAAATTATAAAATAGGTTGCAATAAGAAAAACTCCGCGACAAATGAAATACAATAAGGAAAATAAAATAAAGAAAATGAAACAAAAAATGCATTATAAAATATATAATTAAGAAAATGAAATAAAAAGTGCATTATAGAAAAATTAGACAAAAGCCATAGCGGTGCTTATAATAACACCCGCTATGGCTTTCTAACCATTTCACCATTTCTTGACAACCCTACTATTTCGCATAATCCACAAAGCTTATGCTCATAGCCACATCCCCGGAAACTCCGCTGATACTGCCGTCAGAGTCATACTGCCATATGCCAAACTCATATGGATACTGCGGCTTGCTGCCGTCCTCGGCTATCCATACGTCATAATCCTCAAGCACGTCAAGGTCAAGCATTGTGAGCAGCCATTCAAGATCTCCGTAAATCATCGGCTTATAGCCCGCGTCCGCTATCTCGTTGAGAAATGCGGTCGCTATCTGCGTCCTGTCCTTTGTGTCAAGCGCCTCGATACGCGCCATGTCACCGTCTATGTTTTCCATGACGAAGACCACCGGATAACTTACATCATAACCTTCTATCGCGTCAAGCAGCACGTCCGCTTCCTCACGCGCCTCCGCCTTTGTGACCGCCTGCGAGCAGAAATACACGCCTATATCAAGCTTTGCGTCCTCCGCGTCCTTTATATTGTCCTCAAAGCTCTCATCCATGACAATATTTCCGCTGCTGTAACCTCGTGCCCCAACCCTAAGCATACAAAAATCACACTTGGCCTTTTTTAACTTTTCAAAATCAACATCACCGTTGTTTGACGAGATATCCACTCCAAGCCACGATGCCACCTTGCCATTTTCATAATATCTCATAATTGACTGGTCAAGTTTAAGATTATCATAGTTATATTTATTGCGTGGCATATCCTCGTCAATATCTACCCATTCCTTTGTGCCATCCGAATGTGAAACGCGTATGCGGGTAACTTCTTCGTCTTCCTCATCTTCCTCGTCGCTCTCCTTTGTATCCTCCGCGCTCTCACGCTCCGCCATATCATATACGGACGTCTTTCCCGACACAAGCTCATCCGCCGTAGCCTTGGACTCACTTTCCTTGCCGCTCTCCGAGCCGTCGCCCGATACGGTCTCGCCCGTAGTCTGATTTGTGACCGTACCGTTGCCGCTGCTTGCTTTAGAACTCTCACTATCCCTCCTGCCCGTATCAGGCAGCGTCCATATGTCCAGCTGGTTCGCCGTAAGTTTTCCGCTCGAAGTCAAATCCTCCGATTCGTTCTGCGCCGACGCGCCGCTTTGCTGCAGCCGCTCCTCCCTCTGAGCCACGGCCTCCGCATAGCCGCGTCCGTCCGATTTGCCCCGCGACCCATTCGCCCAAAAGACAAGCGCCGTCACAGCCAACACAATAATTGACATTATCAAAGCCATATATACGAAAGTTATACTTGAATTTGAGCCTCGCTCCTCGTTATCATAATCATCGTCATCATCATAAAGCCTCATATAACGAAAGACCTCCATTCCTTAAAAGCCAACATTTTAACCAACACCAACCATACAGCCCATTATAGCGTATTCTCTAAATTATAGCAAATATTTTTTTCATCATTTACATAAAATTACATAAAATTCAAAAATCACAAATCGCCTTCCGAGGACACTTCTCCTTACAAGCTCCACACCCCGTACACTTGCTCTGGTCTATATGCGCAATAAAATTCTCCACCGTAACAGCCCCCTCCGGACACACCTTGGCACACAACCCACACCCGATACAACTACTCTGACAGGCTTTCATGGCTACAGGTCCCTTATCCCTTGAACTGCATGCCACGACAGTCTTTGACTCATACGGCATCAGCTCAATCAACGCCTTTGGACACGCCGAAACACACTTCCCGCACGCCTTGCAACGCTCCTTATCTACCACAGCTATGCCGTTTTTCATATAAATAGCCCCAAACGGACACGCCCTCTTGCAATTGCCAAAGCCTACACAGCCGTAATTGCAGGATTTCGCGCCGCCATCAGGCACATAAGCAAGCATCGAGCAGTCGCCCACACCCGTATATTCATAGTTTTGCGTAGTTTTCTTGCAATCGCCCGAGCATTTGACGTACGCCGTCATCCTTACGCTTTCTTCTGCTTCCACGCCCATGATACCCGCAATAACATTACCTACCGCCTCACCGCCTACAGGACAGGCATTGACCGCCGCCTCGCCTTTTGCTATAGCCGCCGCAAGCCCCGAACAGCCCGCAAAACCGCAGCCGCCGCAATTATTTCCCGGAAGCGCCGCCAAAACAGCCTCCTCCCTCTCGTCAACCTCAACCTTGAACGCAATGCTCGCTATCCCCAAAAAAATGCCGAGCAACAAGCCCACAGCACCGACTACCGCCACTGCGGTAAAAATCGTCGAAACACTCATAACAAATCCTCTCTACCGCCTCATAGCGGTTTAAATATAGTAATAAAAGAGCCACCCGAAACCTACAGCAGTCCCGAAAAACCGCAGAACGCAATCGCCATAAGCCCCGCCGTTATAAGCACAATAGGCATTCCCTTAAAAGACTCGGGGATGTCGTTGTACGCTATCTTTTCACGTATGCCCGCTAAAATAACTATTGCTATTAAAAAGCCCACCGCTGTCGAAAATCCACTCACAATACTGAAACCTATCCCGTATTCCTTTTGCACGTTCGTAAGCGCCACGCCCAATACCGCACAGTTCGTCGTGATAAGCGGCAGGTACACGCCGAGCGCCTGATAAAGCGATGGTATGTATTTCTTCAAAAACATCTCCACAAACTGCACCAACGCCGCAATGACAAGGATAAATACTATCGTCTGCAAATATGTAATGTCAAGCGGAATCAAAATAAATTTATAAATAACAGCTGTTACTCCCGATGCAAGCGTTATCACGAAAATAACCGCGCCTCCCATTCCAAGAGCCGTATCCACTTTCTTTGATACGCCCAAAAACGGACATAACCCCAAAAACTGGCTAAGCACCACATTGCTCACCAAAGACGAGCCTATCATCAAAATTAACAAATCCTGCACCACGCCAAGCATACTTTCCCCCATTCTGCCGTTAAAAGCGGCTGATTATCTTAAATATCCAAAAACTTATGATTACATGTGTTATTGTCACAATTCATACAGTCCGAGCCGCAGCCTGACTGAATTTTATCCGCATTCAGCCCTTTCTCCTCGCGTTTGCGCTTTATCCGGTTCTGCGCCGCCGTCAATGCCGCAAGCACAAAAAACGCTCCCGGCGCAAGCACAAATATGCTTATCGGGACATATTCTATCGGCTCAACGCCAAATACCGAACAGATTCCTGCAAGCACATTGTTTATTACCGCATACCCGAAAATCTCGCCCGCTCCGAGCAGTTCTCTCACTGCGCCTATTATGGTAAGCGCCACAGTAAATCCAAGCCCCATTCCCAATCCGTCAAAGAATGACGGAATTATCGGATTTTTGGAAGCAAACGCCTCCGCGCGTCCCAGTATAATGCAGTTTACGACTATCAGCGGTATATAAATGCCAAGCGCCGAATACAGGCTGGGTATAAAACCCTCAAGCAGCAGCTCCACTATCGTCACGAAAGACGCGATTATGACTATAAACGCCGGTATTCTCACTCTGTTTGGTATGACATTCCTAAGCAGAGAGATTATCACATTGCTCAAGACAAGCACCACTGTAGTAGTAAGCCCCATGCCCATGCCGTTTATGGCGGAGGTCGTCACCGCAAGCGTGGGACACATTCCCAGCATAAGCACAAAAGTCGGATTTTCCTTGATAAGACCGTTTATAAAAACCTCCATAGGTTTCTTTTCACTGTTCACGATAACTCCTTTCTGCCTGCTTCAACAGACATATAGAATCCTTTAAACATTTAGGAAATCTAAATGCTTTAGCATTTTGGTTGCAATGCCCTTTGCAGCCTTAGATTTCCTTAATGTTTTATGCTGCGGAAATATTCCAGTCCCGCATTCACACCGTTTACAATAGCACGCGTTGTTATTGTCGCGCCGCTTATGGCGTCAATCTCGCTTTCATCTACCGAGCCTGTCTTTGTGTATGTAAATATATCGACATTTTTATTCTCAAACTGCGGCACGAGCACGTCGCCCGCCTTCATGCCAAGCCCCGCCGTTTCTGAAATGCTGAGCAACGATATGCCATTGAGCGTTCCGTCAAGCGCAACACCCATAGAAAACTGAATATCTCCACCATAACCTTCATGGTCAGTCACAGTTATCACATACCCCAGCAAATTTCCCGCACTGTCATACGCTTCCGACACCTCATCAATACTCGCTCCACTTATGCCCTCCGCGATTATGGCTGCCTCAGCGCTGTCCTCACTGAAACTGCTCAATGCACCTTGGAAATTAATATTTGCTGCCGCATCGTTTAGGACTGCCTCCGCACTGTCCGCACTGAAACTCTCATATGCCCTAAAATCCGCCGCATTGGCAAATACCATCCTGCTCGCCTCAAGCTTTGCCTTTTCCTTCTGCTGCGCTATTGGCTCTTTTGTGACGTCATAAACAAATCCGAGCAAAAATCCCGCAACAAGTGTTATTATAAAAAGAACTGCCGCATCTTTCAGCATAGCCTTTTTTTCTGTAGCTGTTTCATTATTCATGCCCTCGCGCCTCCTTTTTTACCCTTGCCAAAAGCAGTCGGTTTCGTAAATCTCTCTATCAAAGGCACAAGCAGATTGCCAAGGATAATCGCATAAGAAACGCCCTCCGCCGACGGGCCAAAAAGTCTGAATATTCCCGTCATAATGCCAAGGAAAATACCAAACACATACTGCCCGTTTTTAGTGATTGGCCTTGTGACATAGTCTGTCGCCATGAAAAACGCACCGAGCATCAATCCGCCCCCCGCAAGCTGCATCGCAATATACTCAACATCAAACCCCCTTCCGCTAAAAAGCAGCAAAAATACGATAAAGCTTGCAATATACGAACATGGAACTTTCAAATCAATAACACCTGTAATCAGCAAAAATGCCGCCCCTATCAAAATCGCTATCACGCTTGTCTCGCCTATGGTTCCCGCCGTAGTACCAATAATCATATCACCAAGTTTTACCGCTCCCTCACCGCTCTTCAACACGGCAAGAGGCGTCGCGCCCGTATAAGCATCACACTCAAAATTCGTCATTATTGACGTGAATGAAATCATCAAAAAGCACCTTGCCCCAAGCGCCGGATTCATAAAATTCTGTCCCAAACCGCCAAAAAGCATTTTCACCACTATAATCGCAAACACTCCGCCTATAATGCCTATCCATAATGGCGCCTTGGGCGGCAGGTTGAGCGCCAAAAGCAAACCCGTAACGACCGCCGAAAAGTCACCTATGCTGTTTTTCTTCTTCATGCACCTGTCATATATGTACTCTGTCAAAACTGTAGTCGCCACTGTCACAAGCACCAGCAAAAGCGCGTTTAAGCCAAAATTAAAAATGCCAAAAAGCGTGGCAGGCAGCAAGGCTATCACTACATACTGCATAATCCGCTCCGTAGATGCCTTTGACCTGATATGCGGATTAGATGATACTTTTAATATAGAAGCCACGTATGTGTTCCTCCTTACTTTTTATTTTTTCTGTTGTTAAGCACAGTTTTTCTCATAGATTTAATTGATTGGGTAAGCTGACGCTTGGCAGGGCAGATGTAGCTGCAGCAGCCGCACTCGCAACATTCCATGCCGTCATTTGCAACAAACGCCTCCTCGTCATGCCGCCTCGCCATATCCGCAAGTCTGCTCGGCACTACGCGCCCCGGGCACACCTCGACGCACCTTCCGCAGTTTATGCATGGTCCCTCCTCCGTCTCCGAAACCTCGTCTTTCGTGAGACAGAGCAATGCGGATGCCGTCTTTGTCGTAGGCACATTCAAATCAAAAAGCGCAAATCCCATCATGGGACCACCCGAAATCACTTTCTGGGGCTCTGCCTTAAACCCGCCTGCCTCCTCTATAAGGTCATTATAATTCATTCCGATTTTCACATAAAAATTCCTTGGTTCGTTTACGGCATCACCGGTCACGGTCACTATCCTGTTCATCAGCGGCTTGCCCTCCGCCACCGCATGATAAACCGCCACTATCGTATCCACATTGTCCACTACGCACCCTGCGTCCGCGGGCAGCATTGACGAATTTATCTCGCGCCCCGTCACGGCATATATAAGCTGGCGTTCCGCGCCTTGCGGATACTTTGTTTTGAGCGCTTTCACCGTAATCCTCTCCTCATTCGCGACAAGCCCGCTCAAAAGCTCTATGCAGTCGGGCTTATTGTCCTCTATCGCCAACACGCCCTGGGCGTTGTCAAACAGCCTCAATATGATTTTTAGTCCGTCCACAAGCTTTTGCGGCTCCTCCATCATTCTTCTGTAATCCGATGTGAGATACGGCTCGCACTCCGCGCAGTTTGCAATAACATAAGTTATTTTTTCAGGTTCCTTTGGCGACAGCTTGACGTGCGTGGGAAAGCCTGCACCACCCATCCCGACTACGCCCGCCTCCTTTATAAGCTCTATAATCTCTTTCTTTTCAAGCTTTTCCGGATTGTGCGAAGCGTACTCCACTTCCTCGAAAAGCCCGTCATTGTCAACTATTATTGAATTTACCATGTTGCCCGTCACCACGCGCCTCGGCTCAATCGCTTTTACCGTACCGGACGCAGTCGCATAAATCGGCGCGGACACAAAGCCGCCTGCGTCAGCGATTTTCTGCCCGACAAGCACCCTGTCGCCCTTCTTTACTATCGGCACTGCAGGCGCGCCTATATGCTGGCTGAGAGGATACACCATGTCGCCCTTTGGAATAATAGTCTTCATGGGCTTATCCTTTGATAAATCCTTGCCGTCATACGGATGCACGCCTCCCCTAAAAGTAAGCCTTGCCATCGCCGTCCCCTCTTTCATCTTAGATTTTATTTTTAGAACATCATTCGTGATTATCTTTTTATGAAAATTATACTATTATTTTGTGAAATTTACCACTATTTTTGATAATTTTCCACATTTTTTATAAAGCATATTTGCCACTCCGCAATCCCTTGATTTTTCCCAATTTTGCGTATATAATTTTTTTAGGTCGTTCTGCCCGAATGATATACGACCGACAAAATACATAAAAATGAGGGAAAAGCTATGAAATGCATTCAAAACGATTTTCAGGATTTAAAACCGCGGTACGCCATCGAAGAACTGTGCGACATAAACACTGCCTTATTTATAGATATCGAGACTACAGGACTTTATGCAAAAAGCTCTAATCTGTACATGATTGGCTGCGCTTATTACGAGGCTGAAAGATGGCATTCAATACAATGGCTTGCGGTCAATTATGATGATGAGGAAAATATTCTAAAGGCGTTTGTCGAATTTGCCGCCAATTACCGCTGCCTGATACATTTCAACGGCAACCGCTTTGATATTCCTTATCTCGCAAGCAAGCTTGAACAGTACGAAATCCCTTTCGACTTCAATGACTTTGATGGCATCGATATTTACAAACGCATCGCGCCATACAAAGCATTTTTGAAGCTGCCCGACTGCAAGCAAAAGACAATCGAAAGTTTTATAGGCATCGACCGCGAAGATACTTACAGCGGCGGCGAGCTTATTGACGTATATCACGACTATGTGCTCACGCGCGACGACGAAAAAGAGCATTTCCTCCTGCTCCACAATGAGGAAGATTTGCGCGGCATGTTTGACATTGTTGCCGTACTTTCCGTGTCTGACCTGTTTCACAAGCCCGTAAAAGTCACAAAGGTTCAGGCAAACCACTACAAGGACTCCAATCAAAATCCTAAGCCTGAAATAATCATGAGCCTAAAGCTTCCTTCCGCGCTCCCCGTGGAGGTGTCTTACAGCGCAAACGACTGCTATTTTAAGGGCTTCGGCACGGATGGAAAGCTCAGAGTCCCTATCTATGAGGAAGAAATGAAGTATTTTTATTCTAATTACAAGGACTACTATTATCTTCCCAAAGAAGACATTGCCATGCATAAATCCGTTGCGTCATTTGTTGATAAAGAATATCGTGAACCTGCAAAGGCGCGAAACTGCTATACCCGAAAAGAATCATCGTATCTGCCGCAATGGGATATTTTATTTACCCCGTTTTTCAAGCGCAGCTATGACGACAAGGAAATATTCTTTGAGCTTACCGATGAATTTAAGACGCAGCGCGAATCCTTCAACAAATATGCAAGCCATATACTCGACATGATGCTTTAATCAGACATCGCTCTACAGCTTTTTACAAAAATAAACACTTAACCATAAAATAAAAATCGGCATACCCAATAAATACATTGGTTATGCCGATTTTATATTCATACGCATATTCCTTATTGCTTTCATTTATTAACTGCCAAGCGGTCGCGCCATTCTATTTACACTTGACATAGAAGAAGGAGTTCTTCCTCTCATAGTTAATTTCTTTATAATTCATAATCTGCTCCGTGCTGCCGATGAACAAAACGCCCTCCGGTTTCAGTGACGCGTTAAACTTGCGGAATACTTCGTCCTTTGCCTCCTCCGTAAAGTATATAAGCACATTCCTGCACACAATCAAATCGCACTTGTCAGGGTATGTATCCTTCAAAAGGTTATGCTGCTTAAACTGCACTCTCGACTTAATCTCATTTGAAATCTGGTAAGACGGACCGACCTTTGTAAAGTATTTCTTTTTAAATTCATCAGGCACCGCCGCAATGCTCTTTTCATTGTAAAGCCCAAGCTTTGCCTTCTCAATAACCTGTTTGTCAATATCCGTAGCGATAATATTTATCTGATTTAACGGTATAAACTTGGAAAACGCCATAACAAGCGAATACGGCTCGTCGCCTGTAGAGCATGCCGCGCTCCATATTTTAAGGTTTTTGCCGAACTTGCCGATAAGCTCAGGGATAATCTCCTTGTCCATCAACCGCCACTGCTCGGGGTTTCTGTAAAATTCAGATACGTTGATAGTAAGATAATTTACAAAGTCGTCAAATACCGTCTTGTCGTCACGCAGCTTTGCTACAAACTTGTCGTAGCCTACTACCTTATGCTTTGCTATAAGCGTGTCGATGCGGCGCTTCATCTGCTTTTCCTTGTACGCGTTCAGGTCAATCTTCGTTAATGCAAAAACTTCTTTTTTGAAATATTCATAATCATATGCCATATGAAAGTATTCCCCTTTCGCTTTATTATCATATTAGGCGTATACAAAACTCCCTCTCGCAGCCGTCTATGCTATTATGCGTTTGCCGTATACCATATATAATATACACAAATTGCACTAGAAACCTTATGTTTCTAGTGCATTGTATTTCAAGCAATTCTTAATTATTCGTTAGCTTCTTCCGCTTCCTGCTTTGCAATGACCGCGTCAATGTCTACGGATACGGCTTCCGCATCGTCTTCATTTTCAATTTCAGCCTTGGGAGCTTCCTTGGCTTCAGGCGCTAGCAACGCCTTAATGCTAAGGCTTATCTTCTTGCCCTCCTCATTGAAGTCAACAACCTTTGCCGTTACTTCCTGCCCTACCGTCAATACGTCAGAGGGCTTCTCGATATGCTCCTTGGCAATCTGCGATACGTGAAGCAACGCGTCAATGCCCGGCTCCAACTCGATAAACGCGCCAAAGTCCGTCATTCTTGCGACCTTTCCCGTAACTACATTGCCTGCCGCATACTTAGTCGCGGCGTTTTTCCAAGGATTTGAATCGTCAAACTTGAGTGAAAGCGCAACCTTAGTGCCGTCGATATCCTTAATCAATACCTTTAAGGTCTCGCCTACCTTAAATACCTTCTTGGGATTCTCAACGCGTCCCCATGACATCTCCGAAATATGAAGCAGACCGTCCACGCCGCCAAGGTCGATAAACGCGCCAAAATCCGTCACGTTCTTTACAGTGCCTTCAACAACGTCGCCTACGCTGATTCTCTCAAACAGCTCCTTCTGAAGCTCTGCCTTCTTAGCGACAATCAACTGCTTGCGGTCGCCGATATATCTTCTCCTCTTGGGATTGTACTCGCTGATTACAAACTCAATCTCCTGTCCCGCGTATTTGTTCAAATCTCTCTCGTACACATCCGACACGAGGCTTGCGGGAATGAAAATCCTGACCTCGTCCACTACGACGCTCAAACCGCCGTCCAATACTTGAGATACCTTTGCCTTGAGTACCTCCTTGTTGTTGTACGCTTCCTCAATTCTCTTGTTGCCTCTGTCAGCCGCAAGACGCTTGTATGTGAGAAGCACTTGTCCCTCGCCGTCGTTTACTTTAAGAACCTTAACCTCCATCTTGTCATCAGGCTTTACGATAGTTGTAAGGTCGACATTCGGCTCATTGGTGTATTCGCTGCGCGTAAGAATGCCGTCTGACTTGTAACCGATATTAAGTACGATTTCTTCGGGCTTAACATCGATGACTGTACCTTCAATTACCTCTCCTGTATGAATAGTTTTTAATGATTCTTCTAACATTTGTTCAAAAGTTAATTCTGACATAATTTTGAACCTCCTCAATTATTTTGTTTGGGGTAGAAGCCCCCGCTGTGATGCCTACCATTTTTACAGAATTAGGTAATTCTATCGTTTGCAGGTCCTCCAGTGTTTGTATATAGTAGGTATGCTCACACCCGTTTTTGCAAAGCTCGTACAGCTTGCGAGTATTTGAGCTGTGAGCGCCGCCTATAACAATCATGACGTCGGCTTTTGCCGCAAGCCGGCTTGCCTCCGTCTGACGTTCTTGTGTTGCGTTGCATATAGTATTCGCAACAATTATATCATAACCTTTTTTTTGAAAAATTTCAACTAATTCTTGAAATTTCTTGTAGTTAAATGTCGTTTGGGACACAATACACAGCTTTTCGCCCTCTTTTGCCTTAAAATTCCGTGCCTGTTCATGGGATTCCACCACATAAGCAACTGTTTGCGTCCAGCCTTTTATGCCCTCTACTTCAGGGTGCCCATCATTTCCTATAATGATTATGCTGCGCCCGTTCGATGATTCTTTTTCAACTATATTGTGTATGCGCTTCACAAACGGGCACGTCGCGTCTATACATTCAAGCCCTTTTTCTTCTATTAAATTGCATATTTCCCTTGATACTCCGTGCGCGCGTATTATCACCTTGCCGCCGTTAAGCCCTGAAAGCTCCTCTCGGTTTTCCAGAACCTTTACGCCTTTTTTTCGCAGGTCTTTTACTACTTCCTCATTGTGGACTATGTCGCCATAGGTATATATGTCGCCGCCTGCCTCCGCCTGCTCATAAACCGTGTCTACAGCCCTCTTTACGCCGAAACAGAAGCCCGACGCCTTAGCCAAAACTACTTCCAAATATAATGTCCTCCTGCTATTTGCACATATTGATGATGGCGTCGGCGACCTCGTCTATCGTCATGTCCGACGAATCAAGCAGCACAGCGTCCTCCGCCTGTCGAAGCGGCGAGATGTCCCTGTGCATGTCGCGATAATCCCTGTCTATAATGTCCTTCTCAATGACGTCAAGCTCACACGGCTCTCCCTTCGCCTTTAGCTCCTCGCTGCGGCGTATCGCCCTGACATGGCTGCTCGCCGTGAGATAAACCTTGACGTTTGCATCCGGAAGAACGCAGGTGCCGATGTCCCTACCGTCCATCACTACATTTTCTTTTTTGGCAAGCTCACGCTGCAACTCCACAAGCTTTTCACGCACATCCTTATTTACACTGCTCTGCGAGGTCATCCTGCTTACCTCCTCCGTGCGTATCAGACCGTTGACGTTGCGCCCGTTGAGCCATACTATCTGTTCGCCGTTTTCATAGCTGATGGTCACGTTCGCTTCGCCTACCGCGCTGCTGATTTTGTCCTGTTCATCCGCGCTTATTCCCTTTTCGATTAAAAACAACGCAATCGCCCTATACATTGCGCCCGTATCGACATATATAAAGCCTTTCTTCTTGGCGATAAGCTTTGCTATCGTGCTTTTTCCTGCCCCCGCAGGGCCGTCAATCGCTATACTGTAACTCATTTTTTGATTCCTTTCTTTGCCCGCAACCCGCTTCATTGAACGCCAAGTCGCGATTTCATATATTTTAACTAAATTCGGAAAGCATATGCAGCCTCACGAAACCTTGCTGTCAAATTCCCTCTACAACCGACTCTCCCGCCAGATGCCCGGTAGACCACGCAATCTGCAGATTAAACCCGCCTGTCAGCGCGTCCAAGTCAAGCACCTCGCCTGCAAAATAAAGCCCCTTTACAAGCTTAGATTCCATAGTTGACGGATTTATCCCCTTGACGTCAACGCCGCCCTTAGTGACAATCGCCTCATCATAGCCTCTCACGCCTGTTATCGTAAGCTCCATACGCTTTATCACCCTGACGAAACGCTCCCTCTCCTCCTTGGTGATTTCGTTTACCTTCTTGTCGGGATTAATCCCCGAAAGTCTTGGCATAATCGGTAACAGCTTGGCTGGGAAAAGACTTGTAATTGCATTTTTAAACTGCTTATTCTTATTATCGTCAAACTCTCTCAATACGCGCCTGTCAAGCTGCTCGACAGTAAGCGCAGGCTTTAAATCTATGTAAAGCTTTGCCTTTTTACAACCCTTATGCACAAAATAGCTGCTCACACTCAATATCAACGGTCCGCTGACGCCATAATGCGTGAAAAGCATCTCGCCAAAGTCGGAAAATATCTCCTTCCCTTCGGCTTCTACGACTGCCTGCACATTTTTCAGCGAAAGTCCCTGCAGTTCATAACACCATTCTTCACTTACCGAAAAAGGCACAAGCGCTGGTGAAAGCTCCGTTATTTTGTGTCCGCACGACTCGGCGAAGCGATAACCGTCACCCGTAGAGCCCGTAGACGCATACGACATACCGCCCGTTGCCACGATAACGCCTTTTGCGTCTATCACATGCGTCTTTTTTGATGACCTGTCAAAATATTCAACCCCGACCGCCTTTTTGTCCTGCTTTGATTTTAATTTTACCTTTGAAGCCTTATCAGCTTCCAAATTTTCATCACAATCCGCGAGCCGTATCCGTTTGACCTCGCTGTTGAGAAGGACTTCCACTCCAAGTTTTCCAAGCTCATGCTCCAACGCCTTTATAATGTCGGAACTATGATCCGATACAGGAAAAACTCGCTGTCCACGCTCAATTTTAAGCTTACAGCCCGCTTCCTCAAAGAAATTCATGACAGCGCCATTGTCAAAGCCATAAATCGCGCTGTACAAAAATTTTGAATGTTCCGTTATATTGTCAAAAAGCTCTCCCGTTTCACAGGCATTTGTCACATTGCACCTGCCCTTGCCCGTTATAAAAAGTTTTTTGCCAAGCTTTTCGTTTTTTTCTATCAATATAATCTTACCGCGCCTACCAACGCTTTTTGCCGCCGCTATGGCTGCCATCATCCCCGCTGCACCGCCGCCTGCCACTATGATATTATTGCTCAATTCTTTTTCCTTCTTTTCTGCTCCGACTGCTCTTGAAGCGGCGTCTGCAGCATTTCGTCATCAATAAAATTAATCTCGTCCTTAAGGTATACCTGATAATTGTCCCATGCGTATTCAAGCGATTCAAGGTTTTTCTTCACGTCATTGGGGCGCTTGAGGCATAGCGCCACGACAAGCGCATTGATAAGGCTGAGAGGCGCTACAAGCGAGTCAACTATCGAAACCATATCGCTCCTTGCCATAAGATTGCACGAAGAATACAGGCACATTGGTGAATGTATAGTGTCTGTGATGGTTATGACCTTTGCGTTTTTGTCGTTTGCAAGTTCCATCGCCTTTAACGTCCTCATGGAATACCGCGGAAAGCTTATGCCTATAATCGCGTCTTTAGAGTCAATCCTAAGCATCTGCTCAAAAATTTCCGAAGTGCTTGTCGAAGACAGAAGATATACATCGCCGCGTATCATATTGAGGTAAAAGTGCATGAACTCCGCAAGCGGCTTACAGCTTCTGATGCCAATAATATACACTCTCTTTGCGTTCAAAATAATGTCAACCGCCATTTCAAACGCCTGCGGGTCTACATGTTCAATCGTGTCGTCTATCTTTTCTATATCCGCGTTCAAAACCGAGGTTAAAATCTCAGATTGCGTACTTCTGCCGTACTTCTCGCCGATTTTTTGAATTGAGTTGAGCTTATTCTTCACCCACTCCGCCAAATCTTCCTGAAATTCAGGATAACCCTCATAACCCAACGCATACGCAAAACGCACTACGGTAGATTCGCTTATTCCCACCGCTTTGCCAAGCTTTGCCGCCGTCATAAAAGCTGCCTGCTCATAATGGTCTATAATAAAGGTCGCAATTTTTTTGTGGCTCTTGCTCATCTTATTGTATTTTTCGTTTATCCGTGATATGACGTCATATCTTTCTTCCATCTGCAGACCTCAATCTTTTACATTTGTTAAATTCACTCAGGCACAGCTTTTATATATATCCTTCAAAAATTCTATGGTTTCCTCCTGCGTCAAGTCATAATCCCCCGTCAACGCCATGCATGAGCAGCCGTATATAAATATCCACATCTTCATAAACAGCCCGCTCGGATTTTTACAGCCTTTTTCAGCGGCGCGGTTTATCTCCTTCGTGACGGCTCCGTTTTTGCCGTTCAAAAGTTCATATAAGCTCTTGCTTCCTCTTTTGTCTGACTGGAAAAGCAGTTTGAAAAGTTCGCTCTGCTCCTTCGCATAATTTATATAAGCAAGCCCAAGATGTATAAACGGCGTGTCCATCTCTGACTTGAAGCTTTCATAATAATCATTAAACGCGTCTGTCGCTTTTTGGTATACATCCATATAAAGCTCATTCATATTTGAATAAACCCTGAAAATTGGCTGCGTCGAACAGCCTATGCGCGTGGCAAGCTTTCTCGCGGTCACGCTGTCTATTCCTTCCTCCCTGGCTAAGTCAAAGGCAGTTTCCAAAATCTTTTCTTTCGTTATTTGTTCTTTCCTTGCCATAGTATAACCTCCTACTCCCCTACAGGCTGCCCTCGCTACTTGCAGGCTAAAAACAGTATCGGGTTAAGGAACTTAACCCGATACTGACCTTCTCCCGATTTATACGGGATAAGCTCCATTCTTCGTATCAGCCTGCGTCATATCAACCTTTTCCTGCTGAGCCTGACGATACTTAAAGAATTCTGTAGCAACCTGCGGGAACAACGCGTATGACAATACGTCCTCGTCCTGCTGCTTCCACTCCTTCATTTCTTCCTCAATCTTAGCTAACTCATTAGGAAGATTATCTGCGGGACGGCAGGTAATAATATTTGCCTTCTCCTCATCTGAAAGCACCTTATCCTGCACTTCTTTGTTGAAGGGCTTGACGGTCTGACCGTACTCGCCGCGAAGAACCGCCTTTGTCTCCTTTGTAGCCATCTTGTAGCGCTCGCCCATAAGCACGTTAAATACCGCCTGCGTGCCGACAATCTGAGATGACGGCGTAACAAGTGGAGGCTCGCCAAGGTCTTTGCGCACTCTGGGGATTTCCTCAAGCACTTCATAATATTTATCCTCGGCATTCTGCTCTTTAAGCTGGCTAACCATATTCGAAAGCATGCCGCCCGGCACCTGATAGAGCAATGTCTTGATGTCAACGCCAAGCACCTTGGGATTAAGCAGTCCGCTCTTTAAGCACTCCTCTCTGTAAGGACGGAAATGCTCCGCAATCTGGGCGAGAAGATTCTGGTCGAAGCCCGTGTCATACGGAGTGCCCTTGAAGGTCTCCACCATAACCTCTGTAGCGGGCTGCGACGTGCCGAGCGCAAACGGAGAAATCGCGCAGTCGATGACATCTACGCCAGCCTCTACCGCTTTAAGGTAAGTCATTGAAGCCACGCCTGACGTATAGTGCGTGTGGAGCTGGATAGGAAGCTTTGTCGAAGACTTCATTGCCTTGATAAGCTCCTCAGCCTTATAAGGCACAAGCAAGCCTGCCATATCCTTGATACAGATAGAATCAGCGCCCATCTCCTCAATGTCATGAGCCATCTTCATCCAGTATTCAAGCGTATAAGCATCGCCCAGAGTATAGGAAAGCGCAACCTGCGCGTGTCCCCTGCCCTCTCTCTTTTTGATAGCGTTTGCGGCATTTACCGCGCACTGTAAATTTCTCAAATCGTTAAAGCAGTCAAAAATACGGATTATATCAATGCCGTTTGCAATAGACTTTTCAACAAACTCTGTAACAACATCGTCCGCATAATGACGGTAGCCAAGGATATTCTGGCCTCTAAAAAGCATCTGGAGCTTCGTGTTCTTAACCTTATCCCTGATTTTCCTAAGTCTCTCCCACGGGTCTTCCTTTAAGAAACGAAGTGACGCGTCAAACGTAGCGCCGCCCCAGCACTCCAATGAGTGATAGCCGACCTTATCCATTGTTTCAAGAATGGGAAGCATAAGCTCTGTCGGCATTCTTGTCGCTATTAATGACTGATGGGAATCGCGGAGCACTGTCTCGGTAATCCCAACAGGTTTTTTAACTGTTTCTGACATTTTTATTCCTCCTTGTTTTTTTTAATACAAGCTCCTCTATCGAGCAGAGGAATTTTCCTCCTTATATTTTGAAGAAAAATGATTAATCAATAACACAATTATTTTTTAGGCATGCTTAGAATACCCCAAAGATTGCCATAAACGTACCCGCAGCTACCGCCGTGCCGATAACGCCAGCTACGTTAGGTCCCATGGCATGCATGAGCAGGAAGTTTGTAGGATCCGCCTCCGCGCCGACCTTCTGTGAAACGCGTGCCGCCATAGGAACCGCCGAAACTCCAGCCGAGCCAATCAAAGGATTTACCTTGCCCTTTGTGGCAATGCACATAAGCTTGCCGAAAAGCACGCCTGCCGCCGTGCCAAACGCAAATGCCGCAAGTCCTAAAATAACTATCTTAATCGTATCCCAGTTCAAAAACGCTTCTGCGCTCGTCGTAGCGCCTACTGACGTGCCAAGCAGGATAACGACGATATACATAAGCGCGTTTGACGCCGTATCCGTGAGCTGCCTTACCACTCCTGACTCCCTAAAGAGATTGCCAAGCATAAGCATACCTACAAGCGGAGCTGTAGTGGGAAGTATCAGGCACACGACTATCGTAACAACTATCGGGAATAAAATCTTTTCAAGCTTTGTTACAGGGCGAAGCTGCGCCATCTTGATTTTTCTCTCTTTTTCAGTAGTGAGAGCCTTCATTATAGGCGGCTGGATAAGCGGTACAAGCGCCATATATGAGTATGCCGCCACTGCGATAGGTCCAAGCAATCCTGTCTGTCCAAGCTTTCCCGCAAGGAAGATAGATGTAGGACCGTCTGCGCCGCCGATTATTGATACTGCCGCTGCCGCTTTGTCATTGAAGCCCATAGCGATAGCTCCAAAGTATGCGGCAAATATGCCAAACTGCGCCGCCGCGCCGAGCAGGAAGCTCTTTGGATTGGCAATCAAAGGACCGAAATCCGTCATAGCCCCGACGCCCATAAATATAAGCGAGGGAAGGATTGCCCACTCGTCAAGCAGATAGAAATAATACAGCAATCCGCCCGCTGTGCCGTCCTCGCCGATAGGCGCGATAATATCAGGATAAATATTGACAAGCAGCATACCGAAAGCTATCGGAGTTAAAAGCAGCGGCTCAAAGCCCTTTGCAATAGCAAGGTATAAAAATACGCAAGCAACGCCAATCATGATTACATTGCCAAAACTAATGTTGAAAAACGCTGTCTGGTGTATCAGATTGTTCAATGTTTCTGCTATATAAGACATTTTGTTGACCTCCTATAGTATTTAAAGGTTTTCTTTTAATTCAATGTCGCAAGTACGGTGCCAGCCTCTACAGCGTCGCCTACCGCCACATTAACGCTCGCTACAGTGCCATCCTGCGGAGCTACTACAGGGATTTCCATCTTCATGGCTTCTACGATTACTACCGTGTCGCCTTTCTTGACAGCCTGACCTACATTAGCTTCAATCTTGAATACCTTGCCTGCCGCGCCTGCCTCAATCTTAACGCTTCCCTGCGTGCCTGACGCCGCTGCCTTGGGAGCTGCAGGAGCCGCCTTCGGCGCTGCTTTAGGTGCAGCCTTCGGTGCCGCCGCAGGAGCGCCCGCCCCCGCGCCCTCCTCTACTACTACGTCATATACGTTTCCATTTACGGTAATTGTATAATTTTTCATTTTTTCTCTCCTTCTGCCGATTGTTGGCTATTATTTTTATTAATTTAATTCAGTTATTAATTCAATCCGAGAAAAACGCTGCCCTTGCGTTTTTCCAAAAACATTTAGAAATTCTTCACGAAACAGCCATTGCTGCCGAGTATAAACTGCTTTCAGCAGTTAAAATTTCTTAATGTTTTTTCCAGCCTCCATTACTTGCTCTCTTGATGCTTCTTACCTGGAAGCCCTCTGTGCTTGTGCCTTCATACGCCGCAATCGCCGCAGCTATAACAGCCACAAGCTCCTCGTCATCAGAAAGCTCCTCCTCCGGCTGGGGCTGTTCAATTACAGGTGCTGGCGCGGGTGCGGGTGCAGATGCCTGTGCCTGCTCATTCTTCTTTTCGCGGTTTGTCACAAATTTGTTGATTCTTCCAAACTGCGCTATGATAATGCTTATCAAAATCAGTACGACAAATACCGTGCCCATGCCAAGCAGGGTGTTGAGTGCCGCGCCTTCCATAAGAGAGCCAAAGGTTTCGTCCACATTCAAAGTGCATGATTCCATTGAAAGGAAGATATCATTTGAAAAAATAAGCTCTACCTTGCCGTTTTTATTTGCGCCCGTGACATTTACCGTAACCGTAATCGTGTCCTCGTCAAATTCAGAAGAAACATCGCCTATCTCGGAAATGCCACCCATATCCGCAATACCTGACTTGAATGAAGTAATCGCAGACCTTACGGCAGTCCCCTCGGTTCTGTATCCGCCCTGTTCAAACAGCGCCGAAAGCTCGACATTATTGTAATTGTCAAGGAATTCGTCAGCCTGACCTTCATTCACTATCGACTCAAACATTTTTATAATATCATCTACGCGCTGCTCCGCCACATCTACTTTATTCTGCTGAACCTCCGAAACAGTTTCATCTGCGCCGCATGCCGTCAAGGCAAAAACACAGGTAAGCATTAATAATGCCTTTATGATTTTTTTCATAATTAACGTTCACCCTTTCCTAGACTGTGCCGTGTTTCTTAGAAGGACGCTGCGCTCTCTTTGTGTAGAGCATTTCAAAAGCGCCTATCACATATTTCCTTGTATCGGCAGCCTCGATAATCTGGTCTACATAACCTCTCCTTGCCGCCCCTGCCGCGCTTGTCTGCAATGCGGCGTACTCCTTAGCCTTTTCATTGATGACGTCAGCGCCTTGTCCCTCATACATAATCTTCGCGGCAAGAGTCGCATCCATAGAGCCTATCTCAGCGTCAGCCCACGCGATAGTGATATCCGCGCCGATAGCCTTTGAGTTCATAGCGACGTACGCGCTGCCATACGCCTTGCCTATGATGACGTTTACCTTGGGCACTGTGGCGTTTGCAAATGCGTAGGTGAGCTTTGCCACTGCCTTGGCAATGCGCTTCTCGCTGCACATTGTAGCCTTGTAACCCTTTACGTTTGTAAGCGAAAGCACGGGAATGTTGAAAGCGTCGCAAAAGCTTATAAATTCGGAAGCCTTCTCGCAGCCCTCCGCTGACAATACGGCATCAAACTTCTCATCCACTTCGCCTTCTGTGTTGTAAACCTCCGTGCGGTTTGCCACGCAGCCAACCGTGATACCGTTAAGCTTGATAAAGCCCGTCACCATATCCTTCGCGTAATTTTCCTTAACCTCAAAGAAAGCGTTGTCGTCCGCAATATTTGAAAGTGCAATGGAGGTATCTCCGACGCAGTTTGCAAGGTCGGCGCATACTCTGTTTAAGTCGTCCGTACATTCCGTGCCTGACGCGTCATCCATATTGTTGGCGGGAAGCAGTGACACGAGCTCCCTTATCTTTGCAAAAATCTCCGCCTCATCAGCGACAACGTCAACTATGCCGCTCTCCTTGCTCTGGAAGTCGGCGCTTGATGAATCGCATTTTGAGATATTGTTGCCGTCAAGCGCATTGGGTGAATTTACGAAAAGCTTCGCCTTTGAGCCCTCCATAAAAGTGAAGTCGGTAAGTGTCGGAATAAGCGCAAGACCGCCGCCGCAGCTACCGAATACCGCCGTAATCTGCGGAATTACCCCTGACGCGAGCGTTTGCTTGAGATATATCTCGCCAAACGCATTCAGAGCGTCGGTCGCCTCCTGAAGTCTAAGACCTGCCGAATCGATAAGACCGATAACGGGCGCCCCTGTCTTTAAGGCAAGGTCATAGAGCCCGACAATCTTTTTAGCGTGCATCTCGCCTACCGAGCCGTTCAGCACTGAAGCGTCCTGGCTATACACATATACGAGATTACCGTTGATAACTCCGTATCCCGTCACTACGCCGTCGGAAGGAGTTTCGGTTTGTTTCAGATTGAAATCAGTAGCTCTCGCCGTAACAAGCGCGCCAATTTCAACGAAACTGCTTTCATCAAGTAAAGATTCAATTCTTTTACTTGCCAGACTTGAAGTTGTACTCATTTTATAACCTCCATTTTTATATTTAAAAAAATAAAAACTGTATTACGCAATTTTTCAAAATATTCCAAAAATCACGTCATTTCCAGTATAACACAGATTAATCAATACGCCTAGTAAAATTTAATGTTTTTGTTATTTTATTTTGAAAAATTTTATTTTTTACAGCGTCCAACGCATAAACGCCTGCCTGAAACACCAGTTGAAGTCTATCTTCTCACGGCTCTCCGTGATTACAAGGTCTAACCGCTTTAATTCGTCGTTTCCGACGCGGTAGCTTACATGACCGACCTTGTCACCTGCTTTTACGGGAGCGCTGAGTTCCTTTACCTTGTGAAGGATTACCGTTATTTTTTCATCATCCCTGAGCAATATTTTGTCCGTATTTGAAGAATTTCCTTCATTTTTTATGTTTCCCGCATTTTCAGCCTCCAAAAGTTTAACATTTGCAAGCACAATTTCATTTATACCATTGCCCTTTGCCCCATGTATCGGTATGGGCTCCAATGTCTGCTTTGGCATCGCGACCTCGTCAAGCGACCTAAAATCGTAATTGGCAAGCCCGTATTCCATAAGCGTCCTCGTGTCGCTCCATTTATAGGTTTTATGACTGGGCCAGCCGCAGGCAAGCAGAGCTACCACGAGCGTCTTTCCGTCACGCTGCAGAGCTCCGACATAGCAATAGCCCGCCCTGTTCGTAAAGCCTGTTTTGCCTGAGAGCGCGCCTTGCATCATATTTAGAAAGGCGTTATGATTCGTACAGCTAAAGTTTCTTTTGCCCGATATGTCTGTAAAGGAATATGAGGGAGTGCGTGTTATTTCAAGGAATTGCTCTTTTTGAGGAGATTTTGTGATACAGTACGACATTATAAGCGCCAAGTCATGCGCCGTCGTGCAATGGAATTTGTCGCCGTCCGTAGCGTCAAGTCCGTTTGGCGTAATAAAATATGTGTCCCTGCAACCTATCTCTCGCGCTTTTTTGTTCATCATTGCCGCAAATTTTTCTACGCTGCCGCCTACATGCTCCGCTATCGCCACGGCGCTGTCGTTGTGCGACTCCAGCATAAGGGAATACGTCAAATCCTTTAGCCTGTACTGCTCTCCTTCCCGTATGTTTAACTGCACGTCGGGCATAGATGCCGCATAAGAGGACACCTCTACGGTGTCCTCAAGATTGGCGTTTTCAAGCGTCACTATAAGCGTCATTATCTTTGTCGTGCTTGCCATGGCGAGCTGCTCGCTGCCGTCGCGCTCATAAAGCACGCGCCCCGTGTCCGCATCCATAAGCACTGCCGCCTTTGCGTACAGCTTTAAATCAGGCGTCTGAGCATATGCATTTTGCGAGGGCGAGCTTACGCAGCCCAGTGTCAACGTTAAAACCAACGCAGTCAATAACAATCGCTTTTTTATATCCATATATTTTTATTTCCTTTTTAGTATGAAGGCTTTAATAAAAATATATGTCCGCTATGGCTCAAATAGCCCTGCCGCGGCTTAAAGTATGAAGCCATATTGCGCCCACAACGACAATCAAGTGCCCTCACTCCGCCTTATAAGGGCTGAAAGTCTGATGCAGGATGCTTGCACCATGGGCAGATGAAATCGTCGGGCAGGGTATCGCCTTCATATATGTAACCGCACACAGTGCAGATAAAGCCTTTTTTCTGCGCCTCGGCAGCCTTGGGCGCTGATTTGATGTTTTTCTGGTAAAAACCGTATGATACCGACTCGTCCTCCCCCAATACGTCCGCATCCGTCACATCGGCTATAAATAATGTGTGTGTTCCCAAATCCACCGTAGAAAGTACCTTTGCGGAAATATAAGCGTTTGTTTCCTCCGTAATATAAATAAGCCCGTTTTCAGAGCGTTTAAAGCTTATCTGCTCCGCCTTGTCCACATCCTTGCCGCTCTGAAATCCCCAGTGCTTGTAGGTGTCAAATTTTGATTTTTCAGTAAGCACCGACACATTGAACACGCCCGTGCGCTGTATCATGTCATGCGTGTAATTGCCCTTATTTACCGCTACCGCTATGCGGTTAGGTTCAGACGTGACCTGACAAACCGTATTTACAATACAGCCGTTATCCTTTTCCCCCTCCTTAGCCGTAAGTATATACAAACCATATGTTATTTTGTGCATTGCGTTCTTATTCATAAAAATTCCTCCTTGCCCTATTTGCTTTTTCTTATTTTTCCTTTTTCAACCGCTCTTCAATCGCGTTTACCACAGTTTCAAGCACTTTGACGCGCGCATAATACTTGTCATTGCCCTCCACTATTACCCATGGCGCATTCGCCGTCGACGTCTTTACAAGCATATCGTCAACCGCCTGCTCGTATAGCTCCCATTTCTCGCGGTTGCGCCAATCCTCGTCCGTAATCTTCCAGCTCTTTTCAGGGTTGTCCTGCCTGTCCTTGAAGCGGCGCGCCTGCTCGTCCTTGTCTATGTGCAGCCAGAATTTAATCACTATCGCGCCATGGTTTACAAGCTGCTGCTCCATCTCGTTCATTTCCTTGTAAGCGCGCTGCCAATCCTGCGTAGAGCAAAAGCCCTCTATACGCTCCACCATAACCCTTCCGTACCATGTCCTGTCAAAAATGGCGATATGCCCGTCTTTTGGCATTTTAGTCCAGAAACGCCACAGATAATGATGCGCGCGTTCTATATCATTAGGTGAGCTTGTCGGATTTACCGCGTAACCCCTCGGATCAAGCGCCCTCGTAAGACGCTTTATCGCGCCTCCCTTACCGCCTGCGTCCCAGCCTTCAAATGCAAGCACTACGGGTATTCGCTCCGCATAAAGCCTGCTGTGCAGGAGTTTCAGGCGTTTCTGCAGCTCGTCAACGCGCTTTTCGTATTCTTTTTTGCTGAGTTTCTTTGAAAGGTCTACCTTTTTAAGCACACTATCATTTAAGCTTGCGCCGTTAAATTTGCCGTCTATCTCTGGCTTTACAAGTGATTTTTCCTTTTTACGGCGTTCCTTAAAGGCATTGACCACCATGGTCAGTATCTTCACTGTGGCAAACCGCTCATCATCAGCCTCCACGATTGTCCAGGGCGCATATTCAGTGTCTGTCTTGGTAAGCATTTCGTCCGCCATCTCCAAATATTTGTCAAAATGCTTGTTTCTGTCCAAATCCTTTTCCGTCACGCGCCATTTTGTCGCTTTCTTTTCCATCAGCTTTTTAAAGCGCTTCTTCTGCTCATGCTCCGATATATCAAGAAAAAACTTTATGAGCATAGTACCGCCGTCAGTGAGCTGCTTTTCAAAGCTCTTTATGTCCTCCAAAACTATGGGAATGTCCTTTTTAGGCGTTTTTTTATCGTATCTGTCCACCAAAAGCTTTCTGTACCAGCTCCTGTCAAATACGGCTATCCTGCCCTTCTCTGGTGTCTTTGTCCAGAAACGCCACAAAAACGGGTGCATTGCTTCCTCACTTGTCTCCGCGTCTGTGGAATACACTGTAAAGCCTCTTGGGTCAAGCGCCTCTATCAGGCGGTTTATCTGAGTACCCTTGCCTGCCGCGCCAAAGCCCTCAAAAACAATCATAACGGGCACACCCATATTTTTGAGATCTCTTTGGAGCTGGGCAAGCTTTGGCTCAAGCTCAGCCATTTTCGCCTTGTACTCCTTTTTGCCAAGCGACTTTGTCAAATCAATTTTCTCTAACATGACAACCCCCTTTTCTGCGCATACTTTTGCGCAATAAAAATTTCTTAATTTTTATCTTTTCTATTATAACCTCTTATCTTGACAACCTTACTAATAACAGCGCCTAACAAGGGCTTTATATACACTTAATGTTATTTTACCATATTATCAGCCAACCTTCACTAATTTTTTAGCGCTTTTCGTCAAATATTTTCGCCAAATATGTTTGATTTATCCTCAACTTACCTATATAATATTAATTAATGGCTGTACATAAACACTGTTTTAAATTTTAGGAGGTATTTGTAATTATGTTTGAACCAAATTTAAGTATGTTTTCTTTATCAGGAAAAACCGCACTTGTGACGGGTGCAAACACAGGCTTGGGGCAAGGCATCTGCGTAGCGTTCGCCAAGGCAGGCGCTAATGTTGTCGGCGTGGCAAGGCGCATCTGTGAGGAAACGGCAGGCAAAATCGCCGCATTTGAAGGAAGCTTCAAGGAAGTCATCGCCGATATGTCAGATATAAATGTGATACCCCATATAGCCGAGGAAGCCAAAAAAGCGTTTGGACGCGTAGATATCCTCGTAAACAACGCCGGTATCATCAAGAGATGCGATGCCATAGATGTCACTATGGAAGACTGGGATTCAGTCATTGATTTAAACGAAAAAATGGTATTTTTCCTCTGCCAGACTTTTGCAAAGGAATGGATTGCCGACGGCAAGGGCGGCAAAATCATAAACATAGCATCTATGCTGAGCTATCAAGGCGGCATAAGGGTTCCTGCCTATACCTCAAGCAAGAGCGCCGTTCTCGGTCTTACCAGAGCCCTTGCAAACGAATGGGCGTCACACAACATAAATGTAAATGCCATAGCTCCGGGCTACATGGCTACCCATAACACCGACAATCTCCGCAGTGACGAGCAGCGCAGCGAGGAAATACTTGGACGCATACCCGCAGGACGCTGGGGCACGCCTGAGGATGTCGCAGGCGCGGCTATCTTCCTTGCCTCTGATGCCGCCGCATATGTTCATGGCTTTACCGTTGCCGTAGATGGCGGATGGCTTGCCAGATAAGACTGCCGACAAAAATTAACGAGAGGCTGTCGCAATAAGGATTATGCATACAAGCTATGGCATTGTGTCTAAAGCAAACAATACTATGCCTTGCGTCTATGTTCCTTAGTGCGACAGCCCCTGTTGTTTGATATCAAATATTCTCAATCTGCCAGTCTATCGGCTCTACTCCATTTTCCTCCAGAAACGCGTTTGCCTGACTAAAATGCTTACATCCAAAAAATCCATAATGCGCCGACATCGGGCTCGGATGCGCAGCTTTCAAAATAAGATGTTTGTGATTAGTAAGCATCGGTGCCTTACTCTGCGCAGGTTTTCCCCAAAGCATATACACAATCGGCCTATCTTGAGCATTTACCGCCTGTATCACCGCGTCAGTAAACTGCTCCCAGCCATGTCCCTTATGGGAATTTATCTGATGCGCGCGGACCGTAAGCACTGTATTGAGCAAAAGCACGCCCTGATCCGCCCATTTTTTCAGATAACCATTGTTTGGTATGTAACATCCCAAATCATCGTTCAATTCCTTGTATATATCCAGTAATGAAGGTGGAATTTTCTTCTGACTGAGCGGTACAGAAAAACTAAGACCATGTGCCTGATTTTCATAAACATAAGGATCCTGCCCAAGTATAACCACTTTGACCTTGCTAAGCGGCGTAAAATGGAACGCATTAAAAATATCATCCGCCGGCGGATAAATCACAGTCTTGCTATATTCATCCTTCACAAATGCAAAAAGCTCCTTATAGTACGGCTTGCTAAACTCGCCCTTAATTGCGGGCAGCCAGTCATTATTAATCATTGCCATATTTAATCCCTCCACACTGCTTTCGTAGTTCAAATATATACACCCTTTCCGGAAAGTGCCTAAAGCCTGACCGACACACCTTTTTCACGCAAATATTTTTTTACCTCTGCAATCTCAAGCTCCTTGAAATGAAACAGCGATGCAGCAAGCGCCGCGTCCGCTTTGCCTGTATCAAGCGCCTCATAAAAATGCTCAAGCTTTCCCGCGCCTCCTGACGCAATTACGGGTATTGACACATTCTCTGAAATCGTCCTTGTGAGCTCTATATCATACCCATTCTTCGTACCATCACAATCCATGCTTGTCAAAAGTATCTCGCCCGCTCCCAATTCATTTGCCTTTATCGCCCACTCGACGGCATCAATGCCCATGTCCACGCGCCCGCCGTTTTTGAATACATTCCAGCCTGAACCGTCTGAACGCCGCTTGGCATCTATAGCCACCACCACACACTGGCTTCCAAATTTGTCAGCCGCCTCACTTATGAGCGAAGGATTCATAATCGCCGCACTGTTTACCGCTACCTTGTCAGCTCCTTCGCGCAGAATAGCCTTGAAGTCGTCAACCGTCCGTATGCCGCCGCCGACTGTAAACGGTATAAAAACCTTCTCAGCTACCTTTCGCACCATATCAACCTTGGTGGCACGATTGTCAGAGGATGCCGTAATATCAAGAAAAACTACCTCGTCAGCCCCCGCCTTGTCATATGCTGCCGCTATCTCCACAGGGTCACCCGCATCGATGAGATTTACAAAATTTACCCCTTTCACCACTCTGCCGTTATTCACATCAAGACAGGGAATAATTCTCTTGGTAAGCACCGCTAGTCCACCTCCAGTTCAACAAAGTTTTTCAGTATTTTAAGCCCGACCGCCGAACTTTTCTCAGGGTGAAACTGGCATGCAAAGACATTACCTTTCTCAACCGAAGCATGAATAAGCGCAACATACTCTGTCGTTGCTGTCACTATATCAGGCTCGTCCGCTTTTAAATAATATGAGTGTACAAAATACACATAAGCTCCCTCGTCAATTCCCTCAAAAAGCCTGCCCCTGTTAGGGAAACTAAGCGAGTTCCAGCCTATCTGCGGCACCTTTAAGCCCTTATCAGGAATATGCACGATTTTTCCCTTTAAAATGCCAAGTCCTTCAACTCCTTCAGCCTCTTCACTCGCTTCAAACAATAGCTGCAATCCGAGGCATATGCCCAAAAAAGGAGTATTCTTTTCCACCACGCTCTTGATTACCTCAATAAGTCCGTAAGTCCTAAGCTTCTCCATGGCATCGCCAAACGCGCCTACTCCCGGCAGTATTACCTTGTCCGCCCTTAATATAGTATCCTTGTCCCTCGTAATAAGCGCCTGCTCACCAAGCGACATTATCGCCTTTTCCACACTCTTTGTATTGCCTGCGTCATAATCGATAATCGCTACCATTCCCTGCCTCACTTTCTCCGCTTCGCCTAATCCGCAAACCAAACAAGCCCTGACCTCATCAGTCAAGGCTGTTGTTTACGGTTTATTATTTATAATATCATTAAGCGCCATTGAATACGAAAGCGGATCTTCTATCAGCAACAGCTCCCTAGCCGCCGCCTCGTCAAGTCCATAATCAGACGAAAGTATATTCAATATTTCATCCTTTATGGCATTAACCTCATCCAGCACCCCGTACTGTTCAGCATCTGTGTTGATATAATCATAGGTCAAAAAGCTGCTTACAAGTGCATCCAACGCCTCAAGCTCACGCCCAATCTTCATATTGTTTTTATATGAGTCATATTTGCGCTCCATCTTGAGTATCGCCGCACTGCTGCCCTTAATGATATCATCTGACGAGTTGAGCTTCATACCATATGTAGCTTGGTATGCCGTCATATAATCACCGTTATAATACGCCCTTTTCGCCTTTTGAATATATCCTTGCTCCGACAATATATTTGTCGCTATCATAATCGCTGCAAACACTGTCGCTCCAAACAGCGCCCCAGCCATAAGCTTTTTGGGCGGTATACGCTTGATTGGAGGCTTTGCTGCCTCTTTAGCCCTTTTCGCCGCAAGCTTGGCTTCCTTTGCCGCTTTTTTCTCTTTCTTTTTCTGCTCCGCCTCTGCCGCTTTAGCCTTCTTTGCTGCCTCTTTCTCCTCAGCCTTAGCTTTCTTAGCCTCCTCCTTTGCTGCCTTTTCTTCCTCTTTCTTGGTAAGGTTTTCTTGCTTCTTAGCTTCCTTTGCCGCCTTTTCCGCCTCAAGCTCCTCCTCGGTAGGCTCAGGCACCAAATCTTCGGTAAGCATATTGAAGAATTTACCCATCACGCCGGGTTTCTTTTCAGTCTTTTCCTCTGTAGCCGCAATCGCTTCCTCCTCAGCCTCATTATCACCCTTTTTCTTTTTCTTGGAAGCTTTCTTTTTCTTTCCTTTTTTCGTTTTTTCCGCCTCGGCTTCCGCCCTCTCAGCCTTTTTGTTCTCCACACGCTTAACTACATCTATATTCGGCTTAGGCGCCCCCTCGTCGCTGTCGTCAGTATCCTCCATCCTGCCCGCATCCACAAACGCTTTTTCATTATCAGCCATTTTGCTAAGCATATCCATCATATCGTCTTGAAGCGGTTCATGGTTATCATCCTTTTTGAGCATATCCTTTATTTCAGTCAAATCTAAATCCCCTTCTTGATCAAGGAGGCTTAGCACATCATCCATGCCGTCATCCGAATCTTCCTTGTCTATCCCAAGCTCCGCTCCTCCGTCAGTCAGGGGGGCATTTATATCAATAGTCTCAATATCGGGTATATCAACAGAAAAGTCGTCATCATCATCGTCCTCATTATCAACTTCAGCCGGCTTCTCCTCTGCCGCAGGAGCCTCCTCATCTGAAATTGAGGCAAAAATATCATCCAAATTAAGCTCGTCATCAAGAACGCCTGCATCTGCCTTTACAGTATCAGTACCGTTTTCATCAGACTTCACATCATCAAAGCTTACATCGTTGATATTCAATTCTTCCTCATCTGCGCCCAGTCCGCCTGCTGCTGATTGGACGCTATCCGAAGAAACCCCGATATCCTCTCCCTGCTCCAGTTCATCTATACTCAGCTCATCAATATTCAGCTCACCCGCAATCTCTGTCTCCGTTTCAGACTGTATCGCCTCACCAAGCCCGTCAATGCTTATGTCGCTTATATCCCCAATGATTCCCGTATCGTCTTCATCTGCCGGTACAGCATCCATAATATCCTCGCTGTCCGCACCACTCGCAGCGTCGCTTTCGGTCTCTCCGACATCATCCAAGACTTGTGAGAGCAGATTTGAAATTTCGTCCTGACTCAACCTGCCCTCCATGCCGCCTGACCCTGCTTCCGGAATTTCAACAGCCGAAGCCTCTACTTCGTGAAGCTCTATATCAGAAAGCTCGTTATCGGAAAGCTCTATCTCCGGCTCCGTTTCCGGCATTTCAAGCGCAGGAAGCTCTACCTCCGGCTCCATTTCCGGAACTTCAAGCGCAGAAAGCTCTACCTCTGGCTCCGCCTCCGGCATTTCAGGCGCAGAAAGCGCTACCTCCGGCTCCGCCTCCGGTATTTCAGGCGCGTCAAGCGCTATTTCTCCGTCAGTTCTACCATCATCTGTGGATTTTTCACCTCGCGGTTCGCTTATTGACTTAAGTAAACTGTCCAAGTAATTTTCCTCTGTACCCATTATCAGCCCTCCACTAATATTAATTATTTCCGTCCGATAAACAGCAGCTCTGCAAAAAATCCACTGAATTCGCTGCGATACTGACGCCTTTATCGCTCAAGTCCTCTGTCATCTGGTACAATGTTTCATTTATTCTAAAAAAATCCGCTTTTTTATTGTAAAAGGCAGCCTTTTCAAATGGCCATCTTATAATGTCAGGCATACTAAGCCCTACTCCAAGCTCCAAGACACAGAGCTTTTTATTTAAAGTAAGCTTCAGCCAATTTGTGTATTTCTCCCACTGCGGCTTATATCCGTCCTCAATATACCCTTTCCCGCACAAGACATTGTTAAATACAAGCGCTTCTCCGCATATGGGGCATTTAGGCTGCACTGAAATATACTCTTTACTGCCTCCGCTTGCTAACACTGTCCTTATACGCTCCAAATAGCCGCCCACATCATACAATCCACCGCTGCATGTCTGACTACTGCATTGAAGTCTGCTGTAATTTCCGCATGGCTCTACAATTCTTTCCGCATCAAAATCCGCTTTTTTGATATTTCCGTCAATGCATGTCGTCACAACAAAATAATTTTTGTCCTTCACCAGCCTGTATAAATTTTCATACGCCCTTTCCAGACGCCCGCCATCATGTTCATCAATATAAAGTTTCTCTATATACGGCACTATCCATTCAAGGCTATCGTCCCTGTCGACTTCGTCCAAAACACCCATAAGCCTTGGAAATTTGTCAATATCTCCAAAGCTTTCATTAAACTCCTCGCCAATGCCTATCAAAACCGCGTCAGCATTATTGATTTTTTGTATGAGCAGATTTTGTTTTGTCCTGTCCATAGCAGCTCCCGAAAGTCACCACTTTATAAGAGTCGGGCTATCCACCCGACTCCCTCTTTGCTATTTTGAAAGTAACTCGTCAATAACCTTAACAAGATTTCCGATTTCAGGCTTTGACAACTGCGCGTCCGCGCCTAAATCCTCGCCCTTCTTTCTCATTTCCTCATTGACCAATGATGAGAAGATGACAACAGGTATCTGCTTTGTCGTATCATCTGATTTAACCAGCTTCGTCAGGCGGTGCCCATCCATGAGAGGCATCTCAATATCCGTAATAAGAAGCTTGACATCCTCATCAAGAGTGCCTGCATCTCTGCATTTTGTTATGTACTCCCAAGCCTCCTCGCCGTTCTCGGTTTTGATTATGTTGTCATAGCCCGCTTTCCTGAGCGAATCGCAGATAAGCTTTCTAAGAAGCGATGAATCCTCCGCGATAAGAATAGGAATACTCGTCTCCTCCCTCACGCCAAGAGAATCTATCTCTGTAACCTTTAAGCCTGTCTCAGGATTAATGTCTGTGATAATCTTCTCGAAATCAAGAATGATAATCAGCTTGCCGTCTATCTTGATAATACCTGTCGAAATGCCGTCCTCCGCTGTTGTAACCGTAGCGCCCGGCTTGATAATGTCTACCCATGAAACTC
Source organism: uncultured Lachnospiraceae bacterium (assembly GCA_947626435.1). Taxonomy (GTDB): domain Bacteria; phylum Bacillota; class Clostridia; order Lachnospirales; family Lachnospiraceae; genus COE1. Next base: position 7,836 of record CANQSB010000014.1, on the reverse strand, counting down.
TGTGAATGCCGATAACCGAATCAACATGGAAAGCAATGTCCAGCTTGTTGAAGCTTGTGATAATAAATAATCCGCCGGGATTTGACTGCCCTCTCTGCAGGCAGTTGCGCAAATCAATCGCCGTAATCATATCATCACGCGGCATAAAAATACCTTCTACGCTCGGGTGGGCATTGGGAACGGGCGTTATGGGCTGATAGGGGATAATCTCTCTGATTTTGGCTACATTGATGCCGTAAGAGTTGCCATCGACCACAAATTCCAGTACCTCCAGTTCGTTTGTTCCGTTCTCTAAGAGAATCTTAGTTTCCATATTAACCTCCATTCTGACAGACACCTTGTCTCTATAATACTGCTGCGCAGATATTTTATCTATTCACCATTATAACATATATGTAGTGAAAATTACAAATATTTTCAGATAATTTTTGACAAATTTATTTTTTTATTGCAAAATTGAAAAATTATCTTAATTGTATATCGAAACTGCCGTCGGAAGACGAAATGCGCATGGTAAATGTCTCGATATCCGCATCGGTCATGTCGTCTATTTCCGCTACCGCAACTACTTCCCGCACCTCGCCCGCGGGAAGCGTATCAATATACGAAGAAATATCATCAGGCAGGAGCGTATTACGCGCTTTCACCGATTTATCATTTACACTCATGCGTATGCTTAGATTGTGATTGAAAATATCACATTCCGCGCTTTCATTTGTGGCGCTCTCTATGTCGAAATGCACGATGAGAAGCTTTTTGCCCTGTGCCGCAGTAACGCTGAACCCCGTACTGTCCTTTGGATATGCGTCACATATTTCAAATGACTGATACTTGATTGCCACGCCGTCTATTCCAAGTAGCTGTGCAATATCCGCTTCGTCTGTGGTAAGAACCTCCACGCCTGCCTGCTCAGGCTCACCAGTCTGCGTTTCCGACTGCTCTTGACCTTCCTCTGCGCCCTGAGTATCTGCGGCGGATTCACCCTCAACAGTTTCTGTATCCGGCGTTTCCGACGAACTTTCCTCTTGGCTTTCTTCCATAAGGCTCTCCTGAAGCACCGCCTCCGCAAGCACTCTGTCATCAGCAAGCCTGTAATTGTAGGTTGACGAGTATTTTAACAGCAGTCTCGCGGAATATTCCGATATCATCTCCGTCTGCTCATCCGTCAGGTCAGGCATTGAATCAATGCAGCCCGTCAAAAGCAGCATCGACGCTGCCAAAAGCCCAATGGCTTTAATCCTTTTCAACAAGAACACCTCCATTTATTTAGTTTCAAGCTCAAACCAGAACTCTACGCCATTTGTATAATTGATAACACCGTATTGCTGATTCATGGAATCCATAATCGCCTTTACGATGGATAACCCTACTCCGCTGCCGCCGTATTCCCTGGTGCGTGCCTTATCCACCTTGTAAAATTTTTCCCATATATGCTCAATCGAAGCCTCGGGTATCGGCTCGCCCGTATTAAACACGCTGATGCGAACTTTATTTTTTGCCTCACTGTCTATACGGTATTTTATCTCTATTATCTTTTCGCCGTTTACATGGTTTATGGCATTGCTGAAAAAATTCCTTATGACTTCCTCAACCTTAAACTCGTCCGCCCATACATAAATCGGCTCCGAATCGTCTACATTTAATTTTATGTCATTCTGGCTGACAAGTATATCGGCAGAATGTAAAAAATTCCTGACAAGGGCGACTATGTCAAACCTTTCCATCGTCACTATATCGTTGCCAAACTCCAGTTCATTGAGGCTCAAAAGCTTTCTCACCATATTGTTCATTTTGCCTGCTTCGTCTATTATTACGTCGCAGTAAAAATCCTTGCTCTCGTCGTCATTGTCGTTTATGCCCTCTTTAAGCCCTTCTGCATACCCCTGTATCAAAGCAATCGGCGTTTTCAGCTCATGAGAAACATTTGAAAGAAACTCCTTGCGCATCTCGTCTATCTGCTCTTTCTTTTCTATGTCGCGTTTCAGCTCGTTGTTTGCCGTTTTCAGCTCCGATACCGTTTTCTCCAGCGCGCTTGAAAGCTCGTTCATATGCTCTCCAAGCAAATCTATCTCATTTTTCCCCCGACTTACATATTTGGTTTCAAAGTCGAGATTCGTCATTTTTTCGGATATATCCTTCAACTGCATTATAGGTCTGACAATTCGCGTCGTCAAAAGCAGGATGATTGCCGCGCTTACAAGCGTCGCCGCAATGCCTATATACGCAAGGAAACGGTTTGCTATCTTTACGCTGTCGCGTATGCCTTCAAGCGGCGAACGCACTATGAAAAGGTTGCCGTTGTCCAGTACGCCCCACATTTCAAGGTACTCCGTCCCCGTCACGTCATCCATTGCCGTAGCCGTGAGGTATTTATCATTTTTTTCAAGATAATTCAAATTGGAATCCGGGTCAAAAAAGTTGTCGTACAGCCTGCGCATGAGCAACTCGGTATAGCGTGAGCTTGATTTGACCGTGGTCGACTGAGCGTCTATGACAAGTACGCTGATATTGTACATGTCACATATTTTGCGAAGCTTGATGTCAAACTCCTCCGACGTGATGTCCCCGTTAAGCGTCGCCTCATTTATGCTCTTATAAGCCTCGCTTATCACGTCTTTTTTGTTATTTATATAAAAACTTTCAAGGAAAAAATTATTTATAATCCAACAAAGCGTCAGCGTACCGACCATAACGATTATAAATATAAAAGCAATCTGATGTTTTATGGAATATTTCATAACTGCCGCCTCATATTGCCCTGCACAACGTCATTTTATATCTCAAGCTTGTAGCCCATTCCCCATACGGTCTTTATAAGGTTGCCCTTTTCCCCCATCTTGCTGCGAAGCTTTTTTACATGGGTGTCAATGGTCCTCGCGTCCCCGAAATAATCATAATTCCACACGCTGTTGAGTATTTTTTCCCTCGAAAGTGCTATGCCCTTGTTTTCCACAAAGAAAGTCAAAAGCTCAAATTCCTTAAAGCTTAAGTCAATCTGCCTGCCGTCTATCGTGACTACATGAGCCGCTTTATCTATCACTATGCCTCCGCACTCAATAGTCTCGCCGTCCGCAAGCTGGTTTGTGCGACGAAGTATTGCCTCCACCCGTGCCACCAATATCTTAGGGCTGAACGGTTTCGATATATACTCGTCCACTCCAAGCTCAAAACCTTGAAGCTCGTCCCTTTCGTCACTTCTTGCCGTCAGCATTATGATTGGCACTTTTGAATAATTCCTCACCTCACGGCACACCTGCCAGCCGTCAAGCTTTGGCATCATTATATCCAGTATAATCAAGGCTATGTCCTGATTGGCAAAAAACACGTCAAGTGCCTCGCTGCCGTCGCCTGCCTCCAATACCTCGTAATCATTCTTTATAAGGAAGTCTTTTACAAGCTTTCTCATCCTGCTCTCGTCATCAACTACCAATATTTTAAGCTTATTCATGATAACTCCCATCTTCCTCAATCAAAAGCTCTTTTTCTTTTTCGCGTATAGCCTGCTCCCGCTCCGAAAGCTGCTGCTCCCAATACGCGTATTTGTCCGTCAAAGCCCTCTCATAATTGAGCACCGTCGGGGTCGAGCCCATATACGTTATGATAAACATAATCGCTACAAGCGCAAGCAGCACTATATTGGTGCCTATTGATATCCGTTTGGTGATGAGCTCTTTTTTAGGCGGCTGAGACCTCCTTGCCTGGCTGACTGCTTTTACTTTCTCTACCGCAGGCGCCGTGCTCTCCCTTATATTGTATACCCCCTGAACGGGTATGCTCTGCAGTTCCTCCTGCATATCGGGTGCTTCCAACAGGCAGTTTTGCAGCTTTTTCAAAAACGCATATCCTACCGGTGTCTTAAAAACACGGTTTTCCACTGCCTTTTTGTATACCGCGTAAATCATTTTCGTGTTTTTGTAATCAAGCCTTCCCTCAAGATTCCTGACCCTTACCGCTTCTGCCTGAGCAAGCTGCGCGTCATTTTCCGTGCCAAATTGAAAGCCGTCGACTACTAAATCAGTTTTTTCCGCCATTCAAGCAACCCTGCCTTTACATGTCCTCTATAATCTTGTAGGTGTCAGCATAAAGCTCGTCAAGCTGACTCATCTCGGACGCAATGTCTAAATTCTGGCTCCTCAATTTCTCCACCATGGGAATAAGGAGCTCGTAAATTCTGTTTATGCCAAGGTTTGAAACAAATCCCTTCATAGTATGCGCCGCTTTGAAGGCATCATTGCAATTGCCCTCGGAATATGCTGCTTTTAGTTTCTCATAGCTTGTGTCGTCAAGAAATTTCTTCAGGCACTTTTTGTAAAGCGCCTCATTATTTAAAAAGCGCCGCATAGTGCCGTCTATGTCAAAGCCCTTGCTCTCCAAAAAGTCTTTCTCGCTTTTTTCCATATACATCTCCCCTTTAATATGTATCCTGCATCAGACCGCTCACGTCCAAAATAAGGGCTATGCTGCCGTCGCCGAGCTGAGTGCAGCCCGATATGCCATGTACCTTTTTGACGTATGAGGGTATCGGCTTTACCACTATTTCCTGAGTGCCTATAAGCTCGTCAATCAGCACGCAAAGCGTGTTGTTTTCGTATTCGAGCAACAGCATTACGCCGTCTTCAATATTTGTAACCGCATCCCTTAGATGGTACTTCTGGCTGAGACGCAGCATAGGATAACATTCGCCGCGTATCATTATGTATTCCTCGCCGTTTGGCTCATGTATCAGGTTATCCTCGGTAACTCTTATAAATTCCTTGATTGCCGAAGTTTCCATGACAAATTTCGTGTCGCCGTTGCGCATTACTATGCCGTCGATAATCGCCATAGTAAGGGGAATCTTCATCGTCATGATTGTGCCTTCGCCCTCTACCGAGTCGATGTCAAGCGCACCGCCGATTTTTTGTATATTTTTGACTACTACGTCCATACCCACGCCGCGCCCCGAAAACTCCGTGACCTTCTCCTTTGTCGAGAAACCGGGATACGTGATAAACTGAAAAATCTCCTTGTCGCTGTAATCGCTCTCCGCACGGTTGTAAGGGATGATGCCGTTTTCCCATGCTTTTTTGTATAACTTACTGCGGCTTAAGCCTTTTCCGTTGTCCTTGACGGATATGCATACCTTGCCACCCTCATTTTTTGCCTCAAGCGTGACCTTCGCCTTTTCAGTCTTGCCTGACGCCTCTCTTTCCTCCTTAGTCTCAATGCCATGATCTACGGAATTGCGCACAAGATGCATGAGCGGGTCCGAGATGTTTTCAATAATGTTTTTGTCAACCTCCGTGGTATCGCCTATCATCTCAAATTCAATGTCCTTATTGAGCTTGCGCGACATGTCGAACACCGTCCTGTTCATCTTCTGGAACGTGTTCGTCAGCGGCATCAGTCGCATTGACATAATGAGCTCCTGCATTTCCGTCGTAATCTTGGAAAGCTGCGACGCCGCCTTGTGAAAGTTGGACAGGTCAAGGTTTGGCACCTGCAAATCAGGATTTTGAAGGACGACCGACTCCGCTATAACCATCTCTCCCATAAGGTTCATGAGCTGGTTCATCTTCTCTATATTCACGCTCATAAATGACTGCTTATGCTCTTTTTTCTTCTTGGGCTTCGTTATCTGCTTTGCCCTGCCTGCCTCTTTTTGAATGACATAATCACCGGGCTGCGGCTCCGCCTTCGCGCTGTCCGCACTCTGCACCGCGCCCGTTTCCTGCTCGGCAGGCACTGCGGATATAGGCGCTTCCGAAAAGCCCATGTCAAACTCCTGCCTGCTGCATTCAGATATGTCAATCGTCTTAATCTCCGAAGTGGTGTCAAGCAGTTCGCGAAGCTTTTCCACCGTAAAATTGCCTCGCACAAGCATACGGAAACCGTCATCAAGTATTATGTTTGACGAATCTTCGTTCGTCAATATATCGTCCGGCGAATAGTGCATGTTTTCCGTATATTCCTTTAACGCATAGGCTGCCGAATACGCGCGGAGATTACACATCTGCGTGTCGGAATTGTATGTGATTCTTATACGGAAACACTTCTCGTCACCCGAAACCTGCGGCGCTATATAAAACTGATTCGGACCTAAATTTATGCCGCCGCTGCTCTCTGCTTTGGGGGCTTCCGGTTTCTTTTCAGCCGCTGAAACCGCGGTTGTCTCCGCGCTGTCGCCCTTTAAACGCCCGAGAAAGCCGTCCATCAGCTTTATGAGCTCCGAATTGTCCCCGTCAGGGTCATTCCCGTCTTTTATTTTTTCCATCTCACCGTTTATAAAATCAAGCACCTGAAAAATAATATCGGTAAGCTCGATATGTGGCTCATCTATGCCAAGGTTTTCTCTGAGAAAATAGAATATATCCTCCAGCTTGTGCGACACTTTCATGATATTGTCGTACATCATAACGCCGGATGAACCCTTTATTGTATGCATTATCCTGAATATTTCATTGATATTGTTCTCGTCAAAAGCATCGTCGTCCTTTGTTTCAAGTATGATTTCCTCAAGCTTTTCCAATAGCTGCCCGTTTTCATAAAGGTACATATCAACCATGCTATCTACGCTAAATTCTTCAGCCATATATCGGTACTCCTTCCGCTTTCCACTTCAAAAGCCTTTTATCATAATTAATATTTTATATCCAATCCGCACAATAGTCAATCTTTTCTAAAATTTTTAAAATTTAATTAAAAATTTTTCCTTATTTGTTTGACTTTTCATGCTTTTGTAATTATAATAGTGCTTGTCAATAATTTCGTAACAAATATGTAAGAATTTTGTAGAAACTTGCTGAAAATGCAAAATTAAGCCGCTAATGTAGCATGGGGGATAATATGAAGAAAAGCATCTATACATATTCATTGATACTGATGTTTGTATTTTCAATGATTTTAGCGCCTGTTACCGTATGCGCAGAAGAAGAAATTGTATTGCCGGAGCCCGAGACAGCCGAGCCGGTCGCGACAATCCAGCCGCTTACAGGCGCGTCTCTTTCGGTAGACATACTTCCTACAAGCCTCACGGAAGAATTGTACACATATCTTGTCGACAGCTTTACCGTGGGTGCCATCGATGTAGACAAATACAACCAAATTTTAAACAGCGGCATGATTTCGGAAAATGCTTTTTTTGCAAATTCCGTGTTTGTCGGCGATTCAATTACAGTGGGATTCAAAGAGTATTGCGAGAGCCATAGCGACTCGATAATGACAGATTCGACATATTTCCTCGCAAGAGTAAGCTGCTCGGCAAGAGTCGCGATATCCGCAAGCGCATTGACAAAACACTCGAGTATAATGCCCATTTACAACGGAAAAGCTGAATATATAGAAAACGCAATCGCCCAGATGAATGATGTAAACAAGGTTTTCATCTGTTTCGGTGTAAATGATTTAAGCATAACCTCACCCGAGGGATTTATCCAGAGTATGCAGACACTTATCGCACGCATACTCGAAAAAAGACCCGACGTCAAAATCTACGTGATGTCCGTTCCTTGCGTTATGTCGAGCGTATCTTCAAACGGGCTCAGCAACTACAATATCCAAGTGGCGAATATTCTTCTACAAGATATGTGCCAAACATCGGGGTGGGGATACATCAATCTGTCCGAATACCTGATGGACAGCCAAATGGGACTTAAAGCCGAATATACCTCCGACAACTACGTCCACGAGAATAATAAAGCGTATGCCGTGTGGAACAAAGTCCTAAAGGGATATGCCTTTTCTGAAATAATCAAATAATATGCGGCATAATTGTCAGACATTAAGGAAACACTGATTAAATCAATATTTCAACTATCTTTCCGCCGCCATATATAGTATAATATAAGTATTACAAAT
>CANQSB010000013.1 GCA_947626435.1 uncultured Lachnospiraceae bacterium | reverse complement strand
TAATTCATAAATAAGTATATCACAATCATTACACTTTGTAAAAATATCTTTTCTTTTATTTGATTTTAAATTATAATATATTTGAAAAATATATTTGGAAAGGAATGAAAAATAAATATGAAAAATATGAAGAATAAAATTATAGCTGTGGTAATCATCGTGATTGTCATACTCCTATGCATCGGCGGTGTAATATTTTCAAAATTAAGCAACCGCATACCCGACAATCCGCCAAACACTACGGGCAACACATCAGGCAATCTTTACAACGGCGGTATGTTTTGCGAGCATGACGGATATGTGTACTTTGCCAATCCCTATGACAGCAATACGCTCTACGGCATGAACGCCGATGAGACTGACATCAAAAAGCTTGTCGCGGTATCGGTAAGCAGCCTAAACGCCGACGACAATTTTCTCTACTACTACCAGACAGGCTCCGGCGGCGGCGCGGGCCTCGGCTTCATCATCAGCACTACCGGAATATACCGCGTCGACCTCAAAAATCCCCACAACGGCGAATGCCTTGACAGAATTATAGGCAAACATTTGGTGCTTGCGGGCAACTACCTCTACTATACCTGCTCTGACGATGAAAACACACTTACCAAAATAAGCCGCGACGGCGAGGAAAAAGAAGTTTTTACAGAGCCTGATGTACTCCCCGCGAGCGTCCAGAACAACACCCTTTATTATGCAAACAACGGAAACGACTTGCACCTGATGGCTCTTGACTTAAACACAGGCTCGTCAAGAATCGTTTCGACCGAAGACATATATATGCCTATAGTCGAAGGCAGCATAGTCTACGGCATTGACATTCACGACAATTATTCGCTTGTGCGCGTCAATCTAAGCGACGGCACAAAGGTGACGCTCGACCGCGTCAAGACGGATTTGCTAAATGTGACCGACTCCTACATATATTACCAGACCTCCGAAAGCACTCCTGAGCTTAGGCGCATCTTAAGGGACGGCTCAAATATGGAAGTTGTCGCGGAAGGCACCTACACAAATATAAACGCTACTTCAAATTATGTATATTTCTCTGAATTTAACTCGCCGACTTCTATATATAAGACTCCGGTATCAGGCGCGTTAAATGTCACGCCGTTTGACGCGGCATATCAGGCGGCACTGGACGAACTGGACAAATAATAGACCAAAATGAATAAGGTAAGGGATAATCGGATATGCTCATATTATGAGAAAAACGATTAATCCTTTACCTTTTAAATTTATTTTGGCAGACTTTTTTAAATGCGGCATTGCGGGCTGGTGTCTGGAAATCATCTTCACCGCCATAGGCTCTCTGCGCCGCCGCGAAATGCAGCTTGCGGGACGCACTTCGCTTTATATGTTTCCCATATATGGATGCGCCGCGTTTTTCAAGCCGCTGTTTTTTGTAATACGCGGCTTCTCCCCTCTCGTAAGAGGGCTTATATATGCCATGCTCATTTTTTGCGGGGAATACGCAAGCGGAAGCCTGCTTGAAGACCATTCGCTTTGTCCATGGGATTACAGGCGCAGCCGCTGGCATGTCAATGGACTTATTCGCCTTGACTTCCTGCCATTTTGGTTTGCCGCGGGGCTTTTATTTGAGCGTATTCTCGTCAAAGATAGCGCTCATAAAGAGCCACATGGTCGTAAATGCAGCGCCAACTGCTAGTTGATTTTGCCGTAACACAGATATATTCCCTGCCGCTTGTGTCTGTAGCAAGGCTTGCCGCACAATTGCCTGACTGGACGACATAACCCGTCTTGGCGCAAAGCACTTCGCCATGCGTATCCTTGTCCTCTATCCTGCGCAAAAACCAGTTGGAAATTTCTATCCCGTCCGGATGCTGTTCGGTAGCGCTTGTAGTATATATATGCTCCGATAGTACCTCTCTGCATAAGCTGTTGTCAGCAGCCGCTTTCATTATGACAGCCATGTCATAAACTGTGCTGTAATGATTTTCGTCATATATGCCGACACAGTTTGTAAAATGCGTAGTATCTGACAATCCCAGCTCGTCTATCTTTTCGTTCATCATCTCCACAAACGCCTCGTGAGAGCCTGCCACATACATGGCAAGCCCCAGCGCGGCATCTGCCCCCGACGGCAGCACCGTACCGTAAAACAAATCACGCACAGTCACAACCTCGCCCACTGAAAAACCCACATTGCTGCAGTCATGCGTAAAGCTGTAATCTGTTATGTCGACAGTCATCGTGAAAGTATCGTCAAGGTCTGTGACATGCTCTGCCGCTATCAACACCGTAAGTATTTTGGTCATTGACGCCGGTGAAATACGCGCCCTCGAATCCCTCTGAGCTATTATCGTGCCCTGTGCCACATCTATAAGCACGCCGTTTTCGCTGATGATATCCGCGCTAAACGATTCCGTAGCATCCGTAGCAGAAGCAGACAGAGGCGGGGCTAGGCTTATCAATCCGCCAAGCGGGCTGATGTATTGTTCGTTAAATTTCTCTATATCGTTATTTACAAGTTCAGCAAGATTTATGCTCCTGCCCGGGCTAATCAGGCTCGCGGAAATACTGACATTCGTGTCACTTTTTTTGTTGTCATGTGAAGCCGCGTCTGCCTGTGAGCTTTCCGTCTTTGAAACCTCCGTTTGAAAATCTGACGGTTCCAAGACTTCTATTGATGAATTTTCTGTGGTTAAGTTTTCTATGGTTGAATTTTCTGTGATTAAATCCTCTGTCTGAAGGTCTTGTGCTTGTTTGCTATCTGCTGCTTTTCCTATTTTCAAAATCAGCGCTCTTGCACCCAATGTCAAGGCGACTACGCATATAACTGCCACTATCCCTATGTATACGGCATATTTTCTTATAAATTCCTGCCGCCTTTTCTGCCTGCGCATTTCCATTATGCGCTGCCTGCGTCTTGCCTCGCGCTGTTTATCGCTTAAATAATGTTCGTCAATCCTCGTCTGCGCCATTTTCTTCTCCCGCACCTATATCAAGCATATTCATTGTGCGGCGCTTTAATCTTGCCTCCTCCGATTTTTCCAATATGAACTGCTTGACTTCCCTTGAATGTTTGATATGCTCTATGACAAGCTGCGGATTTGTAGTGTCACCCGTATAGCAGACGACCGTACCGAGCCCAAACATGCGCTCAAACAGCGATGTCTTTAAAGTGACATCCTGAATTTTGTACATATAACAATCATTTTCCTCCGTATTCAACAGTCCCGAATTGAGAGTGACGACATCCTCCTTTATATTATACACGGTAAAAGTAAAGGGCAGCCCGAAAAACAGCCACCTCCTGCGCTCCTTAAACATCTTTTCGTCAGCCATTTTAATCCTCCATTTCTGATAAATATGTCGCATCAATCTTTTTATTTATATCTTATCCATACCGCCTTAGCAGATTAGGTGCTTAGGCGACAACAGGCTCAGAGCGTCGAGCCTTAGCCTATTATAACATACTTATTTCAGGAAATGAACCCTAAATATTATAATTCCGGCAGTTTGAAAATTTTGCTTGCAACATCTTTCCTAATGTGATATTATATCAAAAGCATATTAATATATGTTTTGGATGAAAATCGTTTCTATATGATGCTTGGAGGATTTTATGACGAAGCTTTCGTACTTGGATAATAAATATCTTACTTGTAATATGTGTATTTTTCATTCCTATTTTTGTATTTCTGTTTTATATTTTAGTTTAAAGATAAGAGAGTTTTTCTCTTATTTTTTTATGCCGACAGTTCTGCGCGCGCGCTGCCTTCGCAGACTGCCAATACACTTATGTATTGCTTAATGGCAGCGCAGAAAGAGGTAAATTATGAGACATTTAATGCGACCGCTTGATTTCTCGGTTGAGGAGCTTGACAGGCTCTTTGAGCTTGCCGAGGATATCGAGAAAAATCCCGAAAAATACGCTCACGCCTGTGAGGGCAAAAAGCTTGCAACCTGCTTTTATGAGCCGAGCACACGCACACGGCTCAGCTTTGAAGCCGCCATGCTCAATCTGGGCGGAAAGGTGCTCGGCTTTTCCGACGCCAATTCGTCATCAGCCGCAAAGGGCGAGAGCGTATCAGATACAATCCGCGTCATTTCCTGCTTTGCGGATATATGCGCGATACGCCATCCAAAGGAAGGCGCTCCAATGGTAGCCGCATCTCATTCGTCAATCCCCGTAATCAACGCGGGCGACGGCGGACACCAGCATCCGACGCAGACACTCACTGACCTGCTCACCATACGCGCGATAAAAGGGCGTCTTGACAGCTTTACAATCGGTCTGTGCGGTGACCTTAAATTCGGGCGTACAGTACACTCGCTGATTAACGCTCTTGTGAGATATGACAACATCAATTTCGTGTTCATATCACCCGACGAGCTTAAAATCCCCGAGTACATAATAGAAATGCTGCGCGAACGCAATATTCCCTTCCGCGAGACCAGAAAGCTTGAAGAGGTCATGCCCGAGCTTGACATACTGTATATGACGCGCGTGCAGAAGGAACGCTTTTTCAACGAGGAGGATTATGTGCGCTTAAAAGACTACTATATTCTCGACAAGGAAAAAATGAAGCTTGCGAAAGATGACATGATTGTACTGCACCCGCTCCCCCGCGTAAACGAGATTTCAGTGGAAGTTGACAGCGATCCAAGGGCTGTATATTTCCGCCAGGTACAGTACGGAGTGTATGTAAGAATGGCGCTTCTTTTGACGCTGCTTGAAATTAAGGTTTGAGGTTTTGTATTGAAAATTTGAGATTTTAAGTATTTTAATTTAGTTTTTTACAGAAATGGAGGTTTACCTATGTTAAATGTCGGAAAAATTGAGGAGGGCTTTGTGCTCGACCATATCAAAGCAGGAAAAAGCCTTAGCATTTATAAGCATTTGGGACTTGATAAGCTTGACTGCACCGTAGCAATTATCAAAAACGCGCGCAGCGAAAAGATGGAAAAAAAGGATATCCTAAAGGTTGAGTGCGACATCAACACACTTAATCTCGACATACTGAGCTTTATCGACCACAACATCACAGTCAATGTCATCAAAAACAGCGAAATTGTCCAGAAACTCCCGCTCTCACTGCCAAAGGAAATAAAAAATGTGCTTAAATGCAAAAACCCGCGCTGCATCACATCAATCGAACAGGAGCTACCGCATATTTTTGTGCTTACTGATGAAAAGAAAGAGATTTACCGCTGCAAATACTGCGAAGAAAAGTACAGTGATACGGATTTGCTGTAACAGACATATAAATTTGAAAATAAGGCTGCCACACTAGTGCGGCAGCCTTATATTGTACCTATCCGAACCTCTAAAACGGCTAAGCGGATTTTTTATGAAAAATTCAAAACCTCATTTTTTGGCTTCTTTGTGTCGGTCACGCTTACGGCATGAAGAATAGGCCCTTCGCCGTTGTAGTCCTTCCAGTATTCTCTGTGAACCGTAGCTGTCACATCTACCCACTGCTTGTTTTCAAGGTCTTTGCATTTATCGTATTTGCATGCATAGCCAAGGAACGCCATATCGTCAGCGCAACAGGTCATAGCCATGCGCCCCGGCACGAAATACTTGTCATCACTGCCCTCCGGCTTTAATACCATAGCCTTGAATTTGATAGTCTTATCAATATACCTGTCCAGATTGTCCATAGCATCAAGGTAAAAAATGCCATAGCCGTAATCGTCAAGCTCCAAAGTCGAGCTCTTTAAGTCATAAGGCAAATCTTCCTCAAATATCTGGTTGACATCGCCGTTTTTGTCCTCAAACACTATTTCCGCCTGCGGGCATACCGCCTTTACATTGCGCTTAAAGCCGCTGAGCTGGTCCATCAAGCCGTCGCAGCGGTTAAATATGATAAGCTCTGATTTTCTAATCATCTCGGCGAGAAGCGAGCGCATATTAGTATAGTAGTTTTGGAAAGTAGCGGCGTTTATCGTGGTAATCTGCTGCTCCACACGCCAGTGCCATGGAAGCTTCAGGTTCTTGAAATTCCACATGCCGTTGTACTCTATTATAATGCGCTCGGGCTTATGCTTTTTTTCAAGCTCCACCATATTAGCGGAAGTCATCTGCGCCTCCTCGTCGATTACCTCGACTACCGTATGGCTCGATTTAAGAATATCCTCATCATACTCTATCTCGCCCTCCTCGCACAAAATTAAAAGCGTAGTGCCCCTGATTTGGAAATAGGGCTGCGAAAGCGTGTACAATATAAACTCCGTCTTCCCGCTCTCCAGAAATCCATTTATTATATATACAGGTTTCAAAGTAATACCTCCATTTTCCTTGACCGCATTCCCTGCGGCTTATAAAGCCTGCCCAAAGATTCTTTGACCATGTTTCCTTGCAGACTTGGAGTTTCTTGATATTTTACTGCGCAAACAGAGTTTTCAGGTTATCCTCTTTGAGCTCAGCGCCTATCACGCAGATTTTGCCGGTAACCTCCGCAGCGCCTTCTCTCACGCTGCTTTCTCCGGGAACATAGTCAAAATGAAGCCATGCGCCGTTTCCTGATGAAACCATTCCCTTTGCGCGAAGTATAGAGCCGTATGTTTTCTCATCATCAAGCTTTTCAAGTATTTCTTCAAGCTGCTCCTTTGTATAGGAAGCGGGCGTTTCAAAGCCCCAGCTTGTGAATATTTCGTCAGCGTGGTGGTGATGTTGCTCGTGGTCATGGTCGTGGCAGCCGCATGTACAGCCGTCGCCATGATCGTGATGGTGTTCATGTTCATCATCATGGTGATGTTCATGCTCGTCATGATCGTGGTAATGTTCATGCTCATCATGGTCATGATGGTGATGCTCGTGCTCGTCGTCATGATCGTGGTGGTGCTCATGCTCATCGTCGTGGTCGTGATGCTCATGGTCATGATGATGCTCATGCTCGTCATCATGGTCATGGTGGTGGTGCTCGTGCTCGTCATGCATAGCCGCAACCTCCGCCATAAGCTCCGCCTCTAAATCCTTAGCGTTTTCAATCGTTTCAAGTATCTGTTTGCCGTCAAGCTGCTCCCAAGGCGTCGTGATTACTGTTGCCTTGCTGTTGTGCTCGCGAATTATCTCAAGTGCCGTATTAAGCTTGCTCTCGCTTATATCGCCCGTCCTGCTTAGAATAATAGTGCCCGCATGCTCTATCTGGTTCAGGAAAAACTCGCCAAAATTCTTTGCGTACATTTTGCATTTATTCGCGTCAACCACTACTACCGCGCTGTTGAGCGTAACCTCTACATCAGTGTCCACCTTCTGAACCGCTTTCATTACATCGGAAAGCTTGCCGACGCCTGACGGCTCAATCAGTATGCGCTCCGGCTGGTACTTTTTAAGCACCTCCGCAAGTGATGTGCCAAAATCGCCTACAAGCGAACAGCATATGCAGCCTGAATTCATCTCCTTTATCTCCACGCCCGACTCCTTCAAAAAGCCGCCGTCAATGCCAATCTCGCCAAACTCATTTTCAATCAAAACAACTTTTGACGCGTCGAGCGCCTCCTTTAAAAGCTTCTTGATGAGCGTAGTCTTGCCCGCTCCTAAAAAACCTGAAAAAATATCAATCTTTGTCATTTTAAACCGCCAACCTTTCTATTTATCGGAAGCTTTCAGGCTTCTGAATAATTTAAACTTTACCCTTAATTTTTAATAATATCACAAACACAATGAAAATACCATAAATATACCTATTAAAAATAAATTAAGAAAATTTTAAAATATTATTCCTTCACATACCATTCAAGCTTATCCGCGCTTATCCGCTCATAGTTGTCCGCGCCCTCGCCGATTCTGAGGTATACATTTCTGATTCCTGCCTGAATAATCATACGCGCACACAATGGACATGGTTTTGCCTTATGGACCGACAAATCCTCTGGATTTATGCCTGCAAGGTACAAATCCGCCCCCAATGTCTGCTCACGCGAACAGTTTAAAAGCGCATTCGCCTCCGCGTGTACGGCGCGGCATATCGCATAACCCTCGCCCTGATGCATGTTTTTTCGTATCCGCGGGCAATCACCTATGTCGCAGCAGTTTTCAAAGCCGCGCGGCGAGCCATTATAGCCTGTCGATATTACGGCATCGTCCTTGACAATCACAGCGCCGTACTTCCGCTTTATGCATGTGCTCCTGTACGCGAAATTTTCCGCACAGTTTAAGTACGCATCAACCTTTGAAATTCGTCCCATTTTCTGCGGTTTTACCATTGTTTTCCTCTTTTCTGTGTGTATTCATCAAGTATTTACAATTCGGTTAGTTTAAAAAACGCTTTTCACAATTATCTTTACTGCGTTTCCCTTAACGCATCTTGTCCAAGGCTTTTTCATCCTTTTAGTTATTGGAAAAATCATGTAAGATTGCTAAATATTCGTTTTCTATCGTGCCCGCCGGAAGGTTGTAGGTTATCTCACTTTCTTTTGCCGATGGTTCGCCACCCACATCTCCGCCGGATATCATGCCGAGAAGCCGTCCGTCTTCATCAAACATTCCGCCACCAGACATTCCCGCGCGCGCGTAACATTTTGTCTGTATCATAAAGCAGTTAAACACGGACGAAAAATTCACCGCCATAATATATCCCTTTGAAAACAACATACCGCCTCCGTTTAGGTTTGCGCCAAGCTGCATAATGTCAGTGCCTATACGCTCTCCTACAAAATCATTTCTCTCCTGCACACTGCCCTCAATGTCACACAACAGCGGCGTTACTGCATTCATACCACATATCACGCTTTCAGGAATTTCCTTTGTTTCAACATATAAAAAACCAATATCGTATTGCTGCGAATAGCCAAAAATTTTTGCCTGCGCGTGCGTGTCGTCATAAAAAATGACATCTGCGTCAGTATCCTCCATTAAAAGATGCCTGTTTGAAGCTATTATCAGCCGCCCGCCATCCATGCGCCAGATTAATCCACTGCCCGCATATTCATTCATTGATATCCTTACTATGCTCCTTTGGGCGAGGCGATAGAGGATTTTTGTCCTTGGGCTTTCGCCTTGCGGTTCACTTAGCTCTGTCATTGTGGCAATTCTTTGGACAAAACGGTGGTTGCCACCCTCTATGCACGAAAGGATTTGAATGTTATGCCTGTCTGAATTTCCGATAAAAATACATCCGATTACCATAAGCACAGCAAGCATTGCACAGACAGCTTTTTTCATATATGCCTCCGCACCTAATTAAAAATTTCATATCACGGCAAAAAGGAACTGTAAACCAGTCCCTTATTTTCATATCGCAACCACAACGGTAAGCCGGGTTATGTCGGCGGAAGCAAAAGCTTCCGCGAACGGCCATCTATCTAGGATTATCGTTGCCGATAATCTCAAGCGACCCACCTGAAAGCAGACCGGGCAAGTCTGTCGCTCTCTATTTGGTCTTGCTCCGAATGGGGTTTACATATGCCCTCCGCGTTACCGTAGAGGCGGTAGTCTCTTACACTGCCATTCCACCCTTACCAAAACATTGCCGAAACAAGATTATGGCGGTTTATTTCTGTTGCACTATCCTTAGAGTCACCTCTACCGGACATTATCCGGCATTCTGCCCTGTGGAGCCCGGACTTTCCTCATCCCTGCGGTATGCAGAGCCGCGGCCGTTTGATGTGGTTGCAGTATTATTTTATAATTATTTTTGTGATTGTGCAAGATGGAAGTTATAACACAGCCATAATCTTTAAGAAATCCTCGGACTTATTTTTCATTATGCCAAAACCCTTGTCTAAATGTTCGAGCTCAAAGCGGTGCGATATCAGCTTTTCAGGCGCAATCTTTTTCTGCCCCAACAGACGCAGGACATAACTCCAATCGGTATCCTCCTTACTGCCGCTTCCCTCCTTTGCAAAGAAAGCGGAGTTCCATGTTCCTGCCACTGTGAGCTGGTTGCGCAGGATTTTCCAGTAGGTCTGTTTATCAAGCTGCATATCAGTATAGGGATTGCCCACAAGACAGATTTTGCCACCCGCCGCTGTCAGATTGACCGCCTGCGATATTGTCTCGTTTTTGCCAACACACTCAAAAAATATATCCGTGCCTTGCCCGTCTGTACGCTGCATAAGCCATTTCGCCGCGTCATCAGCACTGCTGTCGCAATAGTTATCCGCCCCAATGCCAAGCTCTAAAAGTGTCCTGCGCTGATAGTCTTTATTGCCAATGGCAAAAATATTCTCTATCCCGCGCTCCCTCAAAAGCATGACAAGAAGCATTCCGATTGTGCCAAGGCCACATACCGTAACAGTAGCTGTCTTTTCTATTGGAAATCTGCGCATCGCATGGACTGCAACCGACATAGGCTCCAGCATCGCAGCCTGCTCATATGTAACACAGTCGGGAAGCTCAATTAAATTATCCGCCGGCACTGCCACATATTGGGCAAATCCCCCGTCACGCCTCGAACCTAGATAGCTGTAGCGCCTGCACATTTCATATCCGCCTTTTTGACAGGGGGGACACGCTTTGCAGGGAATCAGCGGATATATGCCCACCCGTTTATGGAGCCAGCCTTTGTCTGCCTTGCTGCCGACTTTTGCCACCTCTCCTGAAAATTCGTGTCCTGGTATCAGCGGCATCTGATGCGCGCCGTCGCGGTAAATTCGCGGAATATCCGAGCCGCATATGCCTGCGGCTTTCACAGCTATTAATACTTCGTTTTCGCCAATTTGGGGCTCCTTGGCATATTCATAGCTTATGCTGCCGATATTGTGAAGTACCCATGCTTTCATTTTTCCTCATCTCTGCGCATCAATCTGCGCGGCATAATTATAAATAAATTATAAATATAAATAATTATGGTTATTGTTGTCTTTTTTATTATACAACATATTATTAGATTGAGTAAATATAATATTTCTAAATCTGTCCAAATCCGCCTGTGTAGTGATTTTAAAGTTGTTTTCGTCGCCTGCTATCATTGTTATATCCATTCCTGCAAGGATTGCGGGTTCAGTTGAGCCGTTTATTTTCATTATATCATCTGGCGTAAGTGCTATGTTTGCTTGATAGTATTTTTTGAAGTTAAAAAGCTCTGGCGCTTGGCCGGCGAATATTTTTTTCCTGTTTAAAAGCTTTGATATAGTGCCACCGTCTTCACTTAAATATACTGTGTCCTTCATTGGCAGCACCGGCATAACGCCGTCATGGTCTTTAAGAGCCTTGAAACAGTCTGAAATTTGACTTTGGGTAAGCAATGGGCGGGCGGCATCGTGGATAAATATTGTGTCGCAGTCATTAATTGCATATGTGCTCATTGCATCTGCGCCCAGTGCGTCTGTATTCAATGCATTATTTTTTCGCTGCAAAATTCCCTGCATTCCGCTCAATATAGAGATCTGACGGTTTGCGCCAGGGCTGGAGAAGCCCTTCAGCTTGTCTGCACGGATTTTATGTTTCTGCGCGTCTGATATGATGGCATCACGCCATTCCTGCGCTGATACTATCTGTATTTCATCAATAAATTCGGAGGCGGACAGCGTTTCGAGCGCGTATGTAATCAGCATTTTACCGTTTATGCATATATATTGCTTTGGCATTTCCGACTGCAGGCGGGAACCGATGCCGCCTGACAATAAAAGCGCTGTGTTCATATTTTTCACCCTGTTTTGAATAATCGGAGTTATTATTGCTGGTGTGACTGCGGCAGGAAAGAATTAAAATTTTAATTCGCGTATGTTCTGAAGTGTCTCGCCGTATGGCCTGTCCTTGCCAAAAAGGAGTGTTGTGCCAAGGACAAAGCCCTTTACTCCTTTGGGTGCGTATTCTAAAATGCGCTGCGCGCTGCAGGCTCCGTCCCAGTAGAGTTCAAAATCCATGTCCTCCTTCAGGGCAAGGAGTTTTGTGATTTTTTTGCCTACATATGGAAGATACATCTGGCCTGCGTTGCCCGGGTTTACTGACATGACGAGGACTTTTTTTACTATGCGGAGCATCTCCATGACGGTTTCCACGGAAGTGCCGGGATTTATCGCTATGCCTGGTATCATGCCTGCATTGATGATTTTCTGCAGGGTGGTTGACGGGTGGTATTCCGCCTCGGGGTGAATGTACACTGTGTCGCCTTTGCGGAGATTTTCGAGGAAAAGGGCAATTGTGTTGTTTGGGTGCTCGACCATTAAATGGACATCAAGGGGCTTGCTTGTCGCGCATGCTATGTAGCGCATGTCGTTTAGGGACATTGCGTAGTTTGGGACATAGCGACCGTCCATTATGTCTATGTGGAATGAGTCTATGCCTCCTTCTTCGAGCGCTTTTACTTCATTTTCAAGACTGCCGTAGTTAGCGCACATCATTGAGGCTGTTAGTTCAAAGTTCATAATGAGTGTTCTCCTTTTTGTCTTTTTAAAGTTCAGCAGATGTCTGTTATTAGTCGTTTAATCGGATAATAATAAAAATTCCCGCATAAGACATAAAATGTCAAAATTCATATATTTCCAGTTATTGCATACCCATTGATGTATGGTTTTTATCATATAATATCAGGCATTGCCGTCATCCTGTTAAAAAAGGCATCTTCAACCGCCATACTTAAAAAATCTTTATCTGCAATCTGTATCCGGCGTATAAGCCCAAGGCAGGCAGCGCTCAAATCCTTATTTATCCCCTGCTCAGCCACAGGACATAAAGCCAGATATCTCCTATAATAGTCAAGTATTCCTTCCTGTACTGCCATAAAGCATTTGATGTCACTCTCTTTTCTGCTCTCATCGGCATAAATCGGATTTCCCGCTTCATCAAAACCAATCACAGTCGGATGAGGAGCCGTAAGTATTGTTTCTATAATATAATAATTTTCAAAAACACTACATGAGCTTTCGTCACGGATATCATAAAATGCCTGTATATCCAGCCCTTTGTCAAGCATGTTTTCAGGTTCAAGCTGCATAAAGTAAAATCCCTTTAAGCGGTTTTTAACCAACCGCTGTACATACATCTGGGTTGTCCCTTTTGCCACAAAATCAAAAAATGCGGTATCTCCGTCTTTTATATTCAGTCTGTCTACATATTTTAAATAATTGGCGCGTGCTGCAGCCGCCTTATCAATTATTACTTTTTTATATTTAAGAAGTCCTGTCTCTTTGGAAGAAATGTCTTTCTCATCTAAGACTGACGCATCTATGCCGAATCTGTTATAAAGGCTGTCCTCCAATGTGCCGCTGAATTTCATTCCGTCTACATACCGTATATCCTCATCGCTCTGCATGCCGCTTCTTACAGCCGCTGTCCTTGATGTCAGGAAATACAATGAATCGTCATCCGTACCGTAATTCTCCGCCGTAAGCGCATATATTTTTTTTATGAGATATCCGTCCCTTGCTCCAAACCATATATTTTTTACGGACTGCTCATTGACCTTTTTATAGAGCCATAGTACAAAATCACAGATTATCGGCGCGCACATCAGGTATCCGATATCATATGAGCTTTTGACCTTTATGCGCCTGTCCTCATTTTCAAACCAAAACGGGCTGTTAAAAATTTTTGATACAAACATTCCAAGCTTGATCCTGTCCGACACAGAGGCATCATATTTTTGTATTCCAAGCCCTCCCGCCGCATCAAGCAGTTCGGAGGCACTGTACAGCAGGCATCCTTCTATCCCATGCGAGCGGGCGCTTTCCACATCTGCAGCAATATCATCGCCGATATGTAAAAAATTACTGTCCCTGCCTTTCTCACAGGCTTTCAGAATATCAAAAAGCCCCTGCCTTTTCCCTGTTTTGTAATCGCTTGAGGCTAAGATGTCCGTATAACCGTCTATACCGCACTTATTAAGTATTTCCCTTAACTGCTCCTTATTGTAATATGTATCCGACACAATATATACTTTCCCGCCATTCGACACGATGCCGCGGAGTATGCCACATATTTCCTCTCTTGAAATGAGTAGATTATAATCTATATCCCACTCAAGCTTTGCAAGTTTTTCCGCCGTAATCCCGTTCACTTCCAGAGTATCTTCATAAGCATCATTGTGCAGCATATGCCTGTATATTTCTTCAAGTGTCGGGGCTGCATCTTTTGAAAGCTCTTTTTCCGCTCCGAGGCGTCTTTTGCAGAAGTTGTCTATATTGATGTTGTCTGCCTTAAGCCTGCAGTTGACAAGTTCTATTACATCTTCCGCATACAATGTCCGGCGCATTACCAGTGTGTCAAACAAGTCAAAGCTTACTATATCCGCTTTCTCTATCTTTTCATTGAGTTCTTTACGTGTTATGCCTGAAAGTTTTGTAAAGTCATATGTCTCATTTACAGGCTGGAGCAGATTGCAGCCTCTTATGTCAATCAGTTCTATGCCTCTTTCTCTGCAGGTCTCACCAATCCGCTTGGCAATCGCCCTGCACGAAGCTGGACGCGCCGCCACAATTATCAGGCTGACTCCCTGCCCGGCTGCCGCATCCAGCGGCATTATCTGATGTCCGTACAAAGTCCCGCTTTCCCTGAAACTGTCCAAAAGCCCTATTATTTCAAAGCGTCCGTTTATCTGTGACAATAAATTTTCCGTTTCAGCGCCCAATCCGTATACTGCCGTCTTTTTACCCTTATATTTTTCAAAAAGCTTTATAAAATCAGGCACCTTATTGTCACTCCTTATTTGATATTCTTTCCTCTGCCGCTTTAAGAAGATTGCGTTCAAACGCAGGCATTGAAAAAACTTTCTCATATACCTTCCTTGCCTGTACTCCCATCTGTGGCAGCTTTTCTTTGCTGCGTATGCTCCATTTGATAGTTTCCAGCAATTCATCAGCATTTTCGCTTTCAAATACAAAACCGTTTATTCCATTCTGTATGTATTCCGCCGTGCCTGCAGCGCTTGAAATAATGCAGGGCACTGAATTCATCATCGCCTCTGCCGCCACTGTGGGCATTGGATCTTCGCGCGACGGGCAGACCAGTATATCGGTATTGGCAAGCATCCTGTCTATTTCATCCCTGTCTATAAACCCTGTAATATAAACCTGCGGGATTCCTTCCACTTCCTCCATTATCTGCTTGGCAAGCATAGAAGTATTCTGCCCTACTAAATAAAACTCACACTTATCAAGCAGTTCGGCGGAAAGCTTTTTTATAGCGGATATCAATATATCCTGTCCTTTCCTGTTTTCTATGTACCCTATTGTAGTGAAACGCACCTTGGTTCTGTCCTGCTTCGCCGCTGTATCTGCCTTTTTAATGTCGTCAACACCGTAAAGCAGTTTATTTACAGTCAGATTGGGAATAAACTGACGTATTGCATCTGCTGGCACAGAGCCGACTGAAAATATGTCAAGATTTCTCATATCCATGTTTTTCAAGATGTCCTTGTCCACCCCGTCATAAAAGAATGAAGAATCATGAAGCCACCATATGAACGGTATATCCTTGTCTCTCTCGGAAAGAAATATGTAATAGCTTATGGTATTGCATATAATAAGGTCAAAATTTCTTGTCCATTGCGCCTCGTTCATTGTCTGTATCTGCAGGTTCTCATCTATTATGACAGGAATGTCATTATCCATTATGGAAGCACGCAGTGATCCGTCAAGCATCGAAGCAAATACTACTTCATAGCCGTTTTCCTTGAGTACCTCTGCCGCATTGTATAAAGCCAGTGCAGGTCCTCCCAGCGTCAGGTCATGAGACATAAGGAGTACTTTTTTGTTGTGGAGCGGGGTACTGTTTATGACATTTTGGACATTTCCATAGTATTTAACCGGTATACGGATAGCTTTGCCGCCAAAAAGCCTGTGCAGGTCAAAAAAATGGTATATCCTGTTTTCCTCTGCCCCGAGCGCCAAAAGCTGTGACTTCATTTCTTTTATGTAAAAGCTTAAGACCACGATTGCGTCATATTCAAGCTTTATGCCTTCTTGGGGAGAGTATACTTTTATCCCGTCAATGTATGTACCCTGCTTGTCCTTTGAGTTGTCCAAAAGTGCGGCTATATCGTCTTTGGCGAACCATTTTTTGTATCTTTGGTAGTATTCGCCTGTTCCGAAGAGAAGATATTTCAAGGTTGGCGCCTCCTTGTTTTAAATAAACGTGTATGCACTTCTACATTTTGGGGTTAAAAGTTTTTAAATATATAAAAATCCCGACACAGGTATTGATAACTTTATACCTATATCAGGATTAACTTCATTAATTTATTATCTTGTTTACTTTATATTTTCCGCAAAAATTTCAATCCAGTCATACTGTAACTCCCACAAACCCTCTCGTGTCTTCGGTTCGTTCATACTCATAAGTCTTGCCCTCTCTCATAAATTCCAGCCTCCGCGCCACATAGTCTTCATCTGTCATGCCGCATACCACAACTGCCGATTTAACATTAATGCCGTCGTTGTCTAAATACTCAACATCTGTCAAAGCAACCCATTGATCGGGATACTTATCATGTATCTGCTCCCATGTAAAACGCTGTCCCGCAGTTTCTTCCATAATAAACACCTTACCTTTCCAAGCATCATCATGTGCACATAAAAGATTATAATTTATTATAGCATAGTTTTACATTCTGCTCAACGGCTTACCGATATAAGTATAAAATTGTCAATGTACTTTTTTAGGGTATATTAGCTTTTTCATATACCTATATATCAATTATGATTGCATCAGTGTCTCTCGCTTTTATCTTCAAAATTGTTGATTATCTCAAAAACCTTGATTTACGGACATACAAGCAGAATTTCAAGCTGAATTTACTACCAATTTACTACTTTTGAGGGACAAAGCCCTGATATGCCGCCCAAAACCCTGCAAGCCCGGACATCCGCACACAGCATTGAAAAATATGCTTTCTTGTTTTAAATAAGCGTATATGCTAATATTCCAATTCGGTGTATGACAATAACTTTCTTTCTATCATTAACACTAAAAATGATTATTACTGTGAAAACTCAGTAACAAACGAATATCCTCTATGCGCCTTTTCTACTACTACCATAGAATCATAATAATGGCATGCCTTTATGTCATCCGCATAGAACGGCAGCTTATCCTTTTCGTCAAAATCTATGAATTGACTGTTTACATAATCCGCAAAATTTTTACTATACTCTATAAAAGTCCCTTCTTTTTTATATGCACCGCCATATCTGGCTGAATATGCACAATGACAATCCTCGCAAATAAATATGCCATTTTCTTTTAATAATGGAAACAATGTTTCAAAGGTTATGATTTGATGCTCCATCTGATGACTTCCATCATCAAGTATTATGTCGAACGGTCCATATTCTTTTGAAACTTGTTCGAGAAATTCTCTATCCGCTTGCGAGCCAATACATATATGGACATGTTCTTCTTCATATTCTTTACAGCTATCGTCAATGTCTATTCCAACAATTGTTGAGCCCTTGCCAAAGTATTCCTTCCACATCTGCATTGATCCACCTTTATATACACCTATTTCAAGAAATCTTATTTTTCTGTTTTTAAATTTGCTAAAAAACGTATCGTATATTTCAAAATAATGCCACCATTTGTTCATTATTCTGTGATGCCTGTGAAAGTAAAACTCTTCAAACTGATTACTCGCAATCACTTTATCCGGCATCAATTCATTGACATTGTAATATTCATCATAATTACAATCCAAGCGGACTGTTCCCAAATTAGACTGACTTGGAACAATAAGCTCATTTACACATATCATTCTTTTTCTGTCAATCTGGTATTCATTTCCTAACTGATTAAATATTTCATCAAATCCATGGAAACAAACTACTATAATATCCCATTCAATATTTCTTATTATTTCAGGCTTTTCAATCACATATCTATCTTCAAATTTATTCCCCCATTTTGAACTGTCATTATCTACAATTCCTACAATCTCCACCATTTTTGCGGCAGGACTATATCTTATAAATCTGCGTGCGTTTTCCCCTGCTCCAAATAGTATTATCTTCATTTTTACAATCCTCCAATCACTTTTAATCTTGCGCCCAATATGCGCAAACATTATGATGTGTAACTCTCCTGCTCTCGTCAGGGATTTCTTCCCAATCTCTGCCATACAGATTTTCTAAATACTCTCTATATCCCATCGGCACATTCACCTCAATATCTTCAAACGGCAGCCGCAGTGTTGAACTGTACACAGACACACTTGTGCAGTCGCGTTCACCATACGCCGTACCAATCACCCCCACATAATCAGATTTGTCAAAGTCATATTTATCCAAATATTCCCTCTGAACCTCATAATACTTCGCGAAAACATTTTTATCGCCATTCTCCGCATAAAAGTCCTGCCAAATTGAACGGTTCAATTCCTTATACTCTGTAAAAAATAAATGCCTTTCCTTATCATCGCCCGGCAGCCCTATAAGCGGAAATACATCCAAACCCACAGGATTTATTTTTTTTACCGTGCCGATGTTTTCACATAACAGCGTACGCATATCCAGCACTTTTGCAAAAGCATCACTAAATTCGCTCACTTGTGACGTTCCCATTCCAAGCATTGAAAATCTCTCATTTTCTTCAAATACTTCTATAAATTTCTTATAGTCGTTCCATGGGAGGAATATATCCACATCGTCATCCCACGGAATAAAACCCTTATGCCTTACAGCGCCTAAAAGCGTGCCCCCGCACACCCAGTAACGCAGATTATACTTTTCGCAAAGCTTATCAACATACAGCAGTAACTCTTTGCCGACTAATTGTATCTCTTTAAGCGACATCCGTTGCTTGTTCCTGAACATATTTTCAATATTTTCATCAAAGAAATCGCATACCTTATAAAAATGTATGTTTTCTTTATATCCCAGTTTTTCGAGTTTCTTTTTCTCTAAAGCATAACTCTCTGACGCAATCAAAATCCGTGCATTATCATCAAACGGCATAAGCCTTTCACTGACTGTGGCTATTTTGATTAAATCAGATGTGTGGTTTAAATAGCGGCAGGCAAAATTTTTTATGTCCTGATTTATGGCAATAACCGATGCCTCGTCATCAGATATGTAACATTCAATATTATTCATGCCTTTGTTTGACAGTATCGTGCGCATTGCATAGGAATACCTGTCCAGTCCGTACAAAATGACGCTTCTGTCATTTTTGATTATTCCCTGTCCTATCAGCCTGTCCAATCCTTCTGCGACTTCGCCTATAAGACTTTTTACATAATATTTTTCCATGTAAAATATGCCCCCATATGCTTTATGCTTTTGATGCATATCATTTTCTGCTGCATTGTTTTTATTCCGATATATTTTTACGGATTTGAATTGAATGTTCAATTCCTCGTTCTATTGAAAATGCCGGGCTCCATCCCAAAAGCTTGAGCTCTGCATTATCTATAATCTGCCCTTTTATGGGTGATGCTTCTGCCTGCTCTGCTTTATCTGCCTCTTTAAATATTAATTTAGTATCGGAAACTCTGGCACATATATCCGCAAACTGCCTGACTGAACAGTTTTCGTCTGATGCCACTCCATATACGCATCCTGTATTTCCTTTTGACAATATCGTCAGAAGACCTGAAACACAGTCCGGCACATATGCGAATGAGCGCACCTGCTGCCCTGAACTGTTCATAACAATGTCCTGTTCTTTTGCTGCCCTGTCAATAAACTGTGATGCCGCTCTGTTATCGTCCAATGTATAGTTCGGTCCAAAAGTATGGCATGGTCTTGCTATCACTATATCTGTCCGGTACTCATAAATATACGACATGCACAGTGTTTCTCCTGCCTTTTTGCTGACAGGATAACAGGCTCTCGGCAGCAGATGGTTTATGTCTTCTTGTACTTCGCCTGAAGAAACATATAAGACACGGCACTTTGGATTTTTTCGTGCCGTTTCCATTACGCGGTATGTCCCCAGCATATTCGCAAGCATTGTCTCAACCGGATTTTCCCTGAATGCCCGCGGGTGGGCTGCGCTTGCCGCGTTTATTATTATGTCAAACGGCGTATCCGTTTCTAATGCTGACGCATCGCCTTCCATAAAATGAAGGCATTCCGTCTCACATCCAAAACGTGCCTTCAGCCTGCCTGTGCTTCTGCTTAATGCATGAATCCTGATGCCGGCATTTCTCATATATGCAGCATAGATAAGACTGTCTATTAAAAATGAACCTATCAGGCCTGATGCTCCTAATACCAGTATTTTTTTGTTGCTAAAATATCCTATATCCTTTGTATTGTTTATTGCTTCCAATACATCCTTGATATACTGCGGATTTTCAAGATACTTGTTATTACTGAAATATCTGTTTTTCCCCGAACATGCCATATCAACCACCTCTGCCTTTGCCGCAAAAAATGAAAACCGCCGTTCTTAATGTTTCAGCCACTCCGCCCGCTTTGCCAGAAGCAGCGCCTTGAAGATGTCTATGTCCTCAACTGTCGTAAGTTTTAGATTTTTTTCCGAACCCTTTGAGAAATATACTTGCTCTCCCATCTCAATCATCAGCGTGCATGATGCCACGGAGTTTGTTATGTTCTTATCAAGCGCTTTCCTGTGGACTTCAAGCAGATGGCCCAGCCTGAACCCCTGCGGGGTCTGCGTTCTTTTTAGATTTTCACGGCTGAAAACGCGCTCTGAGCTTTCCTGATCTTCCGTGACAAGCATCGCCTCAGCACAGGGAATTGTGGCGATTGCGCACCCGTATTCTATGGTTTTATTTATACAGTCGGAAATTATTTCTTCCGACACCATTGGACGGATTGCGTCGTGTATAAGGACTATGTCATCGGGATTGTGGTTCTTTTCAAGTGCCAGAAGCCCATTGTATATTGAAGCCTGTCCGCATTCACCGCCTGCGGTCACTGTCGTGGCTTTGACAATATTGAACTGTTTTATGTATGCCCATAATATCTGCTCCCAGCCCTCGATGCAGACGACGATGATCTCGTCTATAGCAGGATGATTTTGGAATACCTCAAGGGTGTATATGATTACGGGTTTTTCGTTTACGGTAAGGAACTGCTTTGGGATATCCTGCCGCATCCTGCTGCCTGTGCCGCCTGCGATTATCATTGCGATGTTCATTGGCTTATTCTGCCGCCTTTCTCGAAATTGTGATACGCTTCCTACTCAGGAATCCTTATAGCTGTGCATTCGTATAAAATAAATAACTGTTCACGGCTGCACTTGTTTCCTATATGATTAACAATCTGTTCTGATGCGTCCTTGTGTATTACCGATACTATGACACCTGTTTCTTCATCAATCTGCGCATCCTCGAACCTGATGCATTCTATGTTCTGATCTGTGGTGTCTGACACAATTATTCCTGCATACTGCCAGCCTTTGTGTCTGAAATATATAGCAAGGTTTTTTCCACAAACTCCTGCGCCATATATGTATATCCTTTTATATTTTTTATAGAAAAATTCAAGGCAGCTGGTATTAGCGGGAGCATAATTTTCTATATAAAACTGGCTGTCTAACTGTTCCCATATCCATTTTATAGGATAATTATTACTATTTTCTAAATATATAATTGCTTTCAATGTGTCTGCAAATCCCTTGTTCCTTATCAACAGACATTTCTTCTTTAATATTGGAAAGCCTTTATCACAAATTAGTTCAAATGAATATAAGAGAAACGGATTCTCGTTTCCTTTAAACTCCATCCCCCATACATCCGTCAGTGCCATAGATTTATATCCATTTTCCTGCATGTCTTTATTAATACCGATTTCAAAATATAGAATTGCTTCAGCAAATGTTTTTGGATAAATTAAATTTTCCCAAAAATTTCTAAATTCATTACTATGCAACATTTTTCTGCGGAATACAAGGAAATAACTATGTACATGGGAACCATACCTGTAATTCAACGATTCTAACTCCACAGAAAACTGCCTCGTCATTCCCCAAAAATCGCAGGATATGCTTTCCATCATATTAAAATATTTCCCTAAGTCATAAAATGGTCCAAGAAAAGAATCATTCATTAAAATAAGCTCATCATACTTGTAAACTTCATCCCAGCCAAGCAGAGTGCATAATGTGTCTTTATACCCCCCTGCATCATAACCCTTGTTTTCCCTATAAAATATTTCGTCCGCGTATGGCTCTATATACTTAAACCCTTCTTTTATTTGAAGATAATTGCATACTACATAAAGCCCATCTACATATCTACGAATTGATTTCAGCACATAACCCATATATTCTTTTATTTCATTTTTTTTGTTATAGGTTACATAAATACATATTCGTTTCATCCAATTTATCCCTAATACAAAATACGACTGTCTAAGTTTGACAATATGTTCTTTTTATTGAAACATTTTTCTGGCATTGTCCTGAATATCATCCAAAAAATCTTCATACACCCATTCATATTATGTCTCTTAAATTTCAAATACAATTTCAAAAATTCTCCAATAATTTGCTTCATCATTCAAATACAATCTGTTATTTTAAGCATTCAATCGCTGCAGCAACCCTATCGCCAAATTTCTCCATAGTAAAACTCTCTTCATATGTTTTCCTTGCATTTTCTGCAATTGTTTTTAAAAATCTCCTATTTTCCAAACACCAGTTAATCGCCTTGGACAGTTCCTTTATATCTTCGTTCTTAAAAACCAAACCATTAAATTTATGTTTTATATACTTTGCCGTTCCTATTGAATCTGAAATAATACATGTTTTTTTCAACATCATAGCCTCCGTTGCAACTATCGGCAAAGAATCACGGCGAGATGGAATTATAACAACATCTGTCCTGTCATATAGTTCAAATATTTTTTCTCTGGAAAGCTCTCCTAAATATGTGCAGCTATTATTTTGAGTAATTTCATATTTGATTCTATTGCCATAATCATTGTCATATGTCTTTCCCGCAATTAATACCCTGATCCGCAGCTTTGCTTCTTTGGGAAGCAAAGTTAAAGCAGCAAATAACACGTCCAAGCCTTTCAGCGGAATATGGTTCGCAACTACAGCAAATGTCATAATCCCATCTGTGAGGTCAACGTCCTTCTTCTTACACTTATCTTCAATTCCATATGGCATGACACTTACCGTTTTTTCAATCTTATAAATACTAAAAAAATTTTTCTTTGCCACATCACTGACTGCCCCAATTATCAAAGAATCATTTTTGATTTCTTCCACAATTTCTTCATGCCAATACTCATAATCAGCATATGAATCTACACTTTCATGCAGCCACAAATATACCTTGCGTTTTTTTGCAAGTTTTATAGCGCACCTTGCCATAACAATCGTATTCGCAAATATATAATCATATCTATCTGTCCACTTCAGATTTTCCATACTTAAATAATCAAGATTTTCTACAACTATCACCCTTAAATCCATTGATGAAATTTCATCCACAAAACCGCTGTCTGCCTGCGGAACCGCTATTGTGACATTATACCCCCTTTGAATCAATACATGTGCCAAGCTGAGACAAGCAATCGGTCCCCCATGATATCCAAATTTATTTGACAAAATCAATACACTGTTCTCCAAGGAATCTGTTTGGACAATCCATGGATCTAAGGGAAAACTTCCAATATAATCTTTATAATGAATCAGTTTCTCCCGTTCTATCCCCATATCTATAAGTTGTTGTTTCATTTCAACAGCATAATTACTTGTGATTACGACATAATCATATGAATACTTCCATATATACCTTGGATCCTCTACCACATAGCTATCCACCACAGAGCCTATTAAGTCTTTGTTGTTATCCACCAATGCCACCACTTCTGAGTCGTTGCCATAAAAATACTGCTTAATCTGACTGTATATATTACCTAATCCAAATATTATAATCTTCAAAATTTTCTCTCCATTACACTATATGGCTTATACCTATAGAACAATAATATTCCTACCTTCTTATTGCATGAATACCATATATGACAGGATAATCCATATCGGATATATTAAAATCCTCATCTCTTACTTCTTCACGAACAGCCCCATATAAAAATGCCATTGCAGTTTTCACATTTCCATAGTGAATTATTTCAACATTTTCTTCACCAAAAACAGGATAAAACAATTTCTTTAAACCACTCATATAAAAAGAATGAAACATTCCCCAATTGTCATCATCATACCTCGCAATCTGCGATATTCCGGATACCGTCACGAGTGCAGAGCCACCTTTTTTCAGACCTACGAATATATTCCTCACCGCAGCTTCTACATTATATATACACATCAATGTCTGCGTGATAATCATTGAATCATACGTTTCCGCCACAATACCGTCACCAGTTTCTAAATTTCCCTTTATCACATTGTCTCCCCAGCCTTCTACATGAAGCATTACGGAATCAGTCACACGATTTCCTCCAAATTTCTTGGTATATGTATCTTCTGCGATTTCAAGGCATCGTCCGCGTATAAACTCCTTATGTTCATCAAGAAATTTTTCAATATAATATCTATCTATCGGTTCTCCTCTCTTTCGCCCAAAAAATGCGTCTATCGGTCTTACTTTTGCCGCAATCAGTGCATTGAGCAGTACATCTCTTTTTTGGGAAACAACACGGTAAATATCTTTCATATAATGAGACTTCTCATCTAATAATACCCTTTGCCCATCTTCTAACACACAGTATACATTTCCTGATTCTACAATAATCTGCAGTGCCGCATTTGCAAGTACATTTTCTTCTTCTTCCACCGGGTAGCAAATACGCCCGATTTTTACCCTTTTGCTGCACTCATCCTCCCCAATGATCCTACTAACCTGAAGAACCATTGGCACAAGATAATCTGACATAATAATAATAGGTACTTTCGGCAAATGAACTAATTCTTCTGGCAGATATGTTTCAATGGAAGGTATGCTTAACTCACATGCTTTATTATCCAAAATCCCTTCTATCTCACCATACTTTTCAATCAAATTTCTGCGTTCCGCAAATAGCTTTCCTGCGCCAAATACAATTACCCTTTCTTTTGTCATCCATATATCCCCCAAATTCTTATCATTTTCTTTTCTATATTATCAGTTGTAAAAACCATATGACGCGGAAGATTATACATCGTATCACTTGCATTGATATTTCCACTGCCAACCAACACTGACTTGGCAATCCCACATTCGGCTACAATCCTATCTGCTGTATCACACCAATCTTCCTTTCCTCCAAAAGGATAGGCAAATACATTAATCCGTTTTCCTGTTTTTCTTTTCAATATTTCCAATGACTCTTCTAATTCTGAACGTAATAACTCCTCCGAATGCTGCTTTCCCATTGATAAATGTGACTTCGTATGACCACCAATTGTTATATACTGCGATTCTGCCATTGCCCTTAATTCATTCGTATTTACGCACCGCAATTCAGATGTTGACGGTTTCTCTACGCCTAATACCTCACGAAGTTCTCTCATACTTTTTTTCTGCTCTGCCGGATTCATTTCTTTAATTCGATTCCTGATTGCAATACATGCTGCATTACTGTCATCAGAATTGACAACTCTGTATGAGATACCTTTAAAGACAAATTCACCCACATAACTGTCTAAAATAAATATCTTTTCCAGTTCATCCCACCAATACATTTCATTCGTATCTATAAGATCTGTACTTACAAATACCGTGGCAGGAACCTGATATTTTTCTAAAATGGGGAGAGCAAAACGAAAATTGTCTACATATCCATCGTCAAATGTAATAACAACATACTTTTGATTGGGTTGGACTATATTATTCCATATTTCTTCCAACCGTAATACATTATAATTTTCGCTTATATACTTCATATGCTTCTCAAATATCGCTGGAGAAATATTCAGCTTCCAAAAGTTATAATCAGAATCTATAATCCTATGGTACATTAATATAGCGATATTTTTTTGTGGGACAATACCCTCAAATTGAGTCGCCTGAATTACCATCTGCCATTCTTCATTTGATAGTGTTACGTATTGATTTATTTTTCTATTTTTAAGTTCTTCTATTATTTCTGCATAATACTGCTCTGACACAGCAAGAATAATTAAATTTTTTTCCCTTGATTTGCTTTTTAAGTTTTTCTGTAAAACATATTCTCCTAATTCAATGACATTTTTCCCAAAAACAGTATCATTTAAAGGTGCTCCCTTACTCACAATAAACTGTTCTATCTGTCCTATGTTCTGTTCCTTCATAAACGCGTAAAGCGTCCTTGCATACATGCCTGCGCCATAGAGACATACCCTATAATGCTCACAAATATATTTTAGTTTTATAATAATATCATTCATAAATATATACCATTATATTAACTCATTTTACGATACCAACAGAGAAATACTTTCAGAGCATAAATAAGGCTCCCATAAAATTAATTTTCTATCTATGTTCATGTCAGATAGATAATCTATAATTTCCTCTGCAATACTTTTTTCTTTAACTGCCACAATAATATAATCAAATTTCATTAAATTAACCAAAGCCGGATTTTCTATACGCTTATATGGCAATTGAACTTTTCTATAATTACGGTCAAACCATCCAACAATTTCAATACTTTCATAATTTGTCAACTGTTCATATATACTTTGCCCTACCATTCCCGCACCATATAAAACAATTTTTTTATTCAATAATAAATCAATAAAACTACACACGAATTGCGGTTTCACCTGCACATTCTCAAGCGGAAACAAACTAAAATCTCTAAACACTTTATATACAAAAAAAGTCTGGCATTTGTCAAAAAGTTCAGAAAAAATCTCATATCTCTCAAGAATTTTTTCTACTTCTTTGTATAAGGATGCCTTGTTTAATAATGCTTTCATAAAATTTTCTGTATGATCAAGTGAACCTTCTCTCATTACATAATGATAGTAGGCATCAGGAATCAACATTATACTCTGACATCTCATAATCAAATTACAAAGACAAAGCAAGTCTTCTCCATACTGCTGATAATTTGGCAGTTCCATATAGCAATCATATATCACATTTTTTTTATAAATGCATCCATATAAGTTACACTCAATAATTTCCTTTTCCGAGTTCCATTCAAATACATAATCTCGTAACAGCGCCTTTCGGAATTCAAAATCCAAATCCTTTTCCTTAAATAAATGCACATTTTTTATATATCTTTGTTCTTTACAATCCACAATGTAATTAGAATGAACCATATCAACATCATTATCAATCATTAATTCATATAATTTTTTAACATAATCTTTTTCCACATAATCATCACCATCAACAAAAACAATATATTTTCCAGTTGCATTGGTTAACCCCGTTTTTCTAGCGCCTACTGAACCTTCATTCTCTTGATATACGCATTTAATTCTGGAATCCCTGTAGGCATATTGTTTACATATTTCCCCAGAATTATCTGTAGATCCATCATCTACAAGGATAATTTCCATATTGGTATAAGTCTGCGAAACAACACTTTCTATACATTTCCCTATATAATCTTCAATATTAAATATAGGAATAATCACACTAATAAGCTCTTTCATTTTTCTCCTAATACAACAATTTATTTTTATCCATTAATTATGAGAGACTAATCTATCATGTTTCCTCCCAATTCCGCATAGCATATCAATCACATTATAGTCAATTATTCGATTCAACGGCACACCGTTTACAACTTCCCAAAATTTTATATCCCCGTTTGGATTTGCTAATGTATATGCAGATTTCAAGTTACAATTAAACGGCACAAAACATATCTTCTTCTCATAGTCCAGTTCATCAAACTGCTGTGCTATATTTACATCCTCCGTCCACATCATAACAAACAAATTATTCCAATTAATCCTTTTTAGCCGCTCATACCACTTAAACTCAACCTCTTCCTGTGATACATAGTGATTGAAATGCAGGGAAATATCCCTTCCCAAATTGTATATAGGATATTCCCGTTCCAGTTCAGAAGAACAATTCCATCCTATAAACTCTATTTTTTCTTGTAATATCTTTAAATCTTTTAATAATTTTATATAATCCTTATCTCTGACAAACATATTAATAAATGGCGACAAAAATTGCATTCTTAACAAGTGATATGTAACGCCTCCCCAACAATTATTAGCTATAATGGAAATATGTGATTTAACCAACTTTATATAGTTCAAAAAATTAAAATTAGGTATGTTGAACACTTGAATATCAATTATACTGTTTCTTTCAATTCCCAGCTCAACTGCCTCTTCACATATTTTGCTATAGTAGCCTTGTGCTGAAATAATCAGGTAATCAAATTCCGTATCGCGCAAATCTGTTATGGGGATACAGGGATATCCATCAATATATGTATGATATATGTCTTTCCCTGTAATGCCAACAATTTTAATAAGGTTCCGTATCTCCTGATACTTAATTAAATTGAGATTTTGATTATATGTTTTTCCATATCCCCATATTACTGCCGTTGGACACATAAATTCTTGCATCTTCTATCTCCTTTTCAGTAATTCCTATTTATAAAATATGAGGTTTTTTCAGCAACGTAATGCAATCTAAGTTTTTGATTCCTTCCCAGTCAATAATCTTCTGCTCTACTATTTCAAAACCATTTCTATAGGCAAAATACGCAAAAATATCCGCACTCATATAACTTCGCATAGCAACCCCTGTTTTAAATGCCGCCTTATAATCTGAAGTATTATTGGAATGATGTAACAATGCATATCCACCTGGCATAAGAATTCTATAAAATTCCTTTAAATAAGACACAATATCCAACATTTCAAAATGTACCATGGCATCGTATGAAAACAATGATGTATATGAACTATCTGCCAATTCTGATAAATTATATCCATTGTTACAATAATACGAAATATTGTTTTTATTTCTAAAACGTTCCTTGCAAAAACGGATATTATCCTCAAGAATATCAACCAAAGTAATATGTTTTGCAGATGATGCATACATAGGAACATGTCTGCCATGTCCACATGCCAATTCAACTACATTACTAAGATCCAAATTTATGAACATTTTATAAAATACACCATTTTTATTCCAAAAGACATCCATCCAGTCACTTTCTTCTGCTCTTTCAAAATAGGAAGTATTTAGATGACTCCACGCGCAATAATCTCGATTAAACGTAATCCTGTCTTCTCCACAATATTCTGCTATGTACTCAATATTATCCGTATATTTTTTATTGGCTTTTCTCAAAATATTTTCTATTTCCTCTTTTAATTCAGAGTCAGTTACCGCAATCAAATAAGGCAAATCCAAATTATATGTTTCTTCAAACGACAATACATCAACTCCGCTTATTTTTTTAATAGATTTTGCATTTTTGTCCACAAAACAATACACACATTCTTGTAAATGTTTGTACTTAAAAAAGTCAAGCCACTTTTGTCCACATTTGCCTGCTCCATAAATTATAAATTTGTTCATTAGTGCTATCCTCTCTCATTTATTTTTTGCTACCCACTACTTAATATTCTTCTGTAAACAACCATTCAGGATTTTCTTTATGAACCCCATACCTATTAGGAAGTTTCATAAAATCATCTCCATACATTTTGGCAAGAACCTCCTTCGGCTGGGCAGGCGCTTCAAAAAAAACATTTTCAAACAACATAGGCTGTGTTTCATATACATCTTCATATTGATATAACTGTTTATCCCACCATCTCCCTGGAAGTGATACAAAAGCCGCTCCAACTGCAGCGTCTACACCTCTAGCAAGCGTATCACCTTTTTCAGGCTTCTTTGAGAATATTGGATTTGCTTTTTGAAATTCTAATAGATGTTTATAAAAATCTCCTTCTTTATTCCAAAATTTCTTAAACTCCTCCATTTTTTTCCTATACAAATTTAAATCCGTATCTGTTGGAAATACATCCAGAGGTACAATATCCACAATTCTGTTCCTATTTAAGGTATCGAAACCCTCAAATTTTCCATCGGGTTCTGCAATAGCCAAAACTATTTCTCCATATACAAAATAAGCTTTATAAGTTTTTTCCTTTGAAGCACCCGCTTTCCGCCACTTGTTTTTTTTAGGATTTGGATCTGTCAATATATATACTTCATAATTTTCCAATAAATATTTACAAAGCATATTATACTCATATCTGGGTATACAAAAATCAAGGTCATAATCCCAAGGAATAAAACCCTTATGCCGTACAGCTCCAAGCAAAGTTCCAGCCTCCATAACGGGCATTATACCCAAAACACTTTTGTACTCCTCAAATGCCCGCGCAGTATATGATAAAATACGCAACTGTTTTTCACGCAGTTTTCCTATAGCCGGTGTGAGAGAAGCAGGCTCAATATGGCGCAACAACCATTTATTCTGCGCCAGCCGTATATCCTTAATGCTTTCCTGTTCACAAGGATACTGTTTACAATCTCTGTCAAGAAATTTCTCTGCGTTTTCCCATCGTCTCTTTATATCACCAAAAATACTGTATCCATAAATTCCTTTTTTCTCAAGTTCATACGCAAGTTGATGTATCGCCCAACGCCATTTAATTGTAATGACTACATCATATTGCTCTCTCAATTCACTGCTATTCTCATATTTTTCTATATAATTAGCAAACGAAAAAGCTTCTTTACCATACGCACCATTTTTTTGTATTTCGGTATTGTTATCAATAAAAAAATTGACGTTTTCCTCACCAAACCACAATAATGCTTCCTGTCCGCCCTGTCCTGCACCATACAATATTACTTTTCTCATAATTCTCCCTTTTTACATACAGTTCTTAATTAATTATATTTTTAATTGATATATTCCTTTTCATGCTTACAAATAAAATCAATGAAACTCTTTATATCATATAAATCCTTGATTTCACTAATTACATTCCCATGTTGAAAGGCATCCCGATACCCTTTTTCAGTCAAACCACAATAATCAATTTCCAATTTTAATGGTGAATAATTTATTATCCAATTTTTTAAATTCACACATATAAGACTTTTTGAAGCCTGATTTATACTACAAATCATGTCATCATTTATTCTTACACTACAGTAAAACAACCCTTGTATTACATCATCGACATTTTCCGCGCCATTTTCAATTTTAAATATCATTTTGTCGCGCTCCGTATTTCTTATGAGAATTTCATTTCTTCCAAAAGGAAGACAAAGCCAATTTTCTCTATCCCATATTGAGCACAAAAAAGGATATATCCGATAATTGTATTCTTCTTTCACACTTTTTTCTTTCAACAGTCTACCACTCAAATCATATTCAGCGATATATGTTATGAGCGTATCATATTCCTTTTTGCAATAAATGGTACAATAACGTTCATAGTCTAAATAAATACTATCCAATATTCTTTTTTCCGGTTTCTCTCCTAAACATACACTAGAAACATTATCTTCTCTATCCAATATAATCAATATATTTGAATTTTGAAGTGGTATATGTATTTTCTCGTTTAATATATACGAATTTGTCCAAAACCAATTCTGCGATGGTGTTTTAAAATCCAACCGCTTTGTCTGCATATCAATGTAGCTAACCGTTCTTTCGTTTATATCAAATTTTATAATTTCCGCCTTATTTCCAAACACATACAGAAAATGCCCTCTTTTTATGCATCCCATTAATTCAGGATTGTTCTTTACCTTTATTGCAGCATATTCCGCCGTTCTTAAATCATATATATATATATCACTTTGACTATATGGAAAAATATATAATTTATGCTTATCATAAAACAGCAATCTATAAGCACAGGCGCCTATAGAATTCGGTATTTTCCATATACATTTCAACTTTTGGACCTCTATATCAACTTCCATAATCAAACCACTAAGTTCAGCAACATACCAAATCTTTTTTCCATCTGTCACTTCAACCTTATGCCCTACTAAATAATTTTTTATCACATCTCTCACCCCATCTGTCATTGTTTCAAATATGATACAATCTTATTTATCCATATCTCTTTTGCATTCTTAGGAAAATATACATATTTATCACGAATTTTATTTACAACCCTTTGTCGCTCCGATTCACCCCACCAACCTTCTATATCATTATGAATATCATTGACTAAAGCAGCTAATTTCTCTGGAGTTTCAGCAATTATTCCAACACGCAGCATATCTTCAATATCTGAACGATTTTCATCTGTTCCTGCAAATCCTCTTTCAGGATAAAACATTATTATTGTAGGCTTTCCTATACCTATTGCCTCAAATGCCGCCGCTCCCATTATTTCTGAGATAAAAAGCTTTGCATGACGTATGCTTTCAAAAAAAGAAGGTTCTTCATCAATTAACAAACTCGGTATAAACTGCTTTACTTTTTCCAAATTATTCCATTGAGTTTTATGAAACGGATGGGGGCGATACCTCAATTCAGAAAGAATATCTTTATCCAGCAACTGCAAAAATTCCAATTCACCTTTTATGTATTTGTACCAATTCCATTCATACATACTAAGCCTGCCCCGATGTTGCGGATAGGCATAATTGGCATAAACAATTGCATTGCCAAACTCTGTTTTCTTATGAATATTGTCTATCTGCCTAAAGAAGTTAATATAAGGCATGCGTATAAGTTTAGCCTTTAAATTATTATTCTGAATTTCTCCGCATTTCAAAAACTCATCACAAAATTGTAATTCCGTCAATTCATACCAGCTATATCCTCCCATTCCATATGGTAAGGCATGCATTATATCAATCTTCAAAACATTTTCGACATCAATATTCATCAAATACGCTTTAAATAGCTCATTAATGGTTACACCTTCACAATCATACACCACTGTCTTTGGCTTTAATCCCCACTTATAATTATCAAGCGCTATCTTTGTTATATGCTGAAATTCTTCCACATACACCATAGGAATAAAGCAGCCAATTATATCACAGATTAAATTAACAAATTGGTCCGTTTCTCCCGAAATACATTGCCGCCTTGTTCGCCATCCCACATCCAATGATTTTTCATAATCCAAGCAATTCCTAACATTATGTGTATAGTCTAGAAAATATCCCGAAATCTTACCATATGCTTTTTCTATTATTTCTTTGTACATATTAAACTTAATATAAGGTGACTGAATAACTATTTCATCATATATTTTTGTATTTTCTTTATATCTTCTATATTTATCATCAAAGCTCTTAACATGTTCTGGTAATTTCGTACTATATATATTTAAAGGTTGTCTCTTATAATTATCATGATAATCGACTACGATATTAGAAATACCTGTTATATGTTTTATCAATAAACTATATTCATATCTGTGAAAATTAAAATCATCATGCAATATTTCACTGAAATCCAACATATCTATTGCCACACTTAAACAGCTCGCTTCATACAAATCAACATAAAATACTCTGCTATCGTTTGCGATCCTTTTTAGTTTTAAATACTTATCATATACAGACGGCAAGAAACACGCCAGCCAAAAATTCAACATAATCTGCCATTTAAATTTACTATAATCTGATTGATGATACTCGTTTAACATATTCTTCAGAAAATCTATAATTTTATCTCTTACACAGTCTAAATATAGATAAGTTCTATGTATATCCTCATCTGTTGTCACATCTTCCTGAAGCACTTCATATTTCTTTCCATTGCGTACACACCATTCTATTCCATTTGTACAAAACGTTCCCGCCCATACATAACAGTCATACCCTTCGGGAGCTTTATAATCATCAACCAAACCTAAATAATATCTAATTGATTGCATATTCTCCATTGCGTCTTCCTCATAATTATCTATTTTATTATAACCATTCATATTTCATTTACTTTCTTGCAATAATACGGATGACTGGTGGATTACTCTCACCGTAAGGTGCAAAATTTTTATCTTCACAAGAATAATCTATATAAAATTTCTCCTTCCGCAATTTTGTTTCTATTTCTTCCTTAACTATAAATCTTCTGTAATGACCATCATAAAAAAAGGCATTACGACCAACTTTTTCTCCTTTTCCAAACAAATCATCATGTATACTTCTAACTTCAACAAAAAATTTTCCACCCTTTTTTAAAGAACTATACACATTTTTTATCATTTCGACCTCTTGTTCTTCATTGATTGCATGTAGGGAAAACCTGCTATAACAATAATCATACTGGCTCACAAACAATGTAGACGAACAAACAAAGTCATCACAAATAAAACAGGCATTTTCCATATTATTATTTTTTTGCAATGTATCAATTGCAATATCCGATGCGTCAATTGCTATTACATTTAAATTATTCTTTGCGAAGAATATACTATCTCTGCCATTTCCACATCCTAGTTCCAATAAAGTCTTATTTTTTTCCATATTATCCATTGAAAACTTTGCAAATAATGATGGTTCTTGCAGACAAACAGCGCTATCATAGTAATTATTCCAATATGTGACATCCCTATCAAAATCAACTGATTTTTTTATTTTAAATTTTAATATTTGATCAACGCACTGTTGTACTGTAAGACTTCCATCATTCTTCAAAACTATATCTGGTGTTTTGGGGAATTCTACTTCTATATCAACCCCTGCAATATGATTAATATTTCCATTTTCATATTGTGAATACATGCCCTTTTGATCACGCTTTTTCAAAATATCCATTGGAACGTCCAAAAAAATTTCACAATATGCCTTATTATTTAAACGATTCCATTGCCTAACATCTTCGTACATCGCTATTGTACAGCATATTACAATCATTCCTTGATCTGTAAGATTTTTACACAAAAACGCATACTTCTTTGCTCTTTTACGTCTATCCTTATCACTATATCCCAAACTATCACTAACAATGTTTTTTAAAACATCTCCATCAAACAAAATTACATTATCATACTTTTCCCGAAGCGCATAATATAGCCTATTTCCTATTGTTGTTTTTCCTGCCCCAGACAATCCTGTAATCCAATACAAAATACCATTGTTTTTTTTCATGAAAAAACTCCTTTAAACAGTATTTAAAAAATATAATTTCTTCTTATCCATATTAACTCCGTACATATTTCAAACAATCACTTTCAG
Organism: uncultured Lachnospiraceae bacterium; assembly: GCA_947626435.1. Taxonomy (GTDB): domain Bacteria; phylum Bacillota; class Clostridia; order Lachnospirales; family Lachnospiraceae; genus COE1. The sequence continues at coordinate 45,316 of CANQSB010000013.1, read as the reverse complement.
TACATCATTCCTGCACACTTCCTGCAAATCTCATTTAAACCGATAAGCTCTTCCTGAGATTTTCGGATCTCCAAAATCTTCTCGCAGTTCCATAATTCCTGCAAGGAACATGTATTGACATCTCCATAAATCAAACTGCCTGTCCAATCTGTGCAGCATGCAATTGCCTTTCCTTCCCAATTGATAATCATTCTGTTCAAATCTATGCATGGTAATTTTTTAGTTGCCACAACATCACCGTCAACTGAAAGATTTGCATTTTCAGGTTTTGCCCCAGATGCGTTATGTATCGGTTTTATCCACAATTCAGTTGCATACTGCTCAAAAATATTTAAAAAAGCTTCTTTCTCGGTACAATTAATAGTACTCTCTGCAAAATATGCTATCAGCTTACAGCTGCTATCTGTATTTTTGATATAATCACTTGTCTTAATAAAATTTTCTTTTACCTGACAAAACGCATCATTATTCGTAATTTTTTGGTATGTTTCCTTTGTCGCAGCGTGAATAGAAAATTTCAAGCTATCCAATCCAGCATCTATTACTGGAAACATGATCTCCGGTGTTGCCAATACTCCATTCGTATCCAAATAAATATATTTATAGCCTGCTCGCTTAGCCGCTTCTACATAGCCGGCAAGATCTTTACACATTAACGGTTCGCCCATACCATGAAAACTTATTTTCCTTGCCCCTTCCCTATATGCCTCATCAATAAGTTTATACATCAGATTTGAATTTATATACCCTCTAGGTCTTTTACTCACCATGCTTCCACAGAAAAAGCACATATTATTGCAGCAATTTGTTGCTTCAATCATTATTTCATTTGGAAATTTTTTCAAAATCATTCTAAAGAAAACCTTTCTATACCTTTCATTCTTAACGTACATTTTTCACATATAGTATCTGTTAAATCTCCACTATTTAAATACAATTTTCTATACGCTTTATATCCGTCACTGTTCCATGCATTTTTAAGATCAAAATCCTGTTTCAAATCGTAAAACACACAATTTGTATCATACGCCTCGCAGCATGGCACCACCTCCAGATTGGCATTGATATACATAGTATCGAACAAAATAGGACAAACAAAATCAGATTTTACCTCTGTCTGTGAATCGTCAATAACCTGATATTCATGTATAAACTGCTCATCATAATTAAGCCTTTGCAGCATAACCGGAATAAAAAGAATATCATCGACATATTCACCAAATAGCTTTTTAAATTCTTTCTGTATTCCCATTGTTTTTTTTGTAATCACGCAGGAAATGGAAGTTGCCACCTTTAGTGCATTTTCTTTGATATAGTCATGCATATATTTCAGGTTTTCAAGCACCTTGTCAAAATCATCTCTGCCATGTAATTCTTGATACATTTCCCTATCAGCAGCATTAATTGATATCCTAAGGCTATCCAATCCTGCATCCAAAACTTCTCTCATCTTATCCGGCGTGGCAAAAGCGCCATTTGTTGTGATAAATGTATAAATAAATCCTGACTTTTTTGCATACTCGATAACCTCCGCCAGATCTTTATATAAAAATGCTTCACCTGCCAAATAAAACCCTATTTCTTTTTTCCCTATTCCATACATCTTCGCCATATCAATCAGTGCTATGGCATCACTCTTTTTCATAACCGTAAGAAATGGTTTGCTTGGTGCATACTTACCATGAAATGGACAAAATATACAGCTCTGATTGCATGTACTGTTTAGCTCTATGTTTAACGATTGAGGCAACGGCGGATTTTCGCAAAAATTTATCACCTTCCCCAAACGTTCTTTCATATGTTTTTTCATAATCCCTTCGCTCATTATAAAACCTTCCTCATCAAAAATTCCGCATACGCAAAGTCATCCTCAGTATCTATGTCAATTGACTCCTGCCGATTCATAACATATGCATATGAGCTCTTCCCATAAAATGTATGGCTGTCCTTAAACGCACCTATCTTTGAAATATAAATCGCGCCATTAAGTCTGTAGTACTTCTCAAAGTCCTGCCTTCTTCCCATATTCTCGTCTTTAATAAATCCAAATAAACTCAAATCATCAGGCAGAACATTACTCAGCAGAGGACTGTATTCACATTCGCATACGCTTACTATTGAATCAGCATCCTTTTCGTAAAAAAATTGAAATGCATCATCAATGTTTTTATATGTACGCAATGGCGAGGTCGGCTGCAAAAGTACAAAATTGTTAAAATACCGTCCGAGCCTTTCATATCCTTCCAGTACTTCAAATACCACATCAACCGATTTCGCGGTATCTGTAGAGTTTTCGGCACTTCTCAAGAACGGCACATTTGCACCGTAATCTTTTGCTATTGATGCATAAATGTCAGAATCTGTAGATACCATCACTTCGTCAATGTATCGGCTTTGAAGTGCGCTTTCTATTGTATAGGCAATCAGAGGCTTACCTGCCAACTGGCGGATATTCTTATCTCTAATACCTTTAGAACCGCTTCTGGCAGTTATTATTCCTAAACTACCCACTCCAAATCTCCTTTCCAACAATAAAAAATCCCAATGTAATGCTGTCTCGATTACTGTCCTTTCAACCGCATACCTTACATTGGGATTTTTATTTCCATATTTAATTAATTATATCCTATTTTTGTATTTCTTTTTTCAGTCCTCCATACAATCCACATACTCTCTCAAATCATTCGCATTATCAGCTATAAGAAGTTTTTTCGTGTTGCTCCAATGCATATAATATAGCTTGTCCAGTATATCCTGTCCCATTAGGCAGGTATAAAAACGTTTGTCAAAGGTAATCCATACCGACACATTCTCCAAAACTATTGAAGTTCCAATCTTTAGTTTGTTCATCTTTACTTCATAAAATTTAATGCTGTATCTGTCCCTACTGTATTCCTTGTTTCCCTCTTTTAAGACACCATTCAAATATCTGACAGATGCCTTGTTTACAATAAAATCTTCTTCCTCCAGATTTACTCCCAGTTCTTTCGCCCTACAGCATGTTATGCTGGCTCCAGTGTCAATGATAAACTGCATCGCCGCGTTTCTTTTTTCAAGTATATATAATTCGCAATTAACAGTAAATATCCCGTCATCTGACACTGTATATAGCATTTCTTTCTCCCCCCTGCACATAGCTTCCAATGATAATACACAGAATGTCCTTTTCCAAGTACTCGTGCAGTTTTTTACATAAGTCATCATCTGAATCTTCTGAGTCGCTCACTGCCAGCAGTTGTCCCTCACCATCATCCAATGAAGCAATCTGCATTAGTATTCTGCTATAAGGGAACTCTCTTTTGACTGTATTAAACGATTTGATGTCTGTTTGATTTAAAACATGCAGCATATAATCACCATACCTTTTTAAGCTTTTTCCTAGTATCTGTAATAATGATAGCATATGCACCTGATAATCTCAATCACTTCTTGCTCCTAATGTAAGGTATTCAGTTGTCAAAGTTCGAATTTTATATATACTGTCCGCTTTTTACCGCGGAGGTTTTAACCATATGTAATATCATAAAATTCTTTCTTTATATTAATCCCGTTATCCAGGGCATCCCTTATCACTTTAATTATCGTGTCCGATGTCCCAGCTTTTTCATACAGGTTTTTGACAGTTCTTGCCTTCTTTCTGAAATTTTCCGACATGGCAAGTTCCAACGCATTCTCTATTTCTTCAATGCTGTTTCCACAATGTATTACCGACTCAGCACTTGCCCTTCCTTTCTGCCTGTCGCCAATGTTGACGGTCGGTATTCCAAAAGACGGTGCTTCCACAATACCGCTTGACGAATTTCCGACAACCGCGGTGCAAAACTGCAATGTACTCAGATACCTTAATTGTCCCAACGACATAAATGCCTTGCACTTATCGCTATTACGCGCCGCGTACTCGTCTATCATATGATTAATTATCCTACCGTCCGTGTCCGAGTTCGCCTTGGTAAATATCACAAAGATATCCTTATGTTTATCAATAACACTCAAGATATTGGCAAACTGTTCCCTAGAAGTCATATTTTCAAGCGTGACAGGGTGATATGTCACCATAATTGTATGCTCTTTGAAATCAAAGCCTAAATTTTTCTCCAGTTCTTCTTTTTGCATAAGTTTCAGCATTCTTATACTCTCTATGCCAAGTGCCCCGACATTATACACATTCTGCGGCTGTTCCCCAAGCTGTATCACCCTTCTTCTGTATTCCTCTGTCGAAGTAAAATGCAGGTGGCTCATCTTGGTAATGCAATGCCTTATCGCCTCATCTATTGCACCCTCTGTCTTTTCCCCTCCGTGTATGTGTGCTATCGGTATTCTCGCAATCATTGCAGCTGATGCCACCATAAGCATTTCATACCTATCGCCCAAAATAACAACTATGTCAGGTCGGTTCTCTTCAAAATAATCAGCAAATCCCATCAACGCTACACCCATTGACTTAGTAATGCCCACTGTAGTATCTGAACTAAGCAGCATTTCTATCTTGCCGCTTATCGGATAGCCATCGTCTTCAATCTCACAGTAGGTAAGTCCAAATTCACTTGAAAGGTGCATCCCCGTAACAGCAAGCTGCAGCTCCATATCTTCCGCTTTGTGCACTTTTTCAATTACGGGCTTTAACAATCCGTACTCAGCCCTCGTCCCTGTTACTATACAAATCTTCTTCATATTTCAATCAGCTCATCTGCTTCAAAGTTCCTCGCTGCTTTCTTTCCAATAACCTCATTCCATCTCATTGGCGAAATGCCATTACCAGGTCGCTTTACTGTGATATTATCCTCTGTAAACACATCACCTTTATTTATCGCCACTAAAGCTACAATGCTCTTTCTGACTATATTAAGGTTTTCCTTTTCTGATGGCGATACTCTTTTTATACCGTCGCCAAGCGCTTTTTCTATGTTACGTATTCCCGCAACCATTTTTTTTAGCTCGTCAGGCTCAAGACTCGCCTGGTGATCCGGACCTTCCATATTTCTGTCCATAGTAAAATGCTTTTCAATGATTTCTGCTCCCAACGCGGCTGCTGCAATCGCCACCTCAATTCCCAAGGTATGATCAGAATATCCTATAGGCAAGTCCAGTTCATTCCTTAGCTGCTGCATAGCTTTCAGATTAACATCCTCCATTGGTGTAGGGTACTGTGTGTTGCAATGCAGGACTGATATGTCATTAGTTCCATATTGTTTTAATATATCAATAGCAGCTTTTATTTCAGGAATTTCACTCATACCTGTAGACATAATCACTCTTTTTTTGAACTGCCCTATTATTTTTAATAATGGATAATTTGTTATCTCTCCAGAAGGTATCTTGAAAACATCAACTCCTATATCATTCAAAAACATAGCGCTGTCAATATCAAAAGCAGTAGACATAAACTTGATTTTCTTCTTCTCACAATATTCCTTTAACACACAGAAAGCATCCTGTGGCAGCTCCAGCTTTTTTATCATATCAAGCTGACTGCCAGCTTCCCCAACCGTCTGTTTTTGGTATGCCGCCTTTTCTGCCTTTGAAGAAACGCATTTTTCACCAATAAACGTTTGAAACTTCACAGCATCCGCTCTTGCCTCCACAGCCGCATCCACAAGCTGCTTGGCAATATTTATATCACCATTGTGGTTTACTCCTGCCTCGGCAATTATAAATATTCCTTTGTCCATCATTTTTTCCTTTCAGCCGCTTTGCATATCATTACAGAGTCTTCATCAACATCTTTCACTATTATTGCTCCCAATCCCACAATACTCTTTTTCCCTACTGATATCCCTTGCTTCACAGCACATCCCGCCCCAAGAAGTACCTCATCCGCTACCTTAACTCCACCCGACACAGAAGCAAGAGGATTAATTACTCCATAATTTCCTATTATTACGTTGTGTCCTATTGTGGAATTAATATTAATCAGATTAAAACTGCCTATTTTAATCTCGGTAGTTAAAATACACCCACTGCATATAATATTTCCTACTCCCATTTCAACAGTATGCTTGTCCATTATTTTAGCTGATGGCGAAATGATATTAGGATATACTAAATTGGGATAAGCAGCTATTTTTTCTACAATTTTCTTTTTTATGGCAGGTGTCCCTAATGGTATCACCACGCCGAGCTGAACATACTCTTTTATATAATCTTCAAAATCCTCATCGCAACACACTACTCCGCATTCAGATATAATGCTTCCTACGTCTTTTTTACATTCAGAAACAAATCCAATAATTTCATAAACATCCACAGGATTTTCAGCATTAATTTCATCAATTACATTCTTGACTTCCTTTGAAATTCCTGATGTTCCAAAAATAAGTAACGGCAATCCATTCCATGGCTTCAGATTCTGTGCTGCATTCATGCCGCACACCCCCGATGAGGCATAATTCCTAGAGTGTTATACCCCCCCCCCGTATTTTGTAATCTATCTCCTATTTTTATCTTACCATCATAAACATAATCAACTACTTCCAAAATCGTATCTTTTGTTTTTACATAAAAGCCACCATCCGTTTTTCCTACAATCTGACCTGTTGTATTCTTATATATGCAGCTTCCATGAACCATTCTTGCCCGATTAATGCTTATTTTCTTTCCATTAATCCACGAAACAGCCTGAGGACCAGGTAATGCCAAAGCTCTGATGAAATTAAATATTTCTCTGCTGCTTTGATTCCAATCTATTATTTCATCCCCCGGCACTCTCATACCACAATACATTCCAACAGGATCAATATCATACTGGCTAATCCGCTCCACTTTATTATCTTGAATCAGTTTAATAGCCCTATACAGAACATCTGCACATCCGTCATATGCCCTTTCAAGCAGAGTGCCATAGTCATCATTATCTGTGATAGGATATGTTTCCTGTACTATAATATCTCCTGTATCTATTCCTTCATCCATATAATGAGCAGTAATACCGAACTCCTTCTCGTCATTAATCAATACCCAATTAAGTATATTCCTGCCTCTGTAAAACGGAAGCTTTCCGGCATGGCAGTTTATGGTTTTATATTTGGGCAGATTTATCATCTGCTTCTTGAAAATCTGGTTAAATGACATCGACACAAACAAGTCAGCTCCATATTCTTTAATTCTGTCAATAAACTCCTGTGAATTGATATTAGCGCTAAGCTCTATCGGTATACTATTCTCTTCAGCTTTCTGCAGCAAAATATTGTCACGCTTATCATACCTGACTGTCATAAAAACAATTTTTATAGATGCATCAGCCATAATTTTATCAAACGCCTTATGCGCCCATGGACCATCTGCAAAATATCCTATCTTTATCATGACATATGTCTCCCCACATACCTATAAAGTATTTCTTTCCTATTTTGATGTACCGCCAAACATAATAGTTATTAAATTATTCAAGCATCCCACAAACACATATTCATTCCCTTTATTTTGACCTCCATGCTATCCATAGTGTCAAACTGCCCCATATCAAGCCATGAATTTTCCCCAATAGGATAAATTCCGACTTTTTCTCCCGACTGCCTCATTTTTTCAATAATTTCAGGCATATCTGCTTTCTCAGCGTCACATATGTATTTAAAAACATCTTTTTCCAAAATATAATATCCTGTATTTGTGAAAAATGACATCTTGGGTTTTTCCTCAAAGGATTTGATGTCTCCTCCTTCTGAAAATTTCACAATGCCATATGGTATCTCATAATTTTTTAACGAACATACCATTGTTACTTTATTTCCTGCTTCTCTGTGATGCTTCACTATCTTTCTGACATCATCCAGAATAATTATGTCACAGTTTGTCAAAATAAACGTACTGCTTATACTGTCCCTCAAAAATATCAAACCACCGCCTGTACCAAGCGGCTCTGTTTCATCCCAGAATTTTAAGTTATATTGGCAGTCAATGTCATTAAAATAAGCTTTAATCATACTCTTTTTATAATTAACAATCATATGAAATTCATCACATCCCATTTTTTGGAACATCTGTATGATTCTTTCAGAAATTGGTATGTCTGCAATGGGAATCAGTGGTTTAGGTAATATCTTGGTATATGGATATAATCTCGTTCCTTTTCCACCCGCCATAATAACTACCGGGAGATTCAGTTTATCAATATCGCCAATAGGTCTTTTATAAGCCCTTGTATATATTTTTACAATTTTCCCATTTTCATCAATAACAGGCAACGCTGTCACTTTCTCTAAAAACTGTTTTGCCAGATTTATATCATCATACTTCATATATTTAGGGTGATAATTAGCAACTTGTGAAATAGGGCTTTCCAGTAACGCTCCTGCTAAAATTGCCCTTCTGACATCCGCATCCGTCATTGCGGCAACAAATATATCTTCACGATTAATTACAAACAACACCTTAAAAAAGGCTCTTTCAAGTGTCTCCAATGCCGTTTTCAGATTTTCAGTCTCATATATGATATTGTCTGCTATGTCGTTTAATACATTTACTTCTATATTCATAGCGCTATATTCTCATTTCTGTTCTTATCCGCGAAATACGACCCTAAATATTGTAAATATTCGCTTTATATTTATTTATATTGGTCTCAAAAAAAGATATTGTTTCGGCGAGTCCTTTTTCCAAATCATATTGCGGTTTCCAGCCTGTCAGGCGCATTATTTTTTCATTACATCCCAACAGCCTGTTGACTTCACTTTTTTCAGGTCTCAGCCTTTGCTCATCACAGACAATTTGAGCGTTGGGGTTAATCTGCTTAATTAGCTCTTTTGCCATGTCGCCTATTGATATTTCTTTTTGTGTAGCTATATTAATTTCTTCGCCTATCGTTTTATCCGATTCATATATTGAAATAAATCCATTTACTGTATCTTTTACATAATTAAAGTCTCTTGTCGGTGTGAGAGAACCAAGCTTAATCTCTGTTCTTCCACTCAGAAGTTGTGTGATAATCGTAGGAATAACCGCCCTTGCCGACTGCCTTGGTCCATATGTATTAAACGGGCGTACTATTGTAACAGGCAGTCCAAACGAACGATAAAAACTCTCTGCCAATCTGTCAGCCGCTATTTTAGTAGCCGAATACGGTGATTGCCCCTGAAAAGGGTGCTTTTCATCAATTGGAACATATTGCGCTGTGCCATAAACTTCTGATGTAGACGTAATCAATACCCTCTTTAAATTTTGTTTTCGGGCAGCCTGCAGTATATTCAACGTTCCCTTTATATTCGTATCAACATATGTGTCAGGCGAATAATAGCTAAACGGAATTGCTATCAAAGCTGCCAGATGAAAAACTGCATCCATACCTTTAGCCGCTTCTTCAACTCCGTTTGGATCTCTGATATCCCCCTGAAATATCTCTACATTCTCCATAATGCTGTCAGGCAGTATATCAAGCCATCCCCAAGTATTGAACGAATTATAGTATACAAAAGTTCTTACCTTATACCCTTTTTTTACTAACTCTTCCGTCAGATGGCTTCCTATAAAACCGTCTGCGCCTGTAACTAATATCTTCATATCCATTACCCTATTCATAAACAGCAGAGCATATATTCTTTATGTACAAATTATGCAATAATGCTACTATACTACATCCACATTCTGCACCATAATCGGCTTCCCAGTCCTCTTATACATCTGCACCACGCTGCTCCCATCCCCATAATACGCATCACTAATCACCACAGCCCTGTCCACGTCAGCCGTATCATCATATATCCCCCAGCCTTCAGCCTTGTATTCCTCAACAATCTTCTCATACTCCTCCCAAAGCTTAGGTCTCATAGCCTCCACCGTACTCTTTATCAAAGGATGCGGTCTCCACAGCAGCGCCACTTCATCTTTATTTTCCTCAAAGATACGAAACACGTCTTTCATCTTCTCAAGCATCTTCTCATTATGCTCCAATAACGCCGCAATACTTGTATTATAAAAGACTATCTTCTTCCAACTTCCGTCAGGCTTTTCAATTATTCGTCTCCACTCCCGCGGTATCTCAAGCTCCTCTTTCCTCGTATTCGCCACCTTATCAAGCTTAGGCGAACCAAGCCCGAGTATCTTCTCCTCCCATACCTTCCTGCTCTCCTCACCATACTTTTCGGAAAGCACCTTCACATACACCTTCTTCATATCCTCCGACTGCACGATAACCTCGTCGGCATTCACTACTCCGGGCGTTGTGCAGAAATGCGCCATCCCTCGTATCGCTGCATCATCATCAGGTGAAATCTCGTCCAACACAAAATACGGTATGTAAACCAGCTTGTCCGCATACTTCCTTAAATTCTCCGTATAAAAAAACGGTTCCACGCTCGTCACGAGATTATAATTATCATATGGATTATGGAAGTATATAACATCAGGATGCCTTCCTTCAAAATCATACTCCCTGTAATCCACTACAGGCACATCCTTCGGGTATTCATCTATCTCATAATGCCACTCCTTCAGGCTCCCGTCAGGGTTCTTATCATAATATGGTATAGGCACAACATACGCATCACATTCCGCATCAACATCCGCTGCTCTCCATACACTCTCAAGGCTGTCCCACATCGAAGCCTTGTAAGGTATAAACACGACCTCTTTCCTCACCACAATGTCATTAGCCACGCTGTTTGACACTCTCACTATCTGCTGCCTTAAAGTCTTGTAAGCCTTATTAGCGCCAACTTCCTCTCCGTTCGAGAGCTTATCATAAATCTGATACGCCATCTCGCAGTATTCCTCAAGCATAGACACGGCTTTACGGCCATCTCCCTCGGACTTTTCTATCATAGTCCCGAGCTCAATCGCCTTTTCCTGACAATCCGCCAAAAGCATAAGGGCATCCTGAACATCCTGTTTTTCGATGTCATTCCTTATTTGGTCATGCGTCTGCTCCAGCAGTTTTATTAAATTCTTAGCCAGTTCCTTCTGTGCCTTTCTCATAACCTTACCCCGATTTTTTGAAAGTCTTTCCTTACTTATATCATAAGGATTATCGCGACGCACTCGGCGATGCCGCATACGTCTGTGAAGGCGATGCCTTCACTTCGCTCCGCGTTTTTTCAGGTCGCGGTCATGGCATACGCGAAAACTATCCTGTTCAGCTAATGCCGACTTGTTGCCTGTGAGTTTCCCCATTTATTAAAGCATCTTACCGTTGATCCTTTCGGTAAAGCCGCCGTTGGCAGCTTATTCTTCGGTTTGATGACTCAATCATTTTTGATTAAACTTCTTTTCGATATTTTTGGCGGAATTTAAAGCTATCGTAGTCTCATTGCCGCATACTTCACAGGTAAATTTATCCTTCAGTCTTTTTCCCTGTCCGCCGCATACACAGCACACACTTCCCGTTCCCTTTGAATTGATCTCTGTGAGTGTTATGGAATTGACCTGACATTTAAATGCCAGCCGCTGTCTGACATATGCGCTGAAACTCCTGCTCATTTTCAGGTTCGCAGTTCTCGAATAGGACTTTGTCCTGTTTTTTTGTACGGGCTTCGTCACCACAATGTGCGAGGGTTTTTCCGTCTGCAGCATCCTGTTAATTTCCGTATTGATAAAGTCCTGTGTCTTTGCCCTTCTCCGCGCTTTCATGCTGTCATACTTTTTCCTGCCGAGATTATTGCGCTCAATATTTGCGGCTTTGTCATTTTTTCCATCCGCCGCCTGTTTCTCGTAATTTCTCACAAGAGCGGCGCGCTCCCTGTTTTTCAAGTCCAGCCGCACAGTCTCCGTATATACTATGCTTTCAAGGTCTGCTCCATAAATATTTCCGTTGGACAGAGTAATCATATCCCTGTTCCCGATATATATGTACACTGTATTGGTGTAATCATCATGCTGTTTTATCCTTGTTTCAACGGGCACTGTCAGAAACGCCTGCTGCCCTTTAAGCGTAATAAGTATCTGCCTGTCAGATATCCTGTTATCCTTAAGCGGCAGAAACACCCTCTGTCTCGGCATCCTGCTGACAAGATATATACCGCCATCCTTATATTTATAGCCATTCGGCGATACTTTAAATGAGTCTGTGTTCTCCGTTTTGGGAACACTTATATATTTTCGCACAAGCCTGCGGATCAGGTTGTTGCATTTTTTCACGTTTATTTCAAGATCTTTGGAATTATTTGGCATTTCATAATCTTCACCGTTTAAAACAGCCGAAAATACGCCATTCATCTTAAACACGGTGCATATATAAACTCTGTCGTCATGCGTGAGGTTCTCATTTGCATTAATCAGGTCGATTATTTTATTTTTTACTATGCTCCAATTGCTCTTGATATCTGTTACCGCATCAGCCACGGCAAGCTCATAATATACAACCGGAAAATCAAGCTGCTGTCTTAAGCCGCATACGCGCATCTCATTAAGGACAGTATATACAGGGGTAAGCCTGTTTACATTGCGTATGCCCGAATATCGCCGATAAACATAATTTTTAACCTTTGAATAGTCCTGCGCGATTCCTTTTAAAAATGAAACCTTCTCTTCCGTCAGCGCATAACTATGCTGTACTATTGTCTTTGTTACGGTATTTTTATCTGGCATCATTTCCTGCTCTCACCAACTATTCTATTCAGGCAGAAAAGTATACATTTTGGTTTGTAAAATCTTGGATGCAGGATATATTAAATGTGCACAAAAAAAATATTGACTTACCCCTGATTTTTTTGTAAAATAGCATTAAACTTTTAGGATTTTTACCGATATATAATTTAGACTAAAATGTATACTTTTTAGCCTTTTTTATATTCAGCCGCCCGTTTCCTAAAGCTGGTCGTCGGCATGCCACATTCTTTCGCTGCCGCTTCATTTGTAAGCATACCGGCATCCCATTTTTTACACACATCATAAAAATTTTCAGGCAGCGCCTTGGGCGGTCTTCCAAAGCGCACACCGCGCTCCTTTGCCGCCGCGATTCCTTCCGCCTGCCTTTGCTTTATCGTGCCGCGCTCATTCTCAGCCACATATGAAAGCAGCGCGAGCACAAGGTCGCTTATAAATGTTCCCAGCAGATTTTTTTCATGACGCGTATCAAGCAGCGGCATCTCAATAACGGAAAGGTCAGCGCCCTTTTCCTTTGTAATAATCCTCCACTGCTCTATAATCTCCTCATAATTTCTGCCCAGTCTGTCTATTGACTTTATGTAAATTAAATCGCCCGCCTTGATTTTTTTTATCATTTTTTGGTACTGCGGCCGGTTAAAATCCTTCCCTGACAGCTTATCCATATAAATATTTTTCCTCGGCACCTTCATGTCAAGCATTGCAAGCATCTGCCTGTCCTCATTTTGTTCCTTTGTGGAAACACGCACGTACCCGTAAACATTTCCCATTTTCATCTTCTCCTTTTACTTTGCTTTTTACTAACAGGCATTTGCAAAGCTCTCTGCCGCAACGCAAAATTTAGATGAAATATTGCAAGCTCAAATTAATGCATTGTAAAGATTTTTGCAATCACCTGTTATTTTCAGAAAAAGCAGGAATAAGTTATGTTTTAAATAACTTACTTCTGCTTTCCCGATACTATTATAATCCAAGATGAAACAACGACAGTCATCGGTTTCCACAAAAAAACTACATAAAAAAACAGCGCCGCAAAATACGACACTGTCTTTTTGTTCTTTATTATTTCAGACCTTAAAGCAGCTCCCTCCTACAAACTCCCTGACAATTGAATTCATCGGCAGCGCCTCCGTACTGACGCCCAGAAAATAGCTCAGGAATTTAAGCAGCCTTACCGCTTCAAAGTATTCAGGCTCATTCGGTCCGATATTATAGAGCAGCGGTTCCGCAAACTGCTTGAGCACAGCAAGCTCATATATCAGCGCCGAATTGAACAAAGCATCCGCGCTCTCCTGGAATGGGAATATGTTTTCCGTCTCGCCCTTGCGCACTGACGGCCACATCTGTATGGTGCGCTTTGCTGTCGCGCCGCGTGTCCTCGCGTCGCGCACGAGGCGGCGCAGGAGCCTTCCATCTGTGGTCGGTATGCGGTTATGTTCATCAATGTTCAGCGTAGTAAGCGCGCTGATGTATATTTTATATTTGCTCTCTGCGGGCAGTGCATACGACATCTTATCATTAAGTCCATGTATTCCCTCTATGACTAACACATCATCAGGACCCAGTTGCTTGAAATTGCCCTTAAACTCACGCTTGCCGGTCACAAAATTAAAGGTCGGCAGCTCCACTCTCTTACCCGCCAGCAAGTCACACATATCTGTATTGAACTTCTCTACATCAATAGCCTCAAGGCACTCAAAATCGTAATCACCGTTTGGCTGCCTCGGCGTTTTCTCGCGGTCCACAAAATAGTCGTCCACAGGTATCGGATGCGGCACTAAACCATGTGTTCTAAGCTGCACTGACAGCCTATGTGAAAATGTCGTTTTTCCGGAGGAAGACGGTCCCGCAATCATGACAAATTTTACGCCGCCGCGCGACACTATATCCGATGCAATCTCGCTTATACGCCTTTCCTGCAGCGCCTCCTGCACAAGTACAAGCTCGTTGAACTTGCCCAGCCTTATTTGGTCGTTTAAGTCCGCCACTGTATCAATGCCAAGCTTTATGCCCCAGTCGGACGCAATTTCCATAGATTTGAAAAGCTTGGGCAATGGCTTAAATTCATCTATGGTTTCCGGCGTATCCCTGTACGGCAATATCAGCATAAAGCCGTCCTCATATTTTTTCAGGTCAAAATATTTCACATACCCCGTACTCGGCAGCATATAGCCGTAATAGTAATCATAATATCCGTCAAGGTTGTATACATTGACCGTCGAACTGCCCCTGTACTTAAAAAGCTTTACTTTATCGTACATTTTCTGGCTCTCAAAAAGCTCATTCGCTTCGTCTATGGACATGCTTTTCTTGATAATCAGAATGTCCTTGTCTACATACTCCTGCATTTTCGCCTTTACCTTTTCGATAAGCTCATCAGTGACTTCAAAATCACCTGTCTTCGAGCAATAATAGCCGTTTCCGATTGAAAACTCCATCTTAATCTTTTCAACCTTATCCGCGCCCACCACCTCGCTTATCGCTTTCATCAATATAAGCGTAGCCGTGCGGTTGTACGTCTTTGCGCCTGTATCGTCCGACAAGGTCAAAAATTCCACAGTGCAATCCCTGTCAACTTTCTTGAAAAGCTCCATTATCTTGCCGTTTCTCACAGCAAGCGCTATCTGATGCTCATATTCCTTCTGATAAATGCCCGCCAATTCGCCAAAGGTAACTCCTACGGGAAATTCCCTCGTCTTTCCCTTAAATGTCACTTGATAGCTTTTTCTCTTATTACCATTCAAATCCATTTTGCCGGTACTCCTTTATTTATTATTTTGTATATGCAAAGACATGTTTGATAATGCCCTGCAGCCGCCCATATTATTTCACGACAAACGGTTCTTTCGGCTCAGCCGCGATAATGCTCACGCCCGAAAGCTCTCTTTTCAAAAATTCTTCCATATACGGGATAAAGAGCTTTTCTATCCCATAATGCCCCGCGTCTATTATGTTAAGTCCCTGCGCTGCCGCGTCTATACCCGTATGATGCGAAATATCCCCCGTAATCATGACATCAGCGCCCGCGGCAATCGCGTCCTTTACATAATCCCCGCCTGAACCCGGCATGACAGCCGCATACTCGACTATATCCCCAAGCTCGCCAAAAATCTTCACATTCGGCACCTTAAAGCGATTTTTTACAAATTCCGCGCAATCCGCCACGCTCATCTTGTCGGAAAGCCTGCCCACACGCCCGCAGCCCTCCTTCGAGATATCATCCTCATATGTAACGTTCAAAACCTTTCGGTCCTTCAAAAAGAGCTCATCCGCCGCCGCATCTGCCATACCCATCACGTCAAAATTCGTGTGCATGGCGTAATAACTGATGTCATTTTGAATAAGCTTATATACACGCCTTTGGATAAAGTCGTCCGTCGTTATCCTGTTGAGGCTTTTAAAAATCAAAGGGTGATGCGTAAGCAGCATATCCGCGCCTTTCTGCAGCGCATCGTCTATCACCTCGTCCGTCGCGTCAAGCGCTATGTAAATCGTATTTACATCCTTATCGCGCCTCCCCGCAAGCAGCCCTATGTTGTCCCAGCTCTCCGCGTACATCGCGGGTGAAAGCGTCTCAAGCATTTCTATTATATCGCCGCACGTCATTGTTTGCCCTCCTCTTTTTATATGCAGCAGCTTATATGCAACAGCTTATATGCCGCAACTAAGCATTTGTGATTTTAAAAATATTTGCTCAGGCAGAAGTCTATATCCGCGAGCTCGCCGTCAAGCTCTGACGCGCGCTTTTGCTGCCTTTGTGTAGCCGCCGCGCCACGCGGCAGCCCTCGCTTTATTTTTTCAAGCTTACCTCTCCGATAAAGCAAATATTCTTTCATCACCGGATTAGCGCTCTCAAGCAGTCCTTTCCCATATGTATCATATATTGTGGTATGCCCACTTTTCTGCTGTTTTTGCTGCCTCTCCTCCACACGCACACTCATCATCGGATAATACTTGCCATCCTCGCAAACCATATCCTCACGCATCGCCACAAATCTGTTTTCACGCAGATATGACCTGACTTCGCTAAGCTCCGATTGCGGCTGCAAAATAATCTGACTCATCGGCTTTATTACGTCTTTTCCTCTTTCCAAGATTGACATAATCAGCCGTCCGCCCATTCCTGCGCAGATTATGCCGTCCGCCTCTCCCTTTAAAAGCGCCTCCGTACCGTTTGACAGGCGCGTCTGTATATATTCTTCCATTCCAAGCGCCGCCACATTTGCCCTTGCGTGCTCAAGCGGACCTTTATTTATATCCATAGCAATCACGCGCCTGCAAATCCCGCGTCTTACAAGCTCTGCCGCGACATAGCCATGGTCACAGCCAATATCCGCAATGCACCCGCACGGCTCCACAAGCCCTATGACTGCTTTCATTCTCTCTGACAGCGCCATTACTCCAAAAAGTCCTTCAGCTTGCGGCTTCTTGACGGATGGCGCAGCTTTCTGAGCGCTTTCGCCTCTATCTGCCTTATGCGCTCCCTTGTGACATTGAACTCCCTGCCGACTTCTTCGAGCGTCCGCGCCCTGCCGTCGTCAAGCCCAAACCTAAGGCGCAGCACCTTTTGCTCCCTGTCAGTAAGAGTATCGAGCACTTCCACAAGCTGCTCCTTTAAGAGCGTAAACGCCGCAGCATCCGCGGGCACAGGCACGTTGTCATCCTGTATAAAATCTCCGAGATGGCTGTCCTCCTCCTCGCCGATAGGCGTCTCCAACGAAACCGGCTCCTGCGAAATTTTCAAAATCTCGCGCACGCGCTCCTCCGGCATATTCATCTCTTTTGCAATCTCCTCGGGAGTCGGCTCGCGCCCAAGCTCCTGCAAAAGCTGCCTGCTCACACGGATAAGCTTATTGATTGTCTCCACCATATGGACGGGTATACGGATAGTGCGCGCCTGGTCCGCGATAGCGCGCGTGATTGCTTGACGAATCCACCAAGTCGCATAGGTCGAAAATTTATAGCCTTTTCTGTAATCAAACTTTTCAACCGCCTTTATAAGGCCGAGATTGCCTTCCTGAATAAGGTCGAGAAAAAGCATTCCCCTGCCGACATATCTCTTGGCAATGCTGACGACAAGACGCAGATTTGCCTCCGCAAGACGCTTTTTGGCATCCTCATCGCCAAGCTCCATTTTCTTTGCAAGCTCAATCTCCTCATCGGCACTAAGCAGCGGCACCTTGCCTATCTCTTTCAAATACATTCTCACTGGGTCCTCTATGCCTATACCGTCGGGGATAGACAGGTCGATGTTTTCCATGTCGACTTCTTCTTCGTCCGAAAGCAGAATATCGTCATCGGGCAAATCATCGTCATCGTCCGTAATGCGCAAAACATCTATGTTGTTTTGGTCAAGGAACTCAAGAATTTTTTCAAACTGCTCCTCCTCAAGAGGCATATCCTTGAAAAAATCGCTGATTTCCTGATATTCCAGCACATTCTTTTTCTTTTTTGCCATCGCCAAAAGTTCTTTTAATTTTGCCTCAAACTTTGCTTGTGTGTTTTCGTCCATTTTGGTCAATCCTCCATACCATATATTTTTATCCTTATTTTAAAGAAATATGCGTTTTGCTAAGTTCTTCCAGTGCCTTTCTCCCCGCTATGACCTTGTTCAGCGCCTCAATGTCCACGCTTGACCTGGCGGAATAGTAATCAAAGCTGTTCTTCTTTAAATTAATCAAAATATCATTAAACGCCTTTTCCTGCTCTTGCTCGCTTTCTAACCTTGGAAGCTGTGTCGTAAAAAGTGATGCCGCCTCGTTCTGCTCCGTCTCATCCTCAAACATGTTTATAATCTTGGCAGGGCTGAAGCTGTCATTTTCTATGTCGTCAAACATGCGCCCCGCCACCCGCACATAGAGCTCCTCCGTAAAATCTTCGGGCGTGACATAGCTCTTGATTTTGGGATAAAGCTGCGGATATTCACTAATCCATGTAAGAAACAGCCGCTGAATTTTCTTTGAATTTTCCTCGGGTGTCTTTTTGTTTCTGCTCTGGATGCCTGAGCGCGGTCTTTCGATAGGGACGGCATAGCCCCCCGTTTTAGCCGCCATGCTTACCACAAGCTTTCTTAAATTTTCAAAGCCCATGTGGTACTTGTCCGCAATCGCCTCTATGTAATTTTCACGCTCTATATCCTCCGAAAATTCGCACAACCTTCGGGCTATCTGATTGTGAAAATTCGTTTTTTCCTCCGGGTCATTCATGTCAAAGTCGCGCTCCATCATCCTGATTTCAAACATAAACGAATTTTCCGCATTATCTATGCGCTCCTGAAAGGCCGCCTGTCCAAGATTTTTGATAAACTCGTCCGGGTCCTTGTATGGCGACATATTTATGATTTTGCCCGACATTCCCGACGACCTCAATATGCCAATCGCCCTAAGCGCCGCCTTGACGCCCGCGCCGTCGCTGTCATAGGCAAGCAGCACGTCTTTCGTATACTTCTTAATGACGCCTGCCTGTCCCGCCGTAAACGCCGTACCAAGCGATGCTACCGCCTGCGTAAAGCCCGCCTGATGCATGCTTATGACGTCCATGTACCCCTCGCACAAGATTATATTGCCGGTCCGCGCCGCCCGCGCATAATTCATGCCGTAGAGGTTGCGGCTCTTGTCAAAGATTTCGGTCTCGGGCGAATTGAGATACTTAGGTCCGCTGTCGCCATCTCCCATAATGCGCCCGCCAAAGCCTATGACACGCCCATTTATGTCCTGGATAGGAAACATTACCCGGTTCCAAAACTGCATCGTAGTGCCGCGCCGCTCGTTGTTCTTTGCAAGTCCGGCAGCTATTATAAGCTCGTCGTTAAATCCCTTTTGACGAAGATAACTAAGCAGCTCCTCACCCTTTACAGGCGCATATCCCAATCCGAATTTCTTGCGTGTCTCATCGGAAAGCTCACGCTTGTCCAAATATTCCTTTGCTTTTTCGCCTCTCTGGCTGCGAAGCTGGTAATAATAAAACTTCGCCGTTTCCTTATTTACCGCTAAAAGCCTCTGCCGCCTGCTCTCTTTGCGCTTAGCCTCCTCGGAATACTCCGCCTGCGGGAGCTCTATCCCCGCTCTGTCTGCAAGTATCTTGAGTGCCTCCGGGAAAGTGCAGTTTTCATATTTCATGACAAACGTAACTACATTGCCGCCCTCACCGCATCCAAAGCATTTGTAAATCTGCCTCGCACCGTTTACCGAAAAGGAGGGCGTCTTTTCACTGTGAAACGGACAGCAGCACATATAGTTGCTGCCTTTCCTCTGCAGCCGCACATAGCCCGAAATCACTTCGACTATGTCATTCCTCTGCCGCACTTCCTCGACAAGCTCCTCCGGATAATACATATCTCCTGCTTCACCCCTTTTATACACGCCCCACCACAAGCCCATAACCGTATTGCCTAAGCTTTACCGAACATTCCTGCTATTCTTAAAGGCTTATACAGTCTTATGGGTTGATTAGCTTTTTTGCCAAAACTTAGGCACATACAAATCATTGTACAGCGCTACCGCGAACCTATCCGTCATGGAGCTTATGTAATCGCATACCACACGCTCCCGCGGCTCACCCCTGAAACCAAGCTCGACATAAAACTTCGGAAGTTCCTCCGTATGGCTCATATAGTATTCATAAAGCGTCTTGACAAGAGAAACCGCCTTGCCTTCCTCATGCTTTGCTATCGGATTTTTGTACACCCGGTCGTACATAAAGCTCCTGAGATTTTTCATCGCAAGCTCGACCTCCGGCGACATTTTCACATCGTCCGTTCCCTTGCTGTTTCTTACTATATCATGGATAAAATTGTTAAGCCTCTCGCGCGGCGTATAGCCTACAACCTCGCCAATCTCGCGCGGCACATCGTCCTCCTTTAGAATACCCGCCCTTACAGCATCATCCATATCATGGTAAGTATAAGCAATCTTATCCGAAAAGCGCACTATCTTGCCCTCCAGCGTAGCCGGCATGCTTGACGTCTGGTGATTTAATATCCCGTCACGCACCTCCCAAGTAAGATTAAGCCCTTCACCGTCCTTTTCTATTATTTCCACAGTGCGCACGCTCTGTTCATTGTGCTTAAAGCCAAGCGGACACACCTCCGCAAGAGCGCGCTCTCCGGCATGTCCAAAAGGCGTATGACCCAAATCATGCCCCAAGGCTATAGCCTCGACAAGCTCCTCGTTTAACTGCAGCGCCCTCGCTATGGTACGCGCATTCTGCGATACTTCAAGCGTATGAGTGAGCCTCGTCCTGTAATGGTCACTCTCGGGCGAAAGAAAGACCTGCGTCTTGTCCTTTAACCTGCGAAACGATTTGGAATGGATGATACGATCTCTGTCACGCTGAAAAACGGGACGTATGTCACATTCAGGCTCCTCCCTGTCGCGCCCTTTTGAATTAATGCTGAGCGTAGCGTATGGGCTCAAATACTCCCGCTCCCACTGCTCCAAGCTCTCACGAACCAACATAAATGCCACACCTCCAAATGCGCTGCTTTTTCACTATGCATCTACACAAAATAAAATCCAATCTGCGCAACGACATGATACTCAAATTTAATGTCCATATATTTATAATATTACGCGCTGACGCTTAAATTCCTTTTTTTATTTGCATATTTTTACAGAAACATCCATATATGAAAAAATTCAGTTCAATATCTCATTCACTCTCAGTTACAGTAAAAGACATTATTTCTTGTTCATAGATGTTTAAAAGCCATAAACTTTACAATATTTACAGAATGCTTACATGCAAAAAGAATTGTCGTTTGATATATATATAACATGGAATAAATTTTCATATAAATAGTAAAGAATTAAGGCATAGCAATATTACGCCAAATAAACACACAAAACGGAATCAACCGGGCAAATTTAGCACTAAACAGGCAATACGGCGCCCCCGGCATAAACATACAACAAAAAATCGTTTAAATCCACTGCCTTACCGCGTGTTCTAAACGATTCATAAACAATTTCTTTAATGCGGAAAGTGGGACTTGAACCCACACGTCCTTGCGGACACAAGATCCTTAGTCTTGCCTGTCTGCCAATTCCAGCATTCCCGCATAACAGCAATATGTAATTCACTTTAATGCAATTAGCATTATCGCCGTAACAAAATATATGTTACCACTTCATATCTCAGATGTCAACACTTATTTTTTGTTTTTTCAATATTTTTTTAAGCAGTCCATTAACTAACCAATTTTTGATATAGCCATGCCTAAAATTTTGCTAATTTTAAATTGCTAATTTTTATAAAAAAAACGGTTGACATTATCATCTAAAACATGTAAAATAATGTTTGTGCGCAGGAGTGGTGGAATTGGCAGACGCGCAGGCTTCAGGTGCCTGTGGTAGCAATACCGTGTGGGTTCAAGTCCCATCTCCTGCACTTTATAGCGTGAAACTAAACTTAAGGCAGTTTTGTTTCACGCTTTTATTTTCTTCTCACTTAGAGCTTATTATAACTTAGCCCTTATTCATGCGGTTTCTGATAAAAGCGTCCCGAAATCTGCTGAGTGTTTATGACATTTACAAATGCTTTCGGGTCAACCTTTTTGATGTCGTCAATTATCTTTTTGCACTCCGCCCGCGATACTACTGAATACACAATTTTACGCTCCTGATGCTCATACGAGCCCTCGCCGCTTAAAATCGTAGCACTGTGATTGCTTTCCTTTGATATTACCTCGTATACTCCCGCCGCGTTATTCGTCACGACAAGCAGGGTGTGCTGCCTGTACTGCTTGTACAGCATATGGAGCACCTGCGTCGATGTATACTGGAAAATAATCGAGTACAGTGCCTTATCCCAGCCAAACATTATGCCCGCGATAAGCAGAAGCACAGCGTTAAAGCCCAAAATTACATTGAACGAATCCACGCCTTTTCTGTCGGACAGGAAAATCGCAATAAAATCAGTACCGCCAGTAGTCGCATTCATCATCAGGCAAAGGCTTATGACAGCACCATTGACAAGACCACCGAATATGCTTATCAGAAGTATGTCGTAAGTTATGGGAAAGCTTGGCAGCACGTCAGTAAGAATGTTTGTGAGCATTATGTTAAGTACAGAATACAGCGTGAATTTTTTGCCGATAAAGCGAAATCCGATATAAATAGGTATCAGGTTCAGCAGCACATTTATAAGCGTATACGGCAGGCTGATATTGGCGAACATCTCAAACGCACGCTGAATGAGCAGCGTAAGTCCCGTAGCGCCGCCCGGATAAAGCCCACCTGTGCGCACAAAGGATTTGATATTAATTGCCATCACTGCTGAGGCTATACACAATACGACTATTCTTTTAAAATCTTCTTTAAAGCTGAATTTCATTGGCGTCTTCCCTCTCGCGCATCTTACCAAATTACAGGTATTTTTTCAATTCATTTATAAGCTCATCATACTCAGCATCCGTCAAGGTCTTCTGCTTGGGATCCATTGCGAATGTGCCGCCCCATTCAAACTCGTCCTTGTATTTGGGTACGAGGTGGAAATGAAGGTGATGGCCTGTGTCGCCGTATGCGCCGTAATTGACCTTGTCGGGCGAAAATGCCTTGTGGATTGCCTCGGCTACGTGGTTTACGTCTGCAAAGAAAGCGTTCCTCTGCTCGTCTGTAAGCTCTGTAATTTCGCTTACGTGATACTTGCTCGCCACAATCACCCTGCCCTTATGGCTCTGCTCCTTGAAAAGATACACCTTAGTCGCGTCAAGCTCGCAAATCTTGATGCCAAACTTCGCCACCAATTCACCCTCAACGCAATATGAACAATTATTGTCTATCATAATGAAATACCTCCGTTTCTACTACAATATATTTATGGTTATTATCCTTATACATATATAATTATAAAAACCTATTCAATAATATAAAATCTAATCACATATAAACTTTTACCGCTACGCATTTTTCAGCTTTTCAAAATGCCTCTCCAAAAGCGCCACTACCTCATCTTTGTCCGACAGCTTGTCAAGTATCACCACTGAGCCGAAACAATCGTCATACTGAAAAATAAGCTTATACGGATCGCCCTTTATCATAAACTGCGCATCGCCCTCATACGGCTGGAACATTTCCTTTCCGTATTCGTCCGCTATGCTCTGCGCAAGCATCTTGACAGGATCAGAGCCATACTTATAATTTCCCGCCGTATCAAGCACTATCCAGCCGTCCTCCTCAGTAATCATATTTATCTTATATAACACTTAAAATCCCTCATTTCTGTCAAACTTATATCAGTCCATCTCACTTTATATGAATATCTAAATCATAAAGGCATCACCCAACCACAAGTGATGCCCTTATCTATCTTATCCAAACACGTCCCTCCCACCATTTCTATACTTAAAGTAATCAGGCAGAAAGAACGCCCGCCCTTGGCGTTCTTTTAAAAACTTAGCAAGTCTTAGAGTGCGTCCTTTGCACTCTTAGAGTTGCTTAGTTTTTTGGTTTTCTATTTTTGAACAAGATGTATCGCAAATCCGCCGATTTCCTCATCTAAGTAAATCGCCGTAAGCTTGCCGTTCTTAACTACAGCCGAATCCTCAATAAACTTAACACCCTTTACAGACTCAAGGTAATTCTTAGCGCGCGCTACGCTGTTTGTGCCGATAGCGATATGACCGTTCTTGCCGCGGCCTATCTTCTTCATAGCTTCTACCTCTATGCCTGCGAATATTGAGCTGTTGCCTGGCTTCTTTGTAAATCCAAACAGCTCGTCATATCTTGCAGCTACGCTGTCAGCTGCAGCCTCGTCCTCGCAGTTTACGCCGATATGCCTAAGCTCAAAGCCAAGCATTGTCCTTACGGCTTCCTCTGTGAGTGCCTGAATCTCGTCATATTTTCCAGCAGCTACGAGGTCTTTCTTAACCATCCAAGAACCGCCGCAGGCGATAATCTTGTCAAATGCAAGATACTCGCAGATATTCTTTGCAGAAATACCGCCTGTAGGCATAAACTTCATCTGTATATAAGGCGCTGCCATAGACTTAATCATATTTAAGCCGCCTGCCGCCTCTGCGGGGAAGAACTTGACAACCTCAAGCCCAAGCTCGATAGCCTGCTCAACATCAGAAGGATTTGCCGTACCGGGAGTGACAGGAACGCCCTTATCAATACAATATTTAACAATCTTGGGATTTAAGCCCGGGCTTACGATAAACTTCGCGCCCGCGTTTACGGCACGGTCAACCTGCTCTGTAGTGAGTACTGTGCCTGCGCCTACAAGCATCTCAGGAAACTTCGTAGACATAATCCTGATAGATTCCTCTGCCGCCGCTGTCCTGAACGTAACCTCAGCGCAGGGAAGACCGCCCTTTACAAGCGCCTGTGCCAAAGGCTCAGCATCCTTAGCGTCATCTAATACAACAACAGGGACAATGCCTATTTTACTAATTTTCTCCAATACTTCATTCATTTTAATCTTACCCCTTTCTAACATCAATCTATCTTTAAATGATTGTGAAACGTGCCCTCAATTGCACAAATTTCCAAGCCTGCAGCTTCTGCAGGCTCAGAAATTCTTTTGGTCTTATTTAGGCTGCTTGCCGATGTAAGCAAGTATGCCGCCGTCCACATAGAGGATGTGTCCATTTACGCCGTTTGAAGCGTCTGACGCGAGGAATACCGCAGGACCGCCAAGCTCGTCAGGCTGAAGCCATCTGCCTGCGGGTGTCCTGTTTACGATAAACTGGTCGAACGGATGTCTGCTGCCGTCAGGCTGTTTCTCGCGCAAAGGCGCTGTCTGCGGTGTCTCGATGTAGCCTGGTCCAATGCCGTTGCACTGAATGTTCTGGTCACCGTACTCAGACGCTATGTTCCTTGTAAGCATTTTAAGACCACCCTTTGCAGCAGCATAAGCTGAAACCGTCTCGCGACCAAGCTCTGACATCATAGAGCAGATGTTTATAATCTTGCCGTGTCCTTTTTTAATCATTGAAGGGATAACTGCCTTTGAAACGATAAACGGAGCGTTGAGGTCAACATCGATAACCTGTCTGAACTCTGCCGCCGTCATATCGCACATAGGTATTCTTTTGATAATGCCCGCATTGTTTACGAGGATGTCAATAACGCCTACCTCTTTTTCAATCTTTGCAACGAGCTCATTCACAGCTTCTTCATTTGTAACGTCGCATACATAGCCATGAGCAGTGATGCCAGCTTCCTTATATGAAGCAAGTCCCTTGTCAACAAGCTCCTGCTTGATATCATTGAATACAATTGTTGCTCCTGCCGCTGACATAGCCTTGGCAATGGCAAAACCTATGCCGTAAGATGCACCTGTTACTAAAGCTACTTTACCTTCGAGTGAGAATGGATTACTTGCCATAATTTTATTCCTCCTAAAATTTTTTATAATATTTAATTCTGTAAATTTTCACATAGTTTGCGTTTCTTTTCATTTTTTATCTCTGTACACGTCCTGACGCATCTCCGCCTGCCAGAGTCTCAACCTCTTTCCTTGATACGAGGTTAAAGTCGCCAGGGATAGTATGCTTCAATGCAGATGCAGCTACGCCAAACTCAAGCGCCGCCTTGAAATCCTTGCCATCAAGAAGACCACAGATTACGCCACCCGCAAATGAATCGCCGCCGCCAACACGATCAACGATAGGATGAATGCTGTACTGCTTTGAATGATAAAATTCCTTTGTATCTCTTGAATAAATGCACGCAGACCAGCCGTTGTCTGATGCTGAATGGCTTACTCTCAATGAAGAAATGCAATATTCAAAGTTGTAGTCAGCTACCATCTGCTCAAAAATTGACTTGTAGCCTGCAAGCTCCAAATCGCCGCTTGTAACGTCCGTGTTGCCCGGCTTGTAGCCAAGTACGAGCTCCGCATCTTCCTCGTTTCCGATGCATACGTCAACATACTGCATAAGGTTCTTCATAACCTTCTGTGCCTTCTCTGAAGACCAAAGCTTCTTTCTGAAGTTCAAGTCTACTGAAACCTTAACGCCATGCTTTTTAGCAGCCTTTAAAGCCTCCTCCGTGAGAACTGCGGCCGCGTCTGACACGGCGGGAGTAATGCCTGTGAAATGGAACCAGTCAGCTCCTTCAAAAATCTTGTCAAAATCAAAGTCAGCAGCCGTAGCCGTAGAGATAGAAGAATGAGCCCTGTCGTAAACTACCTTTGAAGGACGCATAGCAGAGCCAGACTCCAAATAATAAATGCCAAGTCTCTCGCCGCACTTAGCGATATTCGTAGTGTCTACGTTGTACTTTCTGAGCGCCGCGATAGCACACTCGCCAAGCTCGTTGTCAGGCACTGCCGTAACGAAGCTTGCGTTATGTCCGTAATTTGCAAGTGATACAGCCACGTTTGCCTCGCCGCCGCCATAGTTGATGTCAAACTCATCTGCCTGAATGAATTTCTCGTTGTTGGGTGTTGAAAGTCTCAGCATAATCTCGCCCATTGTAACTACTTTCTTTGCCATAATTAAAATTCCTCCATTTTATTTTATATTTTTTGTTTTTATATTAGTTGCAAAATATTTTCTCATCCGTCCGAATTTGTGTAAAATATACAAAAATCGCGTTAATGTACTGTATCACAGATACAGTACATAGGTGCTCCGCAATGCACCGCTTATTTTGTATATTTCGCCCAAATTCTACGTTATTGAACAGATTTTTACAATTCTTAATAATTAGAGTGTAACGCCCTGCTTAAAGATTGCCATATCATGAAAACCTGCAAGCTCGCTCTTTACCTCTTTGCCCGAAGCAATAGCAACCACCTCGTCAAAGAGCCTCTTGCCTGCCGCATCTAAATCCTCGCCCTCCGCGACTACGCCAGCATTGAAGTCAATCCAATTGTCCTTCTTGCCCGCAAGCCTTGAATTGCTCGAAATCTTCATGGTAGGCACAGGACATGCAAATGGCGTGCCTCTGCCTGTAGTAAACAGCACGATATGAGCTCCGCTTGCCGCAAGCGCTGTCGCAGCTACAAGGTCATTGCCCGGCGCGCTGAGCAGGTTAAGTCCTGGCGTGCTCACAACCTCGCCATAAGCAAGCACTCCCTTTACAATAGCACTACCTGACTTCTGCGTGCAGCCAAGTGACTTGTCCTCGAGAGTTGAGATACCGCCCTTTTTATTGCCTGGTGAGGGATTTTCATATATTGTCTGGTTGTGGCTCTTGAAATAATTCTTAAAGTCGTTAATCAGGTCAACCGTCTTGTCAAAAAGCTCCTTGTTTGCGCAGCGGTTCATAAGGATTGTCTCCGCGCCGAACATCTCGGGAACCTCGGTAAGTATGGTTGTACCCTTTTTGCTGATAAGAATATCTGAAAAGCGCCCCACTGTGGGGTTTGCTGTGATGCCTGAAAATCCATCGCTGCCACCGCACTTCATGCCAACGACAAGCTTTGACACGCTTATCGGCTCTCTCTTAAACTGAGCGGCATATTCGGCAAGACCCTTTACAATCTCGACGCCCTCTGCTATCTCGTCGTCGCTTTCCTGGGCTACGAGGAATTTAACCCTATCAGGATTTATCTCTCCCATATAGCCCTTTAAGACGTCAATATTGCTGTTCTCACAGCCAAGCCCCAGAACAAGCACTCCGCCTGCGTTCGGGTGGTTTATGAGATTGGCAAGTATCTGTCTTGTGTGCTCCTGGTCGTCGCCCATCTGTGAGCAGCCGTAAGGGTGTGGAAATGCGCATACCGCTTCAATGTTTTCTCTCACAAGTCCCTGCGAAAGCTCGGCGATTTTGCTTGCAACATTGTTTACACAGCCGACTGTCGGTATAATCCAAATCTCATTTCTTACACCTACCTTGCCGTTGTCGCGATTGTAACCCATAAAGGTCACGTCATCGGTAAATTTCTCCTCCGCAAAGCTTGGCTCATATGTGTATTCAAGCAAATCCCCAAGACCCGTCTTGATATTGTGGGTATGAATCCATTCACCTTTCTTTACGGCTGTCGTCGTGTTGCCGATTCTAAAGCCGTACTTTATGACAGGCGTACCCTCGGGCATATCGCAAAGCGCGAATTTATGCCCCGCGGGGATTTCCATTGTGGTCGTAACGCTCTCGCCGTTCACGTTTACCGTAGTATTAGCAGGAATAACCTCCAGCGCTACAGCCACATTATCGTTTTCATTTATTTTTATTAAATTTGCCATTTAAACCCCCATATGACTTTCATTAAAAATTCTTCTCCAAAGCTTTTCTCATGCCAAGTGTCCTAATATCGTCAAGGTAAGAGGCTACCGCGTCAGCAAGTCCTGCAACCTTTGTCAGATCCTGACCATGGAAGTCCGCATTGCTAAGGTACAAATCCGTAAACTCTTTTGAAGGTTTAGCGCTGTTTGCCGCAAAGAATTCAAGCACTGCCGCGTCATCAAGGATATTGTACTCCTGTCCGTCTCTGTGTCCGATAAGCGCCTTCTCACGGATTTCGCTGCCTGTGTAGAACGCCATGAGCGCCGCGATAGAGAAGGTAAGATGCTTGGGAAGCTCGCCCTTTCTGTTGATGTACTCAAGCAGTGAAGGAAGGCATCTTGCTCTCCACTTTGATACGGAATTGAGCGAAATTGAAAGGAGCGCATGCTTTATATACGGATTCTTAAATCTGCCGTCTACTGCCTCTGCAAAGTTAATCAGATCTTCCTTGGGAAGGTCGAGCGTCGGGATAACTTCATTATAAATCGTGTCATGCATAAACTTGCCGATTATCTCGTCTTCCATAGACTCTCTTACATAATCGTTGCCAGCAAGATATGATGCAAGCACGAATGAAGTGTGGGCGCCGTTTAAAATGCGCACTTTCCTCTGCTTGTACGGTTTCTGATTGTCTGTGTATATTACGGGAAGTCCTGCGTCGGGAAGCGGGAGCTCCTTGCTTATATCCTTTGAGCTTTCGATTACCCACAGACCAAACGGCTCGGCTGTTACCACGATATTGTCCTGATAGCCTAAGTCTTTCCAGATTTCCTCTGCCTCGTCTCTGGGATAGCCTGTAACAATGCGGTCTACTAATGTAGATGTGAATACGCATGCATCGTCAAGCCACTTGGTAAAGCCGTCCTCGAGGTTCCAGAGCTTTGCAAATTTTACTACGCACTCTTTCAGATGAATACCGTTGTCGTCAATGAGCTCTACGGGAAGAATGATAAGTCCCTTGTCTGCAGCTCCATTGAAATGCTTATATCTTGTGTAGAGCAGCTTGCAGAGCTTGCCGGGATATGTCTTGGGAGGGTTGCTCTCGAATTTATCGCTGTCGTCGTAAACGATTCCTGCCTCTGTCGTGTTTGAAACAATAAATCTCAGGGAGTCAAGCTTTGCGTAGCCGTCGTACTTCTCATACTCTTTATAAGCGTCAACTGCGTCTGCAACGCTTGTGACTACTCTCTTGATTACTTTCGGCTCGCCGTCTACGATACCGCGCAGGCATACTGTGTACTGGCAATCCTGATTGTGGAACATATCGAGATTTCCAAAATCAATGGGTTTTACCAGAACTATGTCGCCGTCGAATTTACCTGTTTCATTTGCTATGTCGATGAAATAATCGACAAAAGCACGTAGGAAGTTGCCTTCGCCAAACTGAAGCACCTTAATAGGTCTTGTCTTTTTTCCGGTCTTAGCCGCGTTCAATAATTCCATTTTCTTATCTCCTATCAATTTATTGTTTGTAGGCGCTGTGGTGACATCAATATATGGTATTTTCTGTAAGCACTTACATATTAAATTTTATATCGTTTTAGTTAGAAAGTCAACTACCTTTAATTTGCTTTAGCAATTTCTTTAGAAATTTTTTGTAAACGGTTTCATTTGATTACTACCCCAGTCGCCGCGACAAAATTACAAGTAGAAAAACGCTTGCGTTCTCTGTCATGCCTCTATATGTTGTCTGATTTTTTCTAGGGTTTTGGATTTTTTTATGCGGTCTTGTTGGTCCTGGGCGGCTACTTCCATGATGAAGACGCTTATCTCCCAGAAGATGTGTTTTGTTTTTTCGTCCATTTTTCTGTATTCGATGCCTATGTTGTGAAGCTTTTTGGGGGCGTCGGGCATTACGGTTTTTAGGTCTGTGAGGGTGCTGGCTTCTGTGATTTCTATGAGTTTGAAAAGGTTTTCGGTGAAATTGTCAACCTGTTCTCTGCTCATGTCGTAAATCCATTGGTTGATTTTGTCGTACAGTGCTTTGCGGGATGGGTCGGCGGCATCAGAGCGAACGAAGCTGTCGCCTTCTACGCACCATGAGAGCGTTACATGCTGGGATAGTCCGATTTGGGTGCTTTTTATAAGCGTGTAGTCCGTCCTTGTTTCCATGAGCAGACCGACGAAAGAGCCGTCGGGGACTATTTTGAATATTTTGTCCCTTACGCTGTCGTAGTCGAGATGTTTCATAAATTCGGGGTGAAAGCCGGGACCGTCCATGTCGTAGATGCGCGCTATTTTATGTTTTACATGGTCGTCACAGCACATGGCGGCGTATACGGCGAGGTTGCCGCCTTTGGAATGACCGCCCAGATACAGTCTTAGATTTTTGCGCTTGGTGAAATGCTCTGCGATGTGGTTTAGGTATTCTGCGCTTCTGAGTTGCGCTCCTACGGGCGCTCTGCATGCCATGTAAAAGTCTTCTTTCCAACCTATAAGTTCGTCGTCTGTTCCTCTAAATGATACGAATACATCTCCGTTTCCCAAGACAAATGTCACTGCGCCAAACTGCACCGCGCTGTCGTTGTCTGTTTCGTGCACATAAAAGCAGGCGCGGGCGCTCCTATAGCGGCGTGAGCTTGTCACTTTTTCAAAAAGCTCGCGGTTTTTTTCAAGCTCCCATTTTACGGAGATAAAATTTTCCTTGTCGATATCGCGCCCCAAGTCCTCAAGCTTTATGGAGGCGGGCGCTTCCTCAAGCGTCGGCACTATGCCGTCGTAGACATAGTATGATAAGTGCGATAAAATCAGCCCGTCAAGCTCGCACATTGGCTTTTCCACAAAAGTATAGCCTCCAAATTCTTCTATATATGAGATTACATTTCCCATTATAAAACATCCTCCTTTCATTATTTAGACTAACAGTAGGCATCTGCGTTTGCAGAATGTATTCTAAACTGTCCGAATTTGTGTGAAATATATAAAAACGCGGCGTGGTGCTCCACAAGGCACCGCTTATTTTGTATATTTCACCCAAATTCTGCGTTATCAAGGAAGCTTTTGCAAGATTTAATTAGACATTTGAATGATTATGTTTCAAGCCCTCAATACAGCTCGCCGTCATAATACTGCAAAAGCAGATTAACGACCCCGTCATACTGCTTTCGGCCTTCCTCGACGCCGTTTAATTTAAGCACCGTATCCGTAAACATGTTTGAAACCTCTCTCACCGTTTCCGTTTTTATGACTGCTTTCTGCTCCACTTTGGCGTTTTCTGCGGGGGTGAGAAAAATATTGTCGTGACTTACAAGGCTGCTTATTTGTGCATGATTTTTATAAACCGCCGCGTCTTTGCCTATTAAATAGTAAAATTCGTTGTTGACATAGTTCAGCACACTTAAATACCCGCTGTACTGCATAAATTTATCGTCTGATTTTATGCAGGCAAGATAGCCTATCATATTCGCATCGTCTTCATTTAGAAAGCCCTTGGTATGCGCAAGCTCGTGGCAGACCGTCACAGGCACATTTGCGATGTACATCATTGAATTGATGTTTGCCTCCATTGAAAACGGGAAATAATAGCCCATTATGTTTTGCTGCGTGAAGAAGGCGGACATTTTCAAATATTTGGGTGTCACATAATATCCGTTTAATAGCTCGTATTCCGTCCCAAGCTTCCGCATTGCTTCACGCGACAGTTCAAATAAATCCTTACCATAGATTATATATCCGTTTTCATCACGTGTAAAGGTCTGCGCAAGTTCATTGCAATGAACGACTATGTAATCGCGCAGGGCGGCAAGTTCTTCATTTGAATACATTTTTTTATCTTTCTCATTGTTTCCGCCGTCGGTGCTAGTCTCATTTCCTCCACCATCATATGTAAGATAGCGCTGTTCAAAATCAGGCGCATGGTAAAATATTGAACAATTTAACGTCATAATCCAGCATACCGCCCAGAATATCCACGCATATGCTTTCCAGTATATTTTTACCGCCTTTTTGAATTTACTTCTTTTTACCATGCTCCATATAAAGAATATAATTCCAAACAGCGTAATGAACACTGCCAAGACAAGCATTGCTTCGCCCGCGCTAAACGGAACAAGGCTTGTGAATCGTCCATAGGTATTCAGGATTAGCGGCAGTATATGCTTTATGTGCCAGTCACAGAAGCTTGGGCTGTTCCAAGCCAGAATATTGATAAGTATTACCAAAATAAATCCGCCAATGTATATTTTTCTGCGCATCCGTATCACCATTCCCGTTAATTCTGTGTATAGCGAACAATTTCATCTCATTTAAAGCCATATCAAAGTTACGTCATCATTCCTGTTAATTCTGCATATAGTGAATCATTGCCCAAATCAAATATAATAATCTAAGCAATCACATACTGCGCATACCGTCCCGCATCTTCAACAGTCAGCCTCGCTCTCATATATATGCCGTCCTCTCTGTAATCCGTTTCATATACCGCAGAATTCTCATTCAGATAAGACATTATGTCTCCTCTCTTATATGGTATCAGCAGCTCGCATTCCCTGTACCCGCCTGAAAGCTTCTGTTCGATAAGCGACAGCAGCGCGTCAATGCTGTTTTCAGATTTTGCGCACATATACAGCCTGTCCTCGCCTTGAACCGCCGCAAGCCGCCCCATCCCACACAGGTCTGCCTTGTTAAAAATATAAAGCATCGGTATATTGCCCGCGCCAAGCTCCTTTAGCGTTTCGCTCGTAACCTTCATATGCTCCGCGTGGTTTTCATCAGAATAATCAATCACCTGCAAAAGCAAATCCGCCTCCCGCAGCTCATCAAGCGTCGAACGGAATGCCTTTATCAGATTGTGCGGCAGATTGGAGATAAATCCGACCGTATCAGAAAGCAGGAAAGCGTTTCTGTTTGGCGGCGCTATTTTTCTTACGGTCGTGTCAAGTGTCGCAAAAAGCATATCCT
Organism: uncultured Lachnospiraceae bacterium; assembly: GCA_947626435.1. Classification (GTDB taxonomy): domain Bacteria; phylum Bacillota; class Clostridia; order Lachnospirales; family Lachnospiraceae; genus COE1. The sequence goes on along the minus strand of CANQSB010000013.1, from coordinate 11,711 downwards.
TCTCAAGCACCTGCTTTCCCTCGTCTTCCACAAACGCCGATAGCAGCAGATTCATGATGGTTGACTTGCCCGCGTTGGTATAGCCGACAAGCGCCACTCTCGGAAGATTAGACGACGCGCGCTGCTTGCGCTGCGTCTTTCTTTCATCAGATATTCCCGCAAGCTCCCGCCTCATAGTGGCTAGACGCTGTTCAAGCCGTCTTTTGTCAAGTTCTATTTTCTTTTCGCCTGCGCCTCTGCTGCTCATGGCTCCGCTAGTGCCACCCTGCCTCGAAAGCGCCTTGTGCAGACCAACAAGACGCGGAAGCATATATTGAAGCCTTGCCGTTTCTACCTGCAGCTTAGCCTCCCTTGTCTTTGCCCGTCTTGAAAATATTTCAAGTATCAGGGTAGTCCTGTCCATTACAGGATAGTCAAGCTCGTTTTGCAGGTTTCTCAGTTGTATCGGAGTCAGTCCATTGTCAAATATAATGACATCCGCCTCCAACGCATCCGCCATTTCGCGCGCCTCCCTGACCTTGCCGCTGCCTATGTAAGTGGCTGTGTTTGCCCTTTCCATATGCTGCTCTATGCGCCCTACAACCTCCATATCACATGCCTCGGCAAGACTTGACATCTCATCCATCGCAAGCTCAAAGGCGCTGACGCTTTTATCTATGTTTACGCCTATTATCATTGCTCTTTCCATATAAATATATCTCCTGCTTTCATATTTAGGCTTTGGGTCTGGATTTTATAAATACATTATAATTTATTTGATTGTGTTTGTAAAATAGGAAAATTTGGACAATTCGCACATTTATGCAAAAAAACTCCGAAGTGGATGTCTTTCCACTTCGGAGCTTAACAAATGCTATATAATTAATTCAAGTTCGATGGCGCCGCGTCTTTATAGATAAGTGCAAACGCATAATAACTGTCTGTCGAGAAGGTTATCGTATTGGGATTCGTGTCGATATCGTCAAGCACTATCGGCAGACCTTTCTCCGTAACGCATATCATCTTGTACTCTCTGTTTGCCTTCTGTAAGCCGTTTGGTATTGTCAGCGTTATTTTTGCTGCTGTCGGCATTTTGTATACAGCCTTTCCGTTTGTACTTGGAAAGATATTGTATGTCCTGCCTATCGTGTAATCACCAAGCACTGCCTCAAAGGAGTCAAAGCAGAGCTTACCTTGCATGGCATTTGTGATTGTTACAGGATATGCATTTGTTACATCCATCGTATAGTTTACCTTTTCTCTGCTGTAGAATGAATATCTCTTAATCTCATCAGGTGTTGTCGGTTTCCATGAGTTGTCAACAACACTTACCGATTCTGAATCGTCATCGCCTGAAGATGAACTGCTGCCTGAATTTGATGAATTGCTACCTGAACTCCGCTTGTCTTCACCAAATACAAAATTGCTGAAGTGTGTTACTGTAAAGGAAATTGTGCCATCGCCATTAACATGGGGCTCAATATATTCATCAATTGTATTGTCACTTTTATAATGAATAATTGCAAGCGAATTAACATCTTCTATTCCTTCCGGTATAGGCATCGTTATCGTAACAGGGATTGCAAGTTCATCCCCTTCTTTAATTCCGGCACCATAAAGGTCAAAATTTAATGCTATTGCGTTTTTAAAATGGCTATTTGTGATTAAATCCTTTTGTGTTTCCTCATCCGGCTTTGACATATTAAATGTAATACTGCCGCCTTCTTCCGTTGCATTTAATGCAGCGCCTAACACCTTTACTTCACTTGCGCCTATCCCAATATCTTCTGATACTTCAGGATTAACAGTTAGATGCTTTTCTCCTATATATTTTTCTTCAAGATCTGCTATTATGCCCTGTGTACTTGGGTCAGTCTGCATTGCTGTACGCAATTCACCCTTATTGTCCTTAAAACCATTCTTTACAGCCTGTACTTGGTCGCTTACATTGTCCGATGTTACTCCACTAATCGTTTCATTCAATTTTTCACTAACCTTTTCGCCTACAGCACTGGTGTCAAACGGAATATAATCAGACCATTCACTATTAGCATATTTATTTATATTATTGCTTACAGTCCTAACATTTACATAATAGTCATATCCCTCACCCAATTTGTCTGACCAGTCTGTATAAGCATCAGTTCTTCCTCTGCTCATTACCATAACATAATTCTGATTATCATCTTTATAATACAGACATGACCAGTAACCGTACGCATTTTCAACCGCATCCCATGTGACCTTGCCATCAGTACCACATTTTATATTTTGAGGTATACTTATAACACTATCCGGTCTTGTGTATACAAAATCACTACTAACTTCTGAAACACAACCGTCAGAAAGGTCATAATCCGGTTTTACTCCATAAGCAAACAACTCTACCCTATATGTATACACTCCCGATTCCATTATGTTACTGACTGTATTAACTTCCACATCACCGATTCCATCAATCGGTCCTGACCAACCTCCTAATGAATTGCCATCTTTGTATAAATGAAGTTCATATGAAATATTTTCATCATTAGGATTATAAAAAACTGCCTGTCCGGGAATTTCATCACTCCATCTAAGCTCCTCAGCAACCTTCAATTCGCCATCTTCACTATCAGCATCCTTTAATTCGCCATTTTCACCATCGGCATCCTCTGAAAGAAGCATAATCCCATCTTCTTCCAACTCAGTCTCGCTCTCGCCTTCTGTTTCCTCCTCTGATGCATTCTCATCCTTTGTGTCTTCCTCAGAAGTCTTATCTGCTGAATCCTCTGTACTTGTTTCCTCTGGCGAACCTGATGTTTCTTCCTTATCCACAGAGTTTGAATCACCTTGTTCTTCTCCTGAATTTGATGTTTTCTCTGCCTCCGTAGAGCTCGAAGTTTCTTTTTCATCTGTAGAATCTAATGTTCCCTCTTTCTCATTTTCATCAGAAACTTCATCAACAGCATTTTCTGTTGGCTGTTCAGCAGCTCTTACTGTCATTAGATTGCCTGAGCTTGCAACAATTGTCACAGCGCCAAGAATTGCGACAATCTTCTTCCAACGCATTTTCATTACAATATCCTCCTGTTATTCCATATTTTTTTTAACATTTATACTATACGTCATTACTATTTACTTGTCAATCTGAATTTATATTATTTCAATTTTTTTGTGCATAAATTTACATTTTAGCTATTATCAAAAATTTTATTTTTTCCTTGACATTTATAACACATGTGCTTAACCTTCGAAATTGGACGTTAAAATATATGGCTTGTAGTGTTTTACACTTCGAGAAATAACGAAAGGGAAGCAACTTGCTTCCCTTTCGAGTTAAATATAGATTTTGCAAATAATATCTTAAAACGTTTCGCCTTTATATACTCGAGATGACGTTTCATGTACTTCTGCGCATCTTTCCGAGTAATAACCAGCGTTGTAAAGTAAAAATACTCGCGATTTTCTATTTGCCTATTTATTGGCAATCGCCGCCTGCGCCGCTGCCAACCTTGCGATAGGCACGCGGAACGGTGAGCATGACACATAGTCAAGTCCAATCTTGTGGCAGAACTCTACTGACGAAGGATCTCCACCGTGCTCGCCGCAGATACCTACATGAAGCTTCGGATTTACAGGCTTGCCGAGCTTGATTGAAAGCTCCATAAGCTTGCCTACGCCCGTCTGGTCAAGCTTGGCAAACGGATCGTTCTCGAAAATCTTCGTGTCATAGTATGCGTTCAGGAACTTGCCCGCATCATCGCGAGAGAAGCCGAACGTCATCTGAGTAAGGTCGTTCGTGCCAAAGCAGAAGAAGTCCGCCTCTTTAGCTATCTCATCAGCCGTAAGCGCAGCCCTTGGTATCTCAATCATAGTGCCTACCTCATACTCAAGCTTAACGCCTGCTGCCGCAATCTCGGCATCCGCCGTCTCAACGACAATCTTCTTTACATATTTAAGCTCCTTAACCTCACATACAAGCGGAATCATAATCTCCGGCTTAACCTTCCAGTCAGAATGCTTCTTCTGAACATTGATTGCCGCACGGATAACCGCCTTCGTCTGCATTTTTGCAATTTCAGGATAAGTTACCGCCAGACGGCAGCCCCTGTGACCCATCATAGGGTTAAATTCATGCAGGGAAGTAATGATATTCTTTATCTCCTCTACAGATTTTCCCTGTGCGTCAGCAAGCTTCTTGATGTCTTCTTCCTCTGTAGGAACAAACTCATGAAGAGGCGGGTCAAGGAAACGGATTGTAACAGGGTTGCCCTCAAGAGCCTCATAGAGCGCTTCAAAATCGCCTTGCTGGTAAGGAAGAATCTTTTCAAGCGCCGCTTCTCTTTCCTCAACAGTGTCCGCGCAAATCATCTCCCTGAATGCCGCAATTCTGGTTTCCTCAAAGAACATATGCTCCGTACGGCAAAGACCGATGCCCTCTGCGCCAAGCTCTCTTGCCTTCTTTGCGTCTGCAGGCGTATCAGCGTTTGTCCTAACCTTTAATGTCCTGTACTTGTCAGCCCAGTTCATGATTCTGCCAAATTCGCCTGCAATCGTAGCGTCAACCGTAGGAATCTCGCCGTCATATATATTGCCTGTAGAGCCGTCAATTGAGATATAATCTCCCTCATGATACTCTTTGCCTGCAAGCGTAAACTTCTTGTTTTCCTCATCCATAGCGATATCGCCGCAGCCTGATACGCAGCACTTGCCCATGCCGCGCGCAACAACAGCCGCATGAGACGTCATACCGCCGCGCACTGTAAGGATGCCCTGTGAAGCCTTCATGCCCGTAATGTCCTCAGGTGAAGTCTCAAGACGCACAAGCACTACCTTCTCGCCTCTGTCATGCCAATTTTCAGCATCCTCTGCCGAGAATACAATCTTGCCGCAGGCAGCGCCCGGTGATGCTCCAAGTCCCTTGCCTACAGGCGTAGCGCTCTTTAAAACGGTAACATCAAACTGAGGATGCAGCAATGTATCAAGGTTACGAGGGTCAATCATGGCTACAGCCTCTTCTTCTGTGCGCATACCCTCGTCAACTAAATCACACGCAATCTTAAGCGCAGCCTGAGCTGTCCTCTTGCCGTTTCTTGTCTGAAGCATATAGAGTTTCTTGTTTTCAACAGTAAACTCCATATCCTGCATATCTCTGTAATGTGTCTCAAGTTTTTGGCATACATCCTTAAACTGAGCGAATGCCTCCGGGAACTCCTGCTCCATCTTTGCGATAGGCATAGGCGTACGCACGCCCGCAACAACATCCTCGCCCTGAGCATTTACAAGGAACTCGCCCATAAGCTTCTTCTCACCTGTAGCGGGGTCTCTTGTGAAAGCAACGCCCGTACCGCAGTCGTTACCCATATTTCCGAATGCCATAGACTGTACGTTTACCGCCGTACCCCATGAATAAGGGATATCATTGTCGCGGCGGTATACATTCGCGCGCGGATTATCCCATGAACGGAACACCGCCTTGATGGCGCCCATAAGCTGCTCCTTAGGATCGTCAGGGAAGTCGGAGCCAATCTTTTCCTTATATTCTGCCTTGAACTGTGAAGCAAGCTCCTTCAGATCCTCTGCGGTAAGCTCAACGTCAAATGTCACGCCTTTCTTTGCCTTCATCTCGTCGATAAGCTCTTCAAAGTATTTCTTGCCTACCTCCATAACGACGTCCGAATACATCTGGATAAATCTTCTGTAGCAGTCCCAAGCCCAACGGGGATTGCCTGATTTCTCCGCAATAACATTAACAACCGTCTCATTTAATCCAAGATTCAGTATAGTATCCATCATGCCAGGCATTGAAGCTCTTGCACCTGAACGCACTGACACGAGAAGGGGATTTTCCTTGTCGCCGAATTTCTTTCCGGTAATCTCCTCCATCTTTACGATATACTCATTAATCTGCGCCTGAATTTCCTCATTAATCTCTCTGCCGTCCTCGTAATACTGAGTACAAGCCTCTGTCGTGATTGTGAAGCCCTGTGGAACGGGAAGCCCTAAACCTGTCATCTCTGCAAGGTTTGCGCCTTTACCACCGAGGAGCTCACGCATGTTTGCATTGCCTTCTGTGAATAGATAAACCCATTTTTTCATCTACCTGAACTCTCCTTTTCTCAATTAGTTAAATCATCTAACGATGCATTTTTACTAGCTGCTGTAACAATGATAAACATAATATATTCAATTGTCAATAATTTATCAAAGATTTTTTCAAAAAATTGCTAAATTTTTAACATTCTTCCATTAAGCCTCTCAGCCTTTAACATACATATATCTTATCATCCGCATTATTATAGAAGTAAACCGAATATGAAAGTACCTCCTCCGCCTCAACTTGGGTGTCGTTTACCTCTTTTACCATCTGCTTTATGCTTTCCGCCTCGTCATTTTCGTCTGTCGGAAGAAGCAGAACCTCATGGATTGACGATGGTATTATATAGAGGCTGCTGTCTATCGCCGCAGAAAAATTCTTCAGCAGGTCAGGATAAAGTATGCATGCAGCGCCTTGAAGCCTGCTTTTATTACTTAGCACATATAATGGGATTTCATTACGCACAGAACCCTGCTGCGGCATAATTTCAGATATCACATCGCTCATGCTTTTTATCTCATATTTATTTAAGACCGGCGTATTGCGCTTGGCATCACTGTAAAGCTCTTCCAAAGTTATGCCCCATATTTTGAGGTGGGCGTTGTGTATAAGGATTGTCGCGCTTCCAAGATAGTCCTCATCAAAAAGGAATTGAAAAACTATCGATAAATCATGAAAATCAATGTGAGGCACATCGGACAAAAGTTCCTTGTTTTTTTCAGTGTTAATAAGCTTGTACACTATCCTTTTCCTCACTGTGCCATAGTCAAAAAAGTATTTCATTTCTATATTGTGTGTCGCCTTGCTGTGCCTGTATGCCGACATCACATCGTTTATTACCTCCTCCAGCGTAGCTTTGCCGCTCTCATATGCCTCATAGTATTCATCAAGATATATCGTGGGAGAAATATTACAATCCTCCTGCGTCACCGTAAGCCCGCAAAGCTTCACCCCATTGTTCTTTATTATGTCGTTCAGGCGGACATAACATGCATCGCCCGTCCTTCTTTCCACTTCATCTCTCACTATTGCTTTAAAACTTGTAAACTCCATAAATAAAATATCCCTTTCCTTTAATTATTCATACTCTTTTCTCCTTTCGCCAAATTGCCTTAATTTTGACAATAAAAAAGACAACGCGAAAAAAGCCTGTTACATTTTTCCCGTTGTCTTATTATTTATAATACAGCATTATACCCTTGAAAGGTACTCGCCTGTTCTCGTGTCAATCTTGATGACATCATCTGTATTGACAAACAAAGGTACTGCCACAACCGCACCTGTCTCAACCGTAGCAGGCTTTGTCGCGCCTGTAGCGGTATCGCCTTTGAAGCCCGGCTCCGTATCTGTAATCTTTAACTCTACAAACAAGGGCGGCTCGATAGCGAATACATTGCCATTATGTGAGCAAACCTTAACCATTTCATTTTCCTTGACAAACTTGAGCGCATCACCTACGCTGTCGGCATTAAGTCCAATCTGCTCATAATTTTCTGTATCCATAAAGTAGTATAAATCTCCGTCCTCGTAGAGATACTGCATATCCTTTCTGTCGATACGCGCCTGCGGGCATTTTTCAGTGGGTCTGAAAGTCTTCTCAACTACGCCACCATTGATTATGTTTTTGAGCTTGGTCCTCACGAAAGCGGCTCCCTTTCCGGGCTTAACATGCTGAAACTCAATAATCTGATAGATGTTTCCTTCATACTCTATCGTAATGCCGTTTCTGAAATCTCCTGCTGATATCATAAATAATCCTCCTAATACTCTCTTTTCACATTTGCAATCCTTGTCCATTTTATAACAAATTGGAACACATTTCAACTATTATTTTTTACATCTCGAAAATTTTATTAATTTTGTATCATTTTTACTTCTAAATTTACTTCTTATCTTCGGTTTTATTGTCCGTCTTGTCCGCGCTGTCCTGTGTCTGACCGGCGGGCGTTTCCTGCGCGACGCTGTTTATCGGCTGATGCATTGGCGGCATTTGAGGCATTGGCGGCATTGGCATCTGAGGCGGCATGCCCATGTGCCGTCTTCTTTTTTGCTCCTGTTTTGCCTGCTTTTTCATCTGCCTTATTTCGGATGGCTGTGTTCTTCTTATTATAAATATTATCAGCAGAACAATCGGCGTAAATATTAATACAATCGGTATCAGTCTTATGATAAAAAACAGCAGCCACTCCAATATGTTCCAGAAGGATTCCCAGCTTTCCCTGACAGTGTTTGAGAGCCTGTCTGTGAATTTAAAGGTGTCCTTTACTTCCGTATATCTGCGCACTTCTTCCACGCTCAATGTCACTGTGGAATATGACACATTAGTGTCCATTACGGCGAGCTGGCTTTTGTAGACATTTATCTCTTTCTGCACTTCGGTAAGCCTTGCCTCTATAGCTATCATGTCCTCGATAGTATAGGCGTTTTCCATCATATCAAGCAGGCGTTCCTCCTGTATTCTGCTTGACTCGAGCAACGCCGAGGTCTCGTAGTAGGATTTTGTTATGTTCTCTACCTGTGAATTTTTAGATGTTATCCTTTCCTCGCCCTCTATCGTATTTATAAAATCTTCATACTTTTGCGACGGCACGCGCACTGTCATATCCATGTGCATTGTGCCTGTTGATGAGGCATTGTCCATATACCAACGAGTATTGGAATCCCATTCATATTCGCTCTCAATAAAGCCTCCGTACTCTTTGATGCGGCTGCGAAGGTTTGACATTGTCGCTGCGTAATCAAGCGTTTCTATGGAAAGGCTGCCTGTGTAAACAAGCTTTTGGCTTATGTCTGACTGAGCGGAATCGGATAAATCACCGCCTTCCTCCGCCGATGCCTGGTATTCTTCCTCATAGTCATCAGTTTCATATGTATATGATGAGCCTATACCTTGCATATCTGCGGAATTTGTCACACCTTCCGCCATATTGCTTTCACTTGAATCCGCGCTTGAACCCCCGCATCCTGTCATCAGGACAGTCGGCAGTATAATCGCCGCCATTATTATTGCTATGCTCTTTTTCATAAATCTCCTCTTTTTACAAGCCTATTTTCTCAAAATAAAGTCTATCGCCATAATATATCCGTCAAGCCCTTTGCCGTAAATCTGATGGTCGCACGCTGCTTTTGTCACAGAATTTTTTCTAAATTCTTCCCTTTTTGTAATGTCCGAAATATGTATCTCAACCTTTGGTATTTCAATGCTTGCAAGCGCGTCGCGTATCGCATATGAGTAATGCGTGTATGCGCCGGGGTTTATGACTATGCCCTGTGTTCCGTCAAAATATGCTTCTTGTATCCTGTCAATTATCGCTCCCTCGTGGTTTGACTGGAAGCACTCTATCTCGCAGTTCTCAGCCTTTGCCTTTTCCTGTATCATATTTACAAGGTAATTATAATCCTGTGTGCCGTATATGCCTTTTTCCCTTATGCCGAGGAAATTAAGGTTTGGTCCGTTTATGACTAAAAGTTTCATATTACTAATAATCCTTTCTCGTTTTTATTATCACTTAGGTAATTGGGAAATGTGTTTTAAACCGTCTGAATTTAATTCTGTAAATGCCTATTTTATTATTGCTTGTGATTGGCAAATATGCTCTAATGCGTTTAAATTTGCCAAAAAATTTCATATCCAAATTAAGATTTTTTTATACTGTCCGCTATAGTATTCGCAAGCTCCATCTGGCTCATCTCATCTGCATCAAAGTTAAGCTCCGCTGCCGCCTCATACGCGTCTGCTCTCTGCGCAAGCATTTCCTTTATGCGTTTAAGCGGATTTTCGCATTGCAAGAGCGGCCTTGAGGTGTCATATTTTATCCTTTCATAAATTGTTTCAGGGGTCGCCCTTAAATAAACTACCGTTCCAAGCTTTTGCAAAAGCGCCCTGTTTTCCTCGCGCATTGGCATGCCGCCGCCTGTAGAAATGACAAGCCTGTCACTTTTTTTGTCAAGCAGCTGTTTCAAGATTGCTGTCTCCATGTCCCTAAAGCCCTGCTCGCCGTCTGTGGCAAATATCTCGCTTATGGTACGGTTTTGCTGTTGCTCTATAAGCTCATCTGTGTCAGTAAATGTATAGTCCAAAAGCTTTGCAAGGCATTTCCCCATTGTAGTCTTGCCGCAGCCCATATATCCGATTAAAATTATATTATCGCGTTTCATATTTCTCCCTGTTCCGCAAAATGTCCATCCTCGCCGTTTTTTTCCAAACATTTTAAAAGCCTTAAATAATGTCTTCCGCAGATTTTAAGCTATTTAATGTTTTGCCCGCTCTTCAAAAGCTCATACGCCTTATCCGCGATTTCATTCGGCACCTTGCAGCCATTCCAAAGTTCAAAGGCATCAACCGCCTGATATAAAAGCATTTTCAAGCCATTATGCGCCGGCGCGCCGCTCTGGCGTACAAGCTTCATAAACTTTGTCTCCCATGGCGTGTAAATAAGGTCATACCCTACCTTGACGCAGCCGTAAAATGATTCGTCCTCAATGGCAGACGCGTCAACATTCGGGAAAAGCCCTACGCTGGTGCATTGTATTACGATGTATTTTTTTTCGCCGTTTTGGGAAAGGCTGCCATATTCGCTTAACGGCATCGGCGCTATGCAGTCAGTATTGAGCGCTTTATTCACCTCATCCGCTATCGCTACAGCCTTTTCCACGCTCCTGTTCAAAAGGTACGCCTTTTTCACATTGTATGAAGCACACATAAAAGCCACTGCGCGTCCCACTCCGCCTGCGCCAAGTACTATGACCTCCTCGCCATCAATAACGACACCGTCACTCCTCATAGCGCGCTCCAATCCCGAAATGTCGGTATTATAACCCTTATAACCGCCGTCAATTCGCACAAGCGTATTGACCGCCCCGATATTTTTTGCGCGCGCGTCTATATCCGTAAGGTAATTTATTACATCATTTTTGTATGGCACTGTAACATTCATTCCGAGTATGTTTAATCCATACGCGCCATTTACAGCCGCGCCAAGCTCCCCGTTGTCCACAAAAAACGGCACATACACCATATCAATGCCAAGGCTTTCCGCAATAAAATTATGTATCTGGGGCGACATCGTGTGCTCTACGGGATTGCCGATAAGCCCGCATGTGCGTGTCTTTCCATTTATTGTCATCTTCAAATTTTCCTTTCACTTATGCCGCATTTATAAGCATTTGCGAAACTCTATTCGACAACATAGAATTTAGGCAAAATATATAAAATAAGCGGTGTCTCGCGGAGCGCTCATGTACTGTATCTGTGATACAGTACATTGACGCGATTTTTATATATTTTGACTAAATTCGGGCAGTTTAGAACACATTTCGCAATTACTAATACTGCATTTAGATAATTACAGAATTCTACACAGCAGTGCGGCTAATTCCTGCCGCCGATTTGCTTCCTGCACCTTCTATTATAAAAGAACAGCACAATTTTCTCAAGATACCGTTTCAAAACAATCTGAATTTCTTCCTTGGGGTGAATTGGCTTCACAAGTATTGAATATATACCCGCCCTGTTTGCTCCCCACACGTCGGTAAAAATCTGGTCGCCTACAAAAAGCGTGCTGTGGGCGTCTGTTCTCATTCTTTGCATTGCCGCCCTGTAATTTCTGGGATTGGGCTTTCCTGCCTTGAAAATATAAGGCGCGCCGACGGC